>CAYWRP010000016.1:0-52672 GCA_964460955.1 uncultured Rhodospirillaceae bacterium | reverse complement strand
GGAGAAGCCCAGACGATCGCCGACGAGCTTGGGGAGAGCTTTGGGATTTGCCTCAACCTCGGTATTCCCGACGGCATCGGCGTCGTCGGCACCCTGTATGGCCAGCATCTCGCCTGGGACGGCCAGCCGGAGGCGGCGCTGCGGGTTCTCGATCAGGCGGCGGCGGCCTGCGAAAAGCTGGGGTGGACGAACGACGTCAACGAGATCCGCGGACTTCGGCAACGGATCCGCGACCAGGGAGCAAAATCATGATCAGCATCCGCCTCGCCGGCCCCAACGCCGAGACGCTGGCCGCCGACGTCGAGGCGTTCCTGCGCGAGGCCGGCGGCGAACCAACCGTCCGCCGCGAGTCGCCGCCGGACAAGGTGGCGGACAGGGCCGATGCCGCCACCGTCGCCGCCGTCGCGGCGGTGGTGGGAGCGGTTCTGCAAATCGCAACGGCGATCAAGGACAGCCTCGAACTCGCCGAGCGCCGCCAGCGGGCGGAACAGATCGACCGGCTCTTGAAGGCGATCGAGGCCAAGGCATCGCCCGCCGACCGCGTCGACCTGAGCGTCGACGGCGGCGCGCCGGTCGATCTGACGACGGCCGGGCGCGACCGGGTGATGGATGCCTTGGCGGGCAAGGCGGCGCGGGGCGATTAATTGCCGATCTTTTATGAACCCGTTCACAGAACCGTTACCTCTGTCGTATTGTAATCGTCCCCATAACGGAGGGCAGTCGGGCCCGCCGTGGGCACCAGCTTGGAAACAGGCACCAAGACGCGGACCCCAACACGCGCCAGCCGGTTTGCCAAGGGATAGAGAGGAGCGGGAAATGACTTACGTGGCACACTTCATGGCGACCGTTTTGGCGGCGGCTTTCCTCATCGCCGCCGCTTCGCAGGCGAACGCCGAACCGCAATGCCCCGAGGGCTACAAGCGGTGCGGCGCCAGCAGCCAGCTTTGTTGTCCCGAGTGAGCGGAGGAGCGGGACATGAAAGTCAACAGGTTTATGTCCGCCGGCGTGGCGACCATGGCGGCGGCGGCGGTCAGCATTTACTTCCTCGTCGACCAGGAGCCGCCGTCGCCGAAGATGGTCGTCGGCGATAACGGCTTCGCGCACGTCACGCCGCCGGCCGATTTCTACGGCCCCGGCACCTTCAACACGGTGGAGGAACTCCCGGACGGCTCGCTGGTCCTGCATCCCACCTGCGCCATCACGGAGGCGGACGCACGGGAACTGTCGGACCGCCGCGTCGCCTCGCCGACCATCGGCCAGGCCTTCGAAAGCTCCGTCGAGGGTCGACTCAACAGCGCGCTGAGCGGCGTCCTGCAGCAAATTTCGGTGGCGGTCGATGGGGAAACGCAGCGGACGGTGCAGCTCGAACTCACCGAGGTCACCCATGTGACGATGCCGGACCAGTCGCTGCTCGAGCTGGAGTCGAAGTTCCTCGGCGGCGCCTGCGAACAGGCGATCGTCCACAACCTGCGCGCCGGCGCCAAGGTATGCCAGACGGCGTCGGTGCTGCAGGCCGATCTCGTCTACCGCGTCGATAGCAGCCAGGCGCTGACCGCCGAGCAAAGGGCGGCCCTGCAGGGCCAGATCGAGGCGGAGCTGGGGATCGGCGGCGGCAATGCGCAAGCGTCGGAAGTCCTCGGCGACGATCTGTTCATCGGGGTGCGGCTGCGCAGCTTCGAGACAGGATGCATCAAGCTGGCGGTGTAGGTGACGCCAGCGGCGGTCATGCCTTCAGCTTGTAGCCGCTGGCGAACATCCAGTGACAGAGGCTCCAAAGCCCGGCGTTGACGCCGAGGAGCACCACGGCGCCGATCATCGGATCGACGTCGGCGCGGCCGAGGCAGCCGTAGCGGAAGCCGTCGATCATGTAGAAGAACGGGTTGACGTGGGCGAAGACGTGGAACGCCTCCGGCAGCCGGTCGATTGTGTAGAACGTGCCGGAGAGGAAGGACAACGGCGTCACCACGAAGTTGGTCACCGCGGCGATGTGGTCGAACTTGTCGGCCCAGATGCCGCCGGCGATGCCGAGCAGCGATAACATCAAGGAGCCGGACGCGGCGAAATAGACCATTGCCAACACGTGCTCGGCGTGCAGCGGCACGAAGGGCAGCATGACCACCGCGACGACACAGCCGACGACGACGCCGCGGAACATGCCGCCAAGGGCGAACGCCAATGTCAGCTCGTGCGCGGTCAACGGCGGCATCAGGGTGTCGACGATGTTGCCCTGCACCTTGGCGATGATCAGCGAGGAAGACGTGTTGGCGAACGCGTTCTGGACGATCGCCATGGTGATCAGTCCGGGCGCCAGGAACTCGAGGAACGGGAACCCGCCGACGCTCTCGACGGCGCGGCCCAGCGCCAGCGCGAAGATGGCGAGAAACAGCAGGGTCGTCACCGCCGGAGCGATGATCGTCTGGGTGTAGACCTTGATGAAGCGGCGGATTTCCCGCATCAGCAGCGTGCGGACGCCGATCCAATTGCGCTGCGTGACCGATGTCATGCGTTCCTTCCAAGTATCAGGGGGTGTCGAATGAGGCAGGTGTTATACGGCCGAACGCCTCGATTGGCACCCCCTTGTGGCGGGCTTAATCGGACGGCACTCAGCGCGGACACACGCTCTCCGGGCTAAGACTTGGATAAATGCACAACCATAGAAGAGTCACGCGGTGAAAAAATTCCCCTTTTGTTTCTATTCCTCGCCGCAATGTTCACGCACCTGACATTTTGAAGCCAAAGATTGTCCGAAACTTAAAATTTCGTTTAAAAAGAGTAAATTTTGCGTTATGATACCATTGGTGTTTTGATAACGACCGTACGCCGCGTGAGTGTGGATAGGGCGACGGATTATAAACCCTCGCTATTAAATCCGGGGCATTCCGTCGATGAGCAGGCAGCGCCGCTTAAAGCGGCCGCTGCTTTTGCTTTTATGGGCTCTATTGCGTGATGGACCTTATTGCACAGGTCGTTTTCTGTCCGGCGATTTCCCCATCGCGAACCGGAACGCATCACGGGCCGTATATAGCAGAGGTTGCAGGCGCCACGAGCGCCCGGTCCCATTGATCGTGGGGAGATGCGGGACATGATCCATTTGACGCTGGCGGCGGCCCTCATCACGGCCGTTTGCGTAGGGCAGGCAACAGCCACGTTGGCCTTTGGCGGCGACGATTCGCCGGCTTCCGCGGCGACCAATCCCGAATATTCGGCCGGCACGGCGGCGATCGGCGCCCAGCGGTACGAGCAGGCCATCGCCGCATTCGAAAAGGTGGTGGCCAACGAGCCGGACAACGCCGATGCGATGACCTATCTCGGCTACAGCCATCGCAAGCTCGGCGATTTCGAGGCCTCGCTGGACTGGTATGGAAGGGCACTGGCGGCCGACCCGGAGCATCGTGGCGCCACCGAATACCTCGGTGAGCTTTACCTGCGGATGGGGGACGTGCCTCGGGCCGAAGCGCAACTGGCGCGGCTTGAGGAACTTTGCTTCTTCGGCTGCCAGGAGCTTGACGAACTGGCTCAGGCAATCGCCGACCACAACGCCGGCCGCGCGACGCAGAAGACGCCGAAATGGTAGGCCGTCGCGGCTTCCTCGCCGGCGCGGCCGCCGGTGCCGGGATCGTCCTGGCGGGCCCAGCTTGGTCGGCTCTCGCGCCGACACCCCGTCAATCGAGGGGGCCGTTCTATCCCGTCCATAAACCGGTCGACTCCGATGCCGATCTGGTCACGGTCGCCGGCCGCAACAGCCGGGCGGCCGGTGTCGTGACCCATATTTCCGGCCGCATTGTCGATCCCGCCGGCAAACCGGTTCCCGGCGCATTGGTGGAAATCTGGCAATGCGACGCGTACGGCGTTTATCACCATCCGGCCGGCGGCGGTGGCAGAGACGCCAATTTTCAGGGCTACGGACGCACCGTCGCCGGCGCCGATGGCGGCTACCGATTCCGGACCATCCGTCCCGTCGCCTACCCCGGCCGGGCTCCGCATATCCATTTCGCGGTCCAGGCAAGCGGTTTCTCGCCGCTGACAACCCAGATGTACGTCGCCGGCGAGGCCAAAAATGAGCGGGATTTTCTTCTCCAATCGGTGCGCGATCCGGCGCGACGGTCGAGCCTCACCGTGCCGCTCGCTCCATCCATCGAGGAAAAAGCCGCCCTCGCTGGCCGCTTCGACATCGTCATCGCCGCGGGCTAACGCGCCGTGTCCGGATAGACGCCCGGTTGTGGTGGAAACCCGTAACGGTAGAGCTATATGACACTTTAACCGCCACGCGCGAAATCGTCGTTTCCGCTGGCCATCGGCATCGCGGCGCAGCACAATCGCTGCAAGGGGTTGCCCCGACGGAGACGCAGCTTGAATTGGTTCGCGCGGAAGTCGTTGGTATTCACGCTCGCGGCGGTGATCGCGACGGCGGCACTGATCGGCGGCGGCATCGGACTCAGCTACTACGCGGCGCTGAACGAAGCGCGGCGCACGGTCGATAGCGCGGCCCGGCAAACGGCCGAGCGGGTCTACACCGTGTTCTGGCAGGCGGAGGGCGTCCTCGCCGCGATGGCCTACTTGGCTCGCCAGGGGTGTTCACGTGACCTGGTCATGGCGATGCGGGGCGTCATCGCCGGCAACGCAAGCCTGCACAACATGGTTTATCTGACGCCGAACGGCCGGATTGGGTGCACTGCGCTCGGCGTCATCGATCCGCCGGTCGCCGTTGATGATGTCGCCTTGCTGCGGCCGCCCGGTTCGCTGGTCTCGTTCACTCCGCCGGTGGAGACGCTGTTCACTCCGGGGCGTTCCATCATTGCCAGGCACAACCTGCGGAACGGCGGCGCGTTGGAGGCCTTGTTCGCTCCCTCAGTGCTCGTCGCGCCAATCGAAACGTCGGCGCTGCGCAACGTGGCGCGCGGATCGGTGACCATGGCGGGGACGGTCCTGACAACCTTCGGCGGCGAGGGCGGCGGCGGCAATGGGTTTATCGGGTCAACGGCCGAAGTCGGGCTGTTCGACACGACGGTATCCGTCGCCGTGCCGAGCGGCTATTGCTTCCGCGACTGGGAGCGCGGCGCCGTCCTCCTCGGCGGTGTCGGGCTAATGGTGATGGCTGGCGTGACCGCGTATGCATGGCAGTGGTCCGGCCGACAGTCGCCGCTGCGGGCGGACCTGGACGACGCGTTACGGTATAATCAATTCGAGGTGCATTACCAGCCGGTGATCGATCTTGCCACAGATCGCTGCATCGGTGCCGAGGCGCTGTTGCGCTGGCACCATCCCGTTCGCGGCCTCGTTCGCCCCGATGAATTCATCCCGGTGGCGGAGGATACCGGCCAGATCATCCCGATCACCCGCTGGCTGCTGCGCCGCGTCTGCGAACAGGTCGGCGATTTGCTGCGCGCGGATGCGAATTTCCATGTCACGGTGAATCTTTCGCCGCCGCACTTCAAGACGCTCGAAGTGGTCGCTGACGCCAAGCAGACCCTTGCCGAGTGCAATGTGTCGCCGTCCCAGGTCTTGTTTGAAATCACGGAACGGGGCCTGGTCGATGATATCGGTTGCCGCGCGGTCATCGAGGCGTTCTCCGAAATCGGATGCGAGGTGGCCGTCGATGACTTCGGCACCGGTTATTCGAGCCTCGCCTACATCCAGAATTTCCGCCTCGACCACCTCAAGATCGACCAAGCCTTCGTCAAGGCGATCGGTACCGGCGCGGCGACGGCGGGCCTGGCCGACGTGATCATCGACATGGCGAAGGCGCTGGGCTTACGGATCATCGCCGAGGGCGTCGAGACTCAGGCGCATGTCGATTTCCTGAAGGCACGCAAGGTCGAGTCGGCGCAGGGTTGGTACTATTCGAAGCCCCTCGACGTCGACACGTTCCGCGAATTCGTCACCGATTTCAACCGATCCCACGACAAGTCGAAACCGCCGCGCCGGCTGCGGCGCGTTGGTGGCACGGCGTAGATCTCCCACCGAGGGCCCCTCGCGGGCTCATGGAGTTCATGGCGTGGAGTCGGCGGCGATGAACCCGGTGTCGATCCGGGCCGGCAGGGCGGGCATGTCGGTCAGTTCACCCGCCGTCATCAACGCCCATGCATTGTACTCGGCGTCGCGGATCGCCGCGTCGGACCAGCCCGGGAGGTCGTAGCGGCTGAAACCGACCCACGCCTCGGCCAGGGAGGAGGTGAGGCGCACGCCGCGGCGGCGCAAATGCATATACAACAGCCGGGCCGCGTCGTCGCGGTTGGCCTCGATGTAGGCGAGCGTGTGGACCCAGGCCACCGCGACGCGCCGCAGCGTTTCCGGCTGTTCGGCGGCCCACTCGGCGCGCGCCACCAAGGGGACGGCATTGATCGGGCCCAGCAGCCGGAGCAGCGCTTGCCAGTCGACCAGCACGCGGCCGCCCTCGGCGGCGAGGGGAGTGGTGACGTGCCGGACATCGAACACCGCATCGGCGCGCCGCCGCTGGAAGCTGCTCAGAACCTCCGCCGTGGGGAGTTCCAGCACGCGCACGTTCTGGGGTTCCAGGCCGACCTGATTGAGCAGGCGGATCAGCGTTGGATACGCGGGAGACCCTGACGAAATGGCGACGCGCCGGTTCTTCAGGTCGGCGATGGCATCGATGGGCCGCCCTTCGCGCACCACGAGCTCCATTTCGATGCCCCAGCTCCCGACGCCGATCGATACCGTATCGGCGGCGCTGTCAGCCATCGCCAGCCATAGCCGTTGCGGGATCAGCGCCAAGTCGGTTGTCCCCTCGGCGAGCGACGTCTCGAAGTCGGCGCGATCGGCGGTCATCGGCAGGCCGCTGGCGATGAGGCCTTGGGCGGCGAAGAAGCCGCGTTCCACCGCCACCACCGCCGGCAGGGCCCGCCAGTCGTCGACGTAGGCAAGGCGGACCAAGGCTGGCGCTTCGGCGCGTGCTGGGTGTTGCGTGACGGCGCCGACGATCAGCGCGAGCGCCACGAGGCCGAGCGCCGCAACCCGAAGCGACCAGCCGATCAGCCGCCGCAAAGCCGTTCTGCGAGCATTCATATCATCGCGTTTACGGACCAAGACGGCGGGGGTCAACCGCTGCTTTCGCCGACTGCCGCGCCGTCGCCCACCGCCGGCGGGGCGGCTGCATCGGGATAGCCGACCGCCATCAGATAGAGGCCGCAGGCTGGTGCCGTCGGGCCGCAGCGCCGGCGGTCTTTCGCTGAAAGGGCGGCGGTGACGTCCGCCGGCGACCATTTGCCGCCGCCGACGAGGACGAGCGTGCCGGTGATGTTGCGCACTTGGTGATGCAGGAACGAACGAGCCTCGACGTCGATGCAGATCTCATCGTCGATTCGCGCGACGGCGATCCGGTCGAGGGTCTTGACCGGCGATTTCGCCTGGCACAGCGAGGCGCGGAAGGTTGTGAAGTCATGGCGGCCGACCAGCTGTTGGGCGGCGACGTGCATGCGGGCGGCATCGAGCCGCTTCGCCACCCACCATACCCGATCGCGGTCGAGTACCGGCGGCGCGCGGCGGTTGAGGATCCGGTAGCGGTAGACGCGGCGGGTCGCCGAGAAGCGGGCATGAAAATCGGCCGCGACACGCGCCGCCGCGACGACGGCGACCGACGCCGGGCGCAAGTGAAAGTTGAGCGCTTCCCGCACGGTGCATGCATCGGCGTCTCGGGCCAAGTCGACATGCGCCACCTGTCCGAGCGCGTGCACGCCGGCGTCGGTCCGTCCGGCGCCATGGACGATGGCCCGCTCGCCGGTGAAGGCGAACACCGCGTCCTCAAGCGCCGCTTGCACCGAGGGGCCGTTGGCTTGGCGCTGCCAGCCGACGAACTCGCGACCGAAATATTCGATGGTCAGTCTATAACGCGGCATCAGCGGTGTTGCCGGGCGTGGACGAATTCGGCTCGCGACAACGATTTCTTCACGGTCTCGCTCTTACAGTTTCGCTGGCACATCTGTCTGTATGGCGGAGGAACGGTTCACCCAAGCTAATCTAGGCGCCCATGACCGACCCTGAAAAGTATCCGATCCGCGACGGCGACCGGGATGCGATGTATATCTTGCCGCTGGCGATCATCCCGTTGCAAACGCAGGCATTGCGTCGGTCGCGGCTCATCAAGAACGTGCGCCTGCAAAGCGTCATCGAGATGTTCGACAACCCGGACACGGGAAGCGGTCAGCTCGATATCGAGGGCGTCCCGGGCGAGTTCGGTTGGCCGGATTTCCCCGTCCATCCCGATCTGGCGATCCTGCGAAAGCTTGCCGAGTTACCGAGCTTCGACGTCTACAGTCTGCGCATCACGCTGCGCGAACGGAATATTCATGTCAACGATGTCAAGGAGCTGCGGCTGTCGCGCGCGAAGGGCCAGGAACTGGTGTCGTACATGACGCAGTTCACCCGTCCGTTGATCTACGAGATCTATGGGCGTCAGGACGTCACCGTTCAATCCTTCGAGGACCTTGTCGGCCTGTTTCGCGACCCGGATGTCTCAAAGGCGCGTGAGAAGCTGCAGGTGATGGCCTCGAAGCTGGACGTGAAGATCGAAAACATCCCCCGCTTCCTCGAAGACTATGGGGATACCTTTCTGTCGCTCTCCTATTATCGCCACGCCCTTGACGAGATCGAACCGCATGTCAGCGGTTTCCTGGAATGGCTGGATGAACTGACCAACAGTTGGCAGTTCCGTCAGGATCCAAACATGCGCAAGGTCTGCGCGATGATCCAGGAAAAGCTCAACGAGTTGATGGCGGAAATCACCGGCCGATTCGAGAATTTCGACCGCAGCACCATGGACCTGTGGTCCAACGTGACGGCGGAACGCTTCCGGCGCGTCGAAACGCTGATCAAGAGCTACCATACCACCATCGGCGGCGTCCTGTGCGCGCTGACGGTGAAGATGGGCGCCTGGGCGCGGGCGTTTCCGACCAAGAATACCGGCGGCCCGGCGAAACGCGCCGAATTCATCATGACCGAGATGCGCCAGGGGATCGAAAACATCCAGCATATCGAGGATTCGGCGCCGATGCTGGCGGAACTCCGCTGACGCCGCATCGCCCTCGGTCTGGGGGTCAGGGAAGGCGCGTCCCCGCCGGAAGGCAGTAGCCGCGAAGGAAGTCTTCGGCGTCGGCGGGTCGGCGCCCCGGTCGCTGCACCGAATCCAAGGCTAGCGCGCCCGCGCCGCAGGCGATCGTCAGCTTCTCGTCGAGCACGGTGCCTGGCGTTCCCGTGCCCGGGGCGACACGGGCGCGCAGAACGCGTATGCGGTCTCCAGCGTATTCGAACCAGGCGCCGGGTGACGGCGTGAAGGCGCGGACCAGCCGTTCCAGGATCTCGGCCGGTTGTGTCCAGTCGAGCCGCCCCTCGTCGCGGTCCAGCTTCTTGGCGTAGGTGGCGCCATTTTCCGGCTGCGGCGTTGCCACCAAGGTGCCGGCGGCGAGTCCGGCCAGGGCGTCCACCATCAGCTGTGCCCCGAGGGCGGCCAACTCCTCATGCAGCGTCTGGGCGGTGGTCCGCGGTGTAATCGGCGTCCGGCCGACGAGGAGCATCGGCCCCGAATCGAGCCCTTCTTCCACCTGCATGATTGTCACGCCGGATTCCTTGTCCCCCGCCTGGATGGCGCGCTGAATCGGCGCCGCGCCGCGCCAGCGGGGCAGCAGCGAAGCGTGCACATTGAGGCAGCCGAGGCGGGGTGCGTCGAGAATCGGTTTCGGCAGGATCAGCCCATAGGCGGCGACGATACCGGCATCGAGACCGAGTGCCGCGAACTCAGCTTGGCTTTCCGGCGTCTTCAGGGTTGATGGCGTGCGGACCGGCCACTGGTTCGCCTCCGCCAGGCGATGCACCGGCGACTTGGTCACCTTGTGGCCGCGACCCGCCGGCCGCGGCGGCTGCGTATAGACGCAGGCGATCTGGTGTCCCGCCGCGGCGAGCGCGCGCAGGGTCGGGACTGAGAAGTCGGCGCTGCCGAGGAAAGCGAGGCGCAAACGAGCCATTCACATCCTTTCGCGCGACGGCACCAACGCGGGCCGTCAGGACGCGAGGGCGTAGTCGCCGTGGCGCTTCGACTTGGTGAGCTTGCGCAGGATGACGTTGCGTTTCAGGGACGAGATGTGATCGACGAACAGAATACCCTGCAAGTGATCGCATTCGTGCTGAATACACCGGGCGAGCAGGCCGTCGGCTTCGAGCGTCTGCTCGGTATCGTTTTCATCGCGAAAGGTTACCCGGATACGCGAAGGGCGAATGACGTCGGCGTAGTGGTCGGGCAACGAGAGACACCCTTCCTCGCCGCTGACCGCGTCGTCCGAGGTCCAGACGATTTCTGGGTTGACCATCTTCAACGCCCCGCCGCGTTCCTTCTCCGGCGAAATATCGACGACGATCATCCGCTTCAAAACGCCGATCTGCGGCGCCGCCAAGCCAATCCCGTTGGCGGCATACATGCTTTCCAGCATGTCATCGAACAGCTGGCGGATATCGTCGTCGATTCGGTCGACGGCTTCGGACCGCCGTTTCAACTCGGCATCGGGGGCAATCAAAATACGGCGTCGCGTCATTGTTTTTTGTTCCGATAAAACCACTGATCGTCGTCGGATAACTCAGAGCTATTGCCAACCGCGCCGCGCGTCAAGATGTGAGACGACACGGCTGCCGTTAGCGGCGCACGCGGACCCGGTAGGTGACAGTCACCGTCTCTCCCGGGGGAACCGTGACCTCCCATTCCGCGCGGTCGGCTTGCGGCTTCTCGTGTGAAGCGCTTTCATTGAGGATTTCCCAATCGCCCATCAAAATTTCGACGAGGCGCACGTCCGCCGGCTCGGCCTTGGCATTGGCGACCTCGATGGCCCATGCCGACTCGGTGAGGCGGTTGTCCGTCGACAGGCGCTTGAAGTCGGTTTGACGGCGGGTCACGGTGAGATCGAACGCTTCGCCTGGGGTGAGATCGACCGTTTGGCCGACCGGGGTCGAGGGGATGCTGTCCTCGCCCAGCAGCCGTACCTTACCGGCGGAGTCGGCCGTGTAGACCCGGACCAGGCCGGCCGGCAGCGGCGCGCCGAGACCGGCATCCGCGGCGTTGTCGAATGACAGCTTGACGGTCGGATGGCTCGGCTGCGGCTCGCCCCGCAGCGGACCAAAAGTCGGTGACGTGTTGCGCGAGATGTAGGTGCGATGGAAGGCGATGCCGTCGGCGCTGTGCAGGACGATCTGCTTGGTGTGTTGATCCGCCAGGCTGACCGGGCTAACCAAGGTGTAGAGGTGAAGATCGGCGAACGCCTCGCGGGCCGGCGCCGCGTCCGCCATGCGCTGCACCGCCATTCCGGCGGCCGGACTCGGCTGGCTCTCCCGATTGATCCGACCGGCGATCAGCCCGATTTGCGCGTCGGCGAATTCGACCCCGGTGACGTTGCGCAACGTGGCGCGTCCGTCCAGGGCGAGCGTCGCGGCGCTGTCATCGAGCGTGACGATGTAGTCGGCCGACCAGCTCATGCCGTCGGTGAGGTAGCGAAGCTCCAGCGCATCGGTCGTGGCGGCGACATCGATGCTCGCAGAGAGGGTCGGAAACGCGCGAAGGTCTTCCGGCACGGTATCGAAGACGATGCGCCCGGGCGCGCCGGTCTCGATGCGGTCGCGGTACCGCAGGACCACCCCTTCGTCGACCGCCAACACGGTCGCTCGCTCGACCGTCTCCTCGCCGGTCCTCGGATGCACGCGGACGACACCGACCTCGCGCCCGAGGTGGCGACGCAACAGCGCTTGCGCCGAGACGACATCGAAATCGTAATCGATGGAGCGGATGGCAAGGTTGCCGCCGGGGGGAAAAATCGCCGCCGAGTTCGGGATCATCTGGCGACTGATGCCCGCGAAGGCCACCTGGTGCGAGCCGGCGGCGAGATCGACCGCGCGGACATCGCGAATCAAGGCCAGTCCGTTGGCATAGATGGTCAGCATCACCGCCGATCGCTGCTCCGGTCCGATCACTGTTTCGCTCGCCTGAGCCATCGTGGAAATCCCGCTTAAACAAAGACATAAAACAAGAAACGCGCGCAAACGCATGATCGGATGCT
The DNA here is from genome assembly GCA_964460955.1 of uncultured Rhodospirillaceae bacterium. Classification (GTDB taxonomy): domain Bacteria; phylum Pseudomonadota; class Alphaproteobacteria; order Rhodospirillales; family Defluviicoccaceae; genus Defluviicoccus. The sequence continues at coordinate 40,625 of CAYWRP010000016.1, read as the reverse complement.
CCCTTCCCGCAACCCTTCGGCGCGAGTTTGCGTTCCGCCGACGGCTCATGCAAGCTGCACGTCCACGACAGCGAGGCGGGTACCGATGGACATCGCGACGATAACCGAACCCCTGCGCCAATCCGGGATCGAGCCCTGGATGGCCGTCGCCGCGCTTGCCGGGATTGGCGTGCTGCTGATCCTCGTCGCGACGCTGGCCGGAAGCGCCCGGGCGCGCGGCGAGGCGGACGCCCGCATTGCCCGGCTCACGGACGTGGCGGAGCGCGTCACCACGCAGCAGGCCGAGCTGGCGGGGCGGGTCGAGCAGGGTCAGATCGCCGTCAACGCGCGCCTCGATGGACTGACCCGGCGCGTCGGCGAAAGCCTGATGGAACAGACCGAGCGGACCGGCGCCACCTTGCGCAGCCTGCAGGAACGCCTCGCGGTCATCGACGCGGCACAGAAGAACATCGCCCAACTGTCGACGCAGGTCACCGGCCTCCAGGAGATCCTCTCGAATAAGCAGGCGCGCGGCGCCTTCGGCGAAGTGCAGTTGCGCGACCTCGTCACCGGCATGCTGCCGCCGTCCTCGTTCGAGTTCCAGGCGACGCTCGGCAATGGCCGGCGCGTCGACTGTCTCATCAAGCTGCCGGCACCGCCGGGGCCGATGGCCGTCGACGCCAAGTTCCCACTCGAAAGCTACCGCGCATTGCGGGAGGCCGGCGACGAGGCGACGCGGGTCCGCGCGTCGCGGGCGCTGGCCGCCGACGTCGGCAAGCACGTCCGCGATATCCAGGAGCGCTACATCATTGCCCACGAGACGGCGGATTCGGCGCTGATGTTCCTGCCGTCGGAAGCGGTCTACGCCGAACTGCACGCCAACTTCGCCAACGTCATCGAGGATGCCTTCCGCCGCAAGGTGTGGATCGTCTCGCCGACGACCCTGTGGGCGACCCTGAACACGGTGCGCGCCGTCTTGCGCGACGTGCGTTTGCGCCAACATGCGAACGTTATTCAGGCGGAGTTGCAGGCGCTCGTCGCCGACGTTGGCCGGCTCGACGAACGGGTCGGCAAGCTGCAGCGCCACCACGAGCAGACCGGCGAGGACATCCGCCAGATCCGCATCTCGACGGAAAAGGTCGTCGGCCGCGCCGACAACCTCGATCTGTCCAGCCTCAGGGACTCCCCGCCGGCCGACCCACAACGGGGCATCGGGCCGCCGATGCGCGCGGCCGGGGAATGACGCTTGCACGGCGGCCGATCACTCTCTGGGGAGCCGCTGCTTTTGCGTCTGGTGGAGGCGTTGCCGGACTGCTAGCCTCGGCGGTGTCCAGAGATTGAACAGGGGAAACGAGGCAGGGCGAATGCAACGGATGCTCACGCTCGCGGCTATGTCTTGGTCTGCATGACCGAGACCGCCGCCGTCGCGTCTCGAAACGGCGTTCAGGCACGCTGGTTTGCCGCCGCCGCCGTCGCCATCGCCGGCCTCTTCGCTGCCATCGCGGTGTCGGATGGCCGACTCGGGCTCCTTTTCTGCATTGGTTTAGGCCTCGGCTTCAGCCTCTACCACGGCGCCTTCGGTTTTTCAGCCGCCTATCGCAAGGCTTTTCGCGACGGCGATGTTTCCGCGGTGGCGGCGCACGCGGTGATGCTGGCGGCGGCGATCGTTCTGTTCGCCCCGGTGCTGGCGGCCGGCTCATTTTTTGGCCGGCCGGTCGGCGGCGCCGTCGCCCCGGTGGGCGTTGGCATGGTGTTCGGCGCCTTTTTGTTCGGTATCGGCATGCAGCTCGCCGGGGGGTGTGCCTCCGGAACATTGTACAGCGCCGGCGGCGGCAGCCCGCGCATGCTGGTGGTACTGATCTTTTTCTGTCTCGGCGGCTTCTGGGGCAGCCTGCACCTGCCCGCCTGGCAGGCACTACCCGGCATTGGCGCCGTGTCGCTCGGTGACGTTCTCGGCTGGCCGATGGCCGCGGCGGCGCAACTCGCTCTGTTACTCGCCATATGGCTCGCCATGCGCGCGGCCGGCGGCGGGGTCGGCCAGCCGCTGTGGTGGCGGGGGCCGGTAACGGCGGTGGCGCTGCTGCGGGGCCCGTGGCCGCTGATCTTCACCGCGCTTGCGCTCGCCATCCTCAACTGGCTGACGCTCATCGTCGCCGGCCATCCGTGGTCGATCACTTGGGCCTTCGCGCTGTGGACGGCCAAGGCGGCGACCGCGATCGGCTGGGATCCGGCGACCTCCGCCTTCTGGAGCGGCGGCTTCCAACAGGCGGCGTTGGCGAGGCCCATACTCGCCGATACCGTCAGCGTCATGAATATCGGCATTGTCTTGGGAGCCTTCGCCGCCGCCGCGTTGGCCGGTCGGCTGGCGCCGAAGTGGAGCGCGCCAGCCCGGTCATGGGTCGCCGCGATCGTCGGCGGCCTCGCCCTCGGCTATGGCGCCAGACTTGCTTACGGATGCAACATCGGCGCCTTCTTCAGCGGCGTCGCATCCGGCAGCCTGCACGGCTGGGTGTGGATTGCCGCCGCGCTCGCCGGCACCGCCGTCGGCATCCGGCTCAGGCCGTGGTTTCGCCTGCCGGCGTAACACGCATCCCACAACTCCGCCCGGCCGAGCTTGCCAGTTTCGCGCGGCCCATGGCATCGCCGCTTGACCCGCCAATCGTGGGGGCAAGCGAGAATCGGCGCCCGTGAAGTAAAAGTGGCAAAAATTGGATCATTGATCGACGCCATGTGCCAGCTGCCCAGTCATCGGCAAAAATGGACGTCACGGTCGAATAATCGCCGGAATTCAGTAAACTACCCGTCACGGGTTTGTGAAACGGTTTTCGTTGCCTTACCCGACTCCTCCGGTAATGTATGGCCGCGATTGAGATCGCTTCTCGATCGATTTCGTTTTGAGATTTTCTTGGAGGAGGCCACCAAAATGACGACTCGCAAGCAAAAGCACTCGATCCTCACCCTCGCCGCCGCCGCTGGCGTCGCCCTTGGTACTGGCCTTGGCGCCGGCGCCGCGCAGGCTGGCATCAGCGCCGCCAATGCCCTTCCGATGGCGAAAGCGAAGCCGGGCATCATCAACGTTGCCTGCAATCCGTGCGCGGCGAAGGCCTGCGCGCCCTGCAGCCCGTGTGCCGCGAAGGCCTGCGCGCCCTGCAATCCCTGCGCCGCAAAGAATCCGTGCAACCCCTGTGGGGCCAACTAGTCCGTCGATCCACGATTGAGTGCCGCCTCCATGAGAGGCGACACTCGATCGTTGCGCCGCGTCGGCGGCTTAAGTCTCCCGCTATCGAGCCCTTGCATGCCATCGCTGTCGGACCTTCCCGGCGACCGCCTCAAGGACATGGCCGTCGCGGCGGCCGAGGTAGCCGAGTGCCACCGCTTGCTCGCCAAGACGCAGGCCAACGTCGTAGGTGAGCTCCTGAAAGGGCTGGCGGACTTCTTCGAGTGGGATCACTATCCCAAGGGCGATGTCTACGACCCGGAAACCCACTCGCAGTATTACTATCACGCCCATCCGATCGATCTGCGCGCCGGCGAGCACGGCCATTTCCACACCTTCCTGAGACCCAAAGGCATGCCGCCCGGGATCACCCCGGCGCCGGTCGATGATTACGCGCCGCCGGAAGGTGACAACGACGCGCTGTCCCACCTTGTCGCCGTGTCGATGGATGAATTTGGCAGGCCGATCCGCCTGTTCACCACCAATCGCTGGGTGACGGGGGAGGTATGGTATCGGGCGCCCGACGTGACCGCGATGCTGGATTACTTCCACATCGACCTCGCCTACCCGTCGCTTGTGGTCAATCTCTGGCTGAATGGACTGCTCAGGATGTTCCGCCCGGAAATCGAAATGCTGCTCGATCAGCGGGATACGGCGGTGGCGGCCTGGGCGGCAAAACATCCCGACCGCAATGTGTTCGAGGATCGCGAGTTGGAAATCGCCTCCGCGCTGGACATCTCCGTCGACGAAAGGATCGCCGAGATCAACACCGCCGTGGCTTCGGCGTCGGCGTCGTCACCGTAGGCCGATTGCTTCTGCACTAGTCTAACCCCCGCCGGGAATCGATGGCGGCACTCAACGTCGCGTTGTCGAGATATTCCAATTCGCCCCCCAACGGCACGCCATGCGCGATGCCGGATATTTTCACGCCCGAACCGCGCAGGCGATCGATGATGTAATGGGCGGTGGTTTGTCCGTCGACGGTGAAGCTGGTCGCCAGGATCACTTCCTGCGTCGCCGGCGCGTGGGCGCGGCGGATCAATGCCGGAATGCGCAGGTCGTCGGGCGTCACCCCGTCGAGCGCCGATAGCACGCCGCCGAGGACATGGTAGACGCCGCGATATGTCCCGCCGCGTTCCAAGGCCCAGACGTCGCCGACATCCTCGACGACACAAATCAGGCCTCGGTCCCGTTTCGGGTCAGCGCATACGGCACACGGGTCGCTGCTGTCCAGCATGCCGCAGGTAGAGCAGGGGTTGACGTTGGCCGCCGCCGCGGTCAGCGCCTGTACCAGCGGGGCAAGCCGCGTTTCGCGATGCTTCAGCAAATGTAGCGCCGCCCGCCGTGCCGACCGGGGACCGAGCCCCGGCAGCTTGGCGAGCAACTGGATCAACCGATCGATGTCGGACATCGGCATTCGAGCGGTATGGCCCGCGCGTCGTGGGGCGGCGCCGCGGCCTTTCGTCGGCTCAGAATGGCAGCTGCATGCCGGGCGGCAGTTTCATCCCGCCGGTCAGCTCCGACATCTGTTCGGCGACGTGCGCCTCGACCTTGCTTTTGGCGTCGTTGAACGCGGCGACGATGAGATCCTCAAGCATCTCCGCATCCTCGGGGTCGATGATCGACGGGTCGATCTTTACCTTGCGCACTTCGGACTTGCCGGTCACGGTGACCTCGACCATCCCGCCGCCGGCGGCGCCGGTGACCTCGGTGTTGGCGAGTTGCTCCTGCATTTCGGCCATCTTCGCCTGCAGTTGCTGTGCCTGCTTCATCATGTTGCCGAGATTCTTCATCACGGGCGGTCTCCTTTCCTCCTCGACGCGATTGCCTTTGCGGCGTTATCCGCCGCCAGCGTCGGCAATTCAACCGATCATTTCAGGGATTGGGCCGAATCCTCCGGTATCCCGCCGCCGCCCACCGCCGGTAAGGGTTGTCGATCAGGTTGGCGTTGAAGTACCGGGGGTCGTCGGTGACTTCCTCGCCCGCCCAGTCGGGCAGCGAAACCGCGTCCGTCTCCGCCTCCAGCTCGACCTCGGCGAGGATCAAGCCGGCATTGTCGCCCTCGAATACATCGATGTCCCAGATATGGGATGCGTACTCGACGGTGTAACGTGTTTTCTCGATCAACGGCCGCCGGCACAGCGTGTCCAACAGCGCATCGGCGTCGGCGCGCGGGATAGGATATTCGAACTCTGCCCGCGTGATCCCTGGCTTGCGGCCCTTGATGGTGAGAAAGGCGGCATCGTCCTTGACGCGCACGCGGACGGAGGCTGTCGCATCGTCACCGAGGTAGCCCTGGCGGATGACGTGCTTTTCGGCCGCGTCCCGCCATGCATCGCCGGTGACCAGGAACTTGCGTTCGATCTCGCGCGCCATTTCTGTCGTCGTCTCCTGCTTCACTCGTCGGCCGGTTCGGTGTCGGCGCCCACGCCGTCCGCTTCCCCGTCCGTCCCCCGGGCGGTCTGGCGGATCGCCTGGATGCGCGCCTCGGGGAAGACGCGGAAGATCTTGTCGACCAGCGGGTGAGCGCGGATCTCGGCGTTGCGTGCTTGCTCGCGGGCGCGTTTCTGGTCATGCAGCGTTGGCGCGCCGTCGTCGGCGGAGACGCTGACCAGCCAGGTGCGGCCGGTCTTCTCGGTGAGGAAGCGGGCCAGCCTGGGCGCCAGATCCTCCGGCGCCCCGGCGGACAGCCGCACGTCGATGCGCCCCTGCTCGAAGTGGACGAGGTGAACGTGATTGATCAAGTGGCCATGCAGGATCGCCTCGCGATGGAACTCGGTCAGCGCAACCACCGCCTCGAAGGTATCGAGGCGCATCGGCTCACGCGCCGGTGCCGCCTCGGCTCGCGCCATCTGGGCGGTGGGCGCCGGCGGGGTCTCCGTCTGCGCGACCGGCTTCAGGTGGGCCCGGGCGCCGGCGTGCGCCCCGCCGCCGGAGGGCGGAGTCGGCGCTGAGGGTGGTGGCGGCGCATCGCCCGGGCGGCCGAGGACCTGCTTGATGGCATCGGCCGGCGACGGCAGTTGCGCCGCGTAGAGGAGGCGGATCAGTACCATCTCGGCCGCCTGGAGTGGCGCGTGGGCCATGCGCACCTCGTTCTGGCCCTTCAGCAGAATCTGCCAGGCGCGGGTGACGTCGGCCATCGACAGCCGTTCGGCCATCGACCGGCCGCGCTTGGCCTCCGCTTCCGGCACCGCGCCGGCTTCCGCGACGCCCGGCGTGACCTTGAGCCGGGTCATCCAGTGGACGAGTTCCAACAGGTCGCCGAGGATGACGACCGGGTCGGCGCCAGCGGCATAAAGGTCGGCAAGGATGCCGAGCGCCGTCGCCGCCTCGCCGCCGAACGCCGCTTCAGCGAGGTCGAAGATCGCCTCGCGGTCGGCCAGTCCCAGCATGTCGCGCACAGTGGCTTCGCCGACCGTGCTGCCGGCGTGGGCGATCGCCTGGTCGAGCAGCGACAGCCCGTCGCGCACGCTGCCGTCGGCGGCACGGGCGAGCAGGCGTAACGCACCGTCCTCGAGGGTGGCCTTCTCCTGTTCTGCGACCGCGGCGAGATGGCGCGCCAGCACCTCGGCCTCGACGCGGCGTAGGTCGAACCGCTGGCAGCGCGACAGCACGGTGACCGGAACCTTGCGGATCTCCGTCGTCGCGAAGACGAACTTCACGTGCTCCGGCGGTTCCTCCAGCGTTTTCAGCAAGGCGTTGAACGCCTGTGTCGACAACATGTGCACTTCATCGATGATATAGATCTTGAACCGCGCCGCGGCGGGACGGAACGGCACGCCATCGAGTAGATCGCGGATGTCGCCGACTCCGGTGCGGCTGGCGGCGTCCATCTCGATGACGTCCATGTGGCGGTCTTCGGCGATCTGGATACAGTTCTGGCAGACGCCGCAGGGGATCGGCGTTGGCCCGCCCGTGCCGTCGGCGCCGACGCAGTTGAGGGCGCGGGCGAGGATGCGGGCCGCTGTCGTCTTGCCGACGCCGCGCACGCCGGTGAGCATGTAGGCGTGTGCCAGGCGGTGCTGGCTGATGGCATTGGTCAGCGTGCGGACGAGGGCGTCCTGGCCAATCAGTGCCTCGAACGTCGCCGGCCGGTATTTTCGCGCCAGCACCCGGTAGGGCGCGTCGGAGGCGGGGGGGCCTGGGTCCGGTTCGCGGTCGGTCATGCTGAATGCTTGCGCCGGGCGCCGGATGGCCATCGAAGGTCCACGGTGCCCCTTGAACTCCTCGGAGTGATCGAAAACGAGGTGGGAGACCGGCCGCACGACCCGGATCGGAACTCGTTACGGCTGCTTCCTTCCAGACCTGACCGGATTGGCGAGGGATCCGTCCGTCGCCGACCTCCCGTACCCACTATATCAGCGTATGCCGGGTCCGGGGCAAGGGATTCTCGGCGCGGGGTCGCGACGCGGGGCCGAAGGCGATCCGTTCGAGCCAACGGGCGATGGCGCGTCGGCGTCTCATTCGAAGGAAATGGCTGGCGAAGATCAAAACATTTCCGACGTGCCGGTGTCGGCCAGCCCCATGAATGCCGGCTCCACCCTGATCGTGCCGATGCCGACGCCGCCGCTGGGAAGGACGAAGGCGTCCTCGAGATCGTAAGCGCCGGCGCGGAGGGGGATCAGGGTGACGCTGGTGGTCTCGAAGGCGGGGATTGCCAGACGGTCGAGGCACACGGCGTGGGTCGCGCGGTCGCCGAACTTCAGGTCGCCGACGGCGGTGGTGAGGAAAAATACCGGCGCGGCGAACAGGCGGTCCTCGTTGTCGGTGTTCTCGATGCGAAAGGTGTAGGGCCGGCCCTCGCGCAGGCGGATCACCATCGGGCTGAATTCGCCCTCGCTCACCTTGATATCGATCACGCGCAACCGCGAGAAATCCGCCGCCGCCAGCGTTGCCTCGGCCTCCGGTCCGCAGCGCTGGTCGGGGGGGATAAGCAGGGCCTCCCGCACCGCGCATCCGGTCAGCGCGATGAGGGCCAACGGCGCCAACAGGCGGGCGGAGACGGACAATCGGCGAACCAAGGTCGTGGCTCCTGAGCCTCGGTTAAGTTGCGCCCACGGGCGCTTCCACAATTGGGTTATAATGCGCCAGTGGGCGATCCTGGTCAACTCTCCGATGGCCGCCGCCGCCCTGTCTCCGTCGTTGCCGTCGGGCCGCGTCTGTGCCACTCTCGGCAACCGATGAGACCCGTCCTTTCCTACACTGGCTGCCGCCTCGACCGCTTCGCTCCGCGGCGTGGCGATCACGGCTGGCTGGCCGACCTGCGCCAGGCGGATGCCGTGCGCGCGGTGCCGGTGTGGCGGGACCGCAGCCTTGTTCTCAACGGAGATCCGCCCACCGCCGCCGCGCTGGTCGGCGAGACGGCTTGGCCGCTGCTGGAGGCGGCGGACGCGGTGGCGCTGCTTGGCGTCGGCGAGGCCGGGGAGGGCTGGTTCGCCGTCGACATCTCGTCCTGGGACGAGGCGGCCGCCGCGGCGCTGCTTGCCGAGTCGGCGTACCTGGACTTGCGCCGGGTCAGCGGTCATTTGAGCCGCGAGGAGGGCTCGCTGCTGGCCTACGCGCGCGGCCTGATGCGCTGGCACGCGCGCAGCCGTTTCTGCAGCGTCTGCGGCGGCAGAACGGAGTCGCGCCAGGGCGGCCACATGCGCCGCTGCACCAACGAGGCCTGCCGCAGCGAATACTTCCCGCGCACCGACCCGGCGATCATCGTCCTCGTCACCCGTCCGGGACCGGATGGCGGCGCTTGCCTGCTCGGCCGTCAGCACCGCTGGCCGGCCGGCATGATGTCGACGCTGGCGGGATTCGTCGAGCCCGGCGAGAGCGTCGAGGAAGCGGTGGCGCGCGAGGTGGAGGAGGAGGTCGGCATGGTCGTCACCGACGTCGCCTACGTCGCCTCGCAGCCATGGCCGTTTCCCTCCTCGGTGATGCTGGGCTTCCGTGCCTGCGTCGAGGCCGGCGTGCCGATCCTTCTCGACCGCCAGGAACTTGAGGACGCGCGCTGGTTCACCCGCGCCGAATTGGCGTCGATCCGCGATTTCGGCTTCAAGCTGCCGCACCGCGACTCCATCGCCCGCTGGCTGGTGGAAACCTGGATGCATGAGGCAACCGCATGACGGCACGCCGGCGGCCGCTGAACAGCGAGCAGGCGGTGGCGGTGCGCCGCGCCCGTGGCCCGGACGCGCGGGAGATTGCCCGGATTTACGTGGAATCCTGGCGCGATACCTACGCCGGTGTCCTGCCAACCGAACGCCTGGTCAGCATGTCGCAGCCGCTGCAGGCGCGCGTATGGGCGCATCAGATCCGCCGCTCCGGGGTCGGATCGCCGATCCTAGTTGCCGAGTCGCCGATCTCCGGCATGATCGGCTTCATCAGCGGCGGCAAGGCGCGCCAGCAATGGACATCGCCGGCCGGCGAAATCTATACTCTCTATGTCGACCCGGTGGCCCGCGAACTGGGCGCCGGTCGGATCCTGCTGACGTCGATGCTGTCGGCGCTCGCCGCCGCCGGCCATGACCGCATCGTCGTCTGGGTGCTGGCCGACAACCCGGCACGCTTCTTCTACGAGGCGATGGGCGGCCGACGCTGTGGCCAGCGGCTGGAACGGTTCTGGGGCGCCGACCGGCAGGAGATCGCCTACGCCTGGGAGGCGCCGCCCAAGCGCTGAGCGGCGCCCCTCGCCAAACGACCGTGTCGGCCTATACTTATGCGATCGGCGGCACGCCGAGGTGATGGTGGATGCGCGCCACCACGTCGGCGTTCAGGTTCAAGGCCTTGGCCAGGTTGGCGAGGTACTGCCGTTCGGCATCCGTATCGACCTCGATGGCGAGCAGCGAGGCGGCGTAAACCTCGACGGCGACCTCCGGGGATTGAACCTCGCGCACCATCGCCTCGGCGTCCATCGGCTTTCTCAGTTCAGCCTCGACGAAGGCCCGCGCCTCATCATCGGCGCCATTTTCCTGCAGCTTGCCGAGGATGCGGAACACCTCGTCGGAAGAAACCTCGCCGTCCGCCTTGGCGGCATTACTCATCGCGCGGATGATCAGCAGCGAGGTCTTTTCCAGTTCGCGCTCTTCCTCGGCGTTCCGCGGCTCGCGCAGGCCCAGGGGCGCTTCGCGGGCGATTTCCTCCTCGCTCGGCGGCGCCGCATCGGCGGCTTTCGGTTTCAAGGCGGCATAGGCGAGGCTGCCGAGCAGGGCCGCCGCGCCGCCGCCGAGGGCACCGCTGCGCCCGCCAAGCAGCACTCCGGCGAGGGCGCCAAGGCCGCCAACGGCAAGCGGGTTGTTCCCGCGCACTTTGCGGGTGACTCCCCCAAGCGCCTGCTGCGCCATGCTGGCGAGGCCGCCAAAGCCGCCGGCTCCGCTGGCGCCAGGCGTCTGACCGCCGCCCATCAAGTTGCCCAAAAGGCCGGAAAGCGGGCTGGTGTTGGCGCTAAGTCCGTGGCTGCCCATGGCGTGCGTCATGCGGTTTTGCGCGGAGGGCGCGCTGCCGCCGCCCATCAGTTGTCCCAGTAATTGCGTGGCGTTGAACATCGCGACCTCTCCTCGAATTGGACCCCGGTTATGACTGGTAATCAAAACTTAGTGGCGCGACGGCCCGAAGCCTAGCCCGTCCACGATACGCGCGTTATACCACCGTGGTGGAGAGACTGGAAATGAGAAAGACAAGCCGGATATCGGCCGCCACCCCGCCGGGTCGTCCCCGCGGCCGTCGAATGAGGGATGCCGTTGTTGCGGGGATGCTGTCGCTGCTGCTCGTCGCCTGCGCGGCGCCAACCCCTTACGCGCCGGCCGGTTGGGAAGGCTCTCGGGAAGGGTACGCCGCCTATCCCTTGGAGGAGAACCGTTATCGGGTAACCTTCACCGGGAATACGGCGACGGCGCGGGAGACGGTGGAGAACTATCTGCTCTTCCGCGCCGCCGAGATCACCCTGGAAAGCGGGCACGACTACTTCCGCGTTGTCGACCAGGCGACGAATGCTGACACCATCTATCGCACCACCCTGAACGGCACCACCGCATTCTGGCCCCATTCACGCGCCGGCTACTACCACGGTTTCGCGCCGGGATTCGCCAGCGCGCGCAGCTATCCGATGACGCGCTACGCGGCGACGATGGAAATCGTCGTCGCCAGCGGCGAAAAATCGCGAGACGATGTCGACGCCTACAACGCGCGCAGCGTCATCGACACCCTCGAGGCGAGGATCGTCCGTCCGCAAAGCGCATCCGCGGAATAGGCGGAGACGCGTCCCGCGCCTGTGCGCTGGCGCGGCGGGGGCCGCGATGCCGTCTGGTTTCCGGCGATCAAGCATGCTAAGCCCGTATCGATTGCGGCAGCGACCGCGCGGCGCCGCCGCGATGCCCTTAACGATAATAAGGGGGACTTGGGATGACGGACAAACAACCAGCCAAGCCGACGTGGAACGGGCCAAGCCGCCGACGCCGCGTCCTCATCGCCGCCGTTTTGATCGGCGCCGTCTCGGTCGCCACCGGACGCCCCGAACAAGCCAGCGCCGCCGAGGCCGCGCCGCCGCCTGTTTATGGGGTGGATACGCCGGCCGAGCCTTGTGTGGTCTGCCATGCCTTGCGGCCTGGGGATCCATTTAGGGTGGCGCCGACCCTGTTCAACATCGTCGGCGCCGAGAAGGCGCGGGCGCGCGAGTGGTACGGCTATTCGGCGGCCCTGATGACCAAGGGCGGAACCTGGACCGAGGAAGACCTCGACGCCTTCCTGAAGGACGCCTCGGCCTTCGCCCCCGGCAGCACCAAAAGCATCCGCGTCACCGACGCCGCGGAACGGCGGCGGATCATCGATTTCCTGAAAACGCTGACGCCGTAACGCGCCGACCGCCGGCCCAGCCTCGATCCGTTCACACCGCCTCAAGGGCAGGCGACGGTGCGCGGATGTGAGGAGACCGCTGTCCCGATCCAGCCCCCGACATGCGTCATGCTGACGAAGATGTGACCGCGAAACCGGAGACACTGGCGCGGAACACGGGTTATCTTTCCCGAAATGCGCCTTGAAGCCCGCAATGCCGGCTCATGGTGGCCGACGGTCGCCGTTGATTTTCGGGTGTTTATTCCGACGGCGCAAAAAACGCTACTCCAAAAAGAAAAAATTATTGGAATTTTAAGAAACAGCGCATGTTTCCGCGAGGAGGAGCAATGTTATCGACGCAAACCGCGCGCATGGAATGGTCGCTTTTCTTTCTTCGCGTTAGCGTTTTCGTCGTCATGTGCGCTTGGACAATCGATAAGTTTGTCAGACCCGATCACGCATCGAAAGTTTTTGAAAGATTCTATTTTATAGAAGACATCGGAGCCACTCCGATGATGATCATTGGCGTGATCGAGGTGGTGATTATTCTCGGTTTTCTCCTTGGAATCGCGAAACGGGGGACATATGGCCTTGTTCTGACTTTCCATGCAATTTCCACGCTTTCATCTTGGCGGAAGTACACGGTCGATATCAATCTGCTATTCTTCGCCGCCTGGCCAATGCTGGCCGCCTGCGTCGCACTTTACCTCCTGCGGGATCTGGACACCAAATTTACCGTCTCGCGGCCGGATTGACCGGAACGGAACGACGTTTCCGCGTCCGGTTTTCACCTCAGGAAAAGGGAAATCATCCATGGAATACCGCATTCACGATGAGGCGACGGCCAGTGGTCCGGCCGTCAACCTGCTAAAAAAGGCGAAGGAAAAATACGGCTTCGTGCCCAACGTGCTCGCCACGATGGCGGAAGCCCCCGCCCTGCTGAAAGCCTATTTGACCCTGGGCGAGATCATGGGGGAAACCTCGTTCGACGCCGCTGAAACGGAAGTGATTTCGTTGGCCGCGAGCTTTGCGAACGGGTGCGCGTATTGCGTGGCGGCGCACAGCGCGGTCGCCAGTATGCAGAATATTCCCGATGACACTATCACGGCTCTGCGCACCAACAAGCCAATTCCAGATGCAAGGCTGGAGGCTTTGCGTCGGCTGGCCCAGGAAATCACGGAGACACAGGGGTATCCGTCGCAAGAGGCGATCAACGCCTTTATCGACAACGGTTATACCAAGGGCCAGCTGCTCGAGGTTATTCTTGGCGTGGGCTTCATGACACTGTCGAACTACACGAACCATATCGCCGGAACGAAACTGGACGAAGCGTTCGAAAAAATGGCCTGGACACCTGATCAGGCCGCCTGATTAGGGTGTTCCCCCGAGGTCTTTGGCAGCCTGTACGGATCGCCTCGGGGTAGCGACCCAGCACGCGCCGCTGAAAGAGGTAGTGTCCAGGGTGATTGGCTGGGCTCGGTCGGCAATCGGACGGCGCGGCCGGGCGAACCGGCCGACGCCGCGCGTCTGGTTAATACCGGTATTGGTCCGGCTTGAACGGGCCGGTTTGCGGCACGCCAATGTAGTCGGCCTGCTCGTCGCTCATCTCCGTCAGCTTTACGCCGAGCTTTTCGAGATGCAAACGGGCGACCTTCTCGTCGAGATGCTTTGGCAGAACGTAGACGTCCCGCTCGTAATTGGCGCCGTGCGCCCACAACTCGATCTGCGCCAGCACCTGGTTGGTGAAGCTCGCCGACATCACGAAGCTGGGATGACCGGTGGCGTTGCCGAGGTTGAGCAGCCGGCCTTCCGACAACAGGATCATCCGCTTGCCATCGGGGAAGGTGATCATGTCGACCTGCGGCTTGATGTTATCCCATTTGTGGTTTTTCAGCGCCGCGACCTGGATCTCGTTGTCGAAGTGGCCGATGTTGCCGACGATCGCCATGTCCTTGAATTTGCGCATGTGATCGATGGTGACGACGTCGCGGTTGCCGGTCGCCGTGATGACGATGTCGGCGTGCGGCGACGCATCCTCGAGGGTGACCACCTCGAAGCCGTCCATCGCCGCCTGCAGCGCGCAGATGGGATCGACTTCCGTCACCTGTACCCGCGCCCCGGCACCGTGCAGCGAGGCCGCCGAGCCCTTGCCGACGTCGCCATAGCCGCAAACGACGGCGACCTTGCCGGCCATCATCACGTCGGTGGCGCGGCGGATGCCGTCGACCAGGCTCTCCTTGCAGCCGTACTTGTTGTCGAATTTCGACTTGGTCACCGAGTCGTTGACGTTGATCGCCGGAAAGGGCAGCGCCCCCTTGGCCTTGAGCTGATAGAGGCGGTTGACGCCGGTGGTGGTTTCCTCGCTGACGCCGCGGATGGTGTCGCGCATCATCGTGAACCAGCCCGGCGACGCCGCCATGCGCGTCTTGATCTGCGCGAACAGGGCTTCCTCTTCCTCGGATTGGGGATTGGAAAGCACATCCTCGCCCGCTTCTGCCCGGGCGCCGAGCAGGATATAGAGCGTCGCATCGCCGCCGTCGTCGAGGATCATGTTGGCGGTCTTGCCGTCGGGCCAGTGGAAGATGCGGTCGGCGTAGTCCCAGTATTCGACCAAATTCTCGCCCTTGACGGCGAAAACGGGCGTGCCGCGCGCGGCGATCGCCGCCGCCGCGTGGTCCTGCGTCGAGAAGATGTTGCACGACGCCCAGCGGACCTCGGCGCCCAGCGCCTGCAGGGTTTCGATCAGTACCGCCGTCTGCACGGTCATGTGCAGGGATCCGGCGATGCGCGCGCCCTTGAGCGGTTGTTGCGGGCCGAATTCCTCGCGGCAGGCGACAAGCCCCGGCATTTCCGTCTCGGCGATCTCGATCTCCTTGCGCCCCCAATCGGCGAGGGAAAGATCCTTGACGATGAAGTCGGTCTGCGCCGCGTTGGCGCGTTCGGCTGTCGAAGTTGTCGTCATGTGGTGTCCTTTGCTTGTTAACCGTCAGCAACGGTTGGGCGGGGCCGCCGTTGGGCGGCGTGCTGGCATTCCCGAGGACACGCCAAAGCCTCGTGTCGGCGCGGTCGCTCTGTATCGAGAATGCCAAGCATCGAGCGGTGATGGATGAATTGAGGGGTTACCTGTACCCCAACATTCCTCTCCCGTCGAGGGGGCTTCGGTAAAAAAAGCCTGACGTGGCGAGGTTCCGGCGGGCCGAATAATTGGCCATGCCGTGCTTTCTCAAGAGGCGTGCGCATGGGGGTGGGCGAGCCCGGACTGGATCATGAAGGCCCCGATAGCGACAATGATCGCCGCCGAGACATAGGGCGCATGGCCAAACAAGGCGTCCAGTCGCCTGGTGTGTTTCGAGGCGTAGCGGATGCCGATCGCCGCGGCGACGCCGGCGGCGACGAGCGTCGCCGCCAAGCCGACGCTGAACGCCGAGACGAGGCCGATGCCAAGCCAGAACTTGCCGAGGTTCAGGCAGAGGATCAGCACCGGGATCGCCGCCGCGCACGGGATCAGCCCGCCGCTCAGGCCGAAAAGAATGGTTTGCCATGTCGTCGTCCGCCCGCCGGCGAAGCGGCCGTCGATGTCCGCCGCATGCGCGCGGGCGTGACCATCCTCGTTCAAGCGAGCATGGCCGTCGCTGTCGCGATCGTGATGGTGATGTCCGGGGTCGCGCGCGCTGGCGGAACGGTGATGCGCCGCGAGGGAGAGTCGCGCGTTGGCGCGGCGTGATAACCAAGTTTGCAGGAAAATCCAGATCGCGACGCCGATGATGAGGCCGCCGGAGGCGATGGCGAGGACAGGTTCGAGGTCTTCGCCGATCAACGCATTGCCGTATCGCAGCGCCAGGACAGCCAGCACCCAGACGACGATGCTATGCGAAACGGCGGCCGACAGGCCCAGCAAGACCGCCTGGGCGACAGTGCCGCGAACGGCGATGACGAAGGCGGCGATCATCGTCTTCGAGTGGCCGGGTTCGAGGCCGTGCAACGCGCCGAGCAAAAGAGCGGCGGCAATGACCAAAGCAGGGTTGGCGGCGTTTTGAGGAATCGCGCCGGCGATGTCCATGGGGATATCCCTCCCCGAGCCTCAAAGATACTTCGAGATGGTTTTGAATTCGCTCAGCACCGAGCGCGCCCGCGGCCCGTCCTGCAGCACGCCGTCAAGGCAGTTGTCGATGTGGTCGCGGATGTAGACCTGCTTCGCCTGGCGCACCGCCGCCTCGACCGCGGCGAGCTGCTGGGCGACGTCGGCGCAGGGCCGGCCGTCCTCGATCATGGCGACGATCTTGCGCAGATGCCCGTCGGCGCGTTTCAGCCGCCTCATCACATCCGCATGACTCGTGTGCACTTCACTCATTTTCCGAAACCGAATCAATTAACTTTTTGCATATCCTATCCAGGGGGAGTGGATAAATCCAATCAACAAGGCGCTATCGACTCAAGTCCCCGCCGACGCGAGAGGTGGCGATCGCCGCGGCGGTCGGCCCGACAATCGTCGGCCAGCATCGCACACAAAAAAACCGCTCCCGTCGGTGACGGGAGCGGTGGTTTTCGGTGGGGTTGGTGCGACCGAGGCCGGTCAGTTTTGCGGCTGCAGGTCGCCCGGACGCCGGTCATCCGGGCGGCGACGCCACGGCACCTTCGGCCCCGACGCCGGCACCGTGCCGCGGTTCGGCGGCGGTGATGGGGCGTCGTCGGTCGGATCCTTGCGCACGATTTCCCGTCCTTCAAACAGCGCGCGTACCTCCTCGCCGGTCAGCGTCTCGTAAGAGAGCAGGGCCTCGGAAACGGCTTCCAGAGCCTTGCTGTGCTGTGTCAGTACCTGGCGGGCCGTGTTCTCGGCGTCTTCGACGATACGGCGAACCTCGCAGTCGATCAGTCGGGCCGTCTCGTCGGAGACATGCTGCGTCTGCGAGATGGAGCGGCCGAGGAAGATCTGTTCCTCGTTGTCCGAATAGCGCAACCGGCCGAGCTTGTCGCTCATGCCCCACTCGGTGACCATGCGCCGGGCCAGGCTGGTCGCCTGCTGGATGTCGTTACTGGCACCGGTGGTCACTTTGTCGGCGCCGAAGATGAGTTCCTCGGCGATCCGGCCGCCGAACATCATTGCCAGCCGAGCCTCGATCTCATCCTTGCGCATAGAATACTTGTCACGCTCCGGCAAGTTCATGGTGACACCGAGCGCCCGTCCGCGCGGGATGATGGTCACCTTGTGCAGCGGGTCGTTGCCCGGGACGGCCAGGCCGACCAAAGCATGGCCCGCTTCGTGATAAGCCGTGAGGCGCTTCTCGTCCTCGGACATCGCCATCGACCGCCGCTCGGCGCCCATCATGACCTTGTCCTTGGCCGACTCGAAATCCGCCATGGTGACAACGCGGCGGCGCGCCCGCGCGGCGAGCAGCGCCGCTTCGTTGACCAGGTTGGCGAGATCGGCGCCGGAAAACCCGGGCGTACCGCGAGCGATGGTCCGCGCGTCGACGTCCGGTCCCAACGGCACCTTGCGCATGTGTACCTTCAGGATCTGTTCGCGACCCAGCACGTCGGGGTTGGGCACCACCACTTGGCGGTCGAAGCGGCCGGGACGCAGCAGCGCCGGGTCGAGCACATCGGGCCGGTTGGTGGCGGCGATGAGGATCACGCCCTCGGCTGCCTCGAAGCCGTCCATCTCGACGAGCAGTTGGTTCAACGTCTGCTCGCGTTCGTCATGACCGCCGCCAAGTCCTGCACCGCGACTGCGGCCGACGGCGTCGATTTCGTCGATGAAAATGATGCAAGGCGCGTTCTTCCTGCCCTGCTCGAACATGTCGCGCACCCGTGACGCGCCGACGCCGACGAACATCTCGACGAAATCCGAGCCGGAGATGGTGAAGAACGGCACATTGGCCTCGCCGGCGATGGCGCGCGCGAGCAGGGTTTTACCGGTGCCTGGCGGGCCGACCAGCAATACGCCCTTCGGGATCCGGCCACCCAGTTCGGTGAACCGCCTTGGATCCTTGAGAAACTCGACGATCTCTTCGAGTTCCTGTTTCGCCTCTTCGATGCCGGCTACGTCGGTGAAGGTGACGCGGCGCGCGTCCTGCATCAATTGCTTGGCCTTGCTCTTGGCGAATCCCATCATCCCGCCGCCGCCCATGCCGCCCTGCATCCGGCGCATGAAATAGATCCACACGGCGATCAGCAGGAGAATGGGAAAGGCGGAAATGAGCAGCGTCGACAACAGGCTCGGTTCGGGCTCCGGTTTGGCGTTAATGCGCACGCCGGTATCCGACAGCATCGTCACAACGTCGGAGCCCTGCGGCGCGAAGGTCTGAAAGCTCGTCCCGTTGCTGTAGGAACCACGGATTTCCTGCCCCTGGATGGTCACATTGGCGACCTCTCCGCTTTTCGCCTGGGCCAGGAAGTCCGAGTAGGCAATTTGCGTGGCCGACGGACCGCTCTGACCCTGCATTCCGCTGAAAATCATGAACAGCAGAATGCCGGCGGCGATCATCAACCAGACGTTTGGGTTTAGTTTCATCTTTCGCAAGCGTCCCTTTCCGTGGCAACGCTTGGACACCTCGTCCACAGCGTGTCCGTATTGGATAGTACCACCCTGATATAGGGACAATTCACGAAAATGGATGACCCACGACGATTTTGTGACTGACTCTCAAGCAGGAACGGGGCGCATCACCCCTGAGCGGCATGGAGCGCGATGTGGTCGTGTCTCCATTCGCGCCAGCTACGCACCGAGGCGACATCCGCGAATACGCCTCGAACGTATGGTCAATGGCTTTATCAGTTGCGGAGTCCCCCAATGACGGATCGTTTTTTCATCGCCTCTGTCGCGGCGACCCTTATGGCCGCGTGCGCGATCCTCGCGCTGCTCACGGCGTTTCCGGCTCGCGGCGCGGAGCCAGACGGCCCGAACACGGCGCACGATTTTACCTTTATCGGCATCGAGGGAACGTCGCTGCCGCTACGATCTTTCGATGGCAAGGCGATGCTGGTGGTCAATACGGCATCGCGGTGCGGGTTCACCGATCAGTACGCCGATTTACAGGCGCTCTGGGAACAATACGGACCTCGCGGCCTCGTTGTTCTTGGCGTCCCATCCAATGACTTTGGTGGGCAGGAACCGGGAACAGAAAGCGAAATAAAAACGTTCTGCGAGGTCAACTTCGACGTCGATTTTCCGCTGACGGCGAAAACGGCTGTCACGGGCGCGCGAGCACACCCCTTCTACAAATGGGCCGCATCGGAATTGGGACCCAACGCCGCGCCGCGGTGGAATTTTCACAAATACCTAGTCGCCCCCGATGGACGGCTTGTCGACTGGTTTTCCACCGGAACAGCGCCGACCGACAGTCGCGTGACGGATGTTGTCGAGGCTCTGCTGCCCGCCGGTCGCGGTTAAAATCGGCGGAAATGCTCGCATATAACTGGGATGGAGACCTAGCAGGGCTACGGCGAGGTATTGCGGACTATGCGCTTTATTCAAACAGGTTTCGAGGCAATTGACTTTGCGGCCACCACGGGATTGGACGGGCGGCGCGCGTGGGCATTGGCTGAAGAATGGTGGAATCCGAATGGGCCTTACAAAACACTGCACAAATACACCAGTCTTCGGCTGCGCTTTTTGCGTGATCGCCTGGCACGCCATTTCGGCTGCGACCCCGGCCGACGGCTGCCGTTGAACGGTGTGCGCGTCGTCGACATTGGCTGCGGCGGCGGGTTGCTGAGCGAGCAATTGGCCTTCATGGGCGCCGATGTCGTGGGCATCGACGTCGTGCCGGCAAATGTCGATGCCGCGCGGATGCACGCCGTTATCAACGCCGTCGATATTGATTATAGACTCATCCACCCCGGGCGGCTGTCGGAAGAGGGAGAACGGTTCGACGGCGTGATCGATACAGCCGTTTTTGCTCGCACCGCCGATCTCAAGGCGGCTGTAGAAACGAATTGTCGGCTCGTCAAGCCCGGCGGCATCGTCGTAACAGCCGCTCGCGATTGGACGTTTAAGTCACGCATGCTGGCGGCGATGGGCGTGGCGCAGATTTCGACGATCCTGCCGGCAGCCGATCGAGCATCCATTCAGTTTACCACGCGTGAAGGGTTGCGACAGGAATTTGCTCGATATGGCGTGAGCGTCGACAACACAGTCGGCATCAGTTACAACCCCTGGCTGGCGTCATTTCGCCTATCCACCGGTGGCTCATCCGGCTATTTTGCGGTCGCGACGCGGCCGCGAAAGCCGACGCTGACTGTCGTCGGCTAGCAACGCCCGCTCGCGGCGGCAAGTTTAGGATTCGGGATGGGGCGCCTCGGTGCCGGCACTGAGTTCGGGGTCGGGCATGTCCCGATCCCAGTGATCGCCGTCTATTGCCGTCTCGGAATTTCGGTTCATAGCCTGCCAGGCGAGTACCGCCAAGGCGCCGACGGCGGCGCCGGCCAGAAGATGGGCCGTGAAGTTCAGCGTCTGGCGGATGATCATCAGCGCCCTCCCAGATTCTGGTTCAGGTATTGTTTGGCGAGGTAAGCGACGGCGGCGCCGAGGGCGACGCCCTTGACGAAGCCGCCGATGGCGACGGTGTACGATAGCAGCATGTCAGCGGTTCCTACTCTCTGGTCGGGGTTGATGCGTTGGGTACGGTCATCGCCCAACAACGGATCGACACCGCCGTCGCTAGCCGACGCCGAGGCTGCGCAAGGCGTTTGGGATCCGCTCCTTGAAAGCGAAAAATCCCTTCGTGGCAAATGGCCACAGGTGGCTATCCCAGGGGCGCCGCGAACGCAAGACGGCAATGCCCTCGGCGGCAACGAGGTCGCGCAGAACGTCGAGTGCGTCGCCAACCGGCCCGACCGGCGCATAAGGCGTAACGATTTGGCTGACGCCGGCCGACCGCGCCCACATAGCTAATTTATCTACGCCTTTATTGGCGTCGAGGAAAGTCGTCGATCGGCCGAACCGGTCGGCGGCGCGTGTCAAGGCATCGCGCACGGCGCCCTCGGCTAACGCGCCAGCCGCCGCGCCAGCGCCAAGCGGCGACCGTTGATGAGTGCGCACGAACCCGGCGATGGCCTTCGGCGGGGTCGGTGGCAGCGCGAGGCTCTCCGGGTGGCAATCGTCTTCGTGCACCAGCAAGGCCCATTCGCCATCGACCTCGATGGTGTCCGCGTTGGGCAGCGGTTGCGGGGCCGGCGGCGGCGGACCGTCGACGGGTTTCGCCTCGGTGGCCAAGCCGCGAATTTCGGCAAACCGACCGTCGGTGTATTTGGCGATGTTGTCGGGCCGCGCGAGGTAGGTCTTGCCGCGCGTCTGCAGACCCGCCACCCACCGCCAGGATAGCGTATTCGAGGCCGGATCGCCGTCGAGCAGGTGGCGGAGGAAGAAATCGGCGCCGAGCTGCCAAGGCAGACCAAGGGTGAAGACCCAGATGCTGGCGAACCACATTCGGGTGTGGTTGTGCAGGTAGCCGGTGGCGACGAGTTCGTGGGCCCAGGCATCGAAGCAAGCGATCCCGGTTCGCCCGGCGATGGCCTGTTCCCACCGTTGGCGGCGGGCGGGGTCGGCGTCAACCTTGCCGAGCATCTCCACAACCGCCCGCTGATACTCGCGCCAGACGCCGGGGCGCTGCTCCAGCCAGCCTTTCCAATAGGTGCGCCAGACAACCTCCTGAATGAATTTCTCCGCCGAGGAGTAGGCGTGCCGCCCGAGCACGGCGCGGACGACTTCGTCCTCGCGAACCAATCGATGACGGATCCAAGGCGACAACAGGGAGACGTTGGACCGGCCGGTTGGACCGAAATCGTAATTTCGGGTCACCGCGTAGCGCCGCCCGGCATTTGAGAGAAAGGCTTGCAGGCGCTCCAATCCCTGCCCGCGTGTCACGACTGCGTTCCGCGTTTGGGCGCGAAAGTTGTGTGCGAGACCGTCGAGCAGGTTCAAAATTGACTCCATCAAAGAAACAAAGTCGTGTGTCCCTACGTTTGGTCATTAAGGCTGGATTGCGCGGGGGCGGCACCGTTCCCCGGGGCAATCCGCACGCGACAAGAGGTCGTAATCGTAAGCTCGGCGGCGGGCTCGCCACAATGTTGGATGCGAGTGAGAATTAGAGTGACTAACTCCGCAGTGCGGTCGCCATCGTTACGGGGAAATTCTAGCCCATACTCCGTCGCCATCGTTGGCGCCGGGATGGCCGGTCTCGCGTGCGCTGGCACTCTCGTCGATGCCGGGGTGGCCGTTACGGTGATCGACAAGGGCCGCGTCCCCGGCGGGCGTGTTTCAACCCGGCGCGCCGATGGTCTCTCATTCGACCACGGCGCCCAGTATGTCACCGCACGCGAACCTGAGTTCGTGCGCTGGCTTACGGCGTGCCAATCGAAGGACGTGGCGCAGGCTTGGCGCGGGACGATCGCCCGCCTCGGGTCTGGCGACGATGGCATCGACGACAAGCAGCGTTGGGTCGGCGTTCCCGGCATGAACGCACTGGCGCGACACCTCGCCGCCGGCTTGCGCGTCATGTCCGACGTGCGTATCGCCACGGTGCAGCGCATCGACGGCGGATGGCGGCTGATCTCCGGCGACGGCGAGCCGATCGTCGCCGCCGACGCGGTGGTCATCGCCGTCCCCGCACCTCAGGCGGTCCCACTCTTGGGCGAGGTGCCGGCGATGGCGGCGCGCGTCGGCGGGGCGGCTTACGACCCGTGCTGGTCGGTCATGCTGGCCTTCCACTGTCCGCTCGACGTCCCCTACGATGGCGCCTTCGTTGCATCGGGGCCGCTTTCCTGGATCTGTCGCGATGGCTCCAAACCCGGCCGCCACGGGCCGGAAACGTGGGTCCTGCACGCCGCCGCCTCGTGGTCGACGCGCCATCTCGAGGATACCGCCGAACACGCAACGGCGTCGTTGAGCGGCGCTTTCGCCGAAGTGACCGGGATCAATCCGCCTTCGGCAACGGTGTCCATGGCGCACCGATGGCGGTATGCGCGGGTGACAAGCGCGCTCGGCGAGCCGTTCCTGTTCGACCCGGAGCTCGGCATCGGCGCTTGCGGCGATTGGTGCCTGGGCGGCAAGGTCGAAGCGGCTTATGTATCCGGTAAGCGCCTTGGCGATCGCCTCCTCGATCACGTTATGCAGGGGATGACGCACGGCGGGGCGCACAATCCGCAACCAGGGAAGGAGCGCTAAATGGCGGCTGTACTGGTAATCGGCGCGAGCAGGGGGATCGGCCTCGAAACGGTTAAGCAGGCGCTGGCGCGCGGCCACAAGGTGCGCGCGATGGCGCGGTCGGCGCAAGAGATCCGCATCGATCATCCCAACCTAGAACCATTCGCCGGTGATGCGCTGAACGCCGCCGACGTCTCCCGGGCGCTGCGGGGGATCGAAACGGTTGTCCAGACGCTTGGCGTGAAAGCAAGCTCCTCGGCGCTGTTCAAGCCGACACGGCTGTTTTCCGAAGCGACGCGTATCTTGCTTGCCGAAATGGAGAAAGCCGGCGTCCGCCGACTGATCTGCCTCACCGGTTTCGGCGCCGGCGATAGCCGTCACAAGGGCAGCATGTTCTACAATGCCGCGTTCGAACTTCTCCTCAGCCGCGTCTACAACGACAAGGACGTCCAGGAGATGATGATCCGCAGGAGTAACCTGGACTGGGTCATCGCCCGGCCCGGCATCCTCACCAACGGACCGAAGACCGGCGAGTATCGTGTGCTCGCCGATCCGCGCGAGTGGCGCAGCGGCATCATTTCCCGCGCCGATGTCGCCGACTTCCTGGTCAACCAGATCGACAGCGACAAGTATCTGCACACCACGCCGGCGCTAATTCGTTAATGCCGGTGGCGGGCACATGACGAAAACGACGCTTCGCTTCATCCTCGGGGATCAGCTTAACCGCGGCCTGGCCAGTCTGCGGGACGCCGATCCAGCGCGCGACGTGATCCTGCTCGCCGAGGTGATCGACGAGTGCACCTACGTCCGTCACCACGTGAAGAAGATCGCCTTTCTGTTTTCGGCGATGCGTCACTTCGCCGAAACGATGCGCAATGAAGGATTTCGCGTCGACTACCGCCGCCTCGACGACCCCGACAACGCCGGCAGCCTGCGGGGCGAGTTGCAAGCCGCCGTGGCGAGACATCAGCCAGCCCGCGTCGTCGCCACCGAGCCCGGCGAATGGCGGCTGCGCCGGGACATGGACGGTTGGGAGGAGACGATCGGCGTGCCGGTCGAGATCCGCGAGGACGACCGGTTCGTTGCCTCGCATGCTGATTTCGCCCGTTGGGCCAAGGGCCGCAAGTCCCTGCGGATGGAATATTTCTACCGCGATATGCGCAAGAAGACCGGCCTGCTGATGGAGGCGTCCGGCGAGCCGGTCGGCGGGCGGTGGAACTTCGACGCCGAAAACCGCGCCACGCTGCCGAAGGAGGTCGTCCCACCGGACCCGCTGCGCAGTGAACCGGACACCATCACCCGGGGTGTGCTCGATCTGGTCAAAAGCCGTTTTGGCGATCATTTCGGCGACGTGGAGCCATTCTGGTTCGCCGTCACTTCCGATGGTGCCGAGGCCGCCTTCGAGCATTTCGTCGCCCATGCCCTGCCGTCGTTCGGCGACTACCAGGACGCAATGAAGGAGGGCGAGGCGACGTTGTTCCACGCCGTCATCGGCCTCTACCTGAACGCCGGCCTGCTCGATCCGCTTCGGGTGTGTCGCCGCGTCGACGCTGAATACGCCGCCGGCCGGGTGCCGCTGAATGGCGCCGAGGGCTTCATTCGCCAGATTATCGGCTGGCGGGAATACGTCCGCGGCATCTACTGGCTAAAGATGCCGGACTATGCCGAGACCAATTTCTTCGCCACCCACCGCCCGCTTCCCGATTTCTACTGGACGGCGGAGACCGACATGAACTGCCTCAGGCAGTGTATCGGCCAGACCAAGGCGGAGGCATATGCCCATCACATCCAGCGGCTGATGGTCACCGGCACCTTCGCTCTGATCGCCGGCATCGAGCCGAAGGAGGTCTGCGAGTGGTACCTTTGCGTCTACGCAGACGCCTACGAGTGGGTGGAGCTGCCCAACACCCACGGCATGGCGCTGTTCGCCGACGGCGGCCTGCTCGC
This sequence comes from uncultured Rhodospirillaceae bacterium, assembly GCA_964460955.1. GTDB lineage: Bacteria > Pseudomonadota > Alphaproteobacteria > Rhodospirillales > Defluviicoccaceae > Defluviicoccus. The sequence continues at coordinate 15,525 of CAYWRP010000016.1, read as the reverse complement.
CTCGAAGCCCTACGCGGCGAGCGGCAAGTACATCAACCGGATGTCCAACTACTGCCGGAACTGCCGCTACGATGTCAACGCCAGCACGGGCAAGACGGCCTGCCCATTCAACTACCTGTACTGGGATTTCTTGGCGCGCAACCGGGAGAAGCTGGCGGGCAATCCGCGCGTCGCCATGATCTACCGCACGCTCGACCGCTTTTCCGAGGACAAGATTTTCGCGATGCGGCGCGAGGCCAAGGCCTTCCTCGACCGCCTCTAGAGCCGGGGCCGCCGCCAGTGGCGCGATTTTGGCGTCGTCGCCGTTCCGCCAACGGCGCGGCCGTCGAACGAGACCGACTTGACCAGGGCGTACACCGGGACGCCAGGGGCCAACGCCAGGTCGGCTACCGATTCCCGGGTCAGGCGCGCGCGCAGCTTGCCGCCGCCGATGTCGACGAGGACTTCCGCGTACGCCGTCTCGGCGTCCTCGGCGATCTTGGCGATGGTGCCGGACAGGATGTTGCGGATGCTGATCGCTTCCGGCTTGCGCAGCGTCAGCGCCACGTCGCGGGCCCGGATGCGGACACGGATCCGCTCGTTGACGCCAACGTCGACCGCCGGGATCGAGATGCCCTGTCCATGGTGATCGAGGTGGGTCAGGCGGTAGCGCGGATCATGCGCCGCGACGCGTGCCGTCAGCACCACGCCGGCCTCGAAGCGGCCGGTTGCCGGGCCGAGATCGAGGCGTTCGAAGATGTCCTGTACCGGGCCGGCGGCGATCGTCCGGCCGCTGGCGAGCAGGACGACCCGGTCGGCCAGCCGTGCCACTTCGTCGATGGCATGCGTAACATAGATGACCGGAACGCCGAATACCCGCGGCAGCCGCTCGATATGGGGCAGGATCTCCGCCTTGCGCTGGATATCGAGCGCCGCAAGAGGCTCATCCATCAGCAGAAGGCGGGGTCGGGTGAGCAGCGTTCGTCCGATGGCGGCCCTTTGCCGCTCTCCGCCCGACAGCGCCCCAACGCGTCGCGGGAGCAAAGCGCCCAAATCCAGCGCGGCAACGACATCGTCGAAATCGATGCGATGATCGATCTTGGCGGAACGGCGGGCTGCATAGCGCAGATTGCCCGCAACGGAGAGGTGGGGGAACAGGCGGGCGTCCTGAAAGACGTAACCGACGCCGCGCCGATGCGGCGGCACGAAGATACCGCGTTCGGTCTCAAGCCATGTCTCGTCGCCGAAGGCGATACGGCCTTCGGCCCGGTTTTCCAGACCGGCGATGATGCGAAGAAGGGTGCTCTTTCCGCAACCGCTGGGGCCGAATAGCGCCGTGATGCCGTCGAGCCCGAAGCGGTGAGAGATGTCGAGATCGAAATCCGGATAGTCGATACGCGCGTTGATGAGGAGAGTCGTCACCGCTCACCCTATATGGACCGGAAAGCGGCGGTTTGCGGTGTAGACAGCCAGGAGTACCAGAAAGGAAAAAACGAGGAGTCCAGCCGAAAGGATATGTGCATCGGCGTAGTTGATCGTTTCCACGTGCTCGTAGATGGCGATCGAAATCACCTTGGTCTGGCCGGGTATGTTCCCGCCGACCATAAGGACGACGCCGAACTCGCCGATGGTGTGCGCGAAAGTCAGCACTGTCGCCGTCAGATAGCCTCGCACCGCCATCGGCGCGGCGATGGTGAAGAAGGTGTCGAGCGGCGACGCGCGCAAGGTCGCCCCGGCTTCCAGGGGGCCCCGTCCGATGGCCTCGAACGCCCCTTGAAGCGGCTGCACCGTGAACGGCAGCGAGTAAAAGACCGACGCGATCACCAGACCCGTGAAAGAGAACGTCAGCGTGCCGCCGGTCAGGTTGACCCAGAGACTGCCGATCGGCGATGTCGGACTGAGGAAGACGAGCAGGTAGAAGCCGAGTACCGTCGGCGGCAGCACCAGCGGCAGGGCCGTGACCGCTTCTACCACCGATTTTGCGCGTGACCGGGTATGCGCGAGCCACCACGCAAGCGGCGTTCCGATTACGATAAGGACGGTCGTGGTTACGAGGGCTAGATGAAGGGTAAGCCAGAGCGGCCCAAGATCGGGGAGGCTCATGGTCACTCCACGCCGTATCCGAACCGCTCGATGACCTCTCGCGCCCGTGGCGACCGGAGGAAAGAGAGAAACGCCCGCGCCGCCCCGCTCTCCGCGCCGGCTCTCAAAAGGATGGCATCCTGGCGGATCGGCCTGAACAGGTCCTGCGGCACATCCCACCGACTACCCTTGGTTGGCGCGCGGGGGCTCAACACGGCGGAGAGCGCCACGAAGCCAAGTTGCGCATTGCCTGTCGCCACCATCGAGTGCGTCTGGCCAATATTCTGGCCCATCACGATCCTGCCTTGCAGCGAGTCCCAAAGCCCAAGGCTCCGCAGGGTCTCCCGGGCGGCAATCCCGTAAGGCGCGAGGTCCGGATTGGCGATGGCAATGTGACGCACGTCGCTTGCCGTCAGGGCCGATTTGCCGTCACCGGTTATGCTGTTCGGATCGCTGCTCCAGAGGGTCAACCGCCCGATCGCATAGGTGAACCGCGTGCCGGTCACGGCCGCTCCGTCGGCTTCGAGGCGCTCAGGCGTCTTGGCGTCCGCCGAGAGCAGAACCTGGAAGGGCGCGCCGGCGGTGATCTGGGCGTACAGCTTCCCGGTCGAACCGGTTGTCTCCTGAAGCCGATGTCCTGACTCTCGCTCAAAGATCGGCTTCAGGTCCTCGACGACCTCGGCGAAGTTCGCCGCCACGGCGATCAGCGTCTCCCCGGCCCAGGCGGGGGAGGCCGGGCCAGTCGTCAGCGGCAGCCAGGCGGCTAGAACGAGACTTGCCGCAAGGCGACCGCGAGACTGCCGCGCGGCTGTTTCGAACGCGCGTTTCATGTTCATCTTCCGACAAAGTTGCGCCAAAGGTTACCGATGACCGAACTTTCTGCAAGTCCGGGACCATCGTGCGATCCCGTTCGGAAGCCGCGCCGTTTTATGCAGCCCTCGCCGCACCCGCCCTTTACGGCGATCGCGGCGACGAGAGCGGTGGGCCGTGGCGGACCATCGTCAGCAGCAGCCAGCCGAGCAGGATGCCGTTGAGGATGTGCCACAGGAAGTGCGTGCCGAGCGGGAAGACATCGCACAGCGGCCCATCGAGGGAGCGGAAGGTCAACGACACGGCGAACAGTCCGGTCGCCAGCGCCAGCGGCCAGCCGGCGGTGTGACGGCGGAGGATTAGCACGAGCGCCGTCGCGGCCAGCACCAGGGCGGCCGGAAAGTAGCCGACGCTGGCCCCCACCGCGCCGTCGAGCAGTTCCCGCAATCCCCGGACCAGCACGAACTGCAGCGGGATGAACACGAAACCCGCCGCGATGGCGCCCCACCACGGCAGCGCGAAGAACCGCCGCATGGCGAGGACGACATAGGAGACGATGAAAAGCTGGATCGGCAGCACGTCGGCGATGGCGGCCCACCGCGTCGCCACGGTGTGGAACAGGAACGAGCCGATGCCGATGGCGAGGATGAGGCCGGTCAGGATGATCGCGCCGGGCTCGAGACGGCCGATCCGCCGCGCCGTCAATCCGCCGGCGATGGCGGCGATCAGGAAGGATGCGTTGGTGATCGCATTAACCGGTTCGGCCCAGAATTCGAAGCTGGTCCGTTCGCAATAGGCGTCGATCTGCATCATCAGCCCGCTCGCGGCTGCCGGCGCGGCATGCGTGTCCGACATTCTCCAGGTCCCCTGTTTAAACGCGTGTGCTTATTCGTTGCGCAGATAGGTTGCCGCTTTTTGTCCCAGCTGGCGCCATGTGCCGGCGAAACCGAGCACCAGGGTGAGCAGGGTGCAGGCGGCCACCGTCACGCCGACGACGTTGGCATATAGGCTCCAGTCGAGGCGCATGAGCCACGTGACGACGCCGAAGGACACCAGCGTGCCGAGGACGGCGGCTATGGCGGCGGTGATCAGACCGAGCAGGCCATACTCGGCGGCGTAGATCTCGGCGATGCGCCGGCGCTTGGTGCCGAGCACCTTGAACAGCACCGTCTCATACTGGCGGCGCTGGCGGTCGGCCGCGATGGCGCCGGCGAGCACCAGGGCGCCAGCGATAAGGGTGACGGCGGCGGCGGCGCGGACGCCAAGCCCGATACGGTCCATCAGGCCGCTGACCGACTCGATGGCTTGCCGGGTGCTGATGCTGGTGACGTTGCTGAATGTGCCCGCGACCGCTTGTTCCAGTTGCGATTCGACTTCTTCTGGCGCGTAGACGACGGCGATGTGGGTATGCGGCGCCGCCTCCAGCACGCCCGGCGAGAAGACGATGGTGAACGCCAGCGGCACCGCCTGCCATTCGATGGTGCGCGTCGAGGCCAGGGTCGCCTGGATGTCGCGGCCAAGTACGTTGACGGTCAGGGTGTCGCCGATGCCGATGCCGAAACCTTGCGCGAGGCCGTCGGCGAGGGAGATCAGTGGCGGCCCCTCGTAGTCGGCTGGCCACCACTCGCCGCTGGCGAGCACCGTGTTTTCCGGCTTAGTCGCGGCGTAGGTGAGCCCCCGGTCGCCGCGCAGGGCCCACGCCGCATCCGGGTCAATTTCGGCTTCGTCGGCCGGCACGCCGTCGATGGCGACGATCCGCCCGCGCAGGGCCGGCGCCCGCTCCATTTCGTTAACGCCCGGCACCGACGCGACGGTTTCATCGAAGGTGGCGACTTGGTCGTCCTGGATGTCGATGAAGAAAAAGGCCGGAACATTCTCGGGCAGCCGCTCGCTGATCTGCGCCCGGAGGTTGCTGTCGATCAGCGAAATGGCGACGAGCACCGTCAGGCCGGCGCCAAACGACGTGATCACCATCGCCGTCGGTGCACCGGGGCGGCGCAGGCTGTCGAGGGCGAGACGGAACACGGCGCTCCTTGGTCGCGGCAGACGGCGGATCGCCGCCGCCACCCCGGCCGCGCCGGCCCTCAGGATGCCGAGCACGACCAACGCTCCGACGACGAACACGGCGCCGAACCAGGGGTCGTCGGTCGTCGCCACGGTGACTGCCGCCAGGGCCAGCCCCGACAACGCCAGCGCAATCATGACACTCAGGCGGGGCCTTCCGCCGATTGCCACGGCCTGCTGGCGGAACAGGTTGGCCGGCGGCACCTCGCGCGCCAGCCCCAACGGCCAAAGCGAAAAGGTCAGCGCGGTTAATAGCCCCAGCGCGGCGGCTTTCATGAGGGCCAACGGATACAGCCCGGCGGTTAGGGTCAGCGGCAGCATGCTGGAGACCGCCTCGAACAGCAGCATCGGCAAACCGGCGCCGATAACGAGGCCGAGGAATGTGCCGAGGCTGGCGAGCAGGAACACCTGTGTCAGGTATGTGGCCATCACCAGCCGACCCGGCGCGCCGAGACATTTCAGGGTGGCGATGGTCGCCGCCCGCCCGTCGACGTAATCGCGCACAGCGTTGGCGACGCCGATACCGCCGATCAGCAGCGCCGTCAGGCCGGCGAACGACATGAACATCGCCACCCGGTCGACGAAACGCTGAATCCCAGGTGATGCTTCCGTCGCCTGACGGATCCGCCATCCGGCCTCGGGGAAGGCGCTGCGCAGATCCTCGATCCAGGCCTCCGCCATCACGCCATCCGGCAACAGGACGCGGGTTTTATGGCGCAGGAGGCTTCCGGGTTGCACCAGATTGGTTTCCGCCACGGCCTCGGCGGCGATCATGAGCCGCGGTCCGAACGCGGCGACGCTGGCCACCCGGTCCGGTTCCTGGGCGATGGTGCCGCGGATCTCGAACGCCGCGTCGCCGGCCTGGACACGATCGCCGATCCGTAGGCCGAGCTTGGGCAGCAGCGCCGGGTCGACGACCGCGCCCCAGGTTCCGCCACGTTCCGCCAGCAGGGTGTGGAGGTTCTCATCGGCCGAGTTGCCGAGATCGACCTGTCCGACGAGGGGATAGGCGCCGTCGACCGCCTTGAGTTCGACCATCGAAAATGGCGTTTGCGCCGCCGCCGGTCGCGCCATCGCCCGCATCTCGACGGAGGTGGACAGGGCAGCGGCGTTTTGGCGAATGTACGCCGCTTCGGCATCGGAAGGAAACCGATGCACGAGCCGCATCTCGACGTCGCCGCCAAGGATCCGCGTCGCGTCGCGCTGCAATGCAGTCGAGATCGCTTCGGAGACGGTGGCGACAGCGGCGATGGCGGCGACACCGAGCGCCAGGCTGGCAAGGAAAATGCGAAAGCCGGTCAGCCCGCTGCGCAGCTCCCGCCACGCCAGGCGCCAAGCGAGCCCGAGCCTCATGGCGCCGTCCCGACCCGGCGCGGCTCGGCCTGCACCTCATCGCCGACGATCCGCCCATCGCGCATTTCGATGATGCGGTCGCACATCCGTGCCAGTGCCGGATCGTGGGTGATCAGCAGCAACGTCGAGTCGTTGCGCCGATGCAAATCGAACAGGAGTTCGATCACCGACGCGCCCGTCGCGCCATCCAGGTTCCCCGTCGGTTCGTCGGCCAAGAGGAGTTTCGGTTCGCCGACGAAGGCGCGGGCCAGCGCGACGCGCTGCTGCTCGCCGCCGGAGAGTTGCGAGGGGTAGTGGGTCACCCGGTCGCCGAGGCCGACGCGGCCCAGCCAGACACGCGCCCGCTCGAAAGCATCGTCGCCGCCCCCCAATTCAAGGGGCAGGGCGACGTTCTCCAGCGCCGTCATGGTCGGCACGAGGTGGAAACTCTGGAAAACGATGCCGACGTCGTCGCGGCGGAACTCGGCGAGGCGGTCCTCGTCCAGCGCGCTGACCTGCCGCCCGGCGATGCGGATGGTGCCGGCGGTCGGCCGTTCCAGGCCGGCGATCATCATCAAAAGACTGGTCTTGCCCGATCCGGAGGGGCCGACCAGGCCGATGGTCTCGCCCGGATCGACATGGAGGTCGATGCCGCGCAGAATGGAAACCATCCCGGCGCCGCTCGGCAGGCTCAGCTCGACGCCGGTCAGCGCGACCGCCGGATCCTCAAGAGTGGACGAAGACATGGCGATATCGTTCTCCAAAGACTGGAAAAATTGGCTCAGAAATGGTTACGACGACTACCGTCGGTGGATCATCCGCGCCACGGTGGTGGCGCTCATCGCGCTTCTGGCGGGCGCCGGCGAGCGGGCCATTGCCACCAATGCGCCACTCGAATTGCTCATTCTCGGCGACAGCCTCAGCGCCGGCTACGGACTCGACGAGAAGGATGCCTTCCCGGCCCGCCTGGAAGTGGCGTTGGAGGAGCGCGGCTATCCCGTCAATATCATCGTCAGCAGTGTCTCCGGCGACACCACAGCCGGCGGCTTGGCGCGACTCGCTTGGGCCCTCGGCACCGATCCCGAGACGGAACCGGATGCGGTGATGGTCCAACTCGGCGGTAATGACGCGCTGCGCGGCATCGATCCCGCCACCACCTACGACAACCTCGACGCCATCCTCGGCCAACTGGGCGAGCGCGGCATCCCGACGCTGCTCACGGGCATGCTGGCTCCACCGAACATGGGCGGCGATTACACCCGGCGCTTCAATGCCGTTTTCCCCCGACTGGCGGCGCAACACGATGTGGTGTTCTACCCGTTCTTCCTCGAGGGCGTCGCCGCCCAACCGACGCTCAACCAGCCGGACGGCATTCACCCCAACGCCGCCGGGGTCGAGGAGATCGTCCGCCGCATCACACCTTATGTGATCGACGTGCTGGAACGGGCCCAAACCATCGCCGAGGCCAGATAAGCCAGCCGCGCTAACCAGCATCGGCGCGCTTGAGGCGCCAGATCGCCCCGTCGTCGGCGTCGATCAGCAGATAAAGCGCGCCGTCCGGTCCACCGCGCACATGGCGGATGCGCGCATCCATATCGAGGCGTTCCTCCGCTGCAATGCGATTGCCGTCAATCACGAGCCGGATCAGCGCCCGCGACGACAATCCGCCGAGGAACAGGTCTCCCGTCCACTCGGGGAACAGGTCGCCGGTGTAGAAGCTCATGCCGGAAGGCGAGACCGACGGCGTCCAATGATAGACGGATGTCGCCAGGTCCGGGCGGCTCGGCGGGTCGGGAATTGGCATCATGGTGTAATGCCGGCCCCAGCTGACCAGTGGCCAACCATAGTTCTTTCCGGCCTCCGGGATATTGACCTCGTCGCCGCCGCGCGGCCCGAATTCCGCCGCCCATAACGCGCCGGTCTCCGGGTGCAGATCGGCCCCCTGGACGTTGCGGTGACCGTAGGACCAGATCTCCGGCAAGGCATCCTCCCGCCCGACGAAGGGGTTGTCCGGCGGCACCGAGCCGTCCGGGTTGATGCGGACGATCTTGCCGAGATGACTGCCGAGGTCCTGCGCCGGGTCGAACTCGAAACGTTCACCCAAGGTAATGAACAGCGTGCCGTCGCGGGCGAACACGAGACGCGAGCCGAAATGCAGGCCGCCCTCGTAGGCCGGCTGCTGGCGGAAGATGACGTCGACGTCGGTAAGCCGGTCGCCGTCCAGCTGGCCACGCGCCACCGCCGTCGCCGCGCCGCCTTCGCGGGGCTCGGCATAGGAGAGGTAAACCAGCCGGTTGGCGTCGAAATCGGGATCCAGGGCAACGTCGAGCAGACCGCCCTGGCCGCGCGCGTAGACTTCCGGGACGCCGCCGAGCGGAGCCGATACCGCGCCGCCGGTGGAGACGATGCGCAGCGGACCGGGGCGTTCGGTCACCAGCATCCGCCCGTCGGGAAGGAACACCATGCCCCAGGGGTGACTGAGGCCAATGGCAAAGGGTTCCACCTGGACCCGCCCGGCACTGGTATCGATCGTCCCCGGCTGGGCGGCCACCGTGCCGATCATCGTCAGGATGATGAGTGACGCCGCCGCCACCACGCGCCATACGGCCATGTCAGAACGCTCCGGGTTGATCCCCCAAGGATGTGGCGTGGCTTGCGATGATCGGCAAGCCGGCATCCGGGCGGTTAAGCAAGGCTCAAAATCCGTGAACGGCGCGCGCGACCCGGTAGGTGTTGGTGTAGGCGGTGACCGTATCGACGATGGGATTGGCGTAGCCGCCGCCGATCGCCATGCTCACCGGGATGTTGTGGTGCTTGAAAGCGGACAAGACCAACTCGTCGCGCCGCATCAGGCCCTCGAAGCTGAGCGCCAGCCGACCGAGCTTGTCGCACGACAGCGGATCGACGCCGGCTTGGTACAACACGAGCCCCGGCTGGAAGGCCAGCACGGCGGGCAGGGCGCCCCGAACGGCGTCGAGGTAAGACTCGTCGCCGGTGCCGTCGGGCAGCGCGATGTCGAGGTCCGACGGCTGTTTGCGGAACGGAAAATTATTCGCGCCGTGAATGCTTAAGACAAAAATGTTCGGCTGCGACTTCAGGATCGCCGCGTTACCGTCGCCCTGGTGAACGTCGAGATCGACGATGGCGACGCGGTCAACCCAGCCTTCCTCAACCGCTTTCAGAGCGACGACGGCGAAATCGTTGAAAACGCAGTAGCCTGCCCCGTGATTAGCATGCGCGTGATGGGTGCCGCCGGCAAGCTGGCCGGAGAGGCCGGTGCGGAGCGCGGTGGCGGCGGCGGCGACGGCGCCACCCGTGGTTGCCCGGCTGCGCCTGGCGAGATGCGCCGTCCATGGAAAGCCGATACGCCGCATGCGGTCGGCGTCGATGCTGCCATCCTCGATGGCGCCAACGTACTCGGCCGTGTGCGCGCGCAGCAGGTCGCCGCGCTTGGCGAGCGGAGATCGGGCGAGATGATGGTCCGCCAGCACGCCGTCGTCGAGCAGGCGTTGGCGCAGCATGCCGTATTTCTGGCCGGGAAAGCTGTGCGCTTGCGGCAGGGGCAGGTCGAAGGTATCCGAGTAATAAAACAGCATCGCCGCGTTACAGCACGAGCCGTCTCAATCGTCGAGAGACTTGTCGAACACCATCACCTTTGACAGAAACGCCCGTTGGGTTCCTCGATATTCCAAGCCTGCTTGGCTGGCGATTGCCGGCAGGTCGGCCTTGGCATAGTCGAGGTAGAACGGCTCATGGGCGAACTGGGGAAAGTTCTCGACCATCCGATCGTACTCCGGGACATCGCCGAACTGCAGGGAATCTTCGAGCACCAACCGCCCGCCGGGGCGAAGGACGCGCGCCATTTCCGCCATGACTTGCGCGCGGACCGGTGCCGGCAGCTCGTGCATCATGTAGATGCAGGTTACCAGATCGGCGGACCGGTCACCGATGGGCAGCATCTCGCCCTGCGCCTGGGTGTAAGTCGCCGCCGCCGAGGTTTGCGTTCGCCGCGCGTGCTGGAGATAGGGTAGGCTCAGGTCGATGGCGTGCATGTCGAGTCGCGGGAAATTGTGCCGCAACTCGGCGAGCAGCGGCCCGGTGCCACTGGCGATGTCGATCAGGGTGGCGCGGCCATCGCGATACGGGCGGAGATGCTCGGCGATGGGCACGAGCGCCTGTCGGCGCATCGCCGCCGCGCCGCCGAGAAACAATACCTCGACCTGATGGTCGTACAAACGGGCCGAATAGTCGCTGAAATAGCCGTCCGTTTGGTAATGGAAATTGCGCAGGTAATAGGCCGGGCGGGCGTTGGGACTGACGCTCAGCTTGTCCCGGACCTCGAGAAACCGGTTGCCCTCGCGCCTGGCGTTGACGACGCCGAGATCGGCGAAATATCGCGCCGCGTTGGCCAAGGCCATGCCCGGTTTCGGCGCCTCCGTCGACGGCGCCTCGTAAACACCTCGCGCGATGTTGTCGCGGTCGCGCCGAAACAGCTCGGCAAGGTCTTCGAGGAGGGGCAGCAGGCCGTCGAGGGTTTTGCGGAGCGGCTGACGCCGGGTCCAGCCGCGCGTCGCAAAGCGATTGGCAATTACGTATTGGGCGCCAAACCAGACCACGCGGGCGTGGGCGGCGGCGAAATGGCGGTTGGCATCGAGAAAGCGCTGCGGCGTCATGGGCGTAGGCCATCCTTGGTAGTGAGCGAATTCTGTCAGGTGCGCGTACATACGGCTGGTGAACGGTGTCGGCTCACCCACCCGCAGCACTGTAGATGGTCTCGGCGGCCCGCGGCTTGCAATTGAAACTTTCAACGCGGGCTTGTCTGCCGAAGCCAAAACGGGCAGGCTTGAACACCAACGCGAGGAGGATAATCCATGGTCGTCAACGGACACGGCAATCTCGCCTCCGCTGCGATGCTGTCGGAGGATGAACAAGCGCAAAGCGTGGTCATTTCGGACCCACACCGGCCGGACATGCCAATCATATTCGTCACCGAGGAATTCGAGGCGCAGACCGGTTATCCGCCGAGCGAGGTGCTGGGGCGCAATTGCCGCTTCCTGCAGGGACCGGACACCGATCCGAACACCATCGAGGCGATCCGCCAAGCGATCCGCGACCGCCGGCCGATAACCGTCGATCTCCTGAACTATCGCAAGGACGGCTCCCCCTTCTGGAACCGCTTGCGCATCCGCCCGCTATTGGATCCGCGTGGCCAATTGCTCTATTTCGCCGGCGCCCAGAACCCGATCTCGGCCGAGGAGGTCCGCGCCGATCCCATTCGCCATCCCGCCCCGTGAGCCTAAGGTCGGCGAGTCAGCGTCGGCGTCGCCGATGGCGGCGCTAAACCGGGGTGCCGACAGGATCGTATCAAGGTCGTCTGGATCAAGCATTGGCTTAGGTGGCGCGCATGTGTCCCCTCACCGTCGTCTGGTTTAAAAGAGATCTGCGGATTGTCGATCACGCGCCATTGACGCAGGCGGCACGAGACGGCCGCGTCGTCCCGCTTTATATCGTCGAACCGGTGTTCTGGCGGCAGCCGGACGCCTCGGCGCGACAATGGTCGTTTTGTCGCGAAAGTCTGGTCGAACTCGACGCGTCGCTGGCGGCGCGCGGGGCTTGGTTGGTCCTGCGGATCGGCGATGCGACGGCGGTATTGGAAGCGTTGCGCCAACAACTCGGTGATTTCCATCTGACGTCGCACCAGGAAACCGGAAACGCTTGGACCTATGCTCGCGACCGCCGGGTTGCAATCTGGGCGCGGATGCAGGGCATCCCGTGGACCGAGGTCGCCCAGCACGGACTGGTGCGCGGCCTGAAGGGGCGCGACGGCTGGGCCCGCCGCTGGGACCGCCTGATGGCCGAGACGCCGCTGCCACCGCCGGAACGCCTGCACCCGGTCGAGGGGGTGGGCGGAGAGACGCTGCCGACCGCGCAACAACTTGGCCTGACCGCCGAATCGTGTCCCTCGCGGCAAGCCGGTGGCCGCACGCCGGGGCTGACCCTCCTGCGAACGTTTATCGACCTTCGCGGCGCCCGCTATCACAAGGAAATGTCGAGTCCCAACACCGCCTATGACGCGTGCTCGCGCCTCAGCGCGCATTTCGCCGCCGGAACCGTCTCGATGCGGGAGGTAACCCAAGCGACCTTGCAGCGTATCGCCGCCGTCAAGGCGCTGCCGGCGGAGGAGCGAGGCACTTGGCTTTCGGCGCTGCGCGCCTTCCATGGCCGGCTGCACTGGCATTGTCATTTCATGCAGAAACTGGAGGACCAGCCATCGCTGGAGTTCGAGAACCAGCACCCCGCCTACAACGGTCTGCGCGAGGGTGCCTTCGACGAGGTCCGCTTCTCGGCTTGGACGGAGGGGCGAACGGGTTTTCCCTTTGTCGATGCGTGCATGCGCGCCCTCGTCGAGACCGGCTGGATCAATTTTCGCATGCGGGCGATGCTGGCGGCGGTCGCGGCTTATCATTTGTGGCTGCATTGGCGCCAACCGGCGCTGCATCTGGCGCGGATGTTCGTTGACTACGAGCCGGGTATTCATTACCCGCAGATGCAGATGCAAAGCGGCACCACCGGCATCAACACGCCGCGCATCTATAACCCGGTCAAACAATCCTTCGATCAGGACCCCGAGGGCGCCTTCATCCACCGCTTCGTGGCCGAGCTGCGGAACGTGCCGGCGCTAGCGATCCACCAGCCATGGCGGATGTCACCGCTCGAACAGCGTGACGCCGGATGTGTCATTGGCATCGACTACCCGGCGCCGATCGTCGACCACACGGCGGCGGCGCGGCTGGCGCGCGATCGCATCTGGGCGGTGCGGCGCGGCGCCGACTATCGCCAACAGGCAGACGCCATTCAGGAAAGGCATGGCAGCCGCAAGAGCGGGCTGCCACCTGCCAACCCGAGCCGGAGGAGTGGCGGCAAATCGCGGCAGTTGGCGCTCGATCTATGAGCCGGTTGGGATTACGCCGGCGGCCGTTGCCGACCAAGACCTGCGCCACCTGCCGGCGTCCCTTCGCTTGGCGGCGCAAGTGGGCCGCCTGCTGGGACGAAGTCCGTCACTGTTCCGAACGCTGCCGTCGCCGCCGGCAAGGCGCGCCGCCGCGTGCGGACACGGAAGACGTTTCCGCTGGCTAAAACAAGGATGCCTGTGTGTCGATCGGCGCGATCATGCCGGGATGATCGGCCCGCCTGGGATTCTTGGCCTCGTCGGTGACGCGCCAGCCGGTCATCCGCTCGGCAGGGTAGGGACCCAGCAGGTGGCCGGGAAACGCGTCGGCGAACAGCCACTCGGCGGCATCCTCGGCGGCGATGATCGCCGGCATGCGGTCATGGACGCGGATGGCGGCGTTGGCCTCGGTGGTGATGATTGTGTAGCTGGTCGTTACCTCGCCGGTTTGCGGATCGGCCGTGTCGCTGTACAGCCCGGCCAGCAGGAATGGCTCCCCGTCGCGCATCGTATAATAATACCACGGCGCCGACCCTTTACCGCGCCCTGGTTTCTCCGGTTCGAAAAAGCCGTCGCTGGGGACCAGGCATCGGTTGGCGCGCACGAACAGCTTCCAGGGCCACGTGGTGGTCAGTCCCTCGGCGCGCGCGTTGGTGCGCAAGAACGGCTTGGCGTCGCCTGGCGGGATGAGATCCCACAGCGCGAGATCGGCGCGCACCGTCGGTGGCTCTCCGTCGGCGTCCGCGACCGGGCGGAAGATCAGGTGACGCTGGCGCGGAGCGACCCGGTAGCGTGGCTCGAACGGCGGCATCTCGCCGATAAGCGCCAATCCGATCCGCCGGACGAAGCGCTCGATCTCATCGCGCGTGCGATGCAATGACTTGGCGTTGCACATGCTGATCCACGATGCCAGATGGCGCCAACGACACGCAAGCCAAGCACGGCGACAAGGCCAACACCGCCGCGATTATCGGGCGCCCGTCGGGATCAGTCTTGCAGCCGGAAGGTGATCGGAACCTTGACCCGCGACACCTCCCTGGGGGTGGCGCCGACGGCCGGGTGGAACCGCCAGCGCCGCACGGCCTGCAGGGCGGCGCGGTCGAGGACGGCGTAGCCACTGCTGGCGGCCACCTCGACCGATAGTGGTTCTCCCGCCGCGGTGATGGTGACCGCCAACACGACTTGGCCCTCCTGGCCAAGGCGGCGGGCGCGCTCTGGGTACTCGGGCAACGGATTGCCGGGCGCGCCCAGCTGGAAGCGCGGGCCGTGGCGGGCGCCGGCGACGCCGGGTCCCGCCCCTGGCATGCCGCCCGCCGCTCCCGGCATCGGTGTTCCCACCGCCGCCAGTTGAGTGTCCAGCGCCAAGTCACGCGTCGATGGCAGCGGCGGCTCCGGCGGCACTGAGGCGATCGACTGGGCCGGAGCGAACGGTTTTGGTGGCGTCTCCGGTTCGCTCGCCGCCCGTTTCGCCGGCGACGGCGCTTCCGCCCGTTCCGGCGCCGGCGGTGGCGGCGTGCGCGGTGCCGGCGCGGACGGCCGATTGGGCGGAATCCGGAATGTGACCGGCGTCGCGTCGACCATTTCCGGGGCGGCTTCGTCGACGGGGAGGGCTTCGGGCGCCGGCGACGGTTCTTTGGCCTCAACCGGCTGCGGCGGGGCCGGCGGCCTCTTGGCCGACGATGCCGTCTCGGCTCTGTCTGTCGGCGGAACTTCGGCGGCATCGAGCACTTCGCCCGTCGGCTTGGCGGCCGGCGCCGGATGGTCGGCGGTCTGCGGCGCAGCCGGTTCCGCGGCTGCTTTGCCGGCGACAGCTCGCGGCCCCGACGCCGGCGGGGCGGAGCTGCGGGTCGGCAGGCCGGCGTTCGGCTGTCCGCCCGGGTCGGGCGACATGCTGATGATCTCCACCGCTATCGCCGTCGGCGGCAACGCAGCGGGAGGGCCGCCGGCCAGCTGCACGACGGCGGCGATGGCGGCGGCGTGAAGAAACAAGGAGGCCAGCACGGCACCCACCAGGAGCAACTGTTTCTGGTCCTTCTGTGACGGTGGCGGCAGTGTCGGGCGGGCGATCACGGTTCTCTACTCCGCCGCGGCGTCCTGACGCTCGGTTCGCACCACCTCGAGCGGGACGATGTATCGCCGTCCGTCTTGGCTGCTGATCTTGGCGTCGACGTGGAAGACCGAGGCCAAGGTCGCCGGCACGAAGACAACGTCGGGCGCCCCGTCGGCGACGACGCGGCCGTCGGCCACGATGACGACGCGGTCGCAGAAACGGGCCGCCAGGCTGAGGTCATGCAGGGTGATAATGACGC
>CAYWRP010000015.1:0-53807 GCA_964460955.1 uncultured Rhodospirillaceae bacterium | reverse complement strand
ATTCAGGCGCTGGGGTACCGTCGGCCGGCCGCGCTTCAACGGCTTCCGCACTGGCGACCTCGGGCTCATCCGCCTCCGCGGGGTGCACCGTGGAGACGGACGACTCGCCAGCTTGATCACCCTCTTCGAGCAGCCGCGCGACAGCCGCCGCCTCCTCGGCGGCCAGCGCCTCCGCGGCCATCGCCGCTTCAAGCTCCTTTGCCGCCGCGCGCTGTTCCTCTTCCGTTTTCAGCGCATCCTTGAGGACGCGAGCCCGAACGGCCAGCTCGTGGCTGGTTAGCTTGGCCGGCGTTTGCTCATGGGACTGAGACCGCCGTCCAGCCGACTTGGCTTCAACTGCCGCGGGCCGTTCGGGGCGGTCGGCCTCGGCGCCATGCCCGACCTCCGAGAGACGGCCCCGTGAATCTGCGGCGTACGTTCGCTTTTTACGAACCTCGACCGTTACCATCTTCGATCGGCCATGCGAAAAACTTTGTTTCACTTGGCCTTTCTCGACAGTTTTCTTCAGTTCAAGCCGCTTTGGACGACTGACCTGTCCCGTTTTTTTCTCTTGGCGTTCAGTTGTATCGGTCATCAGAGATCCGTAATCGCGTTTGTCGAAACAAGAGAGGCCTGACAGTCCTTTTTCCCGTCAACCCTGTCAACGCCGCGCAAACGATTCACGTCGCGAAGCAGGTTGGCCGCCAAGCGTCCTTGTTGGATGCTACCGTAGACCACCCGTGGGCGACCGAGAGCGGCGCCCAATTCGGCAGCCATGAAATCATCGACGAGGTTCAGCCCAACCACCCTGGCGCAAAGCTTGGCACGTTCACCATCACTGCCATCCGCGGCGATCAGCACGATGCTGGTATCCGGCCGCTCCAACGCTTTAGTTGTCTTACCATGCCCAACAACGCAACGACCGGCGCGGCGGGCGAGCCCGATGGCATTCAAACAGCGTTGCCGAAGACGCAGGGCGACATGGTCGACGAGCGGGCTTGGCGCTTCGACATGTTGCTTTGCTGCCTTGGCGAACAAACGGCGACGGAAGGCGTGCTCCAACAGCGCGCGTTCAGCCTTGATCCAGCAGCCCGGGCCGGGCAGCCGCTCATCCGCATCAAACACCAAAACGCCGTCTTGCCCAACAACAAACCGCAACAATGCGCCCTTCGGCAGCACAGCCCCGGAGGCGAGACAGCGGCGGTGCGAATTCCGATGCCGCTCCTCTATCTCGGCACCCAAATCGTCGGTGAAAACGCGCCCTAGGTCATTTGGATGCCGATGGATTGGTCGCATTCGGCACCTTTTTTGCCAGCACGTCGTCGGTGGCTTCCGGTTCCTCGAACCAGTGGGCCCGCGCCGCCATGATGATTTCGTTTGCCTTCTCTTCCGGCAGCGCGCCCTCCGGCAGCATCTCTAGCAGTTCGTCCCCCGAAAGATCCGCCAAATCGTCGAGCGTCTTTATCCCCTGCTCGCCAAGTGATACCAGCATCGATGGTTTGAGCCCGACGATCGCCGCGAGATCGTCATCGACACCCAGATTGATCCGCTTCTCATTGTCCTCGGATTCCCGGGCGGTGAGGGCGTCCCTGGCGCGCTGCCGAAGATCATGGGCGAGTTCCTCGTCCATACCCTCGATTTCAACCAAATCCGTCAAGGGAACGTACGCCACGTCCTCGATGCTGGTGAATCCTTCGGCCACGAGCAGGTGCGCGAGAACGTCATCGACGTTGAGATAGTCGATGAATGCCTGCGAACGCTTCTTGAACTCCTCGTTACGGCGCTGCGATTCCTCGTCCTCGGTGAGAATGTCGATATCCCACCCCGTAAGCTGGGATGCCAGGCGCACGTTTTGCCCCCGCCGGCCGATGGCCAAACTCAATTGATCGTCCGGCACGACGACTTCGATGCGATTGCTTTCTTCATCGAGCACGACCTTCGCGACTTCCGCCGGGGCCAGCGCATTGACGATGAAGGTGGCAGGATCCGCGGACCACTGGATGATATCGATTTTCTCGCCCTGGAGCTCGCCGACGACCGCCTGCACGCGCGAGCCGCGCATCCCGATGCAAGGCCCGACCGGATCGATACTGGAGTCATTGGAGAGCACCGCGAGTTTGGCGCGCGATCCAGGGTCCCGTGCCACTGATTTGATCTCGATGATCCCCTCGTAGATCTCGGGCACTTCCTGGGTGAACAGCTTCGCCATGAAAGTCGGGTGCGTGCGCGACAGAAAGATCTGCGGCCCGCGCGGCTCTTCGCGAACGTCAAGAACCAGGCATCGCACTCGGTCGCCGACGTTAACGTGTTCGCGCGGGATTGTCTCTTCGCGCCGAAGTATCGCCTCCGCGCGCCCCAGATCGACGATGACATGGCCGAATTCAACGCGCTTGGCAACGCCGTTCACCACGTCGCCAACCCGATCCTTGTACTCTTCGTACTGCCTGTGCCGCTCCGCCTCCCGCACCTTGTGAACGATAACCTGTTTTGCGGTTTGCGCCGCGATCCTCCCGAAATCGATTGGTGGCAGTTCATCGACGATGTAGTCATCGATCATCGCCGAGGGGTTGCGTTTACGCGCCGCGTCGAGACCGATCTCGGTTGCCTCGTCCTCGACGACATCGACGATCCGCAAGTACCTTGCCAAGCTGATCTCACCGCTCGTCCGATCAATCCGCGCGCGGATATCGCGATCGTGACCGTATTTCGAACGTCCGGCTCTCTGGATGGCATGCTCCATGGCATCGAACACTTCGTCGCGGTCGATGTTCTTGTCGCGAGCCACGGTATCAGCCACCTGGAGGAGCTCAGGTCGGGCGTGAACAATGCTCGCTTCTCCGCTTCTTTCCGTCATTGCGACTCCGCCTCTGAAGATCGCCCGGCACCGTCCCCCGTCGGGGCCTCCGCGAGGATCGCATGATCCATCACAAGCTTGGCGCGACCAATATTCTCGAATGAAAGGCGAACCTCAGCGTCGTTTATCTGTAGCCGGATTTCCGCCCCGTCGATCCCCAACAATCTACCGGCAAACCGTCGGCGCCCTTGCACGGGTTCGCGAAGATCGACCCGCGCCAACCGTCCGGCGAAACGCTCGAAATCGGCTAGTTTTACGAGTGGCCGATCAACCCCCGGCGAACTAACCTCCAACGTGTAGGAAGATGACATAGGATCCGCCTCATCCAGCCTGGCGGACAACGCCCGACTCAGCTTGGCGCAATCATCGATCGTTAACGGTCGCAAATCGTCTCGTTCGGCCATGATTTGCACTCGCGGGGATTGCTGGCCGGTCACCAGCAAGCGGACGAGGGAATATCCCAATGTCGCCATGATTGGCTCGATTGTAGTCGACAAGCGTTCCAGACGATTCACCTATGCCACTTCTCCCGTGTCCGCCACCCGTCCTGGCCCAAGACAGGAAACAAAAAAAGGCAGGCCGCAGGCCTACCTCCGCCGAAGATCCGGTCGACTTTCGACCCGCCACCTGAGCGTAAAGACGTTGGTTAGATACGCGAAATATAAACCGATCGGCTAATCACACAAGACTTAATCGTCACCGGCAAGGCGCCTCTCCGCAGGGTTCGTCGGGTCGCGTTGGAACCGAAAATAGATGATCGGTGTTCCCGAGCGCTCGGCTTTCTTCTGATATCGGGTTTTGAACAGGTCCCGAGAGGGGTGATCGTTCGCGAAGCCCGTCTCGTCGCGCATTCGCATTTCCGGATGGCCGCACACGACGCGGCGTATCCATTCCGCATAGTCTTGATGATCGGTGGCCACCAGCAGCTCGCCGCCTGCCTCCAAGACGCGCGCTAATTCATCCACGGTTTCCGAGGAGAATAGTCGGCGGCGTTGATGCTTCTTTTTAGGCCACGGATCTGGGAAGAGGACAAAAACGCGACGGATGCTGCCGGTCGCCAGCCGGGGGAGAAAGTTCCGCGCGTCGTCCACGACCAGCCGCACGTTGGCGAGAGTTGCTTGTTCGACGAGAGCCAGCGCGGCCGCTACGCCGTTGAGATACGGTTCAATACCGATGAAGCCGACATCCGGATGTTCTCGCGCTTGCGCAGCCAAGTGTTCGCCTCGCCCGAAACCGATTTCGAGCCAAACGGGTCGCCGCTCCTCGAAGGCGTCGATGCGCGGATCAAATCGGCGGGCATTCTCCGCGCCTCCAGCGATTCGGAGACGCGGAAGCATCTGCTCAAGGCGGATGCGTTGCGCGGGACGCAGACGGCGCCCCCGTCGGCGTCCCACGTAGCGGTACGGTCGATCCGTATCCAGGGTCGCCGCGGCGCCGTTAGCGTTGTCAGCGTTCTCCGAATGCGCGCCGCAAGTCATCCGCGAAATCAACACGCTCCCAGGAGAACCCGCCGTCGGGTTCCGGTTCCCGCCCGAAATGGCCGTAAGCGGCGGTTCGCGCGTAGATGGGTTGATCCAGGTTCAGTCGTTCCCGAATACCGCGCGGCGTCAACGGGACAATCTCTTGAATGACCTTGGAGAGTTCGTCCTCGTTCACGCGGTCGGCGCCATGGGTGTCGACATAAACCGAGATGGGATGAGAGACGCCGATCGCATAGGACAATTGTATGGTGCAATAGTCGGCGATACCGGAAGCCACGACGTTCTTGGCAAGATATCGCGCGGCATAGGCCGCCGACCGATCAACCTTGCTCGGGTCCTTGCCGGAGAACGCGCCGCCGCCATGCGGCGCGGCGCCGCCATATGTATCGACGATGATCTTTCGCCCGGTGAGGCCCGCGTCGCCGTCAGGACCGCCGATAACGAAGCGTCCGGTCGGGTTCACGTAGAAGTGTTCCTCATCGCACATCCAACCGTCCGGAAGGCTATCAACGACGAAGGGGCGGACCAGTTCGCGCACCTCATCGGTTGTAACCCTTTCCGAATGCTGAGTTGAAACGACGACGGCGGTGGCGCCGGCCGGCTTCCCGTTGACATACCGAAGCGTCACCTGGCTTTTTGAATCAGGCCTCAGATCCGCGACGCGGCCGTCATGCCGGGCCTCGGCCATTTTGCGAAGAATCCGATGGGCATAGTGAATGGGCGCCGGCATCAGGGCGTCGGTTTCGCGACAGGCGTACCCAAACATGATTCCCTGGTCACCGGCGCCTTCGTCCTTATTGCCGGATGCATCGACACCCTGGGCGATGTCCGCCGACTGGGAATGGACGTGGGAGGTGATCTCCGCGTCCTTCCAATGGAATCCGTGCTGCTCGTACCCGATATCGCGGATCGCCTGGCGGGCAATTTCTCGCATCCGGTCATGATTCATGATGTCCGGTCCGCGAACCTCCCCAGCCAACACGACGTAATTCGTCGTGCATAGAGTTTCGAGCGCGACCCGAGACGTTTTATCGGCAGCGAGAAAAGCATCGACAATCGCATCGGAAATCCGGTCGCAGACCTTATCCGGATGCCCTTCGGACACCGACTCGCTCGTAAACAAAAAATCGTTCTTTCGCACGATCCCTGGGCTCCACAACATTCTGAGGTTTAAGTCGAGACATGCCAGCCGCAAGCGCCTTCAAGACGCGTTGCAACGCGAATCAGAGGAACAAGTGGGTATCAGTGGCTGGTGATGCGCAGTTCTCGCAAAGATGCCAGAACGCGTCAAGGCGGTTGTATGGGAAACTCGGCGGCAAACACCGCGCCCCTACTGGGCGTCTTCTGCGGTTCCAAGCGATTTCGCCAATTCGAACAGGCGTTTGCGCACCTGCGGATCGCCGATCCGATAGTAGGCCCTCACGAGTTCGAGCGTTTCTCGGCGCGTGAGGGGATCCGCGTCGAGCGGTGCTTGCGGCTGGTCCGCCATGCCGGCGGCGCCAACGCCGTTATTGCCCATTACCCGGTCAGCCATGTCATCGAAGAAGAAGGAGACAGGGACATCGAGAATGCGGCTAAACTCGAACAACCGGGAAGCACCGATCCGATTGGCGCCTCGCTCGTATTTTTGGATTTGTTGAAATGTTAAGCCGACCGCTTCCCCAAGCTTCTCTTGGCTTAGGCCAAGCAACGTCCTGCGGAGGCGCACGCGACTTCCGACATGAACATCGACGGGATTTGGCCCGTTTTCAGTCATTTTCTCTACTTTAGCCATCCTGATGGTCCCGTCCCTATTAGTACACCCAATTCCCGCACCAGGAAACTCACACGGTTCACGCGCTGTCCGAACCCACGACCCGATGTTGCGCGCAAGCTGGTTCCCACAACAAGGACGGGAAAAGAAGCCGCATTAGATGCAGCCCATGCATAATATGCAAATTTCTGGCGTTTTCGCAAGATTTCCTCGCGTTTAATCTGTTTTATTGCGAGAAAATCGCCCTAAACGTCTACTTTTCGCGACCTCACGCGAGGCCAAAGCACCAACGCAACCGCCAGAGCGAGCACAACACCGTTCCCGATTCGAGCATAAATAGTTTTTTCGGGAATAGAAAGGGGAAGCGGGCCGTCGATCACGCCGCGCACTTCTAGTCCAAGTTGCTTCGTGACGCGGCCGTAAGGATCGATAATCCCGGAAATTCCGGTATTTGCAACCCGAACCAGCGGCATGCCTTCCTCGACGGCGCGCATGCGCGCGGCCACGAAATGTTGATAGGGCCCCGCCGAGTAGCCGTACCATGCGTCGTTGGTAATGTTGAGGATCCACCCCGGGCGTTCCGCGTCGTCGACAACCGATCGCGGGAAGATCACTTCATAGCAGATCAGCGGGCTCACCGGCGGTGTCGCCGGAAGGCGAAGCGTCCGACGGCCCGGACCCGGCGTGAAATCGGTATTGCCTCCGGTAACATTGGCAATGCCGATGATTTCCCGGAACGGCACATATTCGCCGAAGGGAACGAGGTGGGCCTTGTCATAGGTCATCAGCGGCCGACCTGCCGCGTCGATCGCCCAAAGACTGTTCCATAACCGCGTGGGCTCGCCACTTCCGGAACGGCGAAGCGCGCCCAACAACGTCAATCCGCCCTCTGGAGTGGCGGCGCCGATCGCCGACACGACATCCGGGTGGTCATCAAGAACAAGGGGGGCGGCGACTTCAGACCAGATGATGTGGGTGGGGGGGATGGAGGTGGGAGTGGCGCCGAGACGCACCTGATCGAGTATGTGCCGATACCGAAGCTCCGGTCGCCATTTGAGCGTTTGCTCGATGTTCGGTTGGACAAGGCGCAACCGGATGTCGTCGACAAATCGAGGAGGCCCGGCGATGCCCAAACGGACCGTTCCGCCAACCCAAACCACCGCCGCGCCGGTGAAGGCGATCCCCACCGCAAGAACGGCATGTCGCATTTTGCCGCGGTAATCGACGAGGATCGCCGGCATCCCCGCCACGGCCACCGTAAGCAAGCCAAGACCGTAAGGCCCAACGACGGCCAGCACCTGTAACATCGGGTCGGCCTCGGCCCAGACGGACGCGATCAGGTTCCAGGGGAACCCCGTCAGCACAAAGCTTCGTAACCATTCGGCGATTGCCCATCCCCCCGCCAAGGCCAGAACGAAGGAAATGCCTCGGGCGCGCGACAGCGATGCGAGGCCGGCCGCGATGGCGGTGAAGCCGGCCAACAGGGCCGACAGCCCGCCAATGGCCACCGGGATCAGGGCGCCGAACTCCTCCGGCTTCGTCAACAGGGCATTGGCGATCCAGTAGAGACCGGCGCAAAAATACCCAAAACCGAACCACCAACCGACCCCGCACGCGCCCCTCCAGCCCCGGGACGAGTCCACCAACCATACCAATCCAACGAAGGCGGGAATGAGAGCCGGCAGGAAATGAACCGGGGGCAGCGCGAAAACCGCGACCGCGCCAAAGCCCATCGCCAGCAGGCCGCGCTTGAACCCGCTCGTTTCGGCGCACCAATGGCGCCATCGCCCCAGGGTCGCGCCCAGCCCGGACGCGACGGTTCGGAGGCCGCGGCCCACGGCGGCTGTCTTGGAAATCATCAGGCTTGAATGCCCGTCGCGTCGTTGTCCTTCGCCGCCGAATCGCGCTTGTCGAGGACTTTCTCGCCGCGGATTCGGACGCGTTTGATCCGCCTTGGGTCCGCGTCGACGATCTGGAACTCAACCCCGGAGGGGTGCGAAATCAACTCGCCGCGTATGGGAACTCGGCCGGCGAGCGAGGCAACAAGCCCGCCGACGGTATCGATCTCGTCGCGCTCCTCATCTTCCAGGATCGGGCCGAAATGTTCCTCGAGAATTTCGATCGGCGCGCGGGCATCGGCGTCCAGCAGCCCCGCGCCGCGCTGGACGACACTCGGCTCGCTCTGTCGCCCATGTTCATCGGTGAATTCGCCGACAATCTCCTCAACGAGGTCCTCGATTGTCACGAGGCCATCGATGCCGCCGAATTCATCGACCACCAAAGCCAAATGAGACCCATCAAGCCGCATCTGCAACAAGAGTTCGAGAATCTCCATGGACGGTGCGACGAAAAGAACGGGACGGACCATACTTGACAAATCGAAATCGGCGTCGGAACCCCGCCACGCAAGAATATCCTTGATATGAACCATGCCGACGGAGTCATCGAGCGTTTCACGATAGACGGGCAGACGGGAATGGCCCGATGAAGTCATGACGTCGACGACTTCGGCAAGCGACGCATCGCTCGGTACGGCAATGATATCGGCGCGCGGCACTTGCACATCCTCCACGGATCGTTCGCGCAAGTGAAGCACATTGGTGAGAAGGATACGCTCGTCCTCGCCAAGCGGCTTCTCCGTCTCCTCGCGGCTCTCGATCAGTTCATCAAGGCTGTCCTTGACGGAGCCGTCGCCATTGCGCGAAAGGCCAATGCCACGCAGAAGCCGGCGCACGACACGTCGGATCCCGTCATCATGTTCGCCGCCGCTCAAGCCGGTGACCGCGCTGCCGCGATCGTCATCCGCCGTTGACTGAATGTGCCGTCGCACCGGTGGTAAGGCTCCCGCGCCTTTTCAATACGGATTCGGAACATCAAGGGCGGCAAGGACCGAAATTTCCAGCCTTTCCATCTTCTCGGCGTCCGCCTGCGTCTCGTGATCATATCCCAACAAGTGCAGCATACCATGAACAACAAGATGGCATAAGTGGTCGACAAAAGTCTTCCCTTGTGCCGCCGACTCCTCGCTGCACGGTTCGTAAGCAAGGATAACATCGCCAAGGGGAACCGGCATCGCGTCTTGATTGCGGGCAAGGGCCGCCATCTCGGCCGGCGCATCCAGAACGGCAAAGGCCAGAACGTTCGTTGGCTTATCCATGCCTCGATAGTCTCGATTGAGAATACGGGACCGCTCCGCATCGGCAAGTACGATGCTCACCTCCGCAGCACCAAGCGGCGGCTTCACGGCATCGAAAACCGTTCGAACGGTCGTTTCGCATAACCCGACCACCCCCGGCACCCGCTCCGACCAAGAGTGCGAAATTACCCGCACATCAATCGTTATCGAGGGCGACACGGTTACTCGACTCGGCGGCTTCGTACTGGGCTCCCAGCTTCATTCGTTCTTCCGCGTCGTCATACGCGCGGACAATCCGGGTTACCAGCGGGTGCCTTACAACGTCCTTGGCGGTAAAGTGAACGAAATCGATGCCCTTGACGTCATGTAGGATCTCGAGCGCCTGCCGTAGGCCGGATCGGGTGCCTTTCGGCAGATCGACCTGGCTCAAATCGCCCGTGACCACCATGCGCGCGTGCTCCCCGAGCCTGGTTAGAAACATTTTCATCTGCACGGCGGTGGTGTTCTGCGCCTCATCAAGGATCACGAACGCGTTGGCCAGCGTCCGGCCCCGCATGAAGGCCAATGGCGCGACTTCGATCTCGCCACTTTCCAGGCGTTTGATCACCTGTGCCGCGGGCAACATGTCGTACAACGCGTCATACAGAGGCCTCAGGTAGGGGTCGACCTTCTCCCGCATGCTGCCGGGCAGAAAACCAAGTTGCTCTCCGGCTTCAACGGCGGGGCGCGATAAAATGATCCGGTCGACCTGTCCGTTGACCAGTCGTTCCACTGCTTTGGCAACGGCTAGATACGTCTTGCCCGTACCGGCAGGCCCCAGCCCAAACACAAGATCGCTTCGGTCAATGGCGCGAATGTATTCGGCCTGGGTTGGCGACCTGGGCGCGATGGATTTCTGCCGCAAGGCGACGACGGGAATATTGCCCTCGGTCGGCACTGGCGCGTTGACCATCCGGATCGCGGCGTCGATATCGTGGGCCCGCAACGATTGCCCCTTTTGCACGCGTTCCAGCAGGGAATCCAGGACACTTGCCGCTTGGGCGACCGAGGCGTGGTCCCCGCTCAAGGACAGGTGATTGCCGCGGGCATCAATGGCGATGCCGAATGCCTGTTCGATCTTGACGAGGTGGCCATGGTGCGCGCCGAACAACTCGAGAGCCAATCGATTGTCACCAATGGTTCGTTCCAGCGTTGCGTCGCCTTTCGCGGTCGAGGAGGCCGCTTTCGAGACCCGGCTCATGCGGCTGCGATTTCCGCGTATTCACCGGAAAGGCTGTTCGGACCCGCGCCCACGATTCGGACATCGTGAATCTGGCCGATATCCGCCCCGGACGACGACACGTGCACGGCCTGCATGTAAGGCGTGCGCCCGACGCTCTGATCGACATTGCGGCCGCGACCGCTGACCAAGACCGGCATGACGTCGCCGATGACGGACTCGTTGAACCGATGCTGCTGCGCCTTCAACAGCGCTTGTAATTCCAGCAAGCGCTCGCCGCTGACGCGTTGCTCGACCCGCGGCAGGTCCGCCGCCGGGGTTCCCGGACGCGGCGAGTACTTGAACGAATAAGCCTGAGCGAAGCCGATCTCCTCGACGAGCCGAAGGGTCTGGCGAAAATCCGCGTCGGTCTCGCCGGGAAATCCGACGATGAAATCGGAGGCCAACGCGAGATCCGGCCGCGCGGCGCGCAACCGGTCGACCAGGCGACGGTAGTCATCGGCGGTGTGCCGCCGATTCATTGCCGCCAGGATCCGATCCGAGCCCGACTGGACCGGAAGGTGCAGAAACGGCATCAAGGCAGGGACATCCCGGTGGGCGCTGATCAGTGCCTCGTCAACATCGGCCGGATAGGAGGTGGTGTAGCGGATCCGATCGATGCCGGCGATTGTCGCCATTTCGCGGATCAATCGGCCCAGGCTCCACTCCGTGCGCTCCGGGAGCATGAAGCCGTGATAGTTGTTAACGTTCTGTCCGAGCAGCGTGATCTCCCGCACACCGGCTCGCGCGAGCCCGCGCACTTCGTCCAGAACATCCTGGGCGGGGCGGGAAAATTCAGCGCCGCGCGTATATGGCACGACGCAAAACGAGCAGAATTTATCGCATCCCTCCTGAATGGTTACAAACGCGGTGCAGCCGGTGGCCCTGGCCGGCGGTAAGCAATCGAACTTCTCCTCGACGGGCAAGTCCGTCTGCAGAACCTTGGCGGACGCCCGCGTCGCCCGCGCCACCATGTCGGGAAGTTTGTGGTAGGTCTGGGGGCCGAAAACGATATCGACGAACGGCGCGCGGTCGAAAACCTCTTCACCTTCCGCCTGGGCGACACAGCCGGCGACGGCCAGAATCAGGTCGCCCCCGGACTCCCGCCGTGCCTGCTTTACGCGTCGAAGCCGGCCAAGTTCGGAATAGACCTTCTCGGCCGCTTTCTCGCGGATATGGCAGGTGTTCAAGATGACGACATCGGCATCTTCCGGTCGGTCCGCGCCCGTGAACCCGAGCGGCGCCAGCACCTCGGCCATGCGCTGCGAGTCGTGCGCGTTCATTTGGCAACCGTAGGTTTTTATGAAAACTTTCTTGCGCAAGGTTTTCGGGCGACGTCTATATCCGGATGGAGAAGCAAGTCTTGGTTCGATCCGGCGAATAATGATCGCTTCGACCGGGCGTGGCAAGCCGCTGAAGGAGTGAAAGCCGCCGCCGGCGACCGGTTATTGATCTTTTTTCGAATCGTTCAACGGAATGCCATAGAGCTCGAGCCGGTGTCCGACCAACTCGTACCCGTGATCTAGCGCGATTTTTCGCTGTAAAGCCTCGATCTCCGCGCTTCGAAACTCGGTGACGGCACCGGATTGCAGGTCGATCAGGTGATCGTGATGTTCTTCGGTCGCCTCCTCGTATCGAGACCGCCCATCTCCGAAGTCGTGCCGATCAAGGATGCTTGCCTCCTCGAACAGCCGTACAGTGCGGTACACCGTCGCAATACTGATTTTCGGATCCAGACTGACAGCGCGCCGATACACTTCCTCGACGTCGGGATGATCGTTGGCTTCGGACAAAACCCGCGCGATAATGCGGCGCTGTCCGGTCATCTTCATCCCCTTGTCGATGCAAAGCTGCTCGATACGCGATATGGGCGGCATCTTTTTCCCCGTTGACTTTTGGTATTGTTGACTTTTTAGGTTGGCGCTGTTGCGGGCGGACTTTTCATGCGTTTGCTGTCATCAGTTTGAAGGACGGCCGCGACGCGTTGTTCCAAGACCAATCTCTTTCGCCAAATTACTCCGGTGGCGCGCATAGTTCGGAGCAACCATGGGGTAGTCGGCTGACAATCCCCAACGCTCCCGATATTCTTCCGGGGTCATGTTGTAAGCACTCTTGAGGTGCCGCTTCAACATTTTCAGTTTCTTACCATCTTCCAGGCAAACGATGTAGTCGGGGTAGACCGATTTCTTGACCGGCACCGCTGGTTTGGGGCGTTCGGCGGCCTGGGGCTCGGCACCGACCGAAACTAATGTCTTGTATACGTCTTGAATTAGATTAGGTAGGTCGGCAACAGGAATGGGATTGTTGCCGACATGAGCAGCAACAATCTCGGTGGTCATCTCTAGCATCTCAGTAAAGTTTGCCTTGTCGGACATCGAACAACTTTTCCCTCATTATGTGCGATCAATATACTCATATAAAAAATCCATGGCATGAGAGCAAGTTCGGACGATGAAAAATTCACAAGGCGTGCTCCAAAAAATCACCCCGCAATATTTCTTGGATATAACCACCGACACGTGTCCTATGACCTTCGTTAGGACAACGCTCCTGATCGAACAAATGAGGCCGGGCGAAATCGCCGAGATCCGTTTGGCCGGCGACGAACCGATACGCAACGTGCCGCGGTCGATCTCGCAGCAAGGCCATGCGGTCTTGTCGCTGGAGGTCGAGCCAACGGCCTCGGCAACGAATGCGGTCAGGCGCCTCATTTTTCGGAAGTCGGGATAGGCCCACTCCCATTCGCGGCGCGGGGAACCACGCGTTTCATCAGGGTCAAGGCGTCCTCCCAATTCCCATACCCTCGCCGGTAGTAGTCCTTACGAACGCCGAGCCGCGTGAATCCGAGCTTGCGATAGAGTCTCAGCGCCGGCTCGTTACGCGGCGACACCTCGAGAAAGACCCGGCCGCCGCCACGCCGGCGCACCGCCGACAGTGCCCTGAGCAGGAGCCTCGTGCCGAGCCCAGTTCCTTGACGGCACTCCGCAACGACTATCGAAAGTATTTCCGCCTCCTCGCATGTGTGGCGACACAGCACGAAGCCATCTATGGCATTCCCTTCGCCAGCGGCCGCGAAAACCAGCGAAGTCGGTTCGGCCAAAAAGTCACGGATCTCTTCGGGGGTCCATGGCGCTTCCGGTAGGGACCGGCTTTGCAATTCCGCGATCGGCGCCGCCATCCATCGCCGCGCGATAACGATTCGCGCCATGATCGCGCATTCCTTTTTCTATTCGGTGGACCGCAGCGGAGATCTCGGGGCGCCCGTCATCGGCCCGCGCAGGTATTGCGGTCGCGGGGGGATGACGATCCGTGCAACAGCGCAATCCGAGCTGGCGCAGAGGGCGACCAGGCGCGCTTGCGGGACGCCGAGGACGCCGTCGGCGGTCTCCGCAATGGCCCCATGCGCATTCAAAAACGCGCTTACGGTCTCCGCGGCGTCGCCAGCCACGACGCACGCGCCAAGTTTCGGCGCGTAACGGGCGATCTCTTCGTGACTCATGACACAGGGATCGAGCGTTCGCGCGCGGCAGTGATCATACGACGCCACATAGAAATCGCCCCTTTTGGTGTTAATGGCGACAACGAGTGACCGCTCCGCCAAGGCCTGCTGGCCGACGACGGCGGCGGCGGCGTCGAGGCTCGACACGCCGACGGCCGGCTTGTTCAAGACCATGGAGAGGGCGCGCGCGCCCGAAATGCCGATACGAATACCTGTGAACGCGCCGGGTCCAACGCCGACCGCGATCCGGTCGATCGCTGCGTAGGACAAGCCGACTGTTTGCAGGGCGACGGAAATCATCGGCAGCAACGTTTCCGAATGCCCGCGCACCATCGGGGCAGATTGACAGTACAACGTCTCCGCTGCGTGCAGCGCGACGGAACACTGAGCCGAGGATGTGTCGAAGGCCAGGATTAACGGGGGTGACTTCGAAGTGGCGAGGCTCACCATGGCTTGACGCAGAACGCCCGATCGGTCGACTGTTCGCGCGGATCATTGCAGATGAACGGAACGGCCATGACACTCGTCGCCCTCAGTGCCCAGGAACTCGGCATCGACATCGATCTGGTCTATGCGACCGATCGCAATTTTACCAGGCGGCAGATCTATTGCCATGCCCATTGCTATCTGCACGCCGACGCGGCGGTGTTGCTCGTCCGGGCGGTGACAATCGCCGCGCTCCTGGGGCTGCGCCTGAAGATCTTCGACGCCTTCAGGCCGGCCGAGGCCCAATGGCGACTCTGGGCGGCATGTCCGGACCCTGACTACATCACGGATCCGCGCCGGGGTTCTCCGCACAGCATGGGCGTGGCGGTCGATGTGACGCTGGTCGACGCCGACAGTCGCGCCGAGTTGGAAATGGGCACCGACTTCGATGATTTAAGCCGACGCTCCTGGCACGGAGACACGGTTATTCCGGCTAACGCGCAACGCAACCGCCTATTGTTACTCGGCCTGATGACCGCGGCGGGGTTCGATTTTTTCCGCAATGAGTGGTGGCACTACCAGTTATTCAGTCCGCGCGGCCGTTATCCGGTGCTATCGGACAGCGTGCTTGCCGTGCCCATGATGCGGGATTGCCCCCTAAACGACGGAGCAGGCGTCGTCGAAGGCCAGCCGCGGCGCGCGCCGATATAGGTGTTCCGGGTCGCCAACGCCAAGATTGCACAGGAAATTCGATTTCACGGTCGTTCCGGCGAAAAATGCCTCGTCCACCTTTGCGTTGTCGAAACCGGACATCGGGCCACAATCAAGCCCCACCGCGCGGGCGGCGAGGATGAAATAGGCTCCCTGGAGAGAGCCGTTGCGGAAAGCCGTCGACTCGATCAGCGGCGCGTTGCCGGCGAACCAGGATCGTGCGTCCGTATGCGGAAAAAGCTCCGGTAGCCTCTCGTAGAATTCCATGTCGTGGCCGATGATCGCCGTCACCGGAGCAGTCATCGTCTGCTCCACGTTACCGGCGGCGAGACAGGGGTTGAGTTTCTCCTTCGCCCCCCGAGACATCACGAATACGATCCGCGCCGGACTGCAATTGGCGCTGGTCGGGCCCATCCGCGCGAGATCCCAGGCGGCGCGAAGAAGATCTTCGCCGACCGGCTCATCGCGCCATTTGCTGTAGGTCCGCGCGGCCCGAAACAGCCGATCAAGTGATGTCTCATCGACACGTGAGTTCATAAGAGTGCCCCTGATGTCTACACCGCGAGATTGGACAAGGCGGTCACCGACCCCTCGCCGGGTGTTTGGTATCGGCGGGAAGCTGTCCCGGCCCTCTCGCGCGGCGCCTACCAATCGACGGCGCGGACTTCCTGAATCTCGGGGATGTAATAGCGCAGCATGTTTTCGATGCCGTGTTTCAACGTCGCGGTCGAACTCGGACAACCGGAGCACGAGCCCTGCATGTGCAGGTAAACGATCCCGTCTTCGTAGCCTTCGAAAACGATATCCCCGCCGTCCTGAGCCACCGCCGGACGCACCCGGGTATCGAGCAGCTCTTTGATCTGGACGGTAATCTCATCGTCTTCGGCGGCCTCGGAAACAGGTCCCGAACCGATCATCACCGGGTCGCCAGAGGTGAAATGATCCATCAGCGCGCCGAGAATGATCGGCTTGATGGTCTCCCAATCCTCGCTGCCTTCCTTGGTCACCGTCACGAAGTCGCTGCCGAGGAACACGCCCGAAACGCCCTCGAGCGCGAACAGTCGCTTGGCGAGGGGGGAATTGCTCGCCGCGTCGGCCTGAGGAAAATTTACGGAGCCTTCCGCCATCACGGTGAAGCCGGGCAAGAATTTCATTGTCGCCGGGTTAGGCGTCGCCTCGGTTTGAATGAACATCGCTCACCATCTCTCCTTTATGGTCGGTCCACAATTTACCAAGCCTGTTGGCGCGACACGATCTTCACCCTTTCACATGGTCGGCGCGCGACGAGGTGTCAAGAACGCCCGGAACGGCTCACCGGCCGCCTGAGTCCGATGGTATCGTAGACGTCGGCAATGATCGGTTCGGCGAATGCCGCGGCGCGCGCCGCGCCATCGGCGAGAATTCCCTCGACATGGCTCGTATCGTCCAAAAGGCGTCGCATCTCACCGGTTATTGGGGTCAGCGTCTCGACCGCCAGGTCCGATAATTCCTGCTTGAAGGCGGAAAACGGCGCACCGGCGAATCGGGCGCACACGTCAGCAATCTCGCTATCCGAGAGCGCCGCGAACATACCGATCAGGTTGTTGGCTTCCGGGCGGTCTCGCAACCCGAGCGCATCGCCCGGCAGCGGTTCCGGGTCGGTTCGCGCCTTTCGGATCTTCAAGGCGATTGCCTCCGCGTCATCGGTCAGATTGATCCGCGACTGGTCCGAAGGGTCCGACTTGCTCATCTTCTTCGAGCCATCCTTGAGCGACATGACGCGCGCGGCGGGGCCGAGAATCAGCGGTTCAACAATCGGAAAGACGTCCCTGCCGTAGTCGTGGTTGAACTTGATCGCGATATCCCGAGCGAGTTCCAGATGTTGTTTTTGATCCTCGCCCACCGGCACGTGCGTTGCCTTGTAGGCGAGGATGTCGGCGGCCATGAGGTTGGGATACGCGAACAGCCCCACCGAGGCGTTTTCCCGATTCTTCCCGGCCTTCTCCTTGAACTGGGTCATCCGGTTGAGCCAGCCGAGACGCGCCACGCAGTTGAAGACCCAGGCCAACTGGGCATGAGCCGCGACCTGGCTTTGGACGAACAGGATGCTCTTTCGCGGATCGATCCCCGCCGCGAGCAGCGCGGCGGCGACGAGGCTGGTGTTGGCACGAAGTTCCACCGGATCCTGCCACACGGTGATCGCATGCAGGTCGACGATGCAGAAAATGCACTCATACTCGTCCTGCAGTCGGATCCAGTTGCGGATCGCCCCGAGATAGTTGCCGAGGTGCAAGGAGCCTGTTGGTTGCACGCCAGAGAAAACGCGTTTCATCGATTGCTTGGTCACTTACATCCGAAGCGGTAATTTGCCCGCCGGTTTATCGCCGCTGTCGGCGAGCCGGTCAAGCGGCGCCCCGTTGCTTCAGGATCCCGCGCACCTCGCTCAGCCGCGCCGCGCCGAGGACATGGACGAGCACGCCATAGGCGATACTTCCCGCGGCGACCAGCGCCATCAGGCCCAGGATGCGCTGCATGAACGACGCACTGGTCAGCCAGGGCGCCAACGCAACCTCGGCCCCCACCAGCGCCAGCACCATGCCGACCGTGGCCAACACCGTGCGCGGAAATCGGTTGCGAAGGCGGCGATCGATCACGAGGTGGCCGCGCCGATACAAGATGACGCATAGGATGCCGGCATTGAGGCAGACCGCTATCGATGAGGCGAGCGCGATGCCGACGTGAGCGAGGACCTGCATGAGCAAGATACTCAAGGCGACGTTGGCGATTGCGGCGACCAAAGCCGCCTTGACCGGCGTGCTCGTATCGCCGCGCGCGAAAAAGGCCGACGATAGGGCCTTAATCACCAACAGGGCTGGCAACCCGACGGCATAGGCGGCCAATGCCGGCGCGGTTGCCTTGACTTCCGCGCGGCCAAACTGACCCCGTTCGAAAAGCACGCCGATGATCGGGTCGCTGATGACGATCAATGCGGCGGTCGCCGGCAGCATCAAGAGAAACGCGAACTCGAGGGCGCGGTTAAGGCTGTCCTTTGCCGCCTCGGTCTCGCCGCCGCTGAGTTGTCGTGTCAGGGTCGGCAGCAGGGCGGTGCTGACAGCGATGGCGATCACCCCAAACGGGAGTTGGGCAAGCCGATCGGCATAAAAAAGGTACGAAACGGATCCAATCGGCAATAAGGAAGCGAGAATGGTGCCCACCAGCACGTTCACCTGGTAAACGCCGGCACCGAAGGCCACCGGACCGGCTCGGCGCAGCATCGTCCGCACTTCCGCCGAGGGACGGGGAAGGGTGAAGCTGAACCAGTCCCCCATCGACGCGCAATGAGCGTAGAGCCATGCGAACTGAACAACACCCGCGAGCAACAAGCCCCAGGCCAAGGCATGCCCGTATGTGGGCATCATGGGCCCGAGGAGCAGCAGGGCCCCAATCATGCAAACATTGAGAAAGATCGGTGCCGCGGCGGCGGCGGCGAACCGATCGTGCGAATTCAGCACCCCGGCCAGCAGCGCGGTCAGCGACATCAAAAGGATGTATGGGAAAGTGATGCGGGTGAATGTGACCGCGAGATCAAACGTTTCGCTGCCGACAAATCCGGGCGCCAGCCAAGCGATCACCCAAGGCATGGCCGCTTCGCCGGCGACGACGAACAGGAACAGGACGAGACCGAGAAATGTCCCCGCCTCGCGCGCGAAACGCCATGCCGCCAGCCGATCCTTGTTTTTCAGGGTCGTCACATAGGTGGGAACGAACGCGGCGGAAAAGGCGCCCTCCGCGAACAGCGAGCGAAACAGGTTCGGCAGGCGAAGCGCGACGAAGAAGGCATCCGCGACAAAGCCGGCGCCGAGGAAAGCGGCGACAAGCACATCGCGGACGAATCCCAAGACGCGACTGACCGCCGTCAGGCCGCCAATGGTGACGATCGATTTAACCAAGGCCATTGGCGCGGAATCCGGAAATGATCGGCCGGGAGGAGGGCAGACGCCTATTCGGCCGCTTTGACGGCGGAGACGGAAGATATCGTCGACATCATACCATCGTCGCTGGCGAGAATCTCCAGCAACCGTTGCTCGATGCGGTCCAGCTTGGCGCGGTGCTCCACCTTGAGCCCAAAAACATCCTTGACATAAAAAACGTCGACCGCGCGCTCGCCGTATGTGGAAATCTTGGCACTGGTTATCTGCAGGCCGAGTTCGGTGAGCGCCGCCGTGACGTCGTGCAGGAAACCGACCCGGTCACGTCCGTTGACCTCGATCAAGGTGTTCGTGCTGCTGGCATGGTTGTCGAAAAAAACGGCTGGCGGCACCTCGAAAGCACTCGTTCGGGCCGAGATAGACCGCTCTCGCAGGGATTTGAGCGCATGGGCGGGTTTTAACCGGCCTGTTAAGGCCTCGCGGATCCTGATGGTCAGCCGTTCCAGACTGTCCGACACGTCGACCGGCCCCCCATTGGCATCCTGGATGAAGAAGACGTCAAGGGCCATGCCATTTTTGAGTGTAACGACCTTGGCGCTGACGATGGTCGTGTTCGACAGAGCGATCGCGCCGGCGATCTGGGCAAACAAGCCCGGGTGGTCGGGCGCGAGGACCAAGACCTCCGTTGCGTCGAGCGCCGGTTCGGGGCGAATGCGGATATGAAACGGGATGCCGTTTTCTTCGACTTCCCGCATGAGATTGAAATGACGGACGTGATCGTCCGTGGAAAACGCCAACCAATAGTCGGGATAACCGCGCGCCATGAGCGTCTCGCGCAGGGCGGAGGCCCAATCAGAAAGTCGTTCCGCCAATTGCGCCTTGGCGCTCGCGACCCGTTGCCGGCGACGGCGCGACCCGTCCGACGGCGCCATTTCCATTGCTTCCATGGCGCGGTGGAACAGTTCGCTCAGAAGTCCGCCTTTCCAAGCGTTCCAGATCTTCGGGCCCACGGCATCGATGTCGACACTGGTGAGAATCAGCAGCATCCGCACGCGTTCGGGTGATTGAACGATGTCGATGAAATCGCTGATCGTGCGCGGGTCTTCCAGGTCGCGCTTCTGGGCCATCCGGCTCATCAGCAGATGATGTTTAACGAGCCACGAGACAGTCTCGGTTTCCCACGCATCGAGGCCAAGCCGGGGCGCCAACTGCGTCGCGATCCGGGCCCCAATCTCCGAATGGTCGCCGTCGCGGCCCTTGGCGATATCATGCAGAAAAACCGCCACATAGAGGGCCCTGCGGGAACGGACATCCCCGATGAGCCGGGTCGCGGTGGGATGTCTGGCGACGAGTTCACCTTTTTCGACCTTGCTCAAGATGCCAATCGCGCGGATCGTGTGTTCGTCAACCGTGTGCACATGGTACATGTCGTATTGCATCTGCGACACAATACGACCGAATTCCGGGATGAACCGGCCGAGGACCCCGGTCTCGTTCATTCGACTGAGCGCCTTCTCTGGGTCCTGCCGCGAACACAGCAGGTCCATGAATAACGCGTTCGCCTCTCGGCTTTCGCGAAACGGTTGGTTGATCAGGCGGTGGTTCCGTTCGATGCAGCGAATGGCGTCGGGGTGGATCTGCAGGTTGTACTGATCGGCATGATGGATTAGCTCGAAGATCTTTATCGGATCGGTCGACAAGGCGTCGGCGTTTTCGAAGCTCAACCGATCCCCTTCCAACTTGAACCCGCGGGGAGCGCGCCGGAACCACGATACCGGCTGGATTCGCACGCGCTGCCGGGACCGTTTGTGATCGTCCTCGATGACAGCGCATAAAGTCCGCGTCAAATGCCCCACCGTTTTAGTGTGATGGAAGTAGTGCTTCATGAACCGCTCGACGCCGCGGACTCCGGCGCGGTCCTGATAACCCAATTGTCGGCTTATCGGCGTCTGCGTTTCGAAAGTCAGCCGATCCTCTGGGCGACCGGCGAGATAATGGAGCCGGCAGCGGATGGTCCACAGGAAGTTCTCCGCCCGCTTGAACCGAGCCACGTCCGTCGCCGAAAAGATCGCGCGGTCGACGAGCGCATCGATATGATCGATCCGATACAGATACTTAGCAATCCAGGTCAACGCGTGCAGATCCCGCAAGCCGCCCTTTCCTTCCTTGACGTGGGGTTCGAGCAGAAACCGCGACTCGCCCATCCTCGAATGGCGGACCCGTCGTTCGGCCAGTTTCGCGTCGACAAATTGAATCTCCGTCCCGGTAATTACTTCGTTCTGGTAACGGCGGGAAAATTCCGCGAAAAGGTCCTGATTTCCCCAAAGCCAACGTGCTTCCAGTAAGCTCGTGCGGATCGACAGATCTTTCCGTGATAAGGCAGTGCATTCGCTGATTGTCCGCGTCGCATGCCCCACCTTCAGGCCAAGGTCCCAAAGGAAATAGAGAACCGTTTCGATGGCACGGAGACCGCGCGGATCCCGGTCGGCCGGGGTCAGAAACAACAAATCGATGTCGGAGCATGGTGCCAGTTCACCCCGCCCGTAGCCGCCCGTTGCGACAACGGCAATCTTCTGAACCGCTTGCCGATTGGATTCCGAAGGATCGCCGGTGATGATCGAATCGTACATCGACCGTATCAATTGATCGATCAGATAGGCGTGCGACTCGACGATCTCCGTACCAGAAATTCGTTGCTTCTCGACACGCTCGCGAATCTCGGCAACGCCTTTCGCGTGGGCGTTTTTGAGAACCGGCAGAGCGTCGTTGCGAACGGCTGTCGACCCGTCGGCCGAAGGAACCGCCCCGTGCAACGCGGCCATCAGCGCTTTACGATCAATGATGGCGCGCCGCCGCTGAATTCTATACATAGGAAGTCGTTTGCCCTTTCAGCGACCTGGGGTAACGCCGCAGTGTCTGGGATTACACAACAAATATGGGCCTAAGCCAGCTCATTATCATCGACGTTCAAGAAGGCTTCATCAACGAGTGGACCTCGCATGTCCCCCAACGCGTTGAGATGCTGCAGGACAGCTTCGACCGCATCATCGTCACTCGGCTGTATAATCCGCAGCGGTCCTTGTTCCGAAAGTTGCTCGGTTGGAACGGCTTTTCCCTAGGCGCCAGCGCCACCAATCTGGCCTTCGCGGCGAAAGAAGGCGCCGAGATCATCGACAAGCCCACCTATACCTGCGTGACCAAACAATTGATGGCGGAACTGGCGAAGCATGGCATTTTTCGAACCCATATCTGCGGCATCAGCACGGATACGGCCGTCCTCAAGTGCTCGGTCGACCTATTCGAAGCCGGAATCGAACCGGTTGTTCTCGCTTATGCATGCGCTAGCCATCGCGGTCCAGCCGCTCATGAGGCCGGCATCACGATCCTGCGCCATTTTATCGGCGACCGACAAGTGATCGGTTCCTAGCCGTCTTTCCTACGAGCGCTCATCGACCAAGCGTTGCTTCATGGCGTAAACCAGATCGAGGGCCGCACGGGGAGTCAACGTATCCGGCTCGATATTGTTCAACATGGCCTCAACGGGCGGGGGGGCTGTTGGGTTTTTCGCGACCGGATCCCGCATCGCCGCGGCGAACAAAGGCAGATCCTCGGCCAAACGGGACGGCGCCGCCGATGCCTCTCCGCTTTCGAGCGTTCGCAAAACCTCCTCCGCCCGCCGCAAGACCGGTGCCGGCAGCCCGGCCAGCCGGCCGACATGGATGCCGTAAGAGCGGTTGGCGGCGCCGGGCACCACCTCATGAAGAAAGACGATGTTGCCTTGCCATTCGCGAACCCGCATTGAACAGCAGGCAAGTTCACCAAGCGTCGCCGCCAGGGCGGTGAGTTCGTGGTAATGCGTGGCGAAGAGAGCCCGGCACCGATTGACGTCATGCAAGTGCTCGACAACGGCCCAGGCGATCGACAGGCCGTCGAAAGTCGCCGTACCCCGGCCGATCTCATCCAAAATAACCAGAGCCCGCTCGCTTGCCTGGTTGAGGATCGCCGCGGTTTCAACCATTTCGACCATGAAGGTCGATTGCCCCCGCGCCAGGTCGTCGCCGGCGCCGACGCGCGAAAAAATGCGGTCGACGATGCCGATCCGCGCCGAACGCGCCGGAACGAACGAACCCATTTGCGCGAGGAGCGCGATCAGCGCCGTCTGCCGCAGGAATGTGCTCTTGCCCGCCATGTTGGGTCCGGTTAAGAGCCAGATCCTCTGCTCGTTGGCGAGCAGGCAATCATTGGGCACAAAGCGGGCATTCCCGTCCCGCTCGATCGCCGATTCGACGACCGGGTGACGGCCGCCGACGATTTGCAACTCATTGCTGAGATCCAGCTCCGGTCGGCAATACGTGTTCTCGATTGCCAGGCTCGCCATTGCTGTCGCCACATCGATCTGCGCCATCGCCGATGCACTACGCGCGATAAGGTCACCGCTTTCGAGGACCTGTGCGACGAGCGAATCGAATACGGATAGTTCGAGCGACATCGCCTCGCCAGCCGCCTTGGCGATTCGAAGTTCGAGGTCGGCGAGGTCCGACGTCGTGAACCGGACCGCGTTCGCCGTCGATTGGCGTAAAATGAACCGCCGCCCCTCTTCGTGGGAGAGTTTTTCCGCCTGCTTCGCGGAGACTTCGACATAATAGCCGAGCACATTGTTGTGACGGATTTTCAGGGATGGAATTCCGGTTTCCTGCGCGTACGTGGCTTGAAGCTCGGCGATCAGCCGGCGGCTGTCGTCGCGCAAGGCTTTGACCGCATCCAATTTCGGCGCGAAACCTTCGGCAATGAAATCGCCGTCCCGCGCCGCAAACGGCAGGGACTCGGCCAAGGCCGCGGTCAGTTCCCGCGCCAAATCGGCGTGCCCCCCAAGCGCCGAGGCGATTCTGAGCATTCCCGCCGGCTCGGCCGCCGGGTGCGGCCGCTGCAGCACGGCCTCGATTTCGCCGGCTATGGCGAGTCCGTCGCGAATGGCCGCCAAGTCACGCGGCCCACCACGCCCAAGCGTCAGCCGCGACAACGCCCGCTGCAAATCGGGACAGCGCCGCAGCGCGAGACGAATCTCCTCGCCCGCCGCCTCGCAGTTGATGAAGAACGCCACGTCGTCGAGGCGTTCGTTGATGGCCCGGGGATCGGTGAGCGGCGCCGAAAGACGCGCATGCAGCAGTCGGGCACCGCCGCCGGTTACTGTTCGGTCGATCACCCGCAGCAAGCTTCCTTCCTTGCCTCCGGACAAGGATCGGACGAGTTCGAGGTTGCGCCGGCTCGCCGCATCGATGTGCACGTGGTCCGCCTCGGCGATGCGGCGGGGCGGCGACAACCGGGGGCGGCGACCTTGCTGCGTCAAGTCGATGTAGTCGAGCAGGGCACCGCCGGCGGCGACCTCGGCGCGCGAAAAATCGCCGAACGCCTCCAAAGTCGCTACCTGGAATTGGTCCAGAAGCCGCTGGTGGGCGTTGACGCTATCGAACCGGGATGCGGGAAGGAGGGTCAAACGCGACAGCCATTCCCGAAACACCGGACCGAGATCGCCCGTCTCCCTTTCACGGTCGGCCGCCAGGAGTTCACCGGGGTCCAATTCCGCGAGAACCGCGCCGAGATCAGCCGGTTTGACCGACCGGAGTTCAAAGATGCTGGTCGAGATGTCAGCCGAGGCGAGCCCCAAATCGGCGCCGACCCGGACCAACGCGGCGAGATAATTGTTTGCGCGCGCCTCGAGTAGGGTGTCCTCGGTGAGCGTGCCGGCGGTGACGATTCGCACAACGGCGCGCTCGACAACGGCTTTCGGGCCCCGTTTTCGGGCCGCGGCTGGATCTTCGACTTGTTCGCAGATGGCCACCCGGAACCCCTGTTGGATCAAGCGGGCGACGTATCCCTCATGACTATGCACCGGCACACCGCACATCGGCACGGTCGCGCCTTGGTGCTTGCCCCGGTGTGTCAAGGCGATGTCCAGTGCGGCGGCCGCCGTCACGGCGTCGTCGAAAAAGAGCTCATAGAAGTCGCCCATGCGGAAAAACAGCAAGCAGTCGGGATGTCCGCCCTTCACCCGCCAATACTGCTCCATCATCGGTGTCGCCACGGTCACGGCGTCTCACCCGCGATCCAACTCGACAGCGGCGTCTCGTCCCACGCGGCGCGGGTCGGCCATCATCCATATCAGGACGAATAGTCCGGGAAGCGCGGCGAGCGTCGAAATGACGAAGAAGACCGGCCATGTTACCTGGTCGGCGAGCCAACCGGCGCCGGACGAGAACACCGTCCGGGATGCCGCCATGAGCGATGTCAGCAAGGCATACTGCGTCGCGGTATAGGCGACCGAACACAGACTGGACAGGTAAGCGACGAAGGCGGCGGTTCCCATGCCGGTCGTCACGTTCTCGAAGGCAATCGTCAACGCCAGAACCGACACGTCGGCGCCCGCTTGCGCCTGAACGATGAACACCAGGTTCGAGGCGGCCATGAGAACGCCGCAGATCAACAGTCCCGTCATCATCCCGACACGGGCGAGCAACAGGCCGCCAATCAAGCCCCCAGCCACGATGGGAAGAAAACCGAATACCTTGACGACCTCGGCGATCTCCGTCTTGGTGAAGCCGACCTCGAGGAAAAACGGAACCTTCATCACCGCTAAAACGGCGTCGCCGAATTTATAGAGCAGAACGAACAGAAACATGGCGACCCAGCCTTGCCGCTTGGCAAAATCCTTCAGCGGTGCCAGGCAGGCTTCCTTCAACCAATCAACGATGATGCCAAGTCGTTCCTTGGAAGGCCTTTCGCCGGTATTCGCGGGTCCCCGGGTCGACCTTCGCCCGGAGGCTGGCTCCGGGCAAACAAGGAGGGTAACCATGCCGACGATGACAGCCGAACCGAGGAACATGAAGACAATCGACCAAGGCAGAATATCGGCCAGGACCAATCCCGCGGCGGCGCCGCCGACCTGTCCGGCGCGCCATCCAAAGACCATCGTTGCCGCGCCGGCCGCCATGCTGTTTTGGTCAAGCACCTCGATTCGATACGCATCGAGAACGATATCCTGCGTCGCCGATGCGAACGCCACCGCCAACGCACAAGCAGCCGTCAGGCCGAGGCTGACTTGCGGATCCGCCAAACCGAGGGCAATGATCGCCGCCAGGAGACAGGCCTGAGCGGCGAGCGCCCAGCCGCGCCGGCGCCCGAAAGCCCGGCTCAGCCCCGGCAAGGCAACCCGGTCGATAATGGGCGCCCAGAGGAGCTTCAAAGAGTAGGGCAGGCTCAACAGGGCGAAAAAACCGATCTCGGTCTTCGAGACCCCGCTTTCGGCGAGCCTGGCGATCAGCGGTTCGGCGAGGATCCCGAATGGCGCGCCGCTGGAAAGGCCCAGGAAGAAAAGGGCGACGACAAGGGGGTTGGCGTAAACCCGGGCCGCTTCACGCCATGACGTGCGCAGGGTGTCGCCAGCAAATCGACCCGACGAGAGGCGGCGATCAGCCAAGTTCGCGTTCGATTACGTCGCTCAAGGATACGTCCGGGCGGGCACCGACGTGCGAGATGATCTCGGCGGCGACGACCGATCCCATCCGCGCGCAGGTTTCAAGGCGCAGACCGCGGGTCAGGCCGAACAGAAAGCCGGCGGCGAAGCCATCGCCGGCGCCGGTCGTATCGACGACCTTGTCGACCGGACTCGCCGGCACCGCCTCGATTGTATGGTCGGAAACGATGACGGACCCCTTTTCCGAGCGCGTCAAGACGGCAATCTGGCAGTGATCGCGGATTCGCTGGACCGCGTCCTCGAACGCGTGAACCTGATAGAGGGACATGATTTCGTCTTCGTTGGCGAAGACGACGTCGACGTGGTGTTCGACAAGATCGATGAAATCGGCGCGGTGGCGATCGACGCAAAACGGGTCGGAAAGGCTAAGAGCCACCAGGCCGCCCGCATCGTGCGCCAACCGCGCGGCTCGGATGAATGCCTCCTTCGCCGGCGGCTGATCCCAGAGATAGCCTTCCAGGTACGTTACCCGCGACGCCGCGATGGTGTCGGCATCGATATCCGCCGGCGTCAGCGTCGTATTCGCGCCGAGGCATGTCTGCATGGTCCGCTGCGCGTCCGGTGTCACCAATACCAGGCATCGGCCGGTCGGCGGTCCGTCCGGACTGGCCGGACAGGGAAAGTGCACACCAAGCGATTCGATATCATGCGAGAAAATACGCCCCAATTGGTCATTCCGCGTCTTCCCAATGAAGGCCCCTGTGCCCCCCAAGGAGGCCAACGCCGCGATCGTATTGGCTGCTGAACCGCCTGACATTTCAACGCCCGGCCCCATCGCCCGATAGAGGGCGTCGGACTGATCAGTGTCCGCGAGCGTCATCGTTCCCTTGAACAAACCGTGCTCTTGAAGGAATGTGTCCTCGGCATGAGCGAGCACATCGACGATCGCGTTACCGATCCCAACCACATCGTATCGGGTCACAGC
This sequence comes from uncultured Rhodospirillaceae bacterium, assembly GCA_964460955.1. Taxonomy (GTDB): domain Bacteria; phylum Pseudomonadota; class Alphaproteobacteria; order Rhodospirillales; family Defluviicoccaceae; genus Defluviicoccus. The sequence continues at coordinate 26,346 of CAYWRP010000015.1, read as the reverse complement.
CATGAGCAATTTCTCCTTGTCGCGCTTTGAACGGCGGCAGTATAGCGGCGACGATATGGAGGACAACCGTCAGTCGGTCACCCCGAATGGCGGGCGCGGGCGTTGGAACCCGCTGTCGCGCCGCGCGGCCGGGCGCCGGACCGATCGCCGCCGGGAGGTTAAGTCGTGCTGATTTCCGCCGCAATGAAAGGGCTGGGCAACTTCAGTAACCCGCGGGTGCGCCGCGTTTTCTGGCGCAGTATCGGGTTGTCGATCCTTGTTTTCATTGCCCTGCTGATTTTCGTCAATGTCCTATTACAACAGACGGCATTCTTCGAAACGGCGTGGCTGGAAACTGGCGTCGACGTGCTGGGCGGACTGGCAGTCTTTCTTGTCTCGCTGCTGCTGTTTCCAGCCGCCATAACGGCGGTGATCAGCATTTTTCTCGATGACGTCGCCGATGCTGTTGAAAAAACGGACTATCCGCACCTGCCGCCCGCTCGGACGCCGCCGGTATCGGAAGCTATCATCGCCGGCGCCAGGTTTTTCGGCATCATGGTGTTGCTAAATGTTTTCCTATTGGTTTTGTTGGCAGTCCCAATAATTTTCCCTTTTGTGTTCTACGGGGTGAACGGTTATCTTGTCGGTCGGGAATATTTCGAACTTGTCGCGCAACGCAGACTTTCTTCCAGGGCATATACGCAGTTGCGGAAACGACGCCGTCTGACAATCTTTATCACAGGCGTATTGTTGGTTTTTCTGTTGACGGTTCCGTTCGTTAATCTTGTTATGCCGATTTTTGCCACGGCGATGATGGTTCATCTCTATCACAAGATGAGCAAAGAAGCGTGAAAACCGCGTCGGAGCAATGAATGAGCTTTGAGGTGGAAGACATAACGAAGGGATCGGATCCGAGCATGTTCAGGTTACGAAAAACCCCCCCGGACAATGATGACCAGGCATCCACCGCCGTCGGCGACACACCGACGTCCGGCCTCGACGCGGCGGCGCAAACCATGGTGCGGCGCCAACCGCCGCAACTGCCGAGCCGCCCATTGACGTCTTCTGGCTACCCTTCTGAATACGGCCGCAGACCCGCGGATCCAAGAAGTAGCGTCAGGCAAGCCGACTCTGCCGCCGCCAATGCCGGCGGCGACCGGTGTTTGACGATTGGCCGAGACGTACAGTTGATTGGCAAGGTTTCGGCCTGCGACCAGATGACCGTCGACGGCCTGGCTGAAATCACGCTCAATGGCGCGCGGCATCTGCGGATCGGGGCGCCGGGACACTTCAAGGGCCATGTCGATGTTTCGGAGGCGGACATTGCTGGGCGGTTCGAGGGGGAGTTAACGGTACGCGCGAAGCTGATCGTCCGCGCCACGGCGCAGATTTCCGGCGTGATCCGCTACGGTCACCTCGTCGTCGAAGCCGGGGGGCAGATCGCCGGCGAAATAAATGGCTTGGAAGAAGAAGATGGCTCGGAAACGCGCAAAGCGCCGCCGCAACCGTCGCGAGAAAACGTAACGGCGACCGTGTCCGCCGCCGCGGCACCGCGGAGAGATGCCGGGGTGCCGTCGCAAATCATTACGCCTTCCCCGCCCATCCCCTCAAAAGTTTAGCATTTCGACAACTATTCGGCCGTCTTCCGCTCGGTTGGCTTCGTTTTGTCCGGATAGGCACACAGATGAGGGACTGGACAGGCGGGACAAGCCGGCTTGCGAGCCTTGCAGACATAGCGGCCGTGCAGGATCAACCAGTGGTGGGCGTTGGCGAGGAACCGGGGCGGTGTGCGGGCCATCAAGATGGTCTCGACCTCCCTCGGGGTTTTCCCGCGGGCCAGTCCCGTACGGTTCGCGACCCGGAATACGTGCGTATCGACGGCGATGGCGGGAACGCCGAAGGCGGTGCTTAGAATGACATTCGCGGTCTTTCTCCCCACTCCGGGTAACGCTTCGAGCTCCGCGCGCGTTCGCGGGACGTGCCCAGCGTGTCGGTCGACGAGCGCCTGGCTCAAGGCAATGATGTTTTTTGCCTTGGTATTGAACAGCCCAATGGTTTTGATCTGCTCCCGCGCTTTCTCCTCGCCCAGCGCGAGCATTGCTTGCGGCGTGTCGGCTTGCGCGAAAAGACGCCTCGTTGCTTTGTTGACGCCAACGTCGGTCGCCTGGGCCGAGAGCACGACGGCGACCAGAAACGTGAAGGGATTCGTGTATTCGAGCTCGGAACGCGGATTGGGATTTCGAGCCGCGAGCGCCTCGTAAAAAGCGGTAACGTTTTGCTCGTTAAACTGATCGGTGAAGTCAGCCGGTGGTGTTTCCATTATCCGTAAGCATTGCCTCGCAATCCAGGTTATTGTAGCTAATTCTGATTATCATTGCCGGGTGGAATTGCGATGCCTTTCCCGGATGACGGACCTATTTTGTACTGTGCAGTCCTCCGACCCTATCGAAGCGCCGGCAAAAGGGCTATTCGACGCGTCGTGGTGGGAACAGCAATAATCTGGGTGATCGTCGGGATTGTTTTCGCCGTTTTCGGTGCTTGGCCCGTGCTGCCGTTTCTGGGCCTGGAGGTGATCATCCTGTTTGCCGCCTTCGCATTAAATAACTCGTCTGCCCAGACCGAAGAAACAATCAACCTTACCGAGACAACGTTGACCGTGCGTCGTGTTGACCATTGGGGCAAGCAGAAGCTGTTTCGGCTGCCAACCAATTGGCTACAGGTTAATCTGGAAAATCCGCTGACGCCACATTGCCGATTAGAACTTCGCTCGCATGGGCAATCGATCTATATCGGCGCTTTTCTGGGGCCGGGGGAGAAAGTGGATTTGGCGAAAGCACTGCGGCGCCACCTCGACCGGCATGTGAAACGGATGTAAATGGGAGAATCTCCCTCCCGATGCCGGACATTGTTCAGACGTCCGCCAGCCCCAGCACGTCGCGCATCGTGTAGCGTCCCGGCGGACGCCCGACCAGCCAGAGCGCGGCGTGAACCGCGCCCTTGGCGAAGACATGCCGCGAGGAAGCCTTGTGCGTCAGTTCGATCCGTTCCCCAGGGCCGGCGAAAATGACGGTATGGTCACCCGCGACGTCGCCGCCACGCAGCGTCGCAAAACCGATCGCACCGTCGGGTCGGGGGCCCGTCTGGCCTTCCCGGGAGAGAATCGCCGCGTCGGCCATCCGAAGCCCACGCCCCCCCCCCGCCGCCTGCCCGAGCGCCAAAGCGGTTCCCGACGGCGCGTCCGTCTTGTGACGGTGATGCATTTCGACAATCTCGATATCGTATGTCTCGTCAAGCATCGCCGCCAGTTGCCGCGTGATGCCAAGGAGGACATTGACGCCAAGGCTCATGTTTGCCGCTTGTAGGATGGGCACCGACCGCGCGGCGGCCGCGATGGCGGCGTCATGTCCCGCCGCCAACCCAGTCGTGCCGATGACCAGCGGGGTGCCGGTTGCCGCGGCCACGGCGACATGTTTGTCGGTGGCCGCCGGCAGGGTGAAATCAATCACCACGTCGGCGTTATCGAACAGGACTTTCGGATCGTCGACAATTGTCGTGCCGGTTTCGGCAACGCCGGCGAGACCCGCCGGATCCTGTCCCAGCGCCGGATGATTGGCGCGTTCAGTGCCGCCGGCGAGGACCGCGCGCGCGGTCTCGTCGATGGAGGCGATCAGCATCCGGCCCATCCGTCCGGCGCAACCGACCACGCCGATGCGGATTTTCGGCGCCGCCATCATGTCGGGGCACGGCCGGGGTCGACAGAGGGGAAGGCGTCTCTCAATCCGTGAGATCCTCCCAGAACTCTTTCACTTTGGCGAAAAATCCATGCGATTCGGGACTCTGGTCGGCCGTATCGCCGGCTTGTTCGAATTCTCGCAGCAGCTGTTTTTGTTTGTCCGTCAAACGAACCGGCGTTTCGACGACCGACTCGACATACATGTCGCCACGCGTCTGTGAGCGCAAATATGTCATGCCCTTGCCCCGCAACCTGAGCGTATCGCCAGCCTGCGTGCCGGGAGGGACATTGACCCGGGCGCGTTCCCCGCTGATCGTCGGCACCTCCACGGAGCCACCAAGCGCCGCCGTCGTCATTGGGATCGGCACGCGGCAGTAGATGTCGTTGCCTTCACGCCGGAAGAAACGGTGCGGGGCGACCGTCACGAAAATATACAGGTCCCCGGCTGGCCCACCCCGGGCGCCGCCCTCGCCTTCCCCGCTCAGGCGGATGCGCATGCCATCCTCGACGCCGGGCGGGATGGAAACCTGGAGCGTCTTCTCCTTCTCCACGCGGCCAGCACCGCCGCAGACTTGGCAAGGGTCCCGAATCACCTGGCCGGTGCCGCCGCAGGTCGGGCATGTCCGCTCTACCGAGAAGAACCCGGACTGGGTGCGCACCCGTCCGTGCCCCCGACACGTGCCGCAGGTGTCTGTCGCGCCCGTTGCGCTACCCGTCCCGCTGCAAGCCTCGCACGAGACGACAGTCGGAAAGCGAATATTCGCCTTTTTGCCCTTGAAGGCCTCTTCAAGCGAGATTTCCATGTTGTAGCGCAGATCGGCGCCGCGACCGCTGGCGCGGCCGCGCCGCGGGCCGCCCATGAAATCGCCGAACATTTCCTCGAAGATGTCGCCGAAATTGGATCCGCCAAATCCGCCGAAGCCAGGGCCGGCTCCCGCGCCGCCCGCCGACTGATCGAATGCGGCATGACCAAACCGATCGTAAGCCGCACGCTTTTCATCGTCTCGCAGCACCTCGTACGCCGCACTGACTTCCTTGAAGCGGCGTTCCGCGTCCTTGTCACCGGGATTGCGATCGGGATGGTAGCGCATCGCGAGCTTGCGATAGGATTTCTTTATTTCATCCTTGCTCGCGTCACGATCGATACCAAGCGTGTGATAATAATCTTCTTTCGACATTGGCATCGCGCCCCGTTATGAACAAAGCAGCGCCGGTAACTCCGCCTAGGCTACCGGCGCTGTGATTGGATTATTGAGGCGTTTTCGCTTCGAGATCAATTAGCCGGCGCGTTTTTCCTTGTCGGGGTCGACTTCTTCGAATTCAGCGTCGACCACCTTGTCGCCGCTTTCACCGGATTGTGACGTACCCGCCTCGCCTGTTGTTTCCGAGCCGGCGTCGGTTTGTCCAGCCTTGTACATCGCCTCGCCAAGTTTCATGCGCGCCTGCATGAGAACCTGGGTTTTCTCGTTGATCGCTTCGGCGTTGTCGCCTTCCATCGCACCGCGCAGATCGGCGATGGCCGATTCGATGGCTTGGCGGTCGCTTTCGGCGATCTTGTCGCCATAGTCCTTCAACTCTTTTTCGGTCGAATGGATCATCTGGTCGGCATTGTTGATGGCCTCGACCTTCTCTCGCCGCGCCTTGTCGTCAGAGGCGTGCTGTTCGGCGTCCTTGACCATGCGATCGATATCGCTATCGGACAAGCCACCCGATGCCTGGATGCGGATCTGCTGCTCCTTGCCAGTCGCCTGGTCCTTCGCCGATACGTTAACGATACCATTGGCATCGATGTCGAACGTGACTTCGATCTGCGGCGTACCGCGGGGTGCCGGCGGGATTCCAACAAGGTCGAACTGACCGAGCGGCTTGTTGTCGGCCGCCATTTCGCGTTCACCCTGAAAAACGCGGATCGTCACCGCGGTCTGGCCATCGGCCGCCGTCGAGAAAACCTGGCTCTTGCGCGTCGGGATGGTGGTGTTTCGATCGATCAGGCGCGTGAACACGCCGCCCAAGGTTTCGATCCCGAGAGACAGCGGCGTGACGTCGAGGAGCAGGACATCCTTCACATCACCCTGCAAGACGCCAGCTTGAATTGCCGCGCCAATGGCAACGACTTCATCCGGATTGACACCCTTATGCGGCTCGCGGCCGAAGAACGACTTCACGGTTTCGATGACTTTCGGCATCCGCGTCATGCCGCCAACGAGAACGACTTCGTCGATCTCACCCGCCGAAAGCCCCGCGTCTTTCAACGCCAAGCGACAGGGCTGGATCGTCTTTTCGATCAGGTCCTCGACCAAGGCTTCCAGCTTGGCGCGCGTCAGCTTGATGTTCAAGTGCTTGGGACCGCTCTGGTCGGCGGTGATGAACGGCAGATTGATCTCCGTCTGCATCGTGCTGGACAGCTCGATCTTGGCTTTCTCCGCCGCCTCTTTCAGGCGCTGAAGCGCAAGCCGGTCCCGACGCAGATCGATGCCGCTCTCCTTTTTGAACTCATCCGCAAGATAATCGAGGATGCGTTTGTCGAAGTCCTCGCCACCGAGGAACGTGTCGCCATTGGTCGACTTGACCTCGAAAACGCCGTCGCCGATCTCGAGAATGGAGATATCGAACGTGCCACCGCCAAGGTCGAAAACCGCGATCGTGCCGGTGTTCTTTTTCTCCAGCCCATAGGCAAGCGCGGCCGCCGTCGGTTCATTGATGATGCGCAGAACCTCGAGGCCGGCGATCTTGCCCGCGTCCTTGGTCGCTTGGCGCTGCGAGTCGTTGAAATACGCCGGCACCGTGATCACCGCCTGCGTCACATCCTCGCCAAGGAAACTCTCGGCGGTCTCCTTCATCTTTTGGAGGATAAAGGCGCTGACTTGGCTTGGGCTGTAGCTCGTTCCCTGGGCCTCGACCCACGCATCCCCATTCGACGCTTCGACAATCTTATAGGATACCAGATCCTTGTCCTTGCTCGTTACGGGATCGTTGTAACGGCGTCCGATCAGCCGCTTGATGGCGAACAGGGTATTCTCCGGATTGGTCACCGCCTGACGCTTCGCGGGCTGGCCAACCAGCCTTTCCCCCGAATCGGTGAATGCAACGATCGACGGGGTCGTTCGCGTTCCTTCGGCATTTTCGACTACTCGCGCATCCTTACCATCCATGACGGCAATGCAGGAGTTGGTCGTCCCAAGGTCGATACCGATAACTTTAGCCATTGTCTAACCCCTTCTTTCGGCAAATCCGCGAAACCCAAAATGGCGTCGCTCGAATTCCCGATTTTGAGCCTTCGATGGAACCATGCTTGTTCGTCTCGCGATATATATGAGGCACCCCGAAACGGCGCAACTCCATGGTCCACCGCTTGAGCCGCCTTCGGTTTGCCGGCTTGTGCTTTGCTCTCCAAACCACTGGCTTTGCCACGCGGAGTTTGGAGTAGTCTGGTACGCCCGTAGCTGACAGACTCCCGTCATGATCATCTCCGCAAGTTATCGCACCGACATCCCGGCATTCTACGGCCCGTGGTTCGAACGTCGCCTGGCGGCCGGTTTCGTGCGGGTCAGGAACCCCTACGGCGGGCCGACGGCGACGGTCTCGCTAACGCCCGAGGCGGTTGCTGGATACGTCTTCTGGACGCGGAACGCCCGGCCATTCGCCGCAGCATTGAATCGGATCGCCGCGACGCGCACGCCGTTTTTCGTTCACTACACGATTACCGGCTATCCCCGCTGCCTTGACGCGGCGACACTCGATACCACCTCGGCGATCGCCAATGTCCGCGAACTTGCCGACCAGTTCGGCGTGCGGACCGTCGTCTGGCGTTACGACCCGATCATCTTCACATCCGTTAGCCCGCCGGCATGGCACGCCAGCAATTTTGACCGCCTGAGTTCCCTTGTGGCGCCGCTGGTCGACGAAGTGATCGTCTCGGTGGCGCAGATTTATCGCAAATCGGCGCGCAATCTCGGAAAGGCGGCCGCTCATCATGGGTTCGACTGGTACGATCCCGAGCCTGGCGAGAAACAGGCGTTGTTGCGCGTTTTAGCTGGGATTGCGACGGACCGGGGCCTTCGGTTTAGCCTGTGTGGCCAAGCCAACCTAGCGGGGAACGATATCGACGAGTCAACATGCATTGATGTCAATCGCCTCGCCGCGATTGCCGGCCACCCGATCGCCACCCACAATAAATCGCATCGGCATGGTTGCCGATGCCATGCGTCGCGCGACATTGGTGCGTACGACACCTGTCCGCACGGCTGTGTTTATTGCTACGCGGTCTCCAGCCGACAACGCGCCAAGCAGGCATTTATCGCGCATGATCCATATTCAGATATCCTCGCACCGTCCACGCAGCCGAGGCGAAAAGCCTAAAGTTTTTCGTCGACTTGACCGCCGGTCGTCTGCTGGTCGCCGGTCGTTCGGCGCGTGTAGGCCGCTGCGTCATTTCCGGCTTCGGGCGCGCTCGCTTCCCCCTCGTTGTTGTGGCCGCTCTCCCGTTTCGGTCCGCCCTTGGAGATGCCGACGCGGGCCGGCCGGAGGGTGCGATCATGCAGCATATAGCCGGTTTCCATGACCTCAACGATTGTCCCATGTGGGACACTCGAATCGGGCACCTCGAACATGGCCTCGTGAACGTGGGGGTCGAACGGCTCCCCGGCGGCGGGAATGGACTTCACGCCGTGCCGCTCCAGGACGGACAACAGTTCTCGGTGCGTCATCGCAACGCCATTTGTCAAGGCGTCGAGGACGGGTTCCCTGTCGCGGGCCTCGCCATCGACCGCCGCGAGGGCCCGTTCGAGATTATCGGCGACGGGTAACAGGTCGCGCGCGAACTTGGTGATGGCGTAGTTGGCGGCGTCCTCCCGCTCGCGCGCCGAACGACGACGCACATTCTCAACCTCCGCGAGCGCCCGCATGTAGTCGTTCCTCGCCGTCTCGACCTCGGTTTCCAAGGCGGCAATGCGTGCCCGCGGATCCATCGAGGCGTCGTGCGACTGCTCGCCAACCGGCGCCGCGGTGTCGATGGTCTGTTCATCGGCGTCATTCATCGCTTGATCTTGGGTATCGTTTCGATCAGGGGCGTTCTTTTGCTCAGTCATAATCGTCCAATCCACTGTCTTCAGCCGATCACCTTGCTCAACAATTTAGCGGTGTAATCAACCATGGGAATAATACGCGCATAATTAATTCGGGTCGGTCCGATCACCCCCAACGCGCCAACGATCTGATCTCGGCTGTCGCGATACGAACTGACGATCATCGAACAGCCCGAAAGGTTGAACAACGTGTTGCTCGACCCGATGAAAATCTGAACTCCCTCCGCATTGTCAACCATCGAAAGGACCTTCAGCATGGTATCCTTGGTGTCGAGGGCCGCGAACAGGGTTCGGATGCGTTCCAGATCGCCGATCGCCTGCACGTCCTCGAGCAGATGCGATTGCCCTCTGACGATGAGTGTTCGACCCGGGTCATCGCCCCGCGTGGCCAACCCGGACTCGACTACCCGCGAGGTCAAAACGTCGAGTTGCGAGCGATCAGCTTCCAACTCGGTGATGATCCTTTCCCGCGCTTCCCCAAGGGTCTGCCCGACAGTGCGCGCCGACAGGAAATTCGAGGCTTCGATCAGCGCCGATGGCGGTAGATCCGGCGGCGTCTCGATGATCCGGTTCTCGACAATGCCGTTTTCCGTCACCATGACGACCAGCGCGCGTCCCGGGCTCAGGCTGACGAATTCGATATGTTTCAGTGGGTAATCCGTTTTCGGTGCCATCACCAGGCCGGCGCACCGCGACAACCCGGAAAGTGTCGCCGAGGCGCGGTCGAGAATTTCCTCGAGACTGCCGCCCGCGCCGGCGAATTGTTCCGTCAGCGCGCGCCGATCCTCGCCCGCCAAATTGCCGATTTCGAGAATGCCGTCGACAAAAATACGCAAACCCGCTTCCGTGGGCAGACGCCCTGCGGATGCGTGCGGGGCAAAAAGCAAGCCGGCGTCTTCGAGATCCGACATCACATTGCGAATCGTCGCCGGCGACAATTCGACCGATAGTTTGCGCGACAGCGTTCTCGAACCGATTGGCTCGCCAGTCTCGAGGTAGGAATCGACGATCTGCCGAAATATTTCCCGGGATCGCTCGTTAAGTTCGGTGATCATGGTGACTCGACGAACCGCCCATAAACTGCAGCCACGAACAAATGCGAAGCTCGCCAGCGCCGCGTCAGGTCGAGCGACCGCGGTGCGATAACCAGATGGATTTAATGACAGGGGCACACAGCGTCAACGCGTCGATGCTTTACCCGTGCGGGCGCGTTCATTAGTTTGCCCTGGACGCAGATGTCAAAAAACATCGTCTTTTAAGGAATCCGCGATCAATGCGACCTTCCGGCCGATCGAACGACGTCCTCCGCGATATTTCCTTCGAACTGGGTTACAGCAAGCATGCCGAGGGGTCGTGCTTGGTCAAATTCGGCGATACACATGTGCTGTGCACGGCGACGGTGGAAACGCGCTTGCCATCATGGCTGCGCGACTCCGGACGCGGCTGGATTACCGCCGAGTATGGGATGCTTCCCCGATCGACCAACGAGCGAACCTCCCGCGAGGCGACCCGCGGCAAACAGTCCGGCCGCACCCAGGAAATCCAACGCCTCATCGGTCGCAGCCTACGGGCAGTGGCTAATCTGGAGGCCATGCCGGAGCGGCAGATCCGGATCGACTGCGATGTCCTGCAGGCGGACGGCGGAACCCGAACGGCCTCCATCACCGGCGGTTTTCTTGCGCTCGAGTCGGCCGTCGATCGCCTTGTCTCCGAGGGCCTCCTGCCGGCCTCGCCGCTGCTCGATCACGTCGCGGCCGTTTCCTGCGGCTTGTTCGAAAACGAACCCATTCTCGATCTCGATTACGCGGAAGACAGCATTGCCCAAGCGGATGCGAATTTTGTCCTGACCGGCGGCGGCGGGATTGTCGAAATCCAAGCGACGGGGGAGGAGCGCGCCTTCACCGATGAGGAATTCGCTGGGCTGTTTCGCTTGGCGCGCAGCGGCGTCGCCCAACTGGTCGAGCTTCAGAGGGCTGCGGCGCGGCGGCATCGAGGCAACTGAGATCATGGCGCGACGGCTGGCAACGGAGCGGCTGGTCATCGCCAGCCACAACCCTGGCAAGATCCGCGAGATCGCCGCGCTGGTCGAACCCTACGCTATCAGCGTCATTCCCGCCGGCGAACTCGGGCTCCCGGAACCCGAGGAAACAGGGTCGACGTTCACCGAAAACGCTGTTTTGAAAGCGCGTGCCGCGGCCGAGGGGTCCGGATTTCCGGCGCTCTCCGACGACTCCGGGCTAGTCGTGCCGGCGCTTGACGGGGCACCCGGTATTTATTCCGCTCGCTGGGCCGGTACGGACAAGGACTTCTCGGTGGCCATGCGGCGCGTCGAACAGGAACTCGCGTCACGCAGCGACCGTCGCGCCCACTTTATCTGCGCGCTCGCCGTTGGCTGGCCGGAGGGACATATCGAAACGTTCGAGGGGCGGGTGAACGGGATACTGGTTTGGCCGCCGCGCGGAGATCGCGGTTTCGGCTACGACCCCGTGTTTGTCGCCGATGGCTATGACGAAACGTTTGGCGAAATGGATCCCGCGTTCAAGCATCGCATCAGCCATCGTGCCGATGCCTTTCGCCAATTGGTCGCCGCCTGCCTCGCCGACGGTGAACCGCCGATGAAATAGACGAAGCGGACAACCGATGAACGAAACGGTGGGGCTCTACATTCACTGGCCTTACTGCCGATCGAAGTGCCCCTACTGTGACTTTAATAGCCATGCGATTAGCAACTTCGACGCGCCGCGTTGGCTGGAGGGCTTTCGGCGCGCCCTGACCGATGCACGCGCGATGACGCCGGGGCGGGGTATCGGCTCCATCTTTTTCGGCGGCGGCACACCCTCGCTGATGCCGCCGGACATGGTCTCCGGCTTGATCGGGGATGTCCGTTCGCTGTGGCCGGTCGAAGACGCGGTGGAGATTACCCTGGAAGCCAATCCATCGGCCGCCGAGGCAAGCCGGTTCTCGGCACTCCGGCGAGCAGGAGTCACCCGTTTGTCCATCGGCGTCCAAGCCTTCGACGATGCCACCCTTGAGTTTCTCGGCCGTACGCATGACGCCGCGCAAGCGCGATACGCCATCGACGCGGCCATCAAGACATTCCCCGAGGTGTCGATCGATCTGATGTTCGGATGGCGCGGCCACACAGCCCGATCCTGGGAACAAACCCTCGCCGAGGCCACCGGTTTCGGCACGCGGCACATCTCGATCTATCAATTGACCGTTGAAGCCGGCACCCGCTTCGCGGCCCATGGGGTCCGGACGGTCGAAGCGGACGCGTCGGGTGACCTCTACGCGCTCGCGACCGAGCGGCTCGGTGCGAATGGGTTCGAGGCCTACGAGGTCTCCAATTTCGCACGCGGTAGCGCGGTTTGCGGCCACAATCTCGCCGTTTGGCGCGGTGGCGAGTACATCGGGATCGGTCCCGGCGCCCATGGCCGAATTCGCCGGAACGGAAACTGGCTGGCGATGGTGCAGGAACATTTGCCGGAAGCGTGGCTCGCCGCAACGGAAGCTCGACTTGGTGTCGAGGACCGAACCGTTCTGGCCGCTTCCGAACGGGCCATGGAAATCGTGATGACCGGACTCCGGCTTCAGGAAGGGTTTGACCGGATGGCGTTGTGGCGCTTATGCGGACTCGATGCCGCCGACGTCCTTGCGGAAGACGCGCTCAAGACCCTCGTCGATGGCGGGTTGCTGGGCTCGAACGGTCCGAGAATATGGGCGACCCCGGCTGGCCGTCTCGTGCTCGATTCGATGATCCCGCGTTTGCTGGTTTGAATGCGCCTGCCGCGGGTTCCCGGACAGACCGTCACCCGGGTCCGATCAGCTGCCGGGGAATCGGCCGAGGCTTTCCTCGATGACCTGAATCCCGCCTGGCCGGATTTCCTGAATGGCGAGGCTGCGATGCGGTGTGCCGTTTTGCCGAAACCGGAACAAGCCGTCGCGGCCGAAGAATCCTTGCGGATCGGTGAGGCGCTCGGGGCGGAAAGGATCGACCTCGCCGCTGCGCGCGATAGAGGCGGCAAGCGCCACCGCATCATAAGCCAAGGTGGTCAGACGCGGTGCCGGCTTGCCGAATGTCGACCGGTAGCGGTCCTCGAAACGTCGCCGGAAACGAGGATCCGGCGCAGCGAAACGCCCGCCGACCAGCAGCTCTTCGTCACCAAGGCTGGGATCGTCCCAAGCGCCTGGCCCCAGCAACTGGACTTCTTGCGGATCGATGCCATGGGCCGGCAGGTAGGCGGCCAACGAGCGCAACCGCTCGCCGCCTTCGGCGAGAATCAACGCGCCCGCCGGCGACGACCGCCCGGCCGAGGCTGGATGGCTGGATGAGGCGGCGACCGTCCGCTGCACCGCCGCATTGAAATCTTGCGTGTTTGGATCGTAAAGTTCGAGGTGGGTTACGGTAATACCGTGGGTCGCTGCGGCTTTCCGTGCGGTTTCGGCGATGATGACGCCGTACGCATTGTTCGGGACAATCGCGGCGACACGGCCAATGCCGGATTGCGCGGCATGCGCGACGATATGGTCGATTTCGGTGCTGGGCGTGAAACCCATGATGTAAGTCCCTTCGCCAGCGACGCTTCGGTTGCTGGAGAAGGCGATGACAGGAATACCAGCGGCGAAGGCTTCCGGCGCCACGGCGCGTACGGAGCCAGCCAACAAAGGGCCAAGCACCATCGACGCGCCATCCCGAACCGCGATCTTCGCGGCGGCGGCGGCCCCCACTGGCGTGCCCTTGGTGTCGTAGGGAAGCAACTCGAACCGCATATCCGCGTTATCGAACAACGCAAGCTGGGCCGCGTTGAGCATCGCTTCGCCGAGTGCTTCGAGGCGCCCGCTCAGCGGCAGAAGAAGCGCGACACGAACGGCATCGGTGTCGATCATCGGCGCGGCGAGCGGGTCGACAACATCCGACCCGACTTGAGCCGCTCCGGGCGGCGACTGCATTGCGGACCCGACATTCTGCCGCGGCTGGCCCATATCGTTGGCGTCGGCGCCCGGCGGCCCCTCGGCAGTCTTTACAACATCGCAAGACGCGAGCAAAAACATCGCCAAGGCGAGCAATGACGCGGTAAAAATTCGTCGATCGATCGAAAATGGAAATGCGGAAGCTTCCGGCACGATACAAGACGCCCAAACAACAACTTTCAGATGGCGGCGACCCTACCGACAGTGCCGGGGCGTGTAAACCGTCGGCGGATGCCGCAGCGGGAGTCTCATTGTCGCCGGGCCTCTACGTGGTTGCAACGCCTATCGGCAACCTTGGCGATATCACTTTTCGCGCCGTCGATGTCTTGCGCCGCGTCGACCTGATCGCCTGTGAAGATACCCGTGTCAGCCGCAAGCTTCTCGAGGTCCACGGCATCAAGACACGCCTTGTCGCCTACCACGATCACAATGCGGAGATCGCCGGCCCGCGGCTCCTGGAGCGGCTGGCCGCCGGCGAGCGCATCGCCCTGATCTCCGACGCCGGAACGCCGCTGATTTCCGATCCCGGTTACCGACTGGTCAACCGCTGTCACGCGCTTGGTATTCCCGTCGTGCCGATTCCCGGTGCGTCCTCGGTTGTGTCTCTATTGAGCGTTGCCGGGCTGCCGACGGATCGGTTTTTTTTCCTTGGTTTCTTGCCGACTCGCGCAACGCAGATCGACAATGTTATCGCCGAGATCCAGGCCATTCGGGCGACGGTTGTCTTCATGGAATCGCCGCGCCGGCTGTCCGCGACGCTGCGCGAGCTCGCCGTAAGGCTTGGCGACCGGCAGACGGTGGTCGGCCGGGAGTTGACGAAAAAGTTCGAGGAGCTCCGGGGCGGCACGCTGATGGATTTGGCGATCCACTATGCCGAGGCCGGTCCACCGAAAGGCGAGGTTGTCGTGGCGATCGCGCCGCCGGACGAAGCGCTGCATGTCGATGACGCGATGGTCGACCAGGCCTTGACCGAGGCCATGACGCGGGAAACACCGTCGCGCGCCGCCGCCGAAGTGGCGGCCGCAACGGGGCGTTCGAAGAAGGATGTATACAAGCGAGCACTGGCGCTGAAACCAAAATGAGGCATCATTGATCGGATGGGACAAATGACGGAAAGCAAACGCCGAGCTTGGCGCCTGGGCCAATCCGCCGAGGCGGCCGCGGTTGCGCTGCTCCGCCTGAAAGGGTATCGCATCCTCGGCCGGGACCTCCGTTTCGCGGTCGGCGAACTGGACATCGTCGCCCATCGGGGCGATTGGCTCGTTTTCGTCGAAGTGAAGGCGCGCACCGCCGATGCGCGCGTTGAGGCGATCAGCTTTCGGCAGCGGACCCGCATAGCCCGTGCCGCCGAGGCCTTTCTGGCGTCTCGGCCCGCGCTTGCGCCCTCGAAGATCCGCTTCGACGTCATCCTGATCGAACCCGCTCGTTGGCCGAAGCACCTGATCGATGCATGGCGCCCCGGCGACTGAATGGGCGAACGATCACCTGAAGTGCTGGGAAACGGCTTGATTTCGTTGCTTTTCAAGCCATTAATGATGAGCGGCGACTAGGGGAGCGACCTTAAATGGGACTAACCGTGGCGATCCAGATGGATCCGATCGAATCCATCGACATCGAGGCTGATTCGACCTTTGTTCTGGCATTGGAAGCCCAGCGGCGGGAACATGCCCTCTATCACTATCTGCCGCAGGATCTCAGCTTCACCCATGGCGACGTTGTGGCGCGGGCGCGGCCGTTGCAGGTGCGGCGACGCAAAGGCGACCATTACCTGCTCGGCGCCACTGAAACCCTTGATCTTTCCGAAGTTGATATGGTGCTGATGCGTCAGGACCCGCCCTTCGATATGGCGTACATCACCTCCACCCACCTGCTGCAGCATATCCATCCCCGCACCTACGTCATCAATGACCCTTTCGAGGTGCGTAACGCGCCGGAAAAACTCTATGTTACCCACTTCCCAGAGTTGATCCCGCCGACCCTGATCACCACCGACAGGGCGCAGATCGTTGCCTTCCGCGCCGTCCACAAGGACATCATCATCAAACCGTTGTTCGGCAATGGTGGCGCCGGCGTATTTCATGTGGCACCGAGCGATGACAATCTCAACGCGCTCCTGGAGATGTTTACACAGCTTTATCGAGAGCCAATCGTCGTGCAGAAATATCTGCCGTCAATTCGCGAAGGCGACAAGCGGATCATTATTGTCGACGGCGCTCCGGCGGGCGCTGTCAAACGTGTGCCGAAATCCGGAGAGGCGCGGGCCAATCTGCACGTCGGCGCGCGGGCGGAACGCGCGGAGCTGAACGCGCGCGACCTGCAGATTTGTCAAGCCATCGGCCCCGAACTCCGGCGCCGCGGCCTGATCTTCGTCGGCATCGACGTGATCGGCGATTACCTGACCGAGATCAACGTCACGTCGCCGACCGGTCTGCAGGAGATCAATCGCCTCGACGGCGTCTCCCTGGAGGTCGATCTGTGGGATGCTTTCGAGCGGCGATTCGCACAAAGCCGAAATGGCGACCCGTAAAGTCCGCCAGACGTCGGTCAGGGTCTACAGCACGCGCCGGAAAGCCGATCGGGCTCCCGGCGGCAACATGGCCAAATACTTCTCCTTCTTCGCCATCGTCCCCCGGTAGGTGCGTTCGCCGGCAAAAATCTCCACCATGGCGTCGGTGAGTTTCTGACCGAACAGGCGGAATGCGATCGCCCGCAAGCCTGCCTGGGGACCATAAAGGTAGCGTGCGAGCTCGGCCGCGGCATCGAGTTCATCTAGGATGGCGATACGTAGCCTGTCCGCATAGCCGACTGCCAGCGGCGTGGTATTGTCGCGGCAGGCGACAATCGCCTCGGCCGCCACGCGGCCACTGATCAGCGCCGAAGAGAGCCCTTCGGCCGTGACCGGATCCACCAGCCCCGCCGCATCACCCGCCAACAGCACGCGACCCTTGGCGACACCGTCCGGGCGCCGGCGCAGAGGTAGGGTCGAGACCTCCGACGGACTGCAGGCGCCGGGCGGAAGACCGAGCAGGCGCACATATCGCTTGAGAGCCGTCCGCAGTTTTTGCGGGGAACTTTCTCCGGCAATAATGCCAACGCCGATGAAAAGGTGATCTGATCTCGGAAAAACCCAGCCGTAACCGCCGGGCGGCGTCTCGAGTTCGAAACGGACTTCGTCGCCGAGGCGCGACGACAAGGCGGGCGTCAGCCTCACCAGGGACGAGAGTGCGTTGACATTCAGCGAACGATCTTGCCACCCGAGGCCCGTCGCGAGCTTCGAGGCGCCGCCGTCGGCCAAGACGAGGACATCCGCCTCCAACTTCCCATTCGCCGTGACGGCAAGGACGCTCTTTTCTGACTGGCTCAGTCCCAGGACCTCGTGTTGGGCGCGGATTTCCGCACCGGCGTCAACCGCCTGTTGGCGCAGCCATGCATCAAAACGTCGCCGCGATACCACGGACAAAACAGGGTCCGCGCGTGGTTCGGACAGGAGGGTTAACCGACCGCCGTTGATACCCAGTCGGACGCGTTTGAATTCCCGCTCGACAAGGGCCGAAACATCGAAGGGCAAGGATCGCCGCGCCCGTAGCGTGAGAATGCCGCCGCAGTCGAGTTCGGCCCGATTGTCGGCGGCGCTTTTCTCAAGAAGAACTGTCTGGATACCGGCGCGCGCCAGTTCCCAGGCGGCGATTGCCCCGGCCGGCCCACCGCCGACGACGATCACCCGAAAAGGGATCAAATTTTCCCTCGGACCGGAAGACCGCGGTAGGATAGTGTCCATTGCCAGCCGGATTCCGCGGGTCAGTGGTGGAATTGAGCGCCGAACGACAGGACGCGGGTAACCCTATTGTCGGCGGTTCGTCGCCGCATTACACCTAGCCAGCCGCGAATGGAATAACAGCCTAAGGGAAAGAAGGCCGCGACGTGGTGGTCAAGGTATATTCTTTGGAAGGGGTGATACCGGTTGTCGATCCGACGGCGTTCGTTCATCCCGCCGCCGTCCTGATCGGCGACGTCATGGTCGGACCTCGTTGTTACATCGGGCCGTACGCGTCGCTTCGCGGCGACATCGGACAAATTCGGGTCGGTGCCGGCGCCAACGTTCAGGAACATTGCGTCATGCATTGTTTTCCGACCGAAGCGTGCATCGTCGAGGAATGGGCGCATATTGGTCATGGAACCGTCATGCATGGGGCCACGGTACGCGCGCACGCATTGGTTGGCATGAATTCCGTTCTCATGGATGGATGCGAAGTGGGAAAGCAGGCATTTGTAGCGGCGATGTCGTTCGTGCCCGCGGCGTTTCGCGTGCCCGACCGAACCCTCGTTGCCGGCATTCCCGCCAAGGTGCGTCGCGAACTGACCGAGGAGGAAATCGCCTGGAAACGCCGCGGCACCAAAGAATACCAAACCATCGCCGCGCGTTGCCTGGACTCCCTCGAGATGGTCGACGCATTGGCCGAGCCGGAGGCCAACCGGCCCAAGTTACAGGTTAAGCCGCATCGACCTCTTCACGTTGCGCGCGATCAGATAAAACCCCAATAGACCGCGCGAGATATCCGCGATCAATTGGCGGCGACGACGCCCTTCTCATCGAAAAGCTGCTGCAGTTCCCCCGATTCGTACATTTCCCGGATGATATCGCAACCGCCGACGAATTCACCGCCGACGTAAAGCTGTGGAATTGTTGGCCAATTGGTGAACTGTTTGATGCCTTCACGCAAGGACGAGTCCGTCAGGACGTCGATGCCCTTGAATTTGACCCCCAGATTTGAGAGCGCCTGAACTACAGCAGCGGAGAAGCCGCACTGCGGGAACATCGGCGTTCCCTTCATGAAGAGAACGACTTGATTGTCGGTGATTTCTTGTTGAATGCGTTCGAAGACGGGATTCTCTGCCATGCTGATTTCCTCGAGATGAAAGACTAGTCGTTTTCCGGGACGGCCGTGGATAACGCCAGGGCGTGCAACTCGGTTCCCATGCGGCCTTGCAAGGCCTGATAAACGAGCTGATGCTGCTGGACCCGCGTCTTACCGCGAAAGGCCTCCGCTGTGATCAATGCCGCGTAATGATCACCATCGCCGCGGAGATCCTCGATACGCACCTCTGCGTCGGGGAATGCCTCTTTAATCAGCTGGGTTATTTGTTCCGCCTGCATCGCCATTTGAACTATCCACCTACCAGTCGTAATCCGATTGTCGGGATTTAACGTGGACCCATTAAAGAAGGCAACCACGCCTCGTGGATCTTCGACAACTCCGCAATCGATATGGCGTATCGGTCGCCGACGGTCAACGCGGAACCGCCGGTAATGCCAATGCGTTGCAACGCGACGCCGCGTTCGGCTGCCGCAACCCCTATTCCTTCAGCCTGCGAGGCCGACGCAACGACGATATATCGCGCCTGATCCTCACCGAAAAGCCAGCCGACCTGCTGCGTCACCGCGTCAAAGGGCGGCATCTCCACCTGAATGCCAACGCCGCCGGCAAGCGCCATCTCCGCCAATGCCACGAGCAGGCCGCCGTCGGACACATCATGGCACGCGGTGATCCGCCCTTCGTCAATCAGGCCACGCACGAACTCGCCGTTCCGGCGTTCAGCCAGCAAATCGACAGGCGGCGGCGCGCCGGCTTGCCGGTCGAGAACGACCCGCCCATAGAGCGATTGGCCGAGCCAACCATCCGCCGAAGGCTCGCCGAGGAGGAAAACGACTTGCTCGCTGTCGCATGCCGCGATGCCGACCCGCTTCTCGACATTCTCGAGCAACCCGACGCCGCCCACGGTCGGCGTCGGCGGGATACCCCGGCCATCCGTTTCATTGTAAAAAGACACGTTCCCGGAAACGACGGGCATTTCCAGCGCTGAACATGCCTCGGACATGCCGCGTAGACAATCGATGAACTGGGCCATGATCGGCGGCTTCTCCGGATTACCGAAGTTCAGGCAATCGGTAATTGCCAGGGGCCGGGCGCCGACGGCGCATAAATTGCGCCACGCTTCGGCCACCGTCTGCCGGCCGCCCTCTAAGGGGTCGGCAAGGCAGTAGCGTGGCGTGCAATCGGCGGTTATCGCCAGCGCCTTGGTCGTGCCGTCCACCCGGACCACCGCCGCGTCGCCGCCGGGGCCAGCGATGGTGTTCGTCATGACCATGTAATCGTATTGTTCCCAGATCCACCGTTTGCTCGCCAGATCGGGACAGCCGATCAAGGCGCGCAACGCCGGCATTGGATCGGGATCGATCGCCGCATCGCCGAGATCGAGCGGCGTCGGCGGCACGATGTCCGCCCGCGGGCGGTCGTATTCGGGGGCGGCGGCGACCAGCGGCGCGATCGGCACATCGGCGACGACCTCGCCTTGCTGACGGACGACCATCCGCCGCGTATCGGTGATCTCGCCCACGACGGCAAACGCGAGCTCCCATTTCTCGAAGATCCGCCGGGCGGCATCGGTGCGCTCAGGGCGCAGGACCATCAACATGCGCTCCTGCGTTTCCGACAGCAGAACCTCGTACGCGGTCATGCCTGTCTCCCGCTTCGGCACGCGGTCGATGTCGAGCTCGATTCCGACACCGCCCTTCGAGGCCATTTCGAAAGACGAGGACGTCAGGCCGGCGGCCCCCATGTCCTGGATGGCGATCACCGCGTCGGTCGCCATCAGCTCCAGGCAGGCTTCGATCAGCAGCTTTTCCGTAAACGGGTCGCCGATTTGCACGGTCGGCCGCTTCGCTTCCGTTTCCTCGTTGAATTCGGCCGATGCCATCGTCGCCCCGTGGATGCCATCGCGCCCGGTCTTCGATCCGACATAGACCAGCGGGCTGCCGACGCCGGATGCCGCCGAGCGGAAGACGCGGTCGCGCTTGGCGATGCCGACGGTCATCGCATTGACAAGGATGTTATCGTTATAAGCCGCGTCGAAGGTGCATTCGCCACCTACTGTCGGCACGCCGACGCAGTTGCCATAGCCGCCGATCCCGCCGACCACCCCAGAGACCAGATGCCGGGTTTTTGAGTGTTCAGGGCTGCCGAAGCGAAGGGAATTCAGGTTGGCGACGGGGCGCGCGCCCATTGTGAACACATCGCGGAGGATGCCGCCCACCCCGGTCGCCGCGCCTTGGTACGGCTCTATGTAGGAGGGGTGATTGTGACTCTCCATCTTGAAGATCGCGACTTGTCCATCGCCGATGTCGATAACTCCGGCATTCTCGCCAGGCCCGAACACCACCCACGGCGCATCCGTTGGCAAGGTGCGGAGCCATCGCTTCGAGGACTTGTAGGAACAGTGCTCGCTCCACATGACCGAGAAAATACCCAGTTCGGTGAGGCTCGGCTGGCGCCCCAAGATCTCGAGGAGGCGACCGTACTCTGCATCCGAAAGTCCGTGCTGTTCGACGATTTCCGAGGTAATCATGTTCCGGTGCCCGTTGACAAAGGTTTAGGCCGGCCGGCGAGGGGAAGGGATGGGCGTCATCGACGGTTAGCCGCGCAGCGACCCGACGAGGCTCTCGAACAGCCGCCGCCCATCCTCGCCGCCGAGCATTTTTTCCGCGCACCGTTCCGGGTGCGGCATCATGCCCATCACATTGCCCCCGTCGTTCAGCACGGCGGCAATATTATGGCATGAGCCATTGGGGCTGGAGTTGGCGTCGTCCGTTCCATCTTCCGCGCAGTAGACGAACGCGACGCGATCCGCGTCGAACAGGCGCGCCGCCGTTGCATCATCGACGAAATAGTTGCCGTCGTTGTGTGCAACGGGCATGCGAACGATCTGGCCCGATGCGAAGGCCTGGGTGAAAATGGTGCCGCCATTGAGGACCTTCATGGCGACCGGCCGGCAAACGAACCGCAATCCGGCGTTGCGTAGCAAGGCGCCCGGAAGCAGTCCGGTTTCGGTCAACACCTGGAAACCATTACAGATGCCAAGCACCGCGACGCCAGCAAGCGCGCGTTCGTGAACGGTCCTCATCACCGGAGACCGCGCCGCGATGGCGCCGGGACGGAGATAGTCCCCATAGGAGAAACCACCTGGGATGACGATGAGATCGACCGCAGGAATCTCGGCGTCGCCATGCCACGCCATATGCGGCGGCCGTCCTGTCACGTTGGCGAGAACCCGCGCGGCATCCCGGTCACAATTCGATCCTGGGAAGACGACGACGGCAGAGTTCACGGCGGTGGGTTCCTTCGATGGCCCGATCTCGCGCCAGCAAATCGTGGGTCGCTCGGAAAGGCCGTTAGGCGCCAAGGTCAGGAAGCGATTTCAATGCGGTAGTCTTCGATCACCGTATTAGCCAGCAGTTGCCGGCACATTGTGTCGAGTTCTTCGTGTACCCGCGACGGATCGTCCTCGGCAAGCTCGATTTCGATAACCTTGCCTTGCCGAACATCGCGCACGCCGGTAAATCCCAACGCATGCAGGGAATGGCCAATCGCGGCACCCTGCGGATCGGAAACGCCGTCTTTGAGGGTGACGAAAATCCGCGCCCGCGTCACGGTTGGGTCATCTCAATCACCGAGCTCCGTTCCTCGTCGGCGCCCATCTCGCCGCCGACGTCGGCTAACAGTCCGAGGCGGCGGGCAAATTCCTGATATTGTTCGGCGACTTCGCCAAAATCCCTCGCGCGCCCCTCACGGTACAGCCGGCGCCCGACCTGAAGATCCCAGGCCGTGCAAGATTCCGGGCAGATTTCATCGGCGAGAACAACGCGCGGTTGATCATCCTCCCAGAGACGGCCGAATTCCAGCTTAACGTCGATCAACTTCATGCCGATGCCAGTGAATATGCCGGTCAAGAAATCATTGATGCGCAGCGACAACGCGACCATTTCGTCGATGTCGGGCGGCGTCGCCCAGCCGAAGGCGGTCATATGTTCCTCCGACACGAGGGGCGCTTCGCCGCCGTTCAGCTTGTAGAAGAACTCGACGATCGACCGTGGCAGGGGTGCTCCCTCTGGCATATTGAAACGCTGCGCGAACCGGCCGGCGGCGCAATTGCGGACAATCACCTCAAGGGGAATCATTTCCACTTCCCGCACGACCTGCTCGCGCATGTTCATGCGGCGCACGAAATAAGTCGGGATGCCGATCTCCGAAAGTCTGGTCAGGAAAAATTCGGAGATTCGATTATTCAAGACCCCTTTCCCCGTGACGATTCCTGAAACGTCCTGCGGCCCGGCGACGACATCGTCCTTGAAATATTGCACAAGCGTACCGGGTTCGGGGCCTTCGAAAAGTATCTTGGCCCGCCCTTCGAATATCTGTCTGCGTCGGGGCATTTGGTTGGGTCCAACTTCGACCAGTCGGTGATGCGCGGAGGATAGACTTACGGGGATATAGCAAGCGTTGACGTCGAGCACAATCGCCGGAGATATGGGCTTAAGCGGCGACGGTCTCGAATTCCACGCTGTCGGGACGCCCATCCGCGAAAAGCCAGATTGGCTTATCGGTCTTGTTCGCGCGGTTAGGGAGGGCAATCAGCGACGAACAAACTGTTCCGAACCCGTTCTCGGTGACAACGGTCATCGCGCCGCCGGGTTTGCCACCGGGATCGACATCACGCCGCCGCAACAGGGAAATCCAATCTCGCCAGTCTCCAAGCTCCGGGCGGGGGACGGCCGCTTGTCGAAAGAGCGGCAGATACCGCCTGATGCGCGGCGACGCGGTATCGTTGCAATCGTGCGCCGTGATCATCGACAATCCTTCCCCGAGGGCGAAGGACTGGATGCGAGGGGCCGGTTGCGCTGGCTCTTCTTCGCGAACGCATCGCAACCAATAGCCTTCCGTCTCGTCGACGACAAACGCATTGAACGGCCGGTAAAGGCTAGGGTCGATGCGCAACAGGGCATTCCGCGCGTCGGCCGCGGTCGGCTGGTCAATGGCGAACAAGGGGATTTCGCCCCGTGACCGAAATCCCGGCGCGGGGCCGAGCGTGTTGACGCGGTTAAGGACGCCGGCCACGACACCGGCTTCGTTCATCGCGAGCCATGTGCCGTTTGCCGGAACATCGACGCCGCCTGTAACCGCTGGTTGATCGGGCCAGTAGCGGGCCGGTGGTTTCCAGGGACGCGTCGCCATCTCATCGCGGTTGGCGGCGATCAAGACCGGCCATCGGACACCCGGTTGGCGGAAAATGACGACTGTACACATGGCCGTGCTGCCGATTGCCTTTTGCGATTACAGTTTCGGTTTACATTTAGCCATGATTTAGCGGAGCGAAAGCCGGCTAGATATCGCGCAATTACTCTGGGTCACATCATGGACGATATCCTACGCGAGATCGAAAAAGGACACGAAGCGAAATTCAAGCTGGACGAGGAAACACGTTTCAAAATTGCCTGCCGGCGTGAGAAACGACTGGGATTGTGGGCGGCCGAACAGATGGGCTTGGGCCCGGCCGAAGCGGACGCCTACGCCCGCGGTCTGGTCAAGGCAGCCTTGGCAAAGGGTGCCGGCGACCGAAACCTGCGGACGGTTGTCGATGACTTGACAAGGCACGGAATCTCCTTTGGCTACGACGAGCTCGTCCGGGTCCGAGAGCGGTGTCAATCGGAAGCGGAAGCCGAGGTCCGCGACCTCTACCCGGAACCGCTCGATGGCGACCACAACCAGGTTGGCGGGTAAGCCGCGCGAGTGGTTATCAAGTCGCGCTGTCTCGTTTGCCCGGTCATCCTGGGCCGAACACGCGTCCGAAGATCGTGTCGACATGATTCAGATCGTCGGCCGGGTCGAAGATGCGATCAAGCGCCTCGGGTGACAGATGGGTGGCGACCCCTTGGTCGGCTTCGAGCAACAGCCGGAACGACTGCTTGCCCTCGTAGGCCGAAAGCGCGTTACGTTGGACCAGCAGATAGGCGTCTTCGCGCGGCATGCCGGCTTGCGTCAAAGCGAGCAACACTTTCTGCGAGGCGGTCAAGCCGCCAAGACGATCCAGATTTGCCGCCATCGCCTCCGGATCGACGACCAGGTCGCGCACGACTTGGGCCAGGCGATGCAGCGCGAAATCCAGCGTCACCGTGGCATCGGGGGCAATGATGCGCTCGACCGAGGAATGGGAAATATCCCGCTCGTGCCACAACGCGACGTTTTCGAGCGCCGGGACCACATATGAGCGCACGACCCGCGCCAACCCGGTCAGGTTTTCGGTCATGATCGGATTTTTCTTGTGTGGCATCGCCGACGACCCCTTTTGGCCGGGCGAAAAATACTCCGACGCCTCAGCAACCTCCGATCGCTGCAAATGACGAATTTCGACCGCGAGGCGTTCGATGGAACTGGCGATGACGGACAACGCGGCGAAAAAGGCGGCATGTCGGTCGCGCGGAATGACCTGCGTCGAAACCGGCTCGATAGCGAGCCCGAGTTTATCCGCGACATACGCTTCGACCGCCGGGTCGATGTTGGCGAACGTGCCGACGGCACCGGAAATGGCACAGGTGGCGATCTCATCGCGTGCCGTGACGAGGCGACGCCTGTTGCGTTGCCATTCGGCATGGAACCCGGCCAGCTTGAGTCCGAATGTCGTCGGCTCGGCATGAATGCCATGGCTGCGACCGATGCAGACGGTATGCTTGTATTCGAAGGCACGCATCCTCAACGCTTCGAGGACGGCATCGGCACCCCCCAACAGCAAATCGGCGGCACGGGTCAACTGGACGGCGAGACACGTATCCAAAACGTCCGACGACGTCATTCCTTGATGGATGAACCGCGCTTCTGGACCGACATGCTCGGCGACGTTGGTCAGGAATGCGATGACATCGTGCTTGAGTTCCTGCTCCAGCGTGTCAATCCGGTCAATTTCGAAACGGCCTCGCTCCCACACCGCCCGAGCCGCCTCGCGCGGGATGACGCCGAGTTGGGCTTGCGCATCGCAGGCGTGGGCCTCAATTTCTAACCAGATTTGGAATCGCGTCTGCGGCTCCCATACTGTCACCATTTCCGGCCGGCTGTATCGCGGGATCATGCGGCAACTCCCTATATAAAGGCTTGTTATAAAGGCTCGGGCTAGTTAGCGGATGCTTTGAAGTTTGCGAACATGAGAGTCAACGCTTTGAGCCGTTGCAACCGACCTACATCCGGAAAACACAATCTGGGGCGCCAGCCTCGGTGGCCTCGAACGTTGGGATGATGGCGAGCAAGCTGGCAATCCAATGAAAACTATTCCACTCCTCGAATGGCGTGCCGGTGATCCCCGATATTTGATCGAGCAGGCACCCCAGCAATTCGCGTCACTGCTGGCGCATGGACGAAGGAGCCATGGTCAGGCGGTGTTGCGAGTCGGGGATGCCGTGGCGCGGCGCTGGTTGATGAAGGCGAACAATCCGTTTCTTCACGAAATCGAACACGTTGCCGCCTACGCCAAGCAACCGGGTGCCGTGATGTTGAATCTCTCCTACGAGTTCTCCTGCAGCACCGGGGTGGCGGCGGACCCCGAAGGATCCGGCAATCGATTGCTGCGCACGTTGGATTGGCCGCTGCGCGGTCTCGGCGAAAACGTGGTCGTGGCGCACTGCGCCGCCCCGGCCGGTTCCTACTACAGCGTCACGTGGCCGGGCGCGGTGGGCGTGCTGACGGCGATGGCACGTGG
>CAYWRP010000014.1:0-54070 GCA_964460955.1 uncultured Rhodospirillaceae bacterium | reverse complement strand
AAAATCAACGGGTTAGCGGCGGTTTTGACGACATTTGACGACAAATGACGACATTTTTTTGCTTCAATTCGCCGCGAAGGCCAATTTTTCATTCTAAATCAAAGTGTTAGACTGAAAATGCGGGCGCCGGGCGGGTGCAAGTCCCGACCGGCGCGCGATGGTGGAAACGGCTGAGGCGGTTCGCCTAGAACGGGAACAGGGTGTCCCAGACCTGGGTGCCCCAGCGCGGCTGCTGCAGGTCGCTGAGCATGCCCCGGCCGCCGTAGGCGACCCGCATCTCGGCGATGCGCTCGTGCGGCACCGAGTTGTCGGCCTCGATGTCCTGCGGCCGGACGATGCCGGTGAAGCGCAGCTCGCGCATCTCGTAGTTCACCCGCACCTCCTGGCGGCCCATGATGGCGAGCAGGCCGTTGGGCAGCACCTGGGTGACGACGGCGGCGAAGGTCAACTCGATCTCCTCCGAGCGGTCGATCTTGCCGTCGCCCTCGGTGGCGTGCTGGGTGGCGAATTTCAGCAGCTCCTCGTTGTTGACCGCCTCGGGCAGGAACTTGCTGAGCTTGGTCTCGAAGCCGAGGATGGCATCGACGCCGACGCTCTCGCCGTCGTCGCGGTCGCGCGTCGTCGAGTTCTCCAGGCTGGCGCTGTCTTTGAGCGCCAAGCGGATGGTGAGCACGTCGCCGACGTCCTTCGCCCGGGTGTCCTTGAAAAAGGCCTTGGCACCGTTGCGCCACAACGAGCTCGGGTTGTCCTCGGGCAGTTGCGGCGCCGGCATCGGCATGCTGACCGGGCGATAGCGCGGTTCGGTGACCGGGTTGGTGATCTCGCTGAGCTCCGGCCCGTCGCCGATTTCCGACAGCCGGGTGACGGTGTTGCAGCCGGCGGCGGAGACCGCCAGCAGGCTTAGCGCCAGGAGCGGGAGAAGGGATCGAAGGCGGCGTCGCATGGGGGCTCTCCTTGAAGGCTATCGGGCGACGGTGGCTGGCGGGTCGGTGCGCAGGATGACGTCGCCGCGGGCGGTGACCACTCCCTCGACGACCGTCCGGCCGCGTTCGTTGCGCACCCGCACCGTCTGGCCCTCCGCCGCGTCCTCCAGCGCCTTGCCCTGCATGGCGATCACCATCGTCGGCGTGCGCAGCACGATGGTGACGCGGGCGTTGCGCTCGACGAGGATCGGCCGGCCGAGATCGCCGGGGCGGATCGGCTGGTCGGCGCGCACCACCCGGCGCGGGGTCAGGCCGACGAGGAAATCGGCGTCGAGGATGACGTCGTCGGGCACGCGGCGCTGGCGCACCTCCCGCCAGGCGATATCGGCGGCGCCAATCACCTCGCCGTGGCGCAGCGGGTGGCGCAGCACCGGCACCCGGACGACGCGGTGGGCGCGGCCGACCAGTCCGATGCGTTGCGCCGCCTCGCCCGGCGCCTCGGCGGTCAACACGGCGGAGAAGCGGCCGCCGGTCTCGTCGTAGCGGAGGTCGGTGACGCCGACGTCGGCGTTGGCGGCGACGTAGGCCGGCTCTCCGTGGTCGCCGAGCGAGATCTCCAGGTCGCGCGGGTCGAGCCCGCGCCGCCCCATCGCCGCGCGGACGTAGTCGATCAGCGCCTGCTCGGTCAGCAGGTCGCTTTCCCGCTCGAGGACGATCCGTTCGCCGCCCAGGCTCGGCTGCCAAGGCACCCCGTGGGCGCTGGCCAGGCGATACAGGGTGCGGGCATCGAGGACCACCCGCTGGCCGGGGCGCGGGGCGCGGGCGATCGGCTTGTCGGCCAGCTCGCCGGTGTTGGCGAAGACGTCGCCGAGGCGAACCGCTGCGCCTGCGACGGAGACGCTGCCGCGCACCGTGACTTCCGCCCGCCGGCCCGGCTCGTCGGCCGGCGCGGACCCATTGGCGCCAAACACCAGCACGGCGGCGATGACAAGGGCTTTCGGATACCACACCGGCCGCGCCCTCCTAGCGGATGTTGCTGGCCGTCGCCAGCATGTCGTCGGCGGCCTGGATCACCTTCGAGTTCATCTCGTAGGCGCGCTGGGCGGAGATCAGGTTGGTGATCTCTTCCACCGGGTTGACGTTGGAGGTCTCGAGGAACCCCTGCTGCAGGCCGCCGAAGCCCGGCTGCAACGGATTGCTCACCGTCGCCGCGCCGGAGGCCGGGGTCTCGATGAACAGGTTGCCGCCGATCGCCTCCAGGCCGGCCTCGTTGGGGAAGGCCGCCATGTCGAACTGGCCGACGTTGCGCAGGTTGACCTGCCCCTCGATCTTCGCCAGCACCTCGCCGCTTTCGTTGATGGTGACGTCGACGGCATCCTCGGGGATGGTGATGCCGGGCTGCACCCGGTAGCCGTCGTGGGTGACGATGTCCCCGTCGGCGTTGAGTTGGAACGTCCCGTCGCGGGTGTAGGCGGTCTGCCCGTCCGGCAGTTCCACCTGGAAGAAGCCGGCGCCCTGGATGGCGAGGTCGAAGGCGTTCTCGGTCGCCGTCAGGTTGCCCTGGGCGTGGATGCGGTAGACGGCGGCCATCTTGACGCCAAGCCCGAGCTGTACGCCGGAGGGCACCACGTCGCCGTTGTCCGATGACGTCGAGCCGACCCGCCGCAGGTTCTGATAGATCAGGTCCTGAAACTCGGTGCGCCGCCGTTTGAAGCCGGTGGTGTTCATGTTGGCGAGGTTGTTGGAGATGACCTCGACGTTGCGCTGCTGCGCCATCATGCCGGTGGCGCCGACATCCAATGCACTCATCCGTGTCTCCTCTCGAAAAGCGGGTTCGACGCCGGCGTCATGCCGAATACGCCTCGATCATCTTCTTGATCCGCCCGTCCTCCTGCTCGATCATGGTGTCGATCTGCTTGGAGCCCCGGTGGGCACGGATCATCCGCTCCAGCTCCAGGATCGGCTCGACATTGGAGGACTCCAAGGCGTGCTGGACGACGCGGCCCTGGCCGCCCGGTTGCGGCAGCGCGTCGGTCTTCAGCAAGCCGTCGCCGACCGCCCGCATCGCCTGGTCGTCGGCGAACCGCGCCACCTGCAGCTGTCCCAGCCGGCCTTTCTCGGTTGCCACCGTGCCGTCGGCGGCGATGGCGATCCGCGTCTCGCCCGGCGGGATCGCCAGGGTGCCGCCTTCCGCGGTCAAAACGGGATAGCCCTGATCGGTGACCACTTGGCCGCCGGCGTCGAGCTGGAAGCGGCCGTTTCGCGTGTAGAGGGGGCCGTCGGGACCCTCGACGGCGAAGTAACCGGCGCCGTCGATGGCGACGTCGAGGGGGTTCTCGGTGAAGGAGAGGCTGCCCTGCGCCATGTTGCGAACCGTCGCCAAGTCGCGGACGAATACCGTCTCGTCGCCACGGCCGGGATCGGCAAGGCCGGCGGTTTTCACCAGGTATTCGGTGAACATTACCCGGCTGCCCTTGAAGCCGGTGGTGTTCATGTTGGCGAGATTGCTCGCCACAACTTCCATTTGTTTATTCAGCGCCGCCTTGCGCGACAGGCCGATGAGGATCGAATTTTCCATACCGCTCTTCCGGACTCGTTCAGCGAAGTACGCCCAGACCGGAAAGCAAGGATCGCGCCAGCCGCGGTATCGGCCTTTTTCATGAGGTTACGCGGAAGTCCGGGGGGCGAAACGCGGAACGCCACGCGGTCCGGGGGAAAATTCGTCCCGGTATTTTCTGCCGCGTTTCGGGCCATGGAAACGACTTGTTAACCCGGACGCCATAAAGTCTCGAATACACGCAAACGGCGAGTTGGCAATGCCGGGTCTCAAACATTCGGGAAAGTACCAATGACGGCGAACATGGCGGGCCAATCGGCGCCCGGCGACGCCCCGGGGGCGATCCGCGACGGGGGCGGCCGGAGCCGACGTTCAGGCGTGGCACGGTACGTGGCGATCGGCGGCCTAGCGGTCGCCGGGGTCCTCGGCCTGTCCGCCGCCGCCCACGTCGTCGGCGCCATCGATCGCCTCGACGCGGTGCCGCCGGTGAGCCTCGACGCCGCGGCCGACACCGCCGCCTTCGAAACGGCCGCCGGCGGTGGCGGCGATGAGTCGGAAGCCGCGAACGGTGTTGAAGACGGCGAGGACGCCGGGACACGCGAAGGCGGTGGGAACGACCCCGTGTTCGTCGCCGTCCCCGACATGCTCGTCAGTCTCGACGCCGGGCAGGGCCGATCGATCTACGTCAAGATCGGCTTCAGCCTCGAGCTTGCCGACGGTGGCGACGCGAAGCGGCTCAAGAAGCTGATGCCGCGCATCGTGGATCAGTGCCAGGTTTATCTGCGCG
Organism: uncultured Rhodospirillaceae bacterium; assembly: GCA_964460955.1. Lineage (GTDB taxonomy): Bacteria > Pseudomonadota > Alphaproteobacteria > Rhodospirillales > Defluviicoccaceae > Defluviicoccus. The sequence continues at coordinate 49,803 of CAYWRP010000014.1, read as the reverse complement.
AACTCAGGCGCGACGATTTTCGCGGCTCCGCCGGCGTCCTGCGCCTGCGCGAAGAGTTGTTGCGCCGGGTCGGTCATGCCGTCGCGCCGATCCAGGTCGATGACGTTCTGTTAACGGGACTCGTGGTTCAATGAGCGCGTTGGCGACGGTTGGCGGCAAGGGATACGAGACTCGTGGCTGAAGAAGACGATACGGTCGACCAGGACGACATGGCCGCCGAGTGGGAAAAGGCGATGGCCGCTTCCATCGACGAGGCGACCGCGCCCGATGAAACGTCCGATGAAACCGGCGACGGTTCCGACATGGCCGCGGCGATGTCGGAGGAAGCCACGTCCGCCGTTCTCAACCAGGACGAGATCGACAGCCTGCTCGGCTTCGACGAGAGCGAGGAAGCCAAGCCCGGCTCGGGTGGCATCGAAGCCATCGTCAACAGCTCGCTGGTCTCCTACGAACGCCTGCCGATGTTGGAGGTGGTGTTCGACCGACTGGTGCGCCTGATGTCGACCAGCCTGCGCAACTTCACGTCCGACAATGTCGAGGTCTCCCTCGACAGCATGGCTTCGATCCGCTTCGGCGACTATTTGAACAGCATCCCGCTGCCGGCGATGTTGAGCGTCATCCGTTCCGATGAATGGGACAACTACGGGCTGGTCACGATCGACTCGTCGCTGATCTATTCCGTGGTCGACGTGCTCCTCGGCGGGCGGCGGGGCACCGCGGCGATGCGCATCGAGGGGCGCCCCTACACGACGATCGAGCGCAACCTCGTCGAGCGAATGATCCACGTCATTCTCGCCGATATCAGTGCCGCCTTCGAGCCGTTGAGCCCGGTCAGCTTCAAGTTCGAGCGCCTTGAGACCAACCCGCGCTTCGCCACCATCTCGCGGCCCTCCAACGCCGCCATCCTCGCTCGCCTGCGCATCGACATGGAGGATCGCGGCGGCCGGCTTGAGCTCCTCCTCCCCTACGCGACGCTCGAGCCGATCCGCGAGATCCTCCTGCAGATGTTCATGGGCGAGAAGTTCGGTCGGGACTCCATCTGGGAGGGCCACCTCGCCAAGGAGCTGTGGCAAACCCAGGTCGAATTGACGGCGATCATGGATGAGCAACTGATGAACCTGGAAGACGTCTTCAAGCTGCACGTCGGCAGCCAGATCGTCTTCAACGCGACGCCGGACTCGACCATCGAATTGCGGTGCGGCGTGGTGCCGATGTTCAAGGCCAACATGGGTCGGCGGGGCCGCAAGATCGCCGCCCGGATCGACGAGGCGCTGCCGCGCGGGCGCCGGGGGCGCGCGCCATGTCTTTGATGCTGGCTGTCGATCTGATCGTCATCGCTCTGCTGCTGGCGGTTCTTGGCGTTGGCTGGACGCTGCATCGGAAGCTGACCGCGCTGCGCCGCGACCGCGCCGAACTCGAGCAGTTCGCCGGCCGTTTCGGCGATGCGATCCACCGGGCCGAACAGAGTGTCGGCCATCTGAAGGACTCGACGCAGCAGCTCTGCCGCGAGACGGAGGGCGCGCAGACCCTCGCCGAGGACCTGCGGTTCCTGATTGAGCGCGGCGGCACCGCCGCCGACCGTCTTGAACAGGCGATCGGCCAGTCGCGTGACGTCGGACCGATCCGCCCCTTTCATCGGCCGGCGGCGAAATCCCCGGGATCGGCGCGGCCGGCGGCGCATACCGGCGAGACGGCGGGCGGCGATCAGCCGGCGGCCAAGCGGCGCACGCCGTCGGCGGCGGAGCGCGAACTCTTGAAAGCCCTCAAGGCTGGAAGCTAGGGACGGTCCGACGCGATGCGAAACCGGTTGCTGCAGCCGCGCCTTCTGCCCATCGGCCTCGCCTGCGTCTGCGGCGTGCTGGTGCTCAAGGCGTTCTCCGTGTGGACGGGCGTTGCCGCCGAAGAGGCGCTTCCGCCCGCCGCGGCCGCGGCGCCGGTACAGGCGGCGTTCGCCACCGCCGCCGGCGCGTCCGTCAGCACGCCCAATTCCGGCGACCAATCGGCCGCCGCCGACGCGGCGGTGCATGGCCCCGGGCAAGGGGAGAACGGTCTGCTGGACGACGGCGCGGGCGAGTTCAGCGAGGAAGAACTGAAGCTGTTGCACAAGCTGGCCGATCGGCGCGAGGCGCTGGCCACGCGCGCCCGCGACATCGACCGCCGCGAAGCCCTGCTTGGCGTGGCCGAGGCGCGGATCGTCGAGAAGGTCGCCCGGCTCGAGGACTTGCGCGTTGTGCTCGAGAGCCTGATCGATGAGCACGACGCGGAACAGGCAAGCCAGATCAATTCCTTGGTCAAGATCTACGAAAACATGAAACCGAAAGATGCGGCGCGCATCTTTGAAGAGCTGGACATGGCGACGCTGCTGCCGGTTGTCGAACGCATGAAGGAACGCAAGCTGGCGGCGATCATGGCGCGGATGAATCCGTCGAAAGCGAAAGAGGTCACCGTCGAATTGGCGCAGCGTCAGCGCGTCATCGACCAATCCGCCGATTTTTCCCTACCCCAAGGATGAGCAGATGCCCGACCACGTTAACGGAGTACTCTGATGGCCGTCGATCACAACATGAACGTTCTCATCGTCGACGATTACAAGACCATGCTGCGGATCATCCGTAATCTTCTCAAGCAATTGAGTTTCAACAATATCGATGAGGCCATCGATGGCACGTCGGCGTTGCAGCGGCTGCAACACAAGGATTACGGGCTGATCATTTCCGACTGGAACATGGAACCGATGACCGGCCTGCAGCTCCTGCGCGAGGTGCGCGCCAACGACAAGTATCGGCACATCCCGTTCATCATGATCACCGCCGAAAGCAAGACCGAGAACGTGATCGCCGCCAAGGAAGCCGGGGTCTCCAACTACATCGTCAAACCGTTTAACGCCGAAACGCTGAAGTCGAAGATGGCCACCGTACTCGGCCCGATGTAGATTGGCCCGTGTGGGTCTATTGAGCGGCCTTGCCCGGGCCCGGCGGTGTCCATCATCGAGTCCGGTTCGGAGGCTGCGTGGCGACGGGATGATGCGGCGAAACGGCACTGCGCTTGTCCTGATCCTGACGGCTTGGCTCGCGGCGGCGACCCCGCCGGCCGCCGATCAGCCGCTGATGCTCGGACCCATGGGGCCGGTGGCGGAGTCCGCGCCCGCGGTCGATCCGCCCCGCGTGGCCGCGCCGGAAGACCCTGAAAAAGTCCCGCCGCCCAGGGTGCGGGTGCGCGGCGGCCAACACGCCCCCTACAGCCGCCTCGTTTTCGATTGGCCGGAACCGGTCGGTTTCCAGCTTCATCGCGACGATGGCGCCGCCACGGTGACGTTCGACGCGAGCGCGAGGTTCGATCTCCGCCATGCCATGCGAGCGCCGCTCACCCATATCGGCAAGCCACGGCCGGTCGGCGAGCCGGGTGCGGCGGCGCTGCGGTTCAAGATCCCGGCGGGGGGCTCGGTACGCGGCATGACGATCGGCACCAAGGTGGTGATCGATGTCTACCCGCCGCGCGAAACGCCTCCGTCCGCGCCGGCCCCCGCAACTAAGCCCCTGCTTGCGCCGACGCCGCCGACTCCGCAGGCGGCCGCCTCGGCTGCATCGACGGGGGCACCGGCCACCGCCGCTGCCGAGTCGCCGGCCGCCGGACCGACATCCAGGATCGCCGCGCCTTCCGCCACCCCGGCGGCGGCGCCGTCGGCCGAAACGACGCCGACGGCCCCGGCCGCCCGCGCCGATACCGGCACATCCGCTCCCTGGACGATGAGGTGGGATCATCCCGTCGGGCTTGCCGCGTTTCGCCGCGGCGAGACGCTGTGGTTCGTCTTCGACGCACCGGGCGACCCGGATCTCGCGGCGCTGGCCGGCGCGGCGGGGACGAACCTGGGCGCGATCCGCCGGCTGCCGCACGAGGCGGCGACGGTGATCCTGGCCCACAGTCCGCGCGGCGTGCACGTCCATGCGGCGCGCGATGGCTTCGACTGGACGATCACCCTTGCCGGGCGACGGCCCGAGGGCCTGGAAACACTGGCGCCGCGGGTCGACCCGGCGGCCGAGCCAGCCCGGCGGTTCTTCGTCTCGGCACCGGATCTCGGGCCGCTTTTGGCGGTGACCGACCCGGTCATCGGCGATACGCTCATCGTCGCGCCGTTGCGCCGTCCGGGGATCGCCATGCGGGACGCCTTCGACTACCCGCGATTCCGCCTGCTGGCCACCGAACAGGGCCTCGCCATTCGGCCCAACGTCGATGATCTCGTCGTCACGCCGGGGGCGGAAGGTCTGCTGTTGGCCGTCGGCGGCCCGCCGCATGTCTCGCCGCCGACCGCGGCGAGCGCATCGGCGGCGCCCCTCGACCGCCGCCCGCTGTTCCGCTTCGCCGCCTTCACCGGCTCCGGCGGCGAGAAATTCACCCACGGCCGCAGGACACTGCAGCGCGCCGTCGCGAAAGCCGATCCGCGTCACCGGGAAGCGGCGCGGGTCGATCTCGCCGAATTCTATCTCGCCCACCGTTTCGCCGCCGAGGCGCTCGGTCTCGCCCGCCTGATGGTCGAGGATCGACCGGCGATCGAGGCGGAGGGCCGCTTTCGCGGCCTGCGCGGCCTCGCCCGTTCTCTCTTGGGCCGCCACGGCGAGGCCGTTGACGACCTCGCCCACCGAAGCCTGACCGGCAACGCCGACGCGGCGACCTGGTTGGCGGCGGCCCGCTTCGCCGAGGCCCGCACACCGATCAGCCAGCAGACGTTCGCCGGCGCCCTGCGGACGCTGAAGGGCTATCCGCCGGCGCTGGCGGTGCCGGCGCGCCTCGCCTTCGCGGAGGCGGCGCTCGCCTCGGGGCTTGCCGAGGACGCCGCGACCCTGCTCGCCGAATTGCACGTCACCGGCGTGCCGGAGGACGAACGGGCCCGCCTCGATTTTCTGCAAGGCCAACTGGAGGCGAACACGGGCCAGGTCGATCAGGCGCTGCGGCGCTGGGGCAGGCTCGCCAACTCGGCGGATCGCCACGCGGCGACGCGGGCCACCCTGGCGCGCACCGAGTTTATGCTGGAAAGCGGCGCCCTGTCGCCGGCCGAGGCGATTGCCGCCCTCGAGCCGCTGCGCTTCGCCTGGCGCGGCGACCGGCTGGAATATGACATCCTGCGCCGCCTGGCGGCGTTGCGAGATAAGGAAGGTGACACGGCGGCGGCGCTGACGACGCTCGGCGAGGCGAAATCGCTGTTTCCCGCCCTCGCGGCGGCGGACGATGCCGAGGCCGAGATGGCGGCGATGTTCGAGCGGCTGTTCCGCGCCGGGAACGAGGACGCCTTGTCGCCGCTGCGGGCGGTCGCCCTGTTCAACGCGCACGACGATCTGCTGCCGGCGGGACCGAACGGCGACCGGATCGTCGGCGACCTGGTCGACCGCCTGGTCGCCGTCGATCTCCTGGACGAGGCGGCGACGATGCTGCAAGACCGGCTGGTTCCCGGTGCGACACCCGCGGCGCGCGCCGAGATCGGCGCCGAAATAGCCCGCTTGCGCCTGCTCGACGATCGGCCGGCCGAGGCGCTCGCCATCCTCGACCGCACCCGCGCGGCGGACCCCGGCGCCGATCTCGCCATCCGGCGCGCGCGGTTGCGGGCCGAGGCGCTGGCGGCGACGGGCGACGGCGCCGGCGCGCTCGACCTGCTCGCCGACGACGCCAGCATCGCGGCGGAACGGCTGCGGGTCACCGTTTACCGTCGCGACGAGGACTGGCGGTCGGCGGCCGACTCCTTAAATCGTATCCTGATCGCCTCCAATCCGGAGCCGTCAGGGCCGCTCACAGACAGCCAGGCGGAAACCATCCTCGATCTGGCCGTCGCCCATTCGCTGGCCGGCAATGCGTTCACCGTTCGCCAGATCCACGCCCGGTTCGCGGAGGCGATGGCGGCGACGCCGGTGGCCGACGCGTTCCGGCTGGTCGCCGGCGGCGATGTCGAGACGGCGGGCACGGCGACGGCGATCGCCCAGTCGGTGGAGGCCGCGGTAAACTTCGCCGCCGGACTCCGGGGGCCGAGCGACCGCGGTGGCGCACCGGAGGCGATGGGCGACGCCGAGTAGGGATGCCGCCGCTGGCCGGCACGGTGGTTGTATAGATTTCCCTTGAAAAGTGTGGCGAGTTTCTTTAACGACGCGCTTCTTTCAATTTTGGGGCGCACCCACTGCGATGGAGAGATGACTATGCTCGACGAGGCTCACGCCGCAGTGACGTCGACCGCCGCCACGGTCGACGCGGACTTTTTCATCGAGAAAGACGGCGTACGATACGCTGGCGGACACTTATTGCTCGATCTTTGGGGCGCCCAGGGCCTGACCGATCCGACCACCGTCGAGGCCGCCTTGTGCGAGGCGGCGCGCGCCTGTAACGCGACGATCCTGCACAGCCACCTGCATCAGTTCGGCGAAGGGGGCGGCGTCACCGGCGTCGTCCTGCTCGCGGAGTCGCACATCAGCATTCACACGTGGCCGGAAAAGGATTTCGCCGCTGTCGACGTCTTCATGTGCGGCACCTGCGATCCCTATCGCGCGTTGCCGGTGCTGAAGGAGGCTTTCGGTGCCAACTCGGTGCAGCTGAGCGAACACCGGCGCGGGCTCGTTCCATGACGTGGTTCGAGGAAACGCTGCATAGCGAGACGCTCGACAACGGCTACGCGCAGCGGCTCAGGATGACGACCCTGCTGCATGCCGAGCAGACGCCGTTTCAACAGGCGCAGGTCTACCAGTCGCACAAGTTCGGCCGCGTGCTCGTCCTCGACGGCATCGTCCAGACCACGGAAGCCGACGAGTTCATCTACCACGAGATGCTGGTCCACGTGCCGCTGGTCGCCCACGGTGCGGCGAAGCGGGTGCTGATCATCGGCGGCGGCGACGGCGGCGCCCTGCGCGAGGTGCTGCGCCATCCGGTCGACCAGGTGACGATGGTCGAGATCGACGGCGCGGTGATCGCCATGTGCCGGGAATACATGCCAAGCCTGAGCGCCGGCGGCTTCGACGATCCGCGGGCGCGCATCATCGTCGGCGACGGTTTCGACTTCGTCGCCGGCACGGAGGAGATGTTCGATGCGATCATCGTCGACTCCACCGATCCGGTGGGCCCCGGGGAAAGCCTGTTCACCGAGCGGTTCTACCGGGACTGCCGGCGGATCCTCGCGCCGGAAGGGGTGCTCGTCACCCAGAACGGGGTGCCGTTCTTCCAGCCGGCGGAGATCGGCGAGACGGCGCGCAAGCTCAGGCCGGCGTTCGCCGACATCGCCTGCTACCTGATCAGCGTGCCGACCTACTGTGGCGGCCAGATGGCGCTCGGCTGGGCATCGGACGCCGTCGCGCTGCGCCAGACGCCGCTCGCCGTGCTTCACGACCGGGTCGCCGCGCTCGGTCTCGAGACACGCTACTATTCGCCGGAGGTCCACAAGGCCGCCTTCGCCCTGCCGCCCTTCGTCGCCGAACTGATCGAAGACTAGCCGCTGCGTGGTCAATCAGCCCACCGATTCAAGGACTATCGCGTACAGGGGCAACGCCGCCTCCACCTCGATCGTGCCAATGGCGCGGCGGCGGGGTATGCGCGCCGCGTTCTCGGCCCTCGACTACCCCCCGTAGCTGCGGACCAGGCTGCCGACCAGCAGGTGCCAGCCGTCGACGAGGACGAAGAAGACGATCTTGAACGGCAGCGCGATGATGATCGGCGGCAGCATCATCATGCCCATCGACATCAACACCGTCGCCACCACCATGTCGATGATCAGGAACGGCACGAAGACGAGGAAGCCGATCTCGAAGGCGCGCCGTAGCTCGCTGATCATGAACGCCGGGACGAGGACGCGCAGCGGCACGTCGGCGGCCGCCTCCACCGGCTCCTGGATGCGCGCCAGCTCGAGAAACAGCGCCACGTCCTCCTCCCGCACGTGCGTCGACATGAAGGCGTGGAACGGCTCGACGGCGCGCTCGAACGCCTCCAACTCCTCGACGTCGCCGTCCAGCATCGGCTGGATGCCAAGCTGATAGGACCGCTCGAAGGTCGGCATCATGATGAAGGCGGTGAGGAACAGGGCGAGGCTGATCATCACCTGGTTGGGCGGCGCCTGCGGCACGCCGAGCGCCGAGCGGAGCAGCGAGAAGACGACGACGATGCGGGTGAACGAGGTGACCATGACGAGGATCGACGGCGCCAGGCTGAGCACCGTCATCAGGCCGATCAGCTGGACGATGCGCCCGGTGGTCTCGGTATCGCCGTCGCCGAGATCGAGGGTGATGGTCTGCGCCTGCGCCGGCGCCGCCGTTTGAAACAAAAGCAGAGCGAGCATCGGCAGGAGCGAAAGCGGCAAGGCCCGGCGGCTCACCCGGCCGCCTCCCGAACGCCGCGCCCTTGCGCATGGCGGCGGATGCGGCGCGGCAATGCCAACAGGGTAGCCTCCGGCGCCGCCGTTTCGGCGGTCTCCTCGCCGCCGCCGGCGACCGGCTCCGGCGCAGCGATGGCGCGCTCGACCACCGTTTCCGAGGTCGGCGACAGGATCACCAGATGCTCGACGCCGTCGCGGCGCAACAGCACCGCCTTGCGTCGGCCGTCGAGGGGCAGGATCTCGGCGATGCCGAGCCGCCGGCCGCCGGGCCGCCGGCCCGCCGCCGGCGCCAGGCCGAAGCGGCGCGCCAGGTTCGCCAACAGCCCGATCAGCCCCAGCACGAACAGCAAGGCGAGCAGGAACTGGGCGGAGGTGGCGAGCAGGCTCATGCGCCGTGCTCCTGCCGCGCCCGGAGGGCCTCTTCCAGGGCGTCCAGATCGCCCGCCAGCCGGAGCAGATCCTCGGGTGCGAGGTCGAGCTCGGCGGGTGGCGTCGTGGTGACGCAATCGAACAGCGCGCGGACGCTGCGTTGGATCGGCACCGCATCGACGCGGTGACCGGCTTGCAGGCAACGCTGCGCCTCGGCGATGCGCTCCATGCAGGCCTTCAGTCGCTTGGCGGACATCGATCCCGGCTTTCGTTCGGATCGGCGGGCGGCGGTATCGCGGAGGGGTTTCCGCCGCCCGCCGCGCGCCCTGCACGGTAGATACAGGCGAGGATTTCGGCGACGACGGCGAACACCTCGACGGGGATCGTCATGCCGACCTCAAGCTTGTTCAGCAGGCCGGCGAGACCGGCATCGCGGTGCAGCGGCACGCCGTTTTCCGCCGCGAGGTCGACGATGCGCCGCGCGACCGCCTCGCGCCCTTGGGCGACGACGCGGGGCGCGTGGTCGCGGCCGGCCTCGTATTGAAGCGCGACGGCGATGTCGCCGTCGTCGTTCGGTTGGCTGGACGTGCTCACTTAACGCCCTCGCGCGCGGTTGCCGGCATTGAGTTCCATGCCGCCGATTCTGCGCCGCGCGGGCTTAACGAAATCTTAGCGGGGCGGGGATTTTTTCTCCGCAACGTCGCCCCGGAATCCTTGCGCGACGACGTAGGTTTCCGCCGACTCCTTGCGCGAGGCGTTCGGCTTGGCGTGGCGGACGCTGGCAAAGCGCCGCTTCATGGCCGCCAGCAGCGCCCCTTCGGTGCCGCCCTGCCAAACCTTGCAGACGAACGCGCCGTCCGCCGCCAGAAGCTCGCAGGCGACCTCGAAGGCGGCTTCCGCCAGCGCCATGATGCGCAGGTGATCGACGGCAGGCGTGCCGCTGGCGGCGGGCGCCATGTCGCTCAACACCACGTCCGCCGGCCCGCCCAGCGCCGCTTGCACCGCCTCGACGGCCTCTTCGGTCTCGACATCGAGGCGAAGCATCACCGCGCCGGCAACGGGATCGGTGGCCGCGGTGTCGACGGCGATGACGCGGCCCGGGCCGCCGCCTTCGGCTCCCCTGACCCGCTTGACGGCGACCTGCGTCCAGCCGCCGGGGGCGGCGCCGAGATCGACGACGCGGGCGCCGGGAAACAACAGGTGGTGCTTGTCGTCGAGCTCGGTCAGCTTGAACGCGGCGCGCGAGCGATACCCCTGGCGGCGCGCCTCGATGACGTAGGGATCGCTGATCTGGCGCTCCAGCCAGCGGCGCGACGACAGCGTGCGCTTCTTATGGCTGGTCAGTTTTTTCGCCGCGCCGCGCGGCGACGGCCTCTTCGCCACCTTAGTTCTGCCTTCTCAATCCAAGTATCGGCGCTTGCTTAGCCGAGGAGCGCCACCACATCCAGCGTCAATGGGCGGAAGGGCGGCCCAAACGCCTTGACACGGCCCGCCGTGTGATGACTCATAGGCGGCAAATCGTGCCGCCCACCGCTCGGTCGCGCAGCGCCGCGTCCCGGTCATTGGGGGATAGTTTAGCGGTAGAACGGCCGGCTCTGACCCGGTCAGCCCTGGTTCGAATCCAGGTCCCCCAGCCAACCACGATCAAAGGTGCCTACTTATACCGAACTGGGTGCCATGTGACATCGGACCAATAGGTTTTGTCATCTTACCCAAACTTCTCGAAGATGTTCAGCAACAAGATTTCGATATGGGGGTCGACCGTGTTCGCTCCCATCTTGAGCGCGTTGGGATCCCGATCATGCTTTGATTGCGATCAATGGTTACCTATTCTTGCCCCACCCAATCCTCGAAGCGCAGCCTTTCCACGCGCGCGAACTCCCGCGTGTTGTTTGTCACCAGCGTACATCCAGAAGCCAGCGCATGGCCGGCGATCATGGTGTCGTTGCTACCGATGGGCGTCCCCTTGGCGGCCAAGTCCTGTTTGATCCGCGTGGCGTGTTCCGCAGAGGCCGCGTCCCATGGCAGGATGGTCGAGAGGCGGGAGACAAAAGCTTCCACCAACCCGGCATGGCGGGGCGAGGCATCGCGACCGACCGCGCCCAGCAACATCTCGTAATAGGTGATGGCCGAGATGACGGTTTGGTGCTGGCCATCCGCAGCTGCTTGCAGCCGTTCGAGCACGGAGGTGGGGCGTTTGCGCATAATGTAGGAGCAGATATTGGTGTCTAGCATATAGATGGCAGGCATCAATGCTCCCCGTTTTCATCAACAGAGAAACGCCCCTCTTCGATGAGTTTGGGTCGTTCGCGAAGAAAATCCGCATCTGCAAGCGGTTCCTCGGCGAGTGAAAGCCAGTCCGGACGGACGGGCCGCAGCACAATCGTATCGCCCTGCTTCTCGATAGTCAGTTCCGTCACGCCCTGGAACTCGAAATCCTTGGGCAGGCGGATTGCCTGATTACGGTTGTTGCGAAAGATGGATACCGTTCGTGTCGTTTCCTTGCTCGGCATATCGGAGCTCCCAAAAAGAGGCTAAACTAAAACATATGCCTCGCATATGTCAATATCCATCTCTACGCCGTCGTGGCGCTCCACCGCCTCCGCATCCTCTATGAGCACCCCAGCCAGCCGGCTCGAGGCCTCAGTAATCGTATTCCCAGAAGACGCCGACGCGGTTCTTGCCCTCCGCCGAGGTAGATGACTTCGCCGAGATGCTGTCGGTGATATCGACCTCCACCTGGGCTTCCGTGGTTTCCGGGGTGGCGCCCTGCTTGACGCCGACGTAGACGCCCTCGGCGATGTAGCGGCCGGCCTCCACCGTCCCCACGGCGTCCTCTTCCTTCTCGCCGGCGGCCTCGAAACGCAGCCGGTCGAGGCCCGCGGCATCGCGAATGCGATCGATCACCCCCGGCTCGCCGCTGGCCAACGCGGCCACCGCGGGGGCGAGTTGCGCCGCCTCCAGCGCCGTCAGGTTGCCGGACGATTTGTCGAACAGAAGCCGCGAGACGATTTCGTCCTGCGGCAGTTCGGGCGTCGAGGAGAGGGTCAGTTCGAGGTCGGACGGGGTACCGGAGACGTTGAGGGTGGCGGAAAAATCGGTCCGGGCGGAGGTTGCGCCGAGGTCGATGCGCGGCTCCGACGCCAGCCCGGCGAACACGATCTCGCCGCCGTCGATGACGAAGGTGCGGCTGAGCAGGGTGAAGTCGCCCCTGACCGGCGACAGGCGGCCGATAACGCGCGGCCGATCGACCGGGCCCGAGGCCTCGAAGCGGCCGGCCCATTCCGATGCTAGGCCGCGTCCGCGCACGAAGACCCGGCGTGGCATGTCGAGGACGGCATCGAGGAAAATCCATGCCGCCTCGGCCTCGGCACCCGCAGTACCCGCCGCCTCATCGTCGCCGTCGATCTCATCCGCCCAGACCACGTCGATGGTGTCGACCGACGGCGGCAAGCGGTCGATGAGGCGGATCTCGGTGAACTCGTTGTCGATCCGCGCGACGATTTCCAGCCGCTCGCCGACGGTGCCGTCGGCGCTGACCGTGCCGCTCAGCTTCGAGGTCACATCGTGGCGGCGAACCAGCACGGCGTTGTCGATGTCGAGGGAGAGATCGACGCGCTGGGGTTCGCTATAGGCGACCGTGCCGCCGCCGCTGATCCGGCCCTTGCCGGCGTCGCCCGCCTCGAGACGGGTCAGGCGCACCGCGTCGGGGATCAGCTCCGCCCGCAGGTCCAGCGGCCTCAGCACGGTGCCGGTCTGGAAGACTTCCAGGCTGCCATTGCCGACCGCGACCTCGCCGGTCAGTACCGGGGTGTCCCGTGTGCCGGCGATGGCGATGTCGACAACGGTGGCCCCGGAAAGGGCGATCTCATCGATTGGCGCGAACCGCATCAGGCGGCCAATTTCTCCGGCCCAGGTGACGGCGCCGTCGATCGGCCGCGCGCCGTCGACGGCGAAGGCGAATGGTTCGACGGCAAAGGTGGTCGGCAGGACGAGTCTGGCGTTGAGCGGCGTCTCGCCGAGGCCGGTTACCGCGAGCCGCGCGTCGGCCGTGTCGGCGTCGAGCGTCGCCTCGAGGTCGGCGGCGATGGTGGGGGCGCCCTGTTCGACGTAGATCCGATAGCCGACGCCGCGCGCATCCGCCGCCAGGCGCAGCACCGGTCGCGCCGCCGTCCCGCTCAGGATGGCGGTGGCGTCGAGGGTGCCGGCCAGCCCGGTGCCGGGCGCGAACCGGTCGATCAGGCCGAGATCGACGTCGGCAAGCCGCACCTGGCCGTCCAGCGCGGCGGCGGACTTGCTCAGAGAGATGTTGGCGCGCGCCGGCCCGTAGGCCAGCGCCAGATCATCCACCGACAGCGCGGCGTCGGCGGCGCGCAGACGCGCCGGTCGCAGCAGGCGCAGCGTCTCGCCCTGGAAATCCGCTTCCAGGTCCCGCAGGTCGACGACCGTCGCCTCGCCGAGGACGATGCCGGCGTCCGCCTCGGCGCGGGTCACCCCCTGAAGATCGCCGGTGGTATCGACGGCGACGTCGAAGCTCTCGCCCGCCCCCCGCACGTCGAGCGTCGTGCGCGCCAACTCGCCGCCGCCGACCCCAAGCCCGGTGGAGACGGCGGACAGGGTGACCCGCCGCTGTCGCGCCGGGTCGACCAGAGTCAGCTCGGCGTCGAGGCTTCGCACGGTCGCCGTCGGCGCCGCCGGATCGCCATACCGCAAGCCGTCGCCGCGCAGCGAGACGATCACCGTCTGCAGCGCGTTGTCGCCGCGAAGCCGGATATCGGCCGCCAGCGCGCCGCCGATTTGCACCGCCAACCGCTCGCCGACCGGCGACAGGTCGTCGCCGCGCAGGCGCAGGTCGCCCTGGATCGGCGCGCCATCGAAGGGAACGGCCAAGCCGCCGGTGGCGGTCACCGCCCGGTCGTAGTCGACGCGAAGATCGCTCAGCGCGAGGCGTGCCATCTCCTCGACGGCAAACGCGCCGCCGCCATCGACGGCGCCCAGCGAGCTGTCGGCGCGCAACGACAGCCGGCCGGCGGGCCGTTGCGGGATCCGTTCGGCGTCGATACCGAGGTCGAGCCGGTCGACGGTGAGGTCGTCGACGGCGATGCGCTGGCCGTCCACCGTAAGGCGGGCACTGAGCGCGTCGGTGGGTCCTTGGGCCTTTAGGTTGGCGGTAACGGCGCCCTTGAGCGGCGCGCCGGCGAGCGATTCGAACGGCGCCAGATCGGCGGCGGTCAGCGTCACGTTGGCGTGTTCGAGGCGCCCGAAGTCGGCGGTCATGGCGGCGTCGGCGGCCACCGCTACCGCCTTTGCGTCGATCTTCCCTTTAAGCGTGGCGCCGGCCTCCGCGTTATGGCGGGCCGTGATGTCGAGGCTTATCCGGTCGCCCACCGCCGCGCCGACGGCGTCGAAGCCGGTGGCGAGCTTCTCGACGCCACCCGTCAAGCGGGCGACGAGGGTTTCATCCGCTTGCGTTTCGACGGCGAGATCGAGGCGCGCGGTGCCGGCCAGCGGCAGCCCGGCGAGTTCGCGCAACCGGGCGAGCTCGGTTTCCCGCAACGCCACGTCGGCGGTGACCGCCAGCGCCTCGCCATAGGCGATATCGGCGATGCCGTCGAGGCCCAGCGGTCCCGCGTCGAGGGTGAGCGCGCGCACCTCGGCCCGGCTCGCTTGCGGATCGACACGGGCGTCGACGGAGAGCGTGGCCATGCCGCCGAGCGTCTCCGTCAGCGCCGGCGACGGCAACTCGATGCCGCTTAAACGCAGGTCGGCGCGGGCATCGAGGGGCGGGCGCCGGCCGGCCGCGTCTGCCGCGCCGGCGGCGGTAACCGTCGCGGTCAGATCGGCCTCGTCGATCCGCGCGCCTTCCATCGCCGCGCCGCGCAAGTTAACGGTGAGGCGGGTTTCCGGCAGCGGCAGGGCGCCATCGGCGACCAGCCCGGCAGTGGCGGAGTCGTAATCGAGGCCCGGCACGAAGGCGTCGAACAGCGCAGGCGGGCCCAGGCGGAGCGCGAGTGCGGCCGAAACAGTCTCGTCCTCCAGCCGAAAGGTTCCGTTGCCGGTCAGATCGCCGGCGGCGGCGGACAGGTTCAGCGCGCGCACGGTGACCGTCTCCGTTCCCGCCTCGGCGGCGACGGCGAGATCGATGCCGCCGCCGGCGAGGCGGCGCGTGTCGGCGGGCAGCAGGTTTTCGATATCGGCGCGCCCGTCGAGCCGGATGGCGATCGGCGAGATGCCGGCCAAGGTGACCTGGGCCGTGATGCCGGCGAGCCCCTCGGCGGCGATATCGAGGCTGCCCCGCCAATCGGCGATCGGCCCGTCGCCCCGCAGGGCGGCGGAAACCGGCGGCCGGTTTTCGAGGTCGAGCAGCGTCGCCGCGAGGCCGCCGGCCGGTTCGTGGGCCGCGAGATCGATGCGGATGGTCTCGATTCGTGGGTCGTAGGCGGCGTCGAGGGCGACCCGGCCCCGCGCGCCATCGAGGCGGCGGATCTCCAGTGTCACCGCACTGGCCAGGGACCGTTCCACGGTCATCTTGGCGTCGGCGGCGAGGCCGGCCGCCTGGCCGATAACCGGCTCGCCGAGGTTCAGCGCATTGATCGACACCGCCTCGATGACGAGATCGACCGGCAGCGACGGCAGCGACGGCAGCGACGGCAGCGACGGCAGCGCGACTCCGCCTTCGGCCGCCGGCGCCGCGTCCTCGGGCGTCTCGGGCCGCGCCGGCAGCCGGTCGATGGTCGCCGTGCCGACCGACAGCACACCGATGCGCAGCCGGCGCTGCAGGAGGTCGAGTGGATACCAGGTGAGCTGGGCCCGATCGACACGGATCGGCGTGCCCCCGCGGTCGGCGACGGTGAGATCGTGAACGATCAGGTTTTCCGGGAAGCTGCCGTCGAGTGCCCCGATGCGAAGCGTCATCGCCTCGCTGCTGGCGACGGCCTCGATCGTCTCGGCCAGCCACGCCAGCCCGGCTTCCGTGCGCAGGAAGGCGACCGCGCCGGCGAGGCCGAGGATGAGGATGAGGATTAGGATCCCGACCGCTTGCGCGATCCGCTTGATCAGACGCCCGATCCGCATCAGAACGCCTGCCCGATGGAGATGTAGAACTGAAACGCATCGTCGCTGTCGCGCGGATTCAGTGGAAAACCGATGTCGAAGCGGAACGGCCCGACCGGGCTGTAGTAGCGCAGCCCGAATCCCGCCGCCCACAGGTATTCCTCGTCGAACTTCGGCGTCTGATTGGCGAAGCCCTGGCCGCCGTCGACGAAACCGACGACGCCGAACTCCTCGATGATCTTTACCCGCGCTTCGGTGTTGATCTCGACCACCGACCGCGCGCCCTCCGGATCGTTGTTGTCGTCGAGCGGGCCGACGGTGCGGAAGGCGAAGCCGCGCACCGACCCGCCGCCGCCGGCGAAGAAGCGCAAGCTGGCGGGAACGTTGAAGCGGTCGTCGCCGAGGATGCTGGCGACGCGGGTGCGCGCCGCCAACACCAGCCAATCATCGCCAATCACCGGCAGGTAGCCGGCAAGCGTCCCTTCCGTGCGCAGGAACTCGGTTTCCGACAGCGCGACGCTCCGGTAGGGCGCGGCGCGCAGGGAGCCAATCACCCCGCGTGTCGGGTTGAGCGGATCGTCGCGATCTTCGTAGGTTGCCGACGCACGGCCGCCGACGAGCAGGAAACCATCCGTGTCGCCGCCTTGCTCGATTCGCGAGAGGATCACCGCCGGGCCGAGGGTCACCATCCAGTGATCGCCGATGGCACGTTCGACGCCGACGTAGCCGGAGGCGGAAAGCTCGTCGAAGGCATCCGATGCCTCGCGCCTTAAGGCGCCCTCGGCGGTGATCGCCTGGTCGAGGCGCAACACATGCGGCTTGCGGAAGTCGAGCGCCGCCATCTGGATGATCTGCGAGGCGGTCGCCGAGAGGCGCAGCCGTTCGCCGCGACCGAACAGGTTGCGATGCTCCCAGGAGGCCTGGCCGCCGAAGCCTTCCTCGTCGGTGGAAAAGGTGGCGCCGAGGCCGACCGAACGCGGCGGCCCCTCCTCGACGATGAAGGTGACCGGTTCCACGGCCTCGGGCGGCTCCGCGTCATCGCGTTTAAGCGAGACGGCGGAGAACAGCCGCGTGTCGACCAGCGCCCCGCGCACCCGGGCGATCTCCCGCCGGTCATAGGTCATGCCCGGCTTCCAGTCGGCGACCCGGCGGACGAAATCCTCCTCGACATCGTCGAGGCCCTCGATGCGCAGTTCGCCGAACTTGGTGAAGGGGCCCGTGTCGACCCCAAGGGTCGCGCGAATGGTTTCCGTCTCCCGGTTGGCGACGTAGCGGCGGCTGGCAAGGGTCGCGTGCGGATAGCCCCGTTGGCCGAGGCGGCGGATGATCGCCCGTTCCGCGTCGACCAGCGGTGTCGCCGCCGCCACCTGGCCGATTTCGAGCCCGAGGTCGGCGGCGGTGCGCGGCACGGCGGCGACCGGCTCGGTTGGCCGATAGATGAGGTCGTAGGCGGCCAGCGTAAAGGGTGGGCCGTTTTGCACCGAGATGGTAACGGCGACCGGCTCGGCCGAGGTGTCGACCGTCGGCGTCACCTCGCCCTTGTAGTAGCCTTCGGACCGCAGGATGTCGCGGAAGCGGGAGACGTCCTCATTGATACGCGCGTTCAGGCTGGCCAGCGATGCCGGCGGCCGGTCGGCCCGTGTCCGCAGCGCCGAGGCCTTCTCCATCAGGGCGCGCACCGCCGGCTCGACGTTGGTATCGAGGTCGAAATCGTACGCCACGGGATCGGTGAGCGGGACCGGCGGCGCGGTTTCCGCCGTCTCCTCTGCCTCCCCGGAGGCCACCCCCTCGATGGTCGAACAGCCGCCCGTGAGCGCCACGGCAAGGCACAGCATCGCCAATGCGCGGCGGGCGGCGCGGGAGGCGGTGCGGGCGGAGATGCGATCGGCGGGCATCGCCCCTTCATAGCGTGTCGAGTTGGCGGATAATAGGCGGCGGCGCCGGCGATTGAAACGGGGGCGGGTTCGGCGCCATAGTGGCGGGCGATGAACGGCGATGATGCGACACCTCCGGCGGCAAGGGCGGGCGAGCGGCGGGCGGATGACCCGGCCCCCGGAATCCTCGCGACGTCCTACTGGCAGGATGGCGTCGAGTGGCTGGTCTCGCGCCAGCTCGTCCCCTATCCCGAGGCGGTGGCGTTCATGGAGGCGCGGGTCGGCGGCATCGTCGAGGGCCGGGCGCCGGAGGCGGTGTGGCTGCTGGAGCATCTCCCCGTCTACACCGCCGGCACCAGCGCCAAGCCGTGCGACCTGTTGGACGCCGGCGGCATCGCGGTGTTCGCCACCGGGCGCGGCGGCCAGTACACCTACCACGGCCCCGGCCAGCGGGTCGCCTATGTGATGCTCGATCTCGGCCGGCGCGGCCTGACGCCCCGCTGCTTCGTCGACGCGCTCGAGCGCTGGACGGTGGCGACCTGCGCCGCCCTTGGACAACCGGTGGTGCAGGTCGACAAGGGGCGCGGCCTGTGGACGCCGCAGGATGCCAAGATCGCCTCCATCGGCGTGCGCATCCGCCGGGGGATCAGCTTTCATGGCCTGGCGTGCAACATCAAGCCGGACCTCGCCCCCTTCGCCGGCATCGTGCCGTGCGGTTTCGTCGACGCTTGCGTCACCTCGCTCGACCAGGAACGCCTCGACGTGACGATGACCCAGTTCGACACGGCGGCCCGGGCGACGTTCGGGGAGGTTTTCGGGTCGGCGCCAGCCTGCCCTGCAGCGGATTTTGACGCGGACGGCTAAAACAGCTATTTTTACTGATATAGACGTTTTTTGGAGCAACAAAGATGCGCACTATGGCGGCGCTTGATGCCAAGAACCGTTTCGGTGAGTTGCTTGATGCTGCGCAACGCGAGCCGGTGACCATCGAGAAGCACGGCCGCCCCGTCGCCGTGATGCTTTCGGCCCAGGATTACGAAGACTTGCAGAGCCTGAAGCTGCTCACCCTGCGGGCGGAAATCCGCAAGGGGTTGGACGATATCGAGGCCGGGCGCACCGTGGACGGGAATGCCGCTTTCGAGGCCGTCAGGCAGCGCCTTGAAGGGTGAAGCGATTCACCCTTTCGCGGCAAGCGGCCACCGATCTGGACGCGATTGCCGATTACACGGCCGAGCGGTGGGGCAAGCCCCAAGCCCGTCTCTATCTCGACGCCCTGCAGGGGCGTTTGGCGGAGTTGGCGCAACAGCCGCACCTTGGCCGCCGACGCGATGAGCTCGCCGATGGCCTCCTCGCCTTTCCCTTCGAAAGCCACGTCATCTTCTATGCCCAAGCGGAAGTCGGCATTATCGTCGCACGTATCCTGCACAAACGCCAGGACGCTCCGGGGCATTTTGAGTGAAAAGAAACGCCTGGACGTGCCGATGACCCAGTTCGACGCCACGGCCAGGGCGAGTTGCGGGCGGTGTTCGGCGCGCCCTGCGGCGATTTGAAAACGGTAGCGGGTGGGCGCTCCGCGCCGTCGTTCGGATGCTTCGCTTCACCGTCACCCCGCTAGTGAACGTAAGTGACTCAAAAGATTCAAGAATTTTTTCCTTTACTAACGTTATGATTCTGTTATGTTTTCTACATGGACGCCACATATTATCTGAGTGGTGGTTTTAAACCCACCATAAAGCGAAATGCGGATTTGGAGGGGCCCGACTTTTATCCGACTCCTCCGTGGGCGACGTTCGCTTTAATCGATAATGAACCGTTTAGGGGAGACATTTGGGAGTGCGCTTGCGGCGATGGATCGATGTCGAAAGTGCTAGAGCAAACCGGTAATCCGGTCATCAATTCGGATCTATACGATCGGGGTTTTGGTGAAGCTGGGCATGATTTTCTTCACACTTCTCGGCGCGCCACCAATATCATTACCAATCCACCGTTCCACAGTGCAGAAGGGTTTGTTGCATCAGGTTTAACGGGTGCGAGTTGCAAATTCGCTTTATTGCTAAGACTTGCCTTCCTTGAAGGCGCAAAGCGGACCCGCACTATCTTCCACATCTACCCCCCTAGCCGCGTCTGGGTTTTCAGTGAGAGAATAACTTTCTACATGAAAGGCGCAAAACGCGCCGGATCAGGGACAACCGCATATTCCTGGTTCGTCTGGGAAAAAGACGCACCCAGCGGTACTGAACTTCGCTGGTTTAAACCGGGTTATAAGTCGCGTTTTTCTTAGGGACTCTGTCGGCGCTTCCCTGCATCCGTCACTTGGTACCCAACATCCGGAACGTGGATGAGATATCCTTCACGAATGTAATTGCCCGCCGAGTTGTGGTGGGATTGTATGTTTCGGATCAGTTGCTCCCATAGTTCTTCATTCGGCCGCGTTTGCGATTGGGCTTGGTCGTCAAGTGAGAGCTTTACGTAATTCGGAACCTCTTTTCGGCGCAGATCGAAGGTGGCAATACCATCTGGTCTATTTTTCGCGATTTGCACAATCGCAAACGCTACTTGATTTTCAGTTACTCGATCATCTTGTGTCAACATTAACTACCCCTCTACAATTACAAACCCAACATCTCCTGGCGACTGGCTTATACGGAGTTCGACATTTTGGATCAAGTCCGCACGTGCTAGTTAAATACGAGGCAGGCGGCGCCGCGGCTGTCATCCCCCGTTCAGCCATGGGTTGACGACATTGATGCCAATACCGTCGAGATGTTTGGTGTCGCGGGTGGCCAGCGTCGCGCGGCGGGCGGCGACGATGCCGGCGATCTCGACGTCGCGGATCTCGACCGCGTGACCGGCCCGGCGTCGTCGACCGCCTCAATAAGCTTTGTTATTTCCATCATCTAGACGATGTTGCCTTGGCAGTACCCGCAAGAGGCGGCTCGGGCAGGCCGATACGTTTCGAGATTTCCAGGGAAAGTCTCCTGAAATCCTTGTAGCAATCGAGGACGGCGGTCTGGTGCCCGCCGATCGCCCCGTCGGCCGGCTTCAACAAAAACATCGGCTTGTTCGCCTCCTGCGCCATCGGCATCAGCGACTTGTAGTCCTTCATCTGGCCAAGGCAGTTGTGATCGTCTGGCGGCAGAGGCGGTTCCGTCTGCTGATCGTCCAGCACGTCTCGAAGGTAGGCTTCCGGCATGCGGGCGATCCATTTGCCGAACCAACGGGCCGGCCGGTCGAGGCGAACCGCATGGCGCATCATGACGTAGCCAACCGGCCGCATATCGCCCGACGGCAGGGTAAGATCGGCGGCGGGGTTCTTGTTGGTCCGCTCAGCCCAGTTTCGTCGCCACTCGCGCAGGCGCGGCCCCATGTTGCGCAGCCCTTGCAGCGAGAAGATGTCCGGCCCAAGGGGGATGACGACATGGTCCGAAGCGATCAACGCGGTGCGGTTGATCGCCCCCAGGTTCGGCCCGACGTCGACCAGCGCCACGTCCGCCTTCGCATCCACCGCCGCTTGCTGCACAATGCGGGAGAAAGCCGAGGTGACGCGAAAGGCGCGTTCATCCCGGTCCAGGCATTTCGGCCACTGCTCGGCGAGGTCGCTCTCGAAATCGGATAGCGCCAGATCGCCGGGAACGATGAACAGCCGTTCGTTTCCCCCAATGGGCAGGGGCGGCACGGCGCGAACATCGCCGAGGCCCCGTTTCAGCTTCTCAACGGCTTGGTAAACCGTGCGCGCTTCCCCTGGGTGATTGTCCGGCAGCCAAAGGTCTTCCAAGGTTTCTTCATCGAGAAACATGCTCGTCAGGTTGGCCTGCGGATCGAGATCCACGGCGACGACCGTATAGCCGAGTTCGGATAGCATCCAGGCGAGGTGATAATTTAAGGTGGTCTTTCCGACCCCGCCCTTGTTGTTGAAAAATGCGATTGTTCTCATGGTCGCGGCCTCAGAACCGCCAGCACATGATGGTGGTCGACGGTGAATTCGGCCGGTGGGTTGCCGTTTTCCTCGAGGCGACGCCGGATAATGCCCATACCGGCTCCGAACCGCTCGATCAGCCCCAGGTTCTTCATCGCCGTGGCCAGCGTCGGATTCCGGTAATCGGTCACCCCGGCGCCGAAATTGTTCGCCGTGACGCTTCCGAAAGGACCGCCGGGGCTTTGGATTTCCAACCTGTCCTCGAACCAGGTGATCCTTACTGGCGCGTTCGAGCCGTCATAGCTTCGATGAAGCACGGCATTCCTGACAACCTGTCGGAGGGCCTCGAGCGGGTATGAGGGTCGAACTTCATGGCGGTCCGGTCCAATAACCAAGGACTCGTGGACATGCACATCGAGCACTTCCTCGGCTCTGCGCGTTTGATCCAGGATCGTGCCGCCGATTTCCTCCTGGTCAATCGTATCGTCCGCCAAGTCTCGGCCTGCCACGCGGCGGAACTGGATATAGGCGCCGGGGATCCATCGTCTCGGCTCGATCCCCGCGACGAGCAACCCGGTTCGGGTCGG
Source organism: uncultured Rhodospirillaceae bacterium (assembly GCA_964460955.1). GTDB lineage: Bacteria > Pseudomonadota > Alphaproteobacteria > Rhodospirillales > Defluviicoccaceae > Defluviicoccus. Next base: position 27,669 of record CAYWRP010000014.1, on the reverse strand, counting down.
GGTGCCATCCTGATAAACGAACCGGTGCGCCCGCAGCTGCTCCTCAACGGCGCGATCATTTTCCTCCAGCGCTTCCGGCGACACGGCGGCGGGAAGATACTCGAGCTGAAACCGCTTGAGATCCAGTTCGTCCATCGTCGCGCCCGATAACGGCTGCGCATCCGGCGCCAGTTGTCCCCAGCGGCGTTTTTCCAGCAACCGATGTTCGTCATCGCGGCTTGCCTGCCCCCGTCTCGGACCGATCCGGATCCATGTTCTCCCATCCACGGCCGCAGGGGGATTTGGGGAAGGTTCGACAACGATGACCGCGATTTCACACCCAGCCCGCGTCCATTTCCGAACCGCCATGGTCGGCAATGGCAAGATCTTTCCCTCGTCGCGAAGCCCGGCAAGCCGTTTCAGGAGCGCGTCATCAACGGTCAACTCGGCACATGAGCCGTCGTCCCGCACGCCGACAAAAACCACGCCGGGCATCCGATGGTCGGGCAAATCGTTCGCAAAGGCGCAAATTGCTTGGCGAATCCGGTCCAGGTTGTGGTTGATCCCTTCCTTGAATTCGACCCGGTCGCTTTCGCCATCCGCCAGGAGCGTTTCCAGTTCGTCATCGGTCAACATGGCGTCTCCGCGCGTATCAAGAACGAACCTTACACACATTGTAGCTATTCAGAAAATCGATTTGCGCGGGGCGAGACGGCTGCGTTTATCCCCCCGTTCAGCCACGGATTGACGAGATTTATGCCGGTGGCGTCGAAATGTTGGGTGTTGCGGGTGGTCAGCCTCGCGCGGCGGGCGGCGGCGCGTTCCTCCGCGCTCCACCGCGTCGATCATCCGGTCGCGCAGATCCGGCGACCGGCATCGAGCCCCATCCATGCCGGCCTTCCCTCACGGTGGCCGGCATGACCCCGATTCGCGCCGGTTCGACACTGCCAGAATGTTTCAGCCAAAGAATCCGGACGCGCTAGGCCTCGGCCGGCGGCGGCGGCGGCGCTTTCGAGTCGGTCTCGTCCTTCGGTTTCTTCCTGTCGTCGGTTTTTTCCTGCTTGGCCGTCTGGCGCTCGGCTCTCTTCTCGGCCTTGCGCCGGTCGCGTTCCATTCGGTCCTGTCGATAGTTCGGTTTTCTTGCCATGGGCATAGCTCTGCTGGGAAAGGGGCGTGATCGGGGGGCGGAGGGTGCCTAAGCCGCTTTCGGGGCGCCGCGCCGGCGCGATCGGCGCCCCCGCGGCGGGGCGGACCTCGGCGCCGTGGCCAATTCCTGGACGGCGCCCCGCGGCCGCGGCGGTGCTTCAGCCGAACGGTGTCGGCGCGCGCCGTCGGGGACGCGGATGACGGCGAGCCGGATGCCGGTGAGCTTCTCGATGCGGCGCAGATAGTCGGTTTCGGTCGCGTCGCAGAGCGAGATGGCATGACCGTGCGCGCCGGCGCGCGCCGTGCGGCCGATGCGGTGCACATAGCTTTCCGGCTCGTTGGGCAACTCGAAATTGATGACGTGGCTGACGTCGTCGACGTCGATGCCGCGCGCCGCGATGTCGGTTGCCACGAGAACGCGGCTCTTGCCGCCGCGGAACCGGTCGAGGGCCTTCTGACGCGCTGTCTGCGATTTGTTGCCATGCAGGGCGTCGGCGACGATGCCGGCCTTCTCCAACTGCTCCGCCACCCGGTTGGCGCGGTGCTTGGTGCGGGTGAAGACGATGACGCGGCTGAGCGCCGGATCGGCGAGGATGCCGGTCAGCGCATCGCGCTTGTCCGCCGTCGGGAGGTGGATGACGCGCTGATCGATGCGGTCGACTGCCACCGACTCGGGTGTCACTTCGATGCGCTCGGGCCTACTCAGCATCTCCCGCGCCAGGCGTTCGACATCGGCCGGCATCGTCGCCGAGAACAGCAGGCTCTGCCGATCCTTCGGCAGCGCGGCGACGATTTTCCGCACATCGCGGATGAACCCCATGTCCAGCATGCGGTCCGCCTCGTCGAGCACCAGATGACGCACCATGTCCAGGCGAACATGGCCCTGCTGCACGAGGTCGAGCAGGCGGCCAGGCGTGGCGACCAGGATGTCGACGCCGCGCGCCATCGTTTTCTGCTGCGGTCCCTGCGCCACGCCGCCGACGATGGCGGCGCGGGTCAGCGTAAAGTGGCGGCCGTAAACGGCGACGGCATCAGCGATCTGGATCACCAGTTCGCGGGTCGGCGCCAGAATGAGGGCGCGCATCTGTCCGCGTGCCGACCGCTCCGACGAAGCGGCAAGGCGTTCGAGAAGCGGCAAGACGAACGCCGCCGTCTTGCCGGTGCCGGTCTGGGCGATGCCGAGCAGGTCGCGGCCGGCGAGCAGCAGGGGGATCGCCTGCGCCTGTATCGGCGTCGGCTGGAGATAGCCTTCGCTTTCCAGGGCCCGCAACGCCGGCCGCGACAGACCCAGTTCCAAGAAGGGGGATGAAGTCAAAATAGTACCTTTCCAACCGCGCCGGCGGCGGCCCAAGGTATCGAACCGGGCGCAAGGACGGCGCGCTTTCCCGTTTTCCACGCGCCCGGAGCAAACGGATGGGATGACGCGGTTCGAACCCGGAGACGGATCGCAGTTGGGGATGCGTCGTGCGCGAAGGTGAACCGGCGATTACGAAAACAGCGTTCCGACTGTGCCAGCTTGGTTGGCCGCAGATCCGCTAACACCGATTAGTCGCAGATTTCAATCAGAAATGCAACCATTGATCAAATGTCGGTTTACGACGCGTCGGAATGCCGCCGGAGCGGCATCAGGCCGCCGTCTTGCGGGAATCGCCCTTGCCGAGCCCGCGCAGGAAAAAGCGCCGAATGGCCGACAGGCGATCGATGAACAGCATGCCCGCGAAGTGATCCATCTCGTGCTGCAGGCAAACGGCCTCCATGCCCCGCAGGTCGCGCTCGAACGAGGCACCGTGACGGTCCTGGGCGCGAACGCGCACCTCCGTCGGCCGCCAGACGCTGGCGGCGACGCCGGGGACCGACAGGCAGCGTTCCTCGATGAACCCCGGTTTCGCGCGGGAAAGGATCCGTGGGTTGACGTAAACCCGCGGGGCCGATCCGTCGCCCGACAGATCCATGACCAGAACCTGGCGTTGATCGTCCGCCTGCGGGGCGCTGAGGCCGATCGACTTGGCGGCATAGAGGGTGTCGAACAGATCGTCGATGAGCCGCTGTAGGCCGGCGTCGAAATCCGTCACCGGAGCAGCGGTCAGGCGCAGGCGGGGATCCGGATATTCGAGAATGGCGAGCTGGGGCATGCGGATTTCCTCACGAGGCTTGGCGACGATGGGCGGCAGGGGCTGGCACCTCGACGGCTTCGGGCGTTGCCTCGGGGCGCGAGTCCGGCTTCGGGGCGGCCGCCGCGGCCCGTCGGACGAGGGGCACCGTCGCCGCGATGGTAACCAGGAGGAGGACGATTTCGAGGCTGTAGACGGCGACGTAGCCGGCGGCGTTCTCGGCGAGGCCCCAAAGCTGGACCAAGGGGGCCGATACCGCGTTGACGACGTCCCGCAGAATGCCGCTGAGCGCCAGGGCACAGCCAGCGGCCGTCGCCTGGACGGCGCCCCACGCGCCGAGGGCGAGACCGGCCTGGTTCTTCGGTGCCCGGTTCATGGTCGCGGTAAGCGTCGCGTGGCCGAACAAGGCGGCGCCGAAGCCGATGAGAAAGTTCCCGAGCAGGAACAGGCCGAGCTGGCCAACCGGCGCGGCGATTATGATGCAGGCGAACGCCGGCAGCCCGAGAATGGCGCCCGTCTGCGCCATGCGATAGGCGTTGCCGCCGCGACCGAGGGCGAAGGAGGCATAGGCGAAGCCGAGCAGGCCGCCGAGCGCCAGCAGGGCGGTCAGCTTAGTCGTCGCGGCGACGCTTAAATGAAGGATCTGCCCGCCATATGGCTCCAGCAGAATGTCGGCCATGCCGAAGGCCATCGTGCCGATGCCGACAACGACAAGCCGTCGCACGGTCGCGTCGCCGGCGCAGAAGGTGGCCCACGATTCGCGGAACGTCGGGTCGGCGGCCGGCGCCGCCGCGCCGCGCGGCGGGCGGCGCATTTCCTGCTTCCAAAGGGCGAGGACGTTCAAGACAACGGTGGCCACGGCGGCACCCTGAACCACTTCCACCAATCGGCCCGGCGAGAAGTCCGCCAGCAGAAGGCCGAAGATCAGCGCGCTCGCCATCATGCCGACGAGCAGCATCACGTACATCAGCCCGACGACCTTGGGACGGGATTCCGGCGGCGTCAGATCTGTCGCCAGGGCGAGGCCGACTGTCTGCACGATGTGCAGGCCGGCACCGACCAGCAAGAAGGCAAGCGCCGCGCAGACATAGCCGATCCAAGCGGGCAGCGAGCCGGATTCGCCTTGGCCCGCCAGCACCAGGAGCGCGAAGGGCATCATCGCGAAGCCGCCGAACTGCAAAAGCGTGCCCTTCCAGATGAAGGGGACGCGTTTCCAGCCGAGTTCGCAACGGTGGGTGTCGGACCGAAAGCCGATCAAGGCGCGGAATGGCGCGAAGACCAGGGGCATCGCCACCATGATGCCGACCAGCGAGGCGGGAACATCGAGCTCGACGATCATTACCCGATTGAGTGTGCCAACCAGGAGCACCAGGGCCATGCCGACGGATATCTGGAACAGCGAAAGGCGCAACAACCGGCCGAGGGAGAGATCGGGCGTTGCGACGTCGGCGAACGGAAAATAGCGGGGGCCGAGGGAAACCCATCTCTTCATGAGTTTCTGCGTGAGGCGTGCCATGTTCCTCCCCGAAATTCTTGCCTACCGGACACACGTCGGGGCGCGTGGCTTATCACGCGCCCCGACAGGCGGTGTTCTTTGTCGGTTGACGGCTGTTGCTATTGAGCCGGTACAGCCGCCGCTGCCGGGGCCGCCTGCGCCGCCTCGGCCGAGGCGCCCCAGTAGGCACCGATCCAGTCGACGTTGCCGAGAACGGCGAAGTGAACGATGAAGGCGATCGCGGCGACCGCCAAGAGGAACAGCGGCAACCCCACGGTCGGGTTAACAACACACCAAATTCGACCTTGGTTCATGACTTACCTCCTTATCCGCCCCAGGGTGAAAAGGCGAATGCGAGAAAATGAGCAAATAGGGCGATCGCGAAAAAGACGCGCGCGCCGTCGATGACGTGCTTGTGGAGTTCTTCCGACTCCTTGATGGTTAGACCCGTCGGCCATACCCGGTTCGGATCATCTAGGTCTGCTGCCATGGTATTACTCCCATGCTGGTTAGGGGGTGAAGCTAGTCGTCGATGAGAACGGACAGGCCCAACGCCTTGGAAAAGGGCGCGGGTTCCGATTTCAGCTTCGGTTCACCGCTGCTGTACGGCTTGTCCGACAACACCTTGAGCCCCACTTTCGACGACAGCGGCGTCGCATCCGACATCAGCTTGGGTTCGCCGAGGCTATGCGGCTTTTCCGACAACACGGTGAGACCGAACTGTGAGGAAAGCGGCGTGGCGTTGTCATTCAGGGTGTCCCACCCGATACCGGACGACAACGGCGTCGGGTCCTTCTTCAACTTCGGTTCGCCGAAGAAGTAGAAATTGGGACTGGCCAGCAACCCGCCGAAAAACCGCGCCAAGAAGCTCTCTCCGTCCCAAAGGAGGGGAATGCCCATCCCTTCGCTGATGAGGCGGTCCTTCTTCTTGGATTTCGGCGGTTCTTGGATTTTCACCGGCTCAAAGCTGTCCATGATGTTGGTCACGGTAAGCGTTTTGCCGAAATAGGCGTTGACCGAGAGAATGCTTCGACCCTGTCGCAGGTTCTCGATGGCAATCTCGGTGTAGTCCTTCGGCAGACGTTCGGCTTTGACGGCGGCGTCGATGTCGGCGCTGACATCCGCCTCCGGGTCCGTGCTCGGCGTCATGAGGAGCACGGCTTCGTCGCCGTACCCTTCAGCCTTGACCTTCTTGGCGGCGTCGCTGGCCTTCTTCTGGGAACTGTATATTCGTACGACCAGTGTCATACTAACGCTCCTGCGATGGTTCGTGGCCTCCAGCCGATCGCAGAGGGAAGGAGGGGCGCGTAACGGGTGTTCCCGCCCCTCTGTACAAGGTCTTCCCCTGGATTAGCCTCGCGATGCTTAACCGCCCCAGTAGGCGGCTATCCAGTCGGTGTTCCCGAGAACCGCGAAGTGGACGATGAAGGCGATCGCCGCGACCGCCGCAAGAAACGCCGGCAAACCGACCGTTGGGTTAACGACGCACCAAATCCTGCCTTGGTTCATGACTTACCTCCTCAACCGCCCCAGGGCGAAAACGCGAATGCGAGAAAATGCGCGAAAAGCGCGATCGCGAAGAACACCCGCGCGCCGTCGATGACGTGCTTGTGGAGCTCTTCTGACTCGTTGATTGTTAGACCCGTCGGCCACACCCGATCCGGATCGTTGATGTCTGTTGCCATATTACCCTCCTGTGATGTGCTTGAGGCCCCGGCCGGGCACCGTGTCCCGGAGACGACCGCAATGAACCTCAAAATTGTTGTGGAAATTATCAGCGATGTCAATCTGAATTAACAATTAATAGTGTCAAATTTTGTTTACACCGCACCAAGTAACGATCCTGGAATCCCATTACACCGGCCTCGACGTTCTTTATCGAAGCGGTCGGAAAAGAGAACTGGGCCGCTGCGTCCGCTCCGCGCGGCGGCGGTGGTTGGCTCTCGCGTTATGCCGGCTGGCGCGTGACGCCGCGAGCGGAGGACGGTGCTAACCAGCCGTCAACCGAGCAGAGTGGCGTCGAACCGATTAACGCCGAGCACGACCAAGAAGTGGATTGCAAAGGTAATCAACAGGCCAACGAACAGAGTGGCCACAAGACCTTCTTTCGGGGAGATGATCTGCCAGATCCTCCACCATTCGATATCATTCATAACACCCTCCATTATTTATTTTTTGCCTCTTGTTGTTTGACGTCGACGCGGTACGCCGCCCGTTGCCGCCTAATTGATACCAGTGAAGGCGGGGCAGAGAGCAAAGGCGAGCAGATAGGCGAGCGCGGAGACGCCGACAAACGCCATCACGCCCCGGGTATAGCCCCGATGAAAGCGCCGCGCTTCGGCATCGGTTAGCCCGGTGCGGTTGCGGAAAGGCGCCCGCTCTGTCGGCTGCGCGCCTTGGGTATCGGCCATCGACCTGTTCCTCCGCCAACGGATTGTCGACGCCGCCGACGTGGCCGAAGGAAGACCCCCGAGAACGGGACACCACATTCTGGCCCCCTCCGTATTCTCACGGGAGGGGCACCGCCGGGCGCCGAAAATCCGATCCGGCATCCGGCGCCTGTAGACCCTCGAAAATCCGCGGCGACTAGGGCCCGATTTTTCCATGACCCGGAAAAAACGTCAACCTAAATTTACATTTAAGAATGTAAGAGATTCTAGACAAGCCCGGGATCGTTGGCGCGATTGGCGTAACGAGACTGGGGATCAAGGGAGGGCGGTTCTGGGCGCGGCTCGTGAGGCGGTGGACGCCCCGAGGGATGCCCCAATCGGGGTCAATGGCACGCCGGGCGGGCGATTTTCTGGTTCGTCAGCGCACGCGGATCATCAATGCGCCGCGCGGCCATTTGCCGGAGTTCGAACGACTCGCGCCAAAAGGGCCGCCCCATGTTGAGCGGCTCACCGATCTGGCCGGGAATCCAGGAGTTGTAAAACTCCCGATTTAAGTCAACGGCCGGTGTCTTGTTGGGCTCGATGTGGGCCGCGAGGGGGCCAAGCCGGCTGGGGTGGCGAGCCCCGGCACGGCGCTACGGCAGGACACCGCCGCGAAGCACGCCCCGTGAGCAATTATTGGAGAGAAAAGCCGGCCATCGGTAGCAAACAACGTAAACGGCGCCAGCCCGGCATGGCACGCTGAACCGTGCGTTAAACCAAGGTGGCGATCGCGAAAAGGACCGCTGCGTTAACCGCAAGCCACCAAGCAACGATCCTCGTCCCACCGTTTGACTCGTTCATTCCGACACTCCTCAAGGATTGCGCTCAATTTAACCGTATTAAGCGACGATTTCGAGAACGGAGTATTGCAATTTTAAGAACATTTATCTGTTAACTGGCTCACATCGTCTCGATACAACCCGGTGCGGTTAAGGTCCGACGCCTCAAACGCGCCGCGCCACATCTCCACGACAAGGCTTAGGCATGATCCATGCCACTCCGCCCCCCGCCATGCTGGCAAAACATCCGCAAATCCCGCAGCATCGCTTCATCGGTAATGACCCTCGGGACCTTGTTCTGGCCCCCGAGTTTGCCGCGTTTCTTCATCCACGCCGCGAATGAGCCTGGCGCGGCGGCAAGCACGGTTGGGGGTTTCATCCCGAAATCGGCGGCGCGGTGAACGCTGTAATCCTCATTCTCGGCCGCCAACCGCTCATCGATTGCGCGCGAGAACTCCTCGAGCTTCGCCTCGCCGGGGATGCCCTCCTCAAACTCGACGATGTACAGGTGACCGCCCGGCTCGTCATGGCCGGCGGGAAAGATCGGCCCGACCGAAAAATCGGCAATTCCCGCCTCGATCTTCCGCGCGGCGGTCGCCACGGCGTCCTCGATCTCTTCGCCGATGAGATGTTCGCCGAACGCCGACAAAGAATAGGAGGTTCGGCCGGTTATCATGATCCGCGGCGGCGAGCGGTCGACGAAGCGGACCGTGTCTCCGATCACATACGACCAAAGTCCGGCGGCGGTGGACAGCACCACCGCGTAGTTGGTGTCGAGTTCAACGTTGCCGACCCAATGACGTCGCGGATTGGCCGAGCCCAGTTCAGCCACGGGAACAAACTCGAAGAAGAGCGCATTGTCGACCAGCAGCCGCAATCCCTCGCCATCCCCGCGGTCGGCCACGGCGATGAACCCTTCACTGGCCGGGTAGACCTCGCGCGTCTCCGCGTGGCTGCCGGACAGCAATTCGCGAAAGGCATCCCGATACGGGGCGAAGTTCACGCCGCCGTGCACGACCAACTCCAGATCCGGATACCAGCTCGCGAGCTTGCCTTCCAGGTCCGGTCTCAGTTCACGAAGCTTACTGAAGAACAAGAGAAGCCAGCTCGGCGTGCCGCCGATGGCGCGGATATCGGCGGCCAGCGAGGCGGGGGCCATCTTGGTGATTTTTTCTTCCCAGTTGGCAATGTTTTCCAGTTCCCGGGGCGGGAAGTAAAATGGACGCGCCCAGCTTGGGACTTCCTTGCCCATGATCCCACTTAGATCGCCGTTCCAGACCCCGGTCGCCAGTTCGACCAGTTCCGTGCTCCCGCCAAGCATGAAGTTGACGCCGCCGAAGATGCGGCTGCGCGGTTTCGCCGTCAGGTGGTGGGTGAGCAGATCCAGCGTCGCGTCGCGGTTGGCGCGCACGATTTGGTGCGTGCAGGGAATGTACTTGGTGACGCCCCTCGTGGTCCCGGAAGTGACCGCGAAGTAGGGAATCACACCGGGCCATGTCACGTTTTGGATGTAGGGAAAAGCATGCCGCCAGTATTCGGACCAGAAAGCGTCGAAGTTTCGCAACGGGACCCGATGTTGGAATTCTTCGACCGTTCGGATCGCCGTGAAGCCATGTTCCCGACCGAAGCGGGTGGTTTCGGCTCGGCGCACCAAGTCCAAAAGCAAGGCGCGCTGCTTTTCGACGGGATCCTGCTTTGACAGGCGGGCGCGCCGGAAGCGGGCGTATTGTCTTAAAAGGGGCGTTGCATCAAGCATCGGGTGATTGGAGTCCCTTCACGGCCTTGCGAGAGCAGAGCTTCTGATAACGCGCTACGGCGCCTCGTCCGGCAAGAGGGTTGTGATGATCGGAAACCTTGCCTCGACAGAATCCAAGCGGAGCGGGACCTCGATATACTCACCCGCCAGCCAGAGGTCTTTCTGGTCTAGAAAGGTCGAACTGTTGAGCCAACCATCCTGTCCACCCAAAAGGACGAAGAAGTTTTTGTCGATATCCGCCATGTCGGAAATGTGCCGGGCATTCGCGCCATACCGCGTGCGGTGGCGCTCTGTCGTCGATCCATGCGCCGTTTTCATCAACGACTCGGTGCTGCCGCCAATCGGATGGTCGGCAAAGACGAAACGATCGCCGATAACGGGCAGGAAGGCGAGAGGATGGCGGATTTGCAGTCGGTGCATATCGCCCCAGGTATCGAACTCGGTCGCCGCCGACGCGGCGGCCGCGAGGGACCCGCGCAGCATCTCGCCGAGATCGGGATCATTGCTCGCGGCCAGATCCCCGGCGAGGAGCGTTTTCAGACCGCCGAAGCGCGAAAACGCGGCGCCATCTTCCTCCCCAAAACGGGCCCTGTAGAAGGCGGTGGCAAGCCTGTGACGAAAAGCTTCGAACACCACCGGGGCGGCGGCGGTCGGATCGTAAAAGCCGTCCCACGCCTTTAAGATCCGCAGCGCCGACGCTTCCGCCTCCGTGGCCGGCTGCATCCCAAGCTCGCCCATTTTGGCGACGATCGCATCGCGCAGAACGACGGATGAGTGGACGTACACGTCGGCCTGAAGGCTTTTCAGGGTGTCGATGTCGACCGGGTTTTCAGCCGCCATGATCGCCGCCATGCGTCGCATGCGGTCGTCGGGTGAAAAGAAGTAGCCGACCGTCGTATCACCCGCCACGGGCCGATTGTTCGCCGACGCCAAGTAACCCTTATCTGGGTTGTAGACCCACGGCAACGCGCTCACATCCCGAAGCTCGTCCCAGATTTCCTCGGCCTTCTCGATATCCCGGATGATGCCATCCGGCGTCCACCCGTCCCGATTGGGGATGCGAACCGCCATGAGTTGGCCGATGTTGCCGTCGCCATCCGCGTAGAGCATGTTTTGGCCCGGAAGCGAAAACGTCTCGAAGGCGCGTTTGAAGTCGGCGAAGGTTTCGGCGCGTGCCACCTTGAGCATGGCGCTGATTTCATCGCTGACATCGTGCCCCGTCCAACGAAGCGCGAGGTCCGGCAGCTGGAACTCCTGCAATATGGGCGCGTCGGAAATGATCGGCCCCCAAACCGTCTCGCGCACGGTTGCGGTCTCATCGGGCCACCAACGGACGGCGATTCTTTCCGCCCGCGTGGTGATCTCCGATGCGGGCACCGTCGAGACGTCGATGAGATCGCTGGCGGCGGCCCGCATGTTCGTCCCACCCCATGCAATCCATGGATTGCGGCCGATCGCGAACACCGGCAGGCCGACCGGCATCAGGCCCACCGCGTGCATCGAAGGCGACTTTAAGCCGACAATCAACCATGTGTTGGGCACGGTGAGCCCAAGATGTGGATCGTTGGCAATCAGCGCCGCCCCGCTCCTTGTGCGTTTCGGCGAAATGACGATGGTGTTGCTTCCCGTCTTGCTCGCGCCGGCGATCAGTTGCAGGACCGCCGTTTCGGTGTCCCCGGGCTCAAAGCTCGGCATGTTACTGGTCCGCAGGGAGACAAGCCGATCCCAGATCCGCGGCCAATCTTGACGATCACGCAAGCCGAGAAGGGTATACCAGACCAACCAGTTGACGTCCGTGCCGCCGAGCCGGCCCAACACCAACAAGTCGCCAATTCGCCACGGCTCCGGCTCCAGCCCAAGCGCTTGGAACTCGTAAGGAAGCTCCCGCGCGGTCGATTGGTAATGGTTCAAGCCATCCGCGAAGCGCTGCAGCCAGCGCCGGGTTTTCAGCGGAAGATCCGCCTCGATCTGGTCGACGGCGCGGGCGAAATTGAGAGTCCGGATGCCTTTATCGATGTCGGTCGCCAATGGCCCCCCCATTTCGGCGATACGACCGGAGGCTATCCGTTTATAGATCGCCAACTGGCCGAGACGCAGGTGAGCATGCACCAAGCCCAAGGCGAAGGCCGCGTCGTCATCGTTGTTGGCGATGATGAAGGGGACGTGATGGGAATTCCAGCGGATCTCCACCGGGTCGTCGATCGGCAATCGCTGCGTCGGAAGGGTTTCCAGCCGCTGCGTGAGCGACCTGGGCTCCGGGAGAGGGCTGAGTGGACCGCAGCCGGCGAGGAGAACCGATAGTAGGGCCAAAGAAAAAATCGCCCGTCTACCGGGCGTGCGGCGATGGCGACGGGCGTTTTCCGCTACGGGTCGGTTGGGCATTTGAGGCCGCACACTCCTCTTAAAACCGGCTCGCACACCAGCCAGCCACGTGGTTTGTGAAGTATGCCACTTGCCTGCGGTCTCAAGAGGCGCGGAGGAAATTTCGGGATCGGAAGAGGCGAAGTCGGTGCGACGCCGACCACCTGTCGGGCCGCTGTCGACAACAGGATCGAAACGACGCGCGTCATCGGTTGGCCTAACCGCGCCGGTGCGAGTAAGATCGGCGCCGCGATCGGCGCCAGCCGATCCCAAGGCCTTTACCTAACCGATCACACCGAGGAGATGGGACATCATGACGGATGCTTTCACGGTAACCATCGACGGATGGGCGGACGGCGCGCCGATCCCCGAGGAATTCGCCTTTGGCGTGCCGGCCGAGGACGGCCCGATGACTTTAGGCCCTAATCGGAGCCCGGCGATCGCCTGGTCGGGAGCGCCCCAGGGAACGAGGTCCTTCGTGATTATCTGCCATGATCCCGACGTCCCGTCGAAGGCGGATGACGTCAACAAGGAGGGGGTGACCATACCGGCCGATCTTCCCCGGATCGACTTTTTCCATTGGGTGCTGGTCGATATCCCGTCGACTGTTTCCGGTCTGCCGGTCGGCGCCGATTCGGACGGCGTCACGGTCAAGGGGAAGCCATCCGGCCCCACCCCGAACGGTGTGCGGGGCCTTAACTCCTACACCGATTTCCTTGCCGGCAACCCGGATATGGCCGGCGAGTACGGCGGTTACGATGGTCCTTGCCCACCGTGGAACGACGACATCGTTCACCACTACATCTTCAGTGTCTACGCGCTCGACGTGCCGTCTCTTGAGCTGCCCGACCGGTTCGGCGGCCCGGATGCATTGACCGCGATGGAGGGCCGCGTGTTGGCCAAGGGCATGTGGATGGGCACCTACACGCTCAACCCCGCGCTCAGGTAGTTCGTTGCAGCCTAGTGGGGTGGTGCTCTGTCGACCAAGGCTACATAGAAGGTTTAGGTGTGTCGACGGCACCGCCCGCCAGCCGTTAATCGAAAGTTCACAGGGTCGCGGCTGCGAGGCGGCAGCAGGCTAGCTAGTGCGGCGCGTGTCACGATGGTGTAATACGGTTAACATGGCAAAGGACACGGTTGCCGGCAATCGAGCGAGCAGCGAAATCCGCCGCGATGCATGCGCCCCCGACGATCTTTCCGGGACGCTTGTCGAATGTCACGAGTGCGGCCTCTTTCAGACGATCGGCCACGTCGTCAAGGGAATGGTCGTCTCCTGCGCCGGGTGCGGCAATATTCTCATCGACGCGAAGCCGCAAAAGCCCACCCGGGCGTTGGCCTATTTGAGCACCGCGCTGATCCTGTTCATTATTGCGAACACCTTTCCATTCATGTCGTTCGAGATGCGAGGGCGCGAAGAGCAAAGCATCCTCATAAGTGGCGTTGTTGAGTTCTTCCAGCGCGGCTTTTGGGAACTCGGTGTTCTGGTGTTCGCGGCTGCCGTCTTGGTCCCGGCAATCATGATCATCGGATACATCGCTCTCCTGGTCCCATTGAGTCTGGGCCGAACGCCGGGCTACGCGGCGAGCCTGCTGCGCGTGCTGCAGATCCTGCGTCCCTGGTCGATGGCGGAGGTTTTCATCTTTGGGGTTATCGTTGCCTACGTGAAGCTTTCGGACCTCGCCAATCTGACGATCGGCGTCGGCTGCTATGCATTCGTCGCCATGGTTTTGATGTTGATCGCCGCCGAATCGCACATGAGCTCACAGCACGTGTGGAATCGAATAAGGCGGTCGGCGCAAAGCGTCGTCGCCGGGTATCTTCGTCAGACCGATGTCGCGGGCTGCCCCGTGTGCGGCTATGTCTGCAAAATGCCAAGCCATTCGCGGGTTACTGAATTGGATTGCCCACGCTGCGGAGCCGAGGTGACGCATCGCAAACCGAACAGCATGTCACGGACGTGGGCCCTCGTGATCGCGGCGGCGGCCCTTTACATTCCGGCGAATACGTATCCGATGCTGACGGTTGTCTCCTTCGGATCCAGCAACGCGGATACGATCATCAGCGGTGTCGTCGAATTGATCGCCGCCGGCATGTGGCCGGTCGCCGCCATCGTTTTTTTTGCCAGTATTCTCGTGCCTCTGCTAAAATTAATCGGGCTGACGTTTCTCCTGATAACCGTTCATATCCGGTCCAGTTGGCGGCCGAAGCATAGAACAAAGCTTTACCGAATTATCGAATTCATCGGCCGCTGGTCGATGATCGACATCTTTATGATTTCCATCCTGATTGCGCTGGTGCAACTTGGAAACATCGCGACCATTAATCCAGGTCCGGCCGCCATTGCGTTCGCGGCCGTGGTGATCTTGACAATGCTCGCCTCGAGATCATTCGATTCAAGATTGATTTGGGATGCGGCCAGAGAAGGCATGACAATAAATGACGACGGAAACTCGGGAACAGCCAGGGCTACCGGAGGCGGCGGTCAAGCGGCGCCCTCCCATCTCGCCGGTATGGCTGGTTCCGATCATCGCGGCGGCGGTAGCCGGTTGGCTTGCCTATAAGACGATTAGTGAACAGGGCCCGGAGATTACCATCTCGTTCCAGGATGTCAGTGGCGTCGAGGCCGGGAAAACACTGATCAAGATCAAGAATGTTGAAGTAGGAACGGTAACCGACCTGGATCTCAGCGATGACCTCAAGACACTTAAGGTGAAAGCCGAGATCGACTCCGAGGCGGTGCAGTATCTGAACGAGGAGACGCGTTTTTGGATTGTGCGGCCTCGGCTGTCGGTCTCCGGTGTATCCGGCTTGACCACGCTGGTATCTGGCGCCTTCATTCAAATGGATCCGGGAGGCGGCGAGGCGACGCGAAGCTTTGTCGGGTTGGAACAGCCACCACCGATCACCTACGATGAGCCGGGTAGACGGTTCGTCTTGAATTCCGAGACCCTGGGGTCGCTGAACCCGGGATCGCCAATCTATTTTCGCGGACTGAAGGTCGGCGAGGTCCTCTCTTATGAACTAAACGATGATGCGCTGGGGATCACGATCCCGATCTTCATCCGAGAACCATTTTCCAGGTTAATTCGCGACAATACGCGATTTTGGAACGTTAGTGGCGTGACGGGGCAGCTGTCGGCCTCCGGCTTAACGATCTCCGTGCAGTCCCTCACCACTCTGCTCTCCGGCGGAATCGCTTTCGAGACCCCGGCCAGATGGATGGACGAGGAGCCGAGCGGGAAGGATACCGGGTTCACCCTTTACTCATCCTACGAGGCGATGAAGGAGGCGGCGTTCGTCGCCAAACAACCGTTCGTCATCCATTTTAATGAATCCGTGCGCGGATTGGAGGTCGGCGCGCCGGTCGAATTCCGAGGAATCCGCGTTGGAACTGTCACCGACATCCGGCTGCAGGTCGATACGGAAGCGGCAAGGATACAAATTCCGGTGACCGTCAATCTCGAACCCGAGCGTTTCATTTCGGAAAACGAAATGCCCGACGTGCAAGGTTTCAATGAGCGAATGCAACGTTGGTTTAACCGAGGCTTGCGCGCCCAGTTGAAGAGTGGAAATCTGCTCACCGGCTCCCTGTTCGTCGACTTGGACCTCTATCCGGACGCTCCCCCCGCCGACCTGAAATTAGAGGACGGGGTGCCAGTGATCCCGAGTGTCGAGGGTGCCGGTTTCGGCGCGGTTGCCCAGTCCGCTACCGCCGTAATGGACAAGATCGCCAAACTTCCGTTGGAAAACGTCATCGGCGAACTGACGAGCACGATCAAGACCGCGAACGACTTGTTGAACCGGCCGAGTTTGCGGCAGGCCGTCGAGTCCCTGGATCAGATTGAACCCATTCTGGCCAATTTGAACGCAACCGTCCGCAAGGCAAACAACGCGCTGGAGGAGGCCGAGTCGACCTTCAGTTCGACAAGTCGGCTGGTCGCCGCGGACTCACCGCTGCAAATGGAGCTCCGCGCCCTCTTGCGTGAATTGCGCGACGCGGCACGGTCGGCTCGAGTGCTCGCCGATTATCTGGAACGCAATCCGGAGGCATTAATCCGAGGCAAGGGAGGACGATAGGTGTTGAGGTTTAACGCGAGCATTCGGCCATTTTCCCTCGTAGTCACCGTCGGTTTGATGGCCTTTAGCCCCTTGCTCTTGTCATGCGCCGGTTCCCAACCGACTCGGTTCTATACGCTCGCTCCAATTGCCGAGGCCTCGGCGCCCGCCACCTCGGTGGCGGCGCCACGGACGGTTGGCGTGGGGCCTGTCGGGCTGCCACGCTACCTCGATCGACCGCAAATCGTTTCGCGCGACGGTCCCTATCGGCTGAGACTGGCGGACTTCGACAACTGGGCCGAACCGCTGGAGAATTCCATTCCAAGAGTCCTCGCCCGCAACCTCAAGACGTTACTGGCGACAGAGGATGTTTTGGTCCTGCCCCAGCGGCGGCAAGAGCGGGTCGATGCTACTGTCGAGGTCGAAATCCTTCGTTTCGACTTCGAACCCGGCAATGAAGCCGTGCTAACCGCGCGGTGGGCGATTTTCCGCGAGGATTCTCTCGCCGAGCCGGTCATCGACACGGTCACCATCCGCGAACCCATAGCGGCCGGCGTTGGATTGGAGCAACCGGATTACGAGGCGGCGGTGGCCGCGTTGAGCGCAACGCTGGGAGAACTCAGCCGTCAAATCGCCGCCGCGCTTTGACGCTCTCAAGGGGCGGGGTCCAGCATCTTTCGCGCCATGGGGGGGGCGGATTTTCAGGCGAAATCGCTCGCCAGCGCCGCCCGGGTTTGCTCCGGAAGGACAGCCATGTGCTGGTAAGCCTCGTGTTCGATCGCGAGAACCGTGCGTGTCCCTGGAGCTTTAAACGCCTCGATCTCTGCTTTCGAAAACGCGAACTTTAGGAAGTGCACGGATGACGTCTTGCCGTCTTCCGTGGTCCGCTCCGCGTCGTCGGTCGGATGCGCTCGAACGATGTGGTCGGCGAAGCCGAGGCTCACCGACTCGTCGATGCCAGCCAGTTGATACAGCACCCTTGCTCGCCGGATCGGATCATCAACCTCGATCATCATGGTCGCGATCAAATTGTCGCCGCTCGGCACCAGCGGATCGTAGGCCCGCAACTCGTCGGCCACTTGCTCGTCGCCACCCCGCTCGATGTGCAGCATCTCCTGGATCTGATGCAGCATCGTCTCGTAGCTCTCGAAGTAAAACGTGACGTCCGGCCCGACGGAGACGCGGCGAAGTTTCTTGGTTGCCACCACTTCTTGGCGTTTCTGATCGCGAATTTTCGCGTACTCGTCCGCCGGCAGGATATCACTTGGTGAAATCGCGAAACGGCTCATTACGGCCTTCCCCGGGCGTGGTTTTTAAAGCCCGTACGCGCGCGCGAGCAGTTGAATGGGGCTCTGCATCGGCTGAAGCGTCGGCGTTCCGTTTCCTAGTTTCTCCATCCCCTGCACGATATGATCCCGCGCCAGCGGACACTCCGATACCAAGAACGGCGTGCCGTTGTCTTTTGCTTGTCGCGCGACGGGCCGCCCGACTTTCAGCCCCACCTCGAAGTTCTCCGCCATGACGCCCCACGAGCCCCCGTGGCCGGAGCATCGTTCGATCACCTTGATACTGGTGTCCGGTATGTGCCTCAACATTTCGGCGCCTTTCTGGCCCATGTTTTGAGCGCGAGCGTGGCAGGCGATATGCATAGTGACGTCGCCCGGGAGCGGTGACAGATCGCCGGCCATGCCTTCCTTGCGCGCGATATCGACGACGTATTCGGAGATATCATAGGTTGCCTGGCTGAGGCGTTCGACGTCCTTGTTGTCCGGTTCGATCAGCGGCCACTCGAATTTCAGCATCAAGCTGCAACTCGGCACCAACGATATGACGTCATGGCCGCCGTCGATCCATGCCCCAAGCTCCTTGGCGACCTGCCGGGCGTTATCGGCGACGCGAGCGATATCACCCTGTTCCAGTTGCGGCATGCCGCAGCAAGACGGATAGACAACCGCCGTCTCGACACCATTGTGGGCAAGCACCGACACCGCGGCTTCGCCGATTTCCGGGCTGTTATAGTTGGCGAAACACGTGGCGTAGATGATCGCTTTGCGCCCATAGGCTGGCGCGTTCTTGTTGACTGTTTTGGTTTGCGGCGGGTTGCGCCTGGTAAGCGGTTTCGACGTGTAAACCGGCAGCGCGGCATCCCGATGGATGCCGGTGACTTTTTCCAGGGCCGGCCGGGTCAACGTGTTGTCGCGCTTACAGACCCAGTTCGCGACCGGCGCCACGGACGTCATCAGCCGGCCATTGCGGTCGGTTTCGGTGAGTTGGCGGGTTGCGAAGGAAACCTTGCCATCGCGCTTTTCAACAGCCCGAAACCGCAGCATGAGGTGCGGAAAATCCAGATTGAACTCGTGCGGCGGGACGTACGGGCACTTCGTCATGAAACACATGTCGCAGAGCGTACAGGCATCAACGACGGGCTTGAAATCGGCGCTGGCAACGGAGTCGAGTTCCCCCGTCTCCGAGTTGTCGATCAGGTCGAACAAGCGCGGAAAGCTGTCGCACAAATTAAAGCAGCGTCGACAGCCATGGCAGATGTCGAAGACGCGGCGGCTCTCCGCGTCGAGGGCTTGCGGATCGTAGAATTGTTCGTCACGCCATTCCAAGGGGTGGCGGGTTGGCGCCTCGAGGCTGCCTTCACGCATGCTCTGCTGTCCGCGTAAACGAGGATAAAGGAAGGTAACAGCGGTGCGAGGGGAACGACAAGGACCGCAAGCTCCGGAGGTCGTCCCCCTTCGCGTGTCCACGAAGGCTGACCGCCTGTCGCCTTATTCCATCGTATCGAGGGCCTTTTGGAAGCGACCCGCGTGCGATTTTTCGGCCTTGGCCAGGGTCTCGAACCAATCGGCGATTTCCTCGAACCCCTCTTCGCGGGCCGTCTTGGCCATTCCGGGGTACATGTCTGTATATTCGTGGGTTTCGCCGGCGATGGCGGCCTTCAGGTTCTCCCCGGTGGCGCCGATCGGCAGACCGGTGGCCGGATCGCCGACTTTTTCCAGAAACTCGAGATGACCGTGCGCGTGGCCCGTCTCGCCCTCGGCGGTCGAGCGGAACACGGCGGCAACGTCGTTGTAACCCTCTACGTCGGCCTTCTGAGCAAAATACAGATAACGCCGGTTTGCTTGCGACTCACCAGCGAACGCGTCCTTGAGATTGCCCTCGGTCTTAGACCCTTTCAAGTCTGCCATTGTCTCTCTCCCTTTCCGACAATCCGACCAAATTTCCGAACGATTATACTTCTACCATGACTTTATGGCTGATCGGCGGGGATGAGTCAACGTCTTTTGAAAAATTCAAAAATAGGGCCTAAATAATTGATTTCAATGATATCTAGTTTTCCCGCACGCGAACGACGACGTCGATCCGCGACAGTTCCTTACCGGCGGGCGGTTCGGGCAAACGCGATATCACCACATCGTCGGATGGAATATCCTCGAGTTCGCCACTGCCCTCGCAATAGAAGTGATGATGATCGTTCACGTTGGTGTCGAAATACGACCGGGAGGATTCCACGATGATTTCCCTGAGTAGCCCGACGGATGTGAATTGGTGCAGCGTATTATAGACAGTCGCCAGGGACACCTGCACATCGGCCGTGATGGCTTCCTCGTGAAGCATTTCCGCCGTCACGTGTCGATGGCCACGCTCGAACAACAACCGCGCCAATGCCAGGCGCTGCCGAGTCGGCCGTAGGTTTACGCGTCGCAAGCGCTCAAGAGCAATACGGAACGGGCGTTTGTTTTCCATGAGTTAGCATGTAAGTCCGATCACGGGCCACGACAACAACAACGGATGCGGCATCGATAATGGCCGTATGGCACCCGTCGATTCGAAATCAGTCACCCTTTTGAATACGCTCTACCAGCTGTTTCACCGTCGGGATGAAACCGTTGCTGTAAAACGGATCCGAAGCAAACCGATATGCATTATGCCCAGCAAACATCAGGTTGTCGTCAACATTGCCGTTATGGGCAATCGACTGAAGGGTTTTTTGAATACAATAAGACCGCGGATCCGCCAGTTTACCGGTCGTCCCGTCGGCGTTTTCCGCCCAATTACTGAACCGGCATTGCGACAAACATCCCATGCAGGACTGCTGATCGACGCGAATCTCCGCCGATTTCTCAGGGGTCACAAAAACGATCGTCGCATCGGGCGTACGCATCACTTGCGAATACCCCTGAGCAATCCAGGCTTCGGCACGGCCCTTGTCGGCGGGAGTGACGTAGACCACTCGTCCTCGTGCGCCGATCTGCAACGCAGCGGTATGATCGCCCACCGGATCGCGTGAATAGGCGATCTGCCGTTCGTTGCGCTCCAGGAGTTCTCGCAGGAATTTATTGTGCACGGCTGAAGAGTAAAAACCGGTGGGGCTGAATCGGTTAAGAAAGACGTCGCCTTCCCGCAGCGTCAAGAGCTTGCGCTTCCACTCGCTGGAAACGGGGCTTTCTTCGGTGAGTATGGGCCGCGTCCCGAACTGGAAGGCAATGGGTCCTAATTCCGGGTTGTCGATCCAATCGGCCCACTCGCGGAGATACCAGACACCGCCCGCCATGAAGATCGGCGTCTCATTGAGCCCGACGGCGCGCATTTCTTCGCGTAGGCTTCGGACCCGCGGATAGGGGTCCTCGGGGCGTGTCGGATCCTCCGAATTGCTGAGCCCGTTGTGACCGCCGGCCAGCCATGGGTCCTCGTAGACCACGCCGCCCAAGTAGTCCTGATAGCGATGATAGGCACGCCGCCACAATGCCTTGAAAGCGCGTCCCGAGGAGACGATCGGATAATAGAACACCTGATATTGCGCGGCCAATTCGGCGACCCGGTAGGGCATCCCCGCGCCGCACGTAATCCCATGCACAAGTCCGCGCGCACCTTCGAGGATGCCGTGCACGATCCGCGAAGTCGCCGCCGCCTCCCACAACACGTTCATGTGGATTCGCCCACGTCCGCACGACACGTCGTAGGCCTTACGCGCCTGCCCGATGCCGCCGCGTATCGCGTAGGCGACCAACTCCTCATAGCGTTGACGGCGGGTTTTTCCTTGATAAACCTGAGGAATGACGCGACCGTTTTCGTCGAACGAATCGGCGTTCACGGCCGAAAAGGTGCCGACACAGCCCTCCGCCGCGAAGGCGCCGGCACTCAGGCCATTGGAGACCGAAACGCCCTTACCTCCCTCAATGATCGGCAGTACTTCCCGTCCCGATACCGTTAGAGCACCTAGCCGCTTCATTAGACTTGCCTTTTGTTCAGAGCCAGGGAGCGATGTTTTTGCCCCTGACCATGTTTGGTCCGCGCCTGTTCGCCGTCACCCGAACATCCAAGATGAAAAAACCCAACGGACGAATTGCCCAACATTGGACGCTAAGTGTCAAGGCTTTAAACGACTGTCTTCCCCATGGCGATCCCGAGCGCCGCTGTTTTATTACCTGATAGGGGTATTACTTCGCGGCATTAGCCGTATCACTGACCTGGGATCTTTCTTCCCCTGTCTCCTGGTCAACGCTGCGCATCGACAGCTTGAACTTTCCGCGATCATCAATCCCGATCAGCTTGACCTTCACCGTGTCGCCGACCTGTACGACATCCGCCACCTTACCGACACGATGTGGCGCCAATTCGCTGATGTGGACAAGCCCGTCGCGACTGCCGAGGAAGTTAACGAAGGCACCGAAATCGACGGTTTTCACCACCTTACCCGTATAGATGACGCCAAGCTCCGGATCGGCCGCGATATTACGGATCCATTCAATCGCCGCATCGGCGGCCTCTTGATCCACGGCGGCGATTTTTACCGTTCCGTCGTCCTCGAGATCGATCCGGGCGCCCGTGGTCTCGCAGATTTCCCGGATTACCTTGCCGCCGGGACCGATGACTTCCCGGATCTTGTCCTTATTGATATGAATAACCGTGATCCGAGGCGCCGCGTGGCTGACCACGTCGCGTGACGCGGTAATCACCTTCGACATTTCCTTCAAGATATGAAGCCGGCCTTCCCGCGCTTGATCAAGGGCGACCTGCATAATGTCCTCTGTGATCGACGTTATCTTGATGTCCATCTGCAGCGCGGTAATTCCCTGATCGGTACCGGCGACCTTGAAATCCATGTCACCAAGATGGTCTTCGTCGCCGATGATGTCGGACAGGACAATGAACTGATCATCTTCCTTGATCAGGCCCATGGCGATCCCGGCAACCGACCGCTTCAAGGGTACCCCGGCATCCATCAGGGCCAGCGATGTCCCGCACACCGTCGCCATGGATGAGGAGCCGTTGGATTCGGTAATCTCCGAAACGACCCGGATGGTGTAGGGAAAATCAGCCTTTTCCGGCATCAGCGGGTGGATCGACCGCCAAGCGAGTTTGCCGTGACCGATCTCCCGCCGCCCGGTGAACCCGAACCGACCCGCCTCGCCGACCGAAAACGGCGGAAAATTGTAGTGCAGCATGAAGTGTTGGCGCGACTCGCCGACCAAGGCATCGATGATCTGCTCATCCTGCCCTGTGCCCAGCGTGGCGACGACAAGCGCTTGGGTCTCGCCGCGCGTGAACAAGGCGCTTCCATGGGCGCGCGGCAGCAAGCCGACCTCGATGGCGATGTTACGGATATCCGACGGTCCGCGGCCATCGATGCGCGACCGATCGGCGAGGATCTTGCGCCGAACAACCGTTTTCTCCAGATCCTTGAAGACGTCGGCGAAGTAATCCAGGACGGCGCCTTGATCCACGGTTTCATCGGCGGCCAGGGAATCAGCGAGCGAGGTGTGGATATCCATAACGCGTTGGCGGCGTTCGGTTTTGCCCGTTTCCGCGTAGGCATCGCGCAGGTCCGCCTCCGCCACGGCCCTGACCCGGTCGGCGATCGTCCCCTTCTCCGGTGACGCCTCTTTCAGTTCCAGGGGGTCGCGCGCGCAGGCTTCCGCCAACTCGATGATCGCTTTCAGGACGGGTTGGTAGGCCGTGTGGCCGAACATCACCGCGCCCAACATCGCCTCTTCGGATAATTCCTTGGCTTCCGATTCGACCATGAGGACGCCATCGTGTGTCCCGGCGACAATAAGATCGAGATCCGTCCCCACCATGTCGCCGAGCAGCGGATTGAGAACATACGCCCCATCGCGATAGCCAACGCGGCACCCGCCGACCGGGCCAAAGAACGGCACCCCCGACAAAGTCAACGCGGCGGAAGCACCGATGAGCGCCGGAATGTCGGGATCGTTTTCCAGATCGTGCGAGAGCACGGTACAAATGATCTGCGTCTCGTTGCGGAACCCCTTGGCGAAGAGGGGCCGAATCGGTCGATCAATGAGCCGAGAAGTGAGAATTTCGTTTTCGGCGGGCCTCCCCTCGCGTTTGAAAAACCCTCCCGGAATTTTACCCGCCGCGAAGCTTTTTTCCTGATAGTGAACGGAAAGAGGGAAGAAATCGAGCCCGGGCTTGGGGGTTTTCTCATAAACGATTGTGCAAAGCACTTTTGTTTCGCCATATGTCACGACAACGGCGCCATCCGCTTGTCGCGCGATTTTACCACTTTCTAAAATCAAAGGGCGTCCGCCCCATTCGATTTCCTTGCGGAATTCTTGAAACATTGTTCTATCCTTGCATGAACGCCCGTCTAGCAGCCCGCCGGGTGACGTGCGAACGTGAACAGGCGCTCGAATTTGACTTGGAGATCGGGCGCGCGACGCTATCGGCGCAGGCCAAGCCGTTCGATCATCGCAGTGTAGCGCTCCATTTTCTTGGTCTTGAGGTAGGTCAGCAAACGCCGTCGCTGACCGACCATCATCAGCAAGCCGCGCCTCGAGTGAAAATCCTTCTTATGGACCTTCATGTGTTCGGTGAGATTGCGAATACGCTCGCTCAAGACGGCAATTTGCACCTCCGGCGATCCGGTGTCGCCGTCCGAAAGGGCGAATTCCTTGATCAACTCCTGCTTCCGCTCAGCGGTTATCGACATCTAACTCTCCACTCATGTCACAGGTTGAGAACGCGGAGGGGCTTGATGAAGCCGCCTTCCCGCTGCGCCAATGCCACCAGTCTCCCTTTTGTCATCGCACAGACGACCGAGTCGACGTGCGTTTCGGTAAGAGATGCTTGCTGGGTAGCCTGGCGAACAGGAATCAACTGTCCGCGCTGGAGGCGCCATGCCTCCGGTTCCGTCAACATCAACGCCGGGATGTCGGCCAGCGCCACGTCAACGGGAAGTAAGATTTCAGAAGCTATATCGTTATGATCGGCGCCCTTGAGGGTGTCCAACGGTACCGCCCGACACTCGCTAAAGGGACCGACACGCAACCGCCGCAGGTGAGCCACGTACCCTTCGGTTCCGAGCCTCGTTGCGATATCGCGCGCCAGCGAGCGTATGTAAACCCCTTTTCCCGTCTCCGCCTCGAATACAGCCTGGTTTGGATCGAGCGCGTCAACCAAATCTATCGCCCCGACATGCACCTGACGGGCGGCCAGAGACACCTGTTCTCCGCCTCGCGCCCGGGCATAAGACCGCCGACCGCTCACCTTGACGGCGGAAAACATCGGTGGGATTTGCGAAATGGTGCCGGTGAAGTCGACCAGGGCCGCTTCAATGTCGCTCGCGGTGGGGCGGACGTTACTCTCGGCGATGACCCTTCCCTCGGCGTCGTCGGTGTCACGCCGCTGTCCCCAGGCAACCGTGAAACGATAGCGCTTCGCGCCATCCATGACGTAGCTAACCGTTTTTGTCGCTTCGCCAAGCGCGATCGGCAGGATGCCACTTGCCAGCGGATCGAGGGTTCCCCCATGCCCCGCCTTGGCGGCATCAAAGCGCCTTCGCACCACGGCCACGGCGGCGGCCGAGCTTATCCCGACCGGCTTGTCGACGACAACCCAACCATCCACCCGCCGCCCCTGTCTTCGACGTCTAGACATCGCCCCCTTGCTGGGATGCGGCCGCAGTGGCGTCGATATCCTGGCGGACCCTCGGATCGCCGAGGAGGCGTTCGATTTTTTCGGCCTCGTCGAAGGACTTATCCAGACGCAAATCCAAATCGGGAACGAATTTTAGCCGCAATGTTTCGCCGATGCGGCGCCTCAAAAAACCACGGATAGCATCCATCGCCGGCGTCACCGTCTCGACATTCGGTTCCTGCCCCAAAGGCCGGAAATACACAATGGCCCTCCGCAAATCGGCGCTCATTTGCACTTCGGTGATCGTCACCGGCGCATCCATCAGATCCGGATGATGGACCTCGCGACGCTCGAACACGTGGGCCAGGGTGTGTCGTATCTCCTCCGCAACTCGGAGTTGGCGTTGAGTGGGTTTCTTTTCGGAACGATGCGTCATTGATCACCCATCCGGATCCAATCAGCCAGCCGGCGCATTCTGTTCCATTTCAAAGCATTCGATAAGATCACCGACCTGGATATCTTGGTAGTTGGCCAACGTAATACCGCAGTCGTAGCCCTCCTTCACTTCTTTCACGTCGTCCTTGAACCGTTTCAACTGGCCAAGTTCGCCCTGGTGGATGACGACGTTGTCGCGGAGCAATCGGACACGGCCACCTCGGCGCACCAGACCCTCGGTCACCATGCAGCCGGCCACCTTACCCACCTTCGTGATATTGAACACCTCACGGATCTCGGCGTAACCGAGCAGCTTTTCAGTATATGTCGGCGCCATCATCCCCGTCAGGGTCTGACCGATGTTGTCAATCAGATCGTAGATGATCGAGAAGTACCGGATCTCGACGCCGTCTCGCTTGGCTTGCTCCCGCGCTTGCGGGTTGGCGCGCACGTTGAAGCCGATGACGAGGGCATCGGATGCGCGCGCCAGCGTAACGTCCGACTCGTTGATGCCCCCAACGCCCGAGTGAAGAATCGTCACCTTCACTTCGTCCCCGCCGAGCTTCTCCAGCGCGCCGGCGATGGCCTCGACGGACCCGTGAACGTCGGCCTTGATGACCAGCGGCAGTTCCTTGATCTCGCCCTGGATGATCTGATCGAACATCTGCTGGAGGGATCCACGTTTCGGCGCGGCCTTGGCATCCCGATCTCGGCGTTGGCGGAACTCGGTCACCTCCCGCGCGCGCGCCTCCGAGTCGACGACGACGACATCATCGCCGGCGGCCGGCGTTCCATTCAGCCCCAGCACCTCGGCCGGCTGACCCGGAACCGCCGCTTCCAGCGACTCTCCCGTCGCATCCATTAAGCTCCGCACGCGCCCCCATTCCGCGCCGGCGACAAAGATGTCGCCGACCCGAAGCGTACCGCGCTGGACCAACACCGTCGCGACGGACCCGCGCCCCCGCTCGATCTTGCTCTCGACGATGACACCCTCCGCCGGACGGTCCGGATTGGCCTTGAGATCCAGGATTTCCGACTGCAAGACGATCGCCTCGGCGAGCTTGTCGAGGCCTTCACCGGTTTTCGCGGATACGTCGACGACCAGGGTTTCGCCGCCCATGTCCTCCACCACCACGTTGTGCTGCAGAAGGTTGGTGCGGATACGCTGCGGATCGGCGCCGGGAATGTCGACCTTGTTGACGGCGACGATCATCGGCACGCCAGCGGCGCGCGCGTGGGCGATCGCTTCGACGGTTTGCGGCATGACGCCATCATCGGCAGCCACCACGAGGACGACCACGTCGGTGACCTTGGCCCCCCGCGCCCGCATGTCGGTGAATGCCGCATGGCCCGGCGTATCGATGAAGGTAATCTTGTCTCCCCCCGATAGGGTTACCTGATAGGCACCGATGTGCTGCGTGATGCCGCCGGCCTCGCGGGCGGCCACATCGGTCTTGCGCAATGCGTCGAGCAGCGATGTCTTTCCATGATCGACATGGCCCATGATGGTAACCACGGGCGGCCGCGACTGCAGAGCCGCGTCGGCGTCATCATCACCCTTCAAGCCGATTTCGACATCGGCCTCGCTGACGCGTTTCGCCTTGTGACCAAACTCGCCGACGATCACCTCCGCCGTGTCGGCGTCAATGTTCTGATTGATCGTTACCATGACACCCATTTTCATGAGCGCCTTGACCACGGCGCCGCCGCGTTCGGCCATGCGGTTGGCGAGTTCCTGCACCGAAATCGTCTCGGGAATGACGACCTCGCGGATGACTTTTTGCGACTCGTTGCGCAAGGCCTGCAGATGTTTTTGCCGCTCCTTTTCGCGCGCCCGACGGACCGACGCGAGGCTCCTCACGCGCTCGCTTTCGCCGCCGCCGTCCAGCGCCGCGGAAACGCTCAGCTTACCGGAACGTCGGTTTGCGTCGTCGCGGCGTCCGGCCGCCGGTGTCCGGCGCTCCGGCTTCGCGGCACGGCGCGTCCGCCCTTTTTCCTCTGTATCTTCGGCCTCGTGAGCGCCGCCCTTCCCCTTCGGCGGCTGGGCCGACTGCCCCACCTTTGTCCTCTCCGCTTCGGTCGCTTGGCCCGCTTTTTCCGGCGCTGGCGCTGATGGTGGGGCGGCTTCCGCCTCGGGTTTCTTCTCCTCGGGACTTGTCTCGGCTGCCTCCGCCGGCTCAGACGTTGGGCCTTCCGCATCCGCCTTTGGAACCGACGCATCCGGCGATTC
>CAYWRP010000013.1:0-62568 GCA_964460955.1 uncultured Rhodospirillaceae bacterium | reverse complement strand
CTGGAAGATCATCAACTCCAGGAAAGCGAAATCTCCCAGAGTCGTGTAGTGTGATCGTGGCCGCCAAATGCGCATTTTACTGTTGATTAACAAGGAGTTAGGTAGAGACGGCAGCCCCTAGCGAGCCTCCAGTTCCTCGACCAGCATTTCGAGCGCCAGCCACTCCTCCTCGGCGTGCGCTAGGTGCGCCTCCGTGCGCTGCAGATCGGCGGCGAGGCGGCTGTAGGCGTCGGCGTCGCGGGCGTACAGCGTCGGGTCGTGCAGCGCCGCCTTCAGCCGCGCCACCTCGGCCTGCAGCGCCTCGATCCTCGCCGGCAGTGTCTCGCGGGCATGCTTCTCCTTGAACGACAGCTTGCGCTTCGGCCCCTTCGCCGGCGCCGCCTCGGCCGCCTTGTCCTTGGCCGGCTTGCCGCCGGTCGCTTTCGCCGTCTCCTCCGAACGCAGCCGCGCCGCCCCCCGCCGCTGGGCCAGCATGTCGCTGTAGCCGCCGGCGTACTCGACCCACCGGCCGTCCCCCTCGGCGGCGATCACCGAGGTGACGATGCGGTCGAGGAAGTCGCGGTCGTGGCTGACCAGCAGCACGGTGCCGGCATAGTCGGCGAGCATGTCCTGCAGCAGGTCGAGAGTGTCGAGATCGAGATCGTTGGTCGGCTCGTCGAGGACCAGCAGGTTGGAGGGCTTGGCCAGCGCGCGGGCCAGCATCAGCCGGCCGCGCTCGCCGCCGGAAAGCGCGCTTACCGGCTGGCGCGCCTGCTCCGGGGTGAACAGGAATTCCTTCATGTAGCCGATGACGTGCTTGGTCTGGCCGCCGACATCGACCCGGTCGCCCTTGCCGTTAGTGAGCGCCTCGGCCAGCGTCCAGGCGGCATCGAGGCTTTCTCGCCGTTGATCGAGGCTGACCAGCCGCAGATTGGTGCCGAGCCGCACCTCGCCGGCGTCCGGTTGCAGCCGGCCGGTGAGGATGTTGAGCAGGGTGGTCTTGCCCGACCCGTTGGGGCCGACGATGCCGAGCCGGTCGCCGCGCAGCACCCGTAACGAGACGTCGTCGAGGATCGGCGTGTCCCCGTAGGCCTTCGACACCCCCTTCATCTCGGCGACCAGCTTGCCCGACGTCTCGCCCTCGGTGACGGTCATCTTCACCTGGCCGGTCGGCGCCCGCGCCTCGCCGCGTTGCTGGCGCATGGCGTTCAGCGCCCGCAGCCGGCCCTGGTTGCGCTTGCGCCTGGCGGTGACGCCGCCGTAGTGCAGCCACTCGATCTCGGCGGCGATGCGGCGGTCCAGCTTGTGCTTGTCCAGCTCCGCCTGCTCGAAGAAGGCGTCGCGCCAGTCCTCGAAGGCGGCGAAGCCCTGGTCGAGGTGGCGGGTGATGCCGAGGTCGAGCCAGGTGACGCGGCGCGACAGGTTTTCCAGGAACCGCCGGTCGTGGCTGATCAGGACCAGCGCCGAGCGCAGACCCTTGAGCGTCGCCTCCAGCCACTCAATCGCCGGCAGGTCGAGGTGGTTGGTCGGCTCGTCGAGCAGCAGGATGTCCGGCTCCGGCGCCAGGGTGCGGGCCAGCGCGGCGCGGCGGGCCTCGCCGCCGGAAAGCCTCGCCGGGTCCTCGTCGCCGGAAAGCCCAAGCTCGCTCAGCAGCATCTGCGCCCGGTAGGGGTCGTCGCCGGGGCCGAGGCCGGCCTCGACGTAGCTGCGCGCCGTCGCGAAGCCGGAGAAGTCCGGTTCCTGCGGCAGGTAGCGCAGCGTGACGCCCGGCTGCACGAAGCGCTCGCCGGCGTCCGCCTCGATGATCCCGGCGGCGATCTTCAAGAGCGTCGACTTGCCGGACCCGTTGCGGCCGACCAGGCACAGGCGGTCGCCCTCGTTGACGGTCAACTCGGCGCCGTCGAGCAGCGGCTCGCCGCCGAAGGTGAGGTGGATGTCGCGCAGGAAGAGGAGCGGTGGGGCCATGGCTGGGCCGAGGTGTAAAGCCACGCCGGCGGCGGCGCAACCTCAACCGCGCTCGGCGAAGGTGGCGGGGTGCGGGATCTTCAGCCGGAGTCCAGCGTCTTGGCCGCCAGTTCGGCTGGCGTGCTCGTGTTCGCGGCCTGCGTGGCGCGGCGTTCCTCCAGGCGTTTGATGATCAGCGAGGCGGTCTGCTCGATCGACTTGTTGCTGACGTCGATGGTCGGCCAGCCCTGGCGGACGAAGAAGCGCCGCGCCTCGATGATTTCCCGGCGCAAGGCTTCTTCCTCGGCGTAGTCTGTTTCGTCGGCGACGTTGAGCTGGCGCAGGCGGGCGGTGCGCACCATGCCGAGCCGATGCGCGTTGACGATCAGGCCGACGATGAGCGGGTTCTTCGCCTTCATCAGCCCTTCCGGCAACGGCACGCGGGGGACGTAGGGGACGTTCGCCGCCTTGATGCCGACCGAGGCGAGATACATGCAGGTCGGCGTCTTGGTCGCCCGGGAGACGCCGACCAGCACCACGTCGGCGCCGTCGAGATCATTCGCCGCCACCCCGTCGTCATGCGCCAAAGCGAACTTCATCGCCTCGACGCGGGCATAGTAGTCCTCGTCGATGGCGTCGCGGGCGCTGGTGCGGCGGCGCTTCGGCACCCCGAAATGGGTGGCGAGCTTGTTGGTCAGTACCTCGAGCGAGAAATGGCAGGGCACCCGCAACGTGTCGCAGCCGGACTCCAGGGCCTCGCGGACATCGGTGGCCGAGACGCTATGGATGACAAAACCGCGGGTGCGGCTGATCTCGGCGAGGATCTCCGGCACCTGGCTGACCGAACGGACGAACTTCCAAAGCCGGTGCTCCGTCTCGACGCCCTCCAGTTGCGCCACGGAGTTGCGGGCCAGCATCTCGATCAGCTCGCCCGAGGCATGGGAGACCAGGTGGATGAAGATCTTCTTCGCCATCAGCGATGATAACCCCCATCGAGGCGCAGCACGGTGCCGTTGATCATCACGTTCTTGATGACGTGGATGACCAGCATGGCGAATTCCGCCGGATCGCCGAACCGGTGCGGAAACGGGATCGCGTGGGCGAGGCGCGAGTCCAGGTTGCGCTCCATGGTGAACAGGGTGGCGGTGCCGAACAGGCCGGGCGCGATGCCGTTGACGCGAATGCCGAGCGGGCCCAGCTCACGCGCTACCGGCAGGATCATGCTGACGACGCCCCCCTTCGAGGCGGCATAGGCAGCCTCGCCGCTCTGTCCCTCGTAGGCCGAGACGGACGCGGTGGTAATGATGACGCCGCGCTCGCCGCTCGGCATCGGCGGCAGGTTGGCCATCTCGGCGGCGGCGAGGCGCATGACGTTGAACGTCGAGATCAGGTTGACCTCGACCAGCTTGCGGAAATCGTCGAGCGGGGTCGGGATGCCCGCCTCGCTGACGATGCGCTCGTTATGGCCGCGGCCGACGCAATGCACAATGATGCGCGCCGGGCCGTGGGCGATCTGTGCCTTGCGCAGGGCCTCCTCGGTGGCGCTGGAGTCCGACACGTCGCAGGGGATGGCCAGGGCGCCGGTGTCGTCGGCGACGCGCTGCAGGCGGGTGGCGTCGATGTCGATCGCCGTCACCCGCGCCCCCTCCTCGGTGAGGAAGCGGGTCGTCTCGGCCCCGAGGCCCGACGCGGCGCCGGTGACGATCGCGGCCGATTCCCAAAGTTCCATAAAGATCTCCCAACGGGCTTGGATATCATGAGGTTGCGCACTCTACGGATCATCCCCGCGTGCGGCTACCCCTGATGAATGAAGTCTCGCCGCTAACTGCCATGGCGGCGGTCGTCGCGTCCGTTCCGTGTTGAGCGCCGACGTGGAGGCCGGTCAGTCGCGGAGTGCGAATTCGGGATCGGCATAGTCGTAACCGAGTTCCTCGGCGACCGCCTGGCAGGTGACCTTGCCCTTGAAGATGTTAAGGCCGTTACGGAAATAGGGGTTTGCCAGCAGCGCCGCGCGGTAGCCCTTGTCGGCGAGCGCCAGGCCGTAGGGCAGGGTGACGTTGTTCAGCGCGTAGGTGGAGGTGCTGGGGACGGCGCCCGGCATGTTGGCGACGCAGTAGTGGACGACGCCGTCGACGACATAGGTTGGCTCGGCGTGCGTCGTCGGCCGCGAGGTCTCGAAGCAGCCGCCCTGGTCGATGGCGACGTCGACCAGGACCGAGCCCGGCTTCATCCGCCTGACCATCTCGGCGGTGACCAGCTTCGGCGCGCCGGCGCCGACGACCAGCACCGCGCCGATAACGAGATCCGCCGCCAGCACGGTTTCCTCCAATGCCGTCTTGGTCGAATAGACCGTCTTCAGGGCGGAGCCGAAGCGGTGCGCCAGGCGGGCGAGGACATCGACGTTGCGGTCGAGCACGGTGACGTCGGCGCCCATGCCGAGCGCCATCTCGATGGCGTTCTCGCCGACGACGCCGCCGCCGATGACGACGCAGCGCCCGGGCGGCACGCCGGGGACGCCGCCGAGCAGGATGCCCTTGCCGCCGTGCGCTCGTTCCAGCGCCGAGGCGCCGGCCTGGATCGCCAGCCGGCCGGCGACCTGCGACATCGGTGCCAGCAGCGGCAGCGCGTCATGCTCGTTGGTGACCGTCTCGTAGGCGATGCAGACGGACCCGGAGGCAACGAGGTCCTGGGTTTGCCGGGGATCCGGCGCCAAGTGGAGGTAGGTGAACAGGATCTGCTCCGGGCGCAGCCAGGCACGTTCGGCGGCCTGCGGTTCCTTGACCTTGATGATCATCCCGGCACGGCGGAACACCTCTTCGGCGGTCTCCGCGATCTCCGCGCCGACGTCGCGGTAGGCGGCATCATCGCAGCCGATGCCGGCGCCGGCGCCCCTCTCGACGAGGACGCCATGGCCGTGGGCGATGAATTCCCGGGCGCTGTCGGGGGTCACGCCGACGCGGTATTCGTGAACCTTGATCTCCTTCGGCACGCCGATCAGCATGGGACGCCTCGCTCCGCAATTCTTGTTGCCGGATCAATAGATAGAGCGAAACGGCGGGCTTTGCGCGACAAATCTCCGCCTGCGTGGCGGCGAAGGCGGGGCGGCTTCAGACCCGGCCGCCGTGCCGCCACCAGGCGCCTTCGTTGATCGAATACAGCGGGCGGTAACGGGAAACGCCGGCGGCGGCGACCACGTCGGTGATCTGGTTGTCGAGCAGCCACGAGGTCTCGCCGTCGAAGGCAACGAGGACGGTGTGCAGGACATCGCCCCGGCGGTCCTTGACGGTCACCAGGCGCAGCGCGTCCGCCGCCCAGCCGAGCCGCTTGAGGGCGAAGAACTTGGCGATCGCGTGGTCCTCGCAGTCGCCGCCGCGGGCGAGGAATTCGGCCGGTGTCGCCCAGTAATCGCTCTGACCCCAGTTGTCGACGTCGCTGACGTAGCCCTTGGCATGCACGAAGGCGTTGACGGCGGCGAGCTGGCGGCGCCGGCTCGCGCCCTTGAGGGTGGCGAGGAAGCGGTCGAGGGCGCGGTATTCCGGGGCTGCCGTCTCGGCGCCGTAACCATCCACAACGCCGGTCCATTTGGTGAAGGCGGCAAGGTCCGCCGACTGCCGCTCCGCCGTGCCGAAGACGCTGAGGCGCGGGCTGGCAAGGGCGGCCGAGGCGGCGAGGGTGAGACCGCAGACGACAAGGAAGCCGATCAGGGCGAGGACGACGAGTCCGGCGAGGGGCTGGCGGTGGTCAGGCACTTGTTGGGGGCCGTGGGGCATCGGGGTCGCCTTTCGGTATAACACTTTTTACGAGAATTAATATAATATAATCTCGTAATAAGGGTGTCATAGCGCTTACCCAGACGGGTCGTCAAGCAAACAATGCACTTTTTAGACGATTTATTTTCGTTCCACTCGTTATGCGGGAAATTGCCGGCAAGCAGCGGAAGTGGGCAGCCCGGCCGTGCGCTGAAAAGCGCCGCTGGAGGTGAGACGGATGGCAAGGCGGTTTGGGAGATGGTCGCCAGGCCGCGAAAAAGGGCGCACTTTTGGCCCCCAATTTGCACTCAGGCGTGGTAGAATAGAAATTTGGAAGGCCGGCGACTGCATGGCCGCCGCAACCACGTCTTGGGAACGTCCGAGAGTTCGAAACCATCGATCTCCGAGGGAGACGGACCATGGACGACGGTCGCGGGTTCAAACGGATCAACGCCCTTCTCGGTGCCATCTTGCTGGTCGGCGCCGCTGTCATTCCCCCTTCGCAACCGGCGTTCGGCGACGCCGAATTCGCCGCCCTGCAGCGGCCATTGCCCGCGGCTCACGCCTGCGCCGAGGGCCAGGCCGAGGTGACGGCCAGCGCCGAGGGCGACCGGCACACGGCGTGCCTCGGCGCGGCGAAAGCGATCCGCTTTCTGACGGCCCTGGGTCTACCGGTGCGGCAACCGCTGTCGATTGCCGTCGTCGATAGGCTTGATTGGGCCAGCGATGTGGGCATTCTGGGGCTTTACGATCCCCGAACGAAGCAGGTGCGGGTCCGGTCCGCGGCTGCCCTCCAATTGGGCAGTGGTGAAGAAGGCGGCTTCGGCGTGCCGCTGGATGCCGACATGCGCGCCGGCATCGCCGCTCACGAGGTGACGCACGCCATTCTCGACCAGTACGCGGCAGAGTATCCGCTCGACCGGGCATCGCATGAATACCTCGCCTATACCGTGCAATTGGCAACCCTGCCGCCGCCGACCCGGGCGCGCATCCTCGCCGCCACCGATGTCAGCGGTTTCGACACCGTGACGCAGGCGAGCCCGCTCTATCTGGCCATCGACCCGGGCCGTTTCGCCGTCAACGCCTATCTCCACTTTCGCGACGCGGGCGAGCCTAGGGTGGTGCTCACCAGGTTGGTGTGGAAGTCGCGGGCGGAGGCCGGGATTTGGGAGTGATGGCGCCGAATTTTCGTGCCGCGGAAACGAACCTCCCGGCAGTCAATGCCGTAAGAATTATTCAGTTTCGCGGGAGAACCCCATGCGCGCGCTGACTGCCCTCTTTCTCGGCATTGTCATCCTCGCCGCCTCGCCGCCCGCCGGCGCCGTCGACGAAGCGGAACTGGTCGAGCGGATGCGCGGCGGCGGGCATGTCCTGATGATCCGCCACGCGCTGGCCCCCGGCACCGGCGACCCGGCAAACTTCACCCTCGGCGACTGCGCCACCCAGCGCACCCTCAGCGATGCGGGCCGGGCGCAGGCGCGCGCCATCGGCGACTGGCTGCGGCAACGCGGCATCCGCCAAGCGCGGCTTTATTCGAGCCAATGGTGCCGCTGCCTGGAGACGGCGGACCTGCTGGATCTCGGTCCGGTCACCGAACTCCCCGGCCTCAATTCCTTTTATCAGCGGCCGGAAGATCGGCGGCCCAACCTGGCCGCCCTTAATGCCTTCTTCGCCGATCAGCCGACCGATGATGATCTTATCGTCATGGTCACCCACTTCGTCACCATCGCCGCCGTCACCGGCAGCGGCACACGGTCGGGCGGCGGCATGCTGATCGAACTCACCGGCGAAAGAGGCGATGACGAAGCGCCCTACGCGGTCGTCGGCGCCGTCGACCTTCCCTCCTAAAGCGGGTTCGACACCCACCGACTAATGATGACGCGTGCGCCAGTCGCGGTCGAGGTGATCCTCGAACGGATGGCGGCGGAGCGCTTCCAGATCGACCTTGTCGACGCCGATGTCGCGCAGCAGGCGGTCGTCGAGCTGTTCGAGTTCGGCCAGTGTCCGCCGGTTGCTCCACCACAGGCGCAACAGGTCGAGGCGGCGATGCATCCGTTCGCGCAACCGGGCGATCGCCGAGGCGTCTTCGGCGTGCCGCCGGTGCAAGCGCGGATGCAGGTCAACCACTGTACCCATTTACGGTCTCCTCCAAGTTTTCAGACGATGCCAAGAAGTCATCCATAGGAAATGCCGACGCGGCGCCGTCACATGCCCGCACACCTTGAGATGGCCGGCTTTTCTTCATCGCTCAAACCATTTAATATCACTTCATGCTTGATAAAAAATCATGCATAGGGCCGTAACCGGATGCGCCGCCTGCCGCCGCTCAACGCGCTCCGCGCCTTCGAGGCCGCCGCCCGGCATGGCAGCTTCACCCGCGCCGCCGCCGAATTGTGCGTCACCCAGGGGGCGATCAGCCGCCAGGTCCAGGCGCTGGAGAGCCATTACGGTGTGGCGCTGTTTCAGCGCCAGCACCGCCGCATCGAGCTGACCGAGCAGGGCCGGGTGCTGCTGCCGGCGCTGCGGGATGCCTTCGACCGCATCGCGCTGGTTTCCGAGCAGGTCACCGAAACGAGGCGCGACCTCAAAGTTAAGGTGCTGATCACCTTCGCGCTCCGTTTGCTGATTCCCCGGTTGGACACGTTCCAGGCGCTCAATCCCGACATCCAGATCCGCCTCACCACCGCCGGGCGGCCGGTGGATTTCGCCACCGAGGACTTCGATGCCGGCATCGTCTATTCAGGAAAGCGGCTGCGGAACGCCGACGAGCGGGAGGTGCGCATTTTCCGCGAGCGAATGGCGGTGGTCTGCGCGCCGGCGCTGCTGGAACGCGGGCCACCGCTGCGGACGCCGGCCGACCTACCACTGCACCGGCTGATCCTCAACGAGCCGAGCGCCTGGGATTGGGAGCGCTGGGCGGAGAAGGTCGGCGCGCCGGAACTCGACTACCGCAACGCGCTGATCTTCGACACCGACGAAAGCGCGCTGCAGGCGGCCGAGATGGGGCAGGGGATGTGCCTCGCCTGCACCCAGATGGTCGAGGACGACCTGCGCCGGGGCCGTCTGGTTGCGCCGTTGCCGACCAAACCGATCAAGATGGGCGCCTACTTCCTCGTCTGCCCGCAAGCCAACGCCGGGCGCACCCGCTTCCAGGCGTTCGAGAAGTGGCTGCTGGCGGAACTGGGGGACGGCAAGTGATTTGTCTTGGAGCGTACCTCTGTCGATCGTTGTAATTAAATTGCGGCGCCTTGACGGATGCGCTTGACCCGTTGCAGTGGTCGACACGCGCGCCGGGTCTAGGCCGGTTTAGACGGCGCTGACTTTTGCTCCTGGTTGATTGGCGGCTTCTCGTCGGCTGCGGCGGCAGCGGCCATCGCTGCCGGGGTGGCGGGTGTCGATCCCATGTCGACGATCACCCGCCTGGGCGCGAACTCGATACCCTCGGCGGAAAAGGCTTCCTGGATGCGGCGGAAAACCTCACGGCGCAGGGTGAACTGTTCGCCCGGTTTGGCCATGAACTTGACGCGCACGATGAACGCCGAATCGTCCATTCGGTGCACGCCCTGTGACTTGACGGGCTGCAGGAAATGGGGCCCGTGCACCGGGTCATCCGCCATGTCTTGGCCGACCTTCTTGATGATCTTGCGCACCTTCTCGAGGTCGGTGTCGAAGGGGACGCGCAACTCCAGCTTCATGATCGCCCAGTCGCGGCTGTAGTTGATCAGATGCTTGATTTCGCCGAACGGGATGGTGTTCAGCGGGCCGCGATGGTGGCGCAGCTGCAGGGATCGCAGCGAGATTCTTTCAACCGATCCCATGACCCCGCCGACGTCGATATACTCGCCGACGCGAAAGGCGTCATCCAGGAGAAAGAAGACGCCCGAGATGATGTCCTTGACCAAGGTCTGGGCGCCGAAGCCGATGGCCAGGCCGACGACGCCGGCGCCGGCGAGCAACGGGCCGATATTGACGCCCAGCGCCGACAGGACCACCAACACCACGACAACGACAAGGGTGATGAGGAGAAACTTTCCCAATAACGGGATGAGGGTGGCAAGCCTGGATTTGCCCTTGCCGCCGGCCTCGCCCGCTTCGGCCATACCGGCCGCGTCGTCCACCTTGTGCGCATAGTGACGCAGCGCGCACTTGATCATCCCCCAGGCGGCGGTCGCCAGGATCAGGGTGAAGACAATCTCGAACAAGCCGCTCGCCACCCGCTCGCCCAGCGAGGCGGCAACGATCGCTTCCAGGTCAAAGCGCCAAATCTCGGCGAATAACACGACCACCACAACGGCGAGAATGATGCGCGCGTTCCCATGCAGGGGGCGGACGTAAACCTTCAGCAAGGCGTCGCCGCATCCCTCGGGGGCGGTATCGGCGTCGGCGACCATGCGCCCGATCCCAGCGGTGAGGGCGAGCTTGACGATCCAATCCACCAGCGGGATCGCGAACAGCAGCACCGTCGTCGCGATGATTGGCATCAGGATATGCGCATCCGTCGTCAACTTGACGGCGCTGGCGATGACCGCCATCAGCATCAGATACACGACACCGAGCATGTAGGCGTTGTCGGCGAACCGTGATGGTTGGGACGACGTCGCGCCGGTCTCTCCCCGCATGGCGCGCGCGATCAGCCGCCGTTGAAACCAGAGCAGGCCGCTGAAAACAACAACGATGGTCCATACCAGTAACACCGACAGGGAGCGTTGCGCTTCGGGATCGAAGCCGTAGCTCTCCAACAACCGAACAAGATTGCTTGCGGCGGCGATCGCCAGGGCGACCCATACCAATGCCCAGCACAGGCGTCCGGCAACGGCGTTGCCCATCGGCAGCAGGCGCATGGCGGGCGTTTTCGGCGCAAAGAGAAAGCGCGCGCCGACGTGAACCACGCGGGTTGCCACGATCGTCACAAGAAGGGCAATGAACGCTTCCCGCGCCGGCTCGAAATCATCATAGATGGCCAGGAATACGCCGACGGAGAGAACGACGAACACGAAGAGACCGAGCGCGTCCAAGACGGCACGCGCCGTCAGCCATTTGAGCTTTTCCTTGAAGGCGCGCCCGTCCGCCGGCCCGCTCGCCTCGAGGACGGGCAGGCAACGGCGCCTCACCAGCCACTCTCCGACAAAGGCGGCGGCGAAAACCAAGCCAAACAGGCCGATGACGACGAGAAACCGGCCAATCGTTCCATCCCGGGACAACTTGCCGACCAGAAACGGTCCGACGGCATCCAGTTCGGTGACTTCCTCGCCGAGTTGCGTCAGGCGCTGGTCCAACAAGCGGATATCCCGATGCAATCTTTCGTCCGTGGAAGCCTGCGGTTCCCCAGTGTCCGGCTTCGCGGTCTTGTCCAGCTGCTGCAACAGCAGTTGCCGGACGTCATCGTCCGACATCCGGGACAGCAAGTCGCGGATCTCGGCCTTGGTCAGCGTTTCGGGTTGTGGGATGGATGGCGCGGGCGATGCATCGGCGGCCAGCACCGCCGAACCGAGACCGACCCCCCAAACGACAACGACCAGCCGGGCCATTCCGCGAAACAGGTAGTTCGTCCGCATAACTCTCCCCAAACAGGCTCGCGCCGGGATGCGGTTTCAGGTTTTACCGGTGTGCCGTGTCTGGCCTTTGGGCGGACAATGGCGCGGCACCATGGACCTCTCCGTCTCGTGAACCGCATCAAGGCGATCCAGCGCCCAAATGCGCAACCAGTACGAAGCTTATCAATCTTGTCGTGACTTAAATCAGCATTCGCCACCCGCGGCAACTTGGCATGCATCCCGCCTCGCGAAGAGTTGTCGGAGATGGCATAAAGAATCGCCGGCCGGATACGGGATAATCGTCACGGAATTTGAGGCCTGATCGGGCTGGAAAGCGACGCCAACAGGAAGGGCAGACCCCATGACAAACACGATCGACGAGGCGTTCCGCTTCCCGGGCGGGCGGCGCAAGGCGGTGTCGTTCAGTTACGACGACGGCAGTGAGCATGACCGCCGGTTGGTGGCGCTGTTCAACGCCCATGGCTTGCGCGGGTCGTTCAACTTGAATGCATCGACGCTGGGCGCGGATTACCGGGTCGGCCGCGACGAGGCGGCGCGGCTCTACGAGGGACACGAGATCGCCGGGCATGGCCTGACGCATGCCAACCTGACCCAGCTCGACGATGGCGCCGTCCGCCGCGAGTTGGCCGATGACAAGGCCGCCCTGGAAGCGCTGACCGGGCGCCGCGTGCGCGGCTTCGCCTATCCGTTCGGCCGGCACGACGCCCGCATCCAAGGCCTGGTCGCCGAGGCCGGCTACGTCTACGCGCGCGGCATCCACGATACCGGCGACGCCAACCTGCCCGAACCCGGCCTCACCCTTACCATGACCTGCCATCACGCGGCCGCCTGGGATCCCGCTCATGCCTTTGTCGCCGATACCTCGAATCGGCCGCTGTGGTTGCGCGTCTGGGGCCACTCTTACGAATTTGACGGCTTCATGACCGCCGACGCCAGCAAGGATTGGAACTACATGGAAGCGTTGTGCCGCCTGCTCGGTGGCCGTTACGACATCTGGTACGCGCCGATGATCGACGTCGTCGACCACCTGGCGGGTCTTTATC
This sequence comes from uncultured Rhodospirillaceae bacterium, assembly GCA_964460955.1. Classification (GTDB taxonomy): domain Bacteria; phylum Pseudomonadota; class Alphaproteobacteria; order Rhodospirillales; family Defluviicoccaceae; genus Defluviicoccus. Next base: position 50,298 of record CAYWRP010000013.1, on the reverse strand, counting down.
GCGGACGCCGCTGAAGCGGAAAACCCTTGCCATCGGATAGCCGGTTTCCCAGGGTGTAATGCAGGAGCGGTCGGCGGCACCCTGGGGTCGTGTGATCGTAACCTTGCACCCGCGCCGCTCCTTTCAGCCACTGGCCCGTCGGCGCCGAGATAGAAGGACTTCCCCATGACACGCAGCATTCTGCCCGCCTTGCGCGCGCTCACCCTCGCCCTGGCTTTGGTCGGTCTTGGCGGTGGCGGCGCGTTCGCCCAGGCGGAGGCCCCGTTCGCCGAAGAGACCTTGAGCGCGTTCGTCGACGCGGTGATCAAGGTCGAGCCGTTGATGAAGGAACGGCAAAGCGCCATGCAGGCGGCAGAAACGCCGGAGGAGGCGCAGCGGATTCAGGAGCAGGCAACCCAGGAAATGGCCGCCGCCGTCGAGGAAACGCCCGGCATCACCGTCGACGAGTATTTGGCCATCAACCAGGCGTTGCGCCAGGACGAAGACCTGATGAAACGCGTCCTCGCGCTGTACGGCGAGGCGGTCAAGGACGGCGCCGTCGCGCAATAGGCCCGGCCTGGCTCTGATTGCGGACGCCGCGGAGCAATTCTACAGTTAAAATTGTGGCAAAATTAGCAATTCACGCCCTCGCGCGCGGGAAACGGAGTGACTAAATCTGCGGAGACGGCGGGCGGGGATCTGGCTCGGCGACGTTGGAAGGGTTTGAGGAGGAGAGAGCAACAATGTCACTCAGGATCAATGACACGGCGCCAAACTTCAGCGCCGAGACGACGCAAGGGCGGATCGATTTTCACGACTGGGTCGGCGACGGCTGGGCGATCCTGTTTTCGCATCCGAAGGATTTCACGCCGGTGTGCACCACCGAGCTTGGCTACCTCGCCGGACTGAAGTCCGAGTTCGACAAGCGCAACTGCAAAATCCTCGGCCTCAGCATCGATCCGGTCGACAATCACGAGAAGTGGGCCAAGGATATCGAAGAGACCCAGGGCCATGCGCTGAACTATCCTCTGATCGGCGATCCCAACCTGGAGGTGGCCAAGCTCTACGACATGCTGCCGGCGGAAGCGGGCGACACCTCGGAGGGGCGCACTCCGGCCGATAACGCCACCGTGCGGTCGGTTTTCGTCATCGGCCCGGACAAGAAGATCAAGCTGATGCTCACCTATCCGATGAGCACCGGGCGCAACTTTGACGAGGTGCTGCGGACCCTGGATTCGATCCAACTCACCGCCAAGCACCAGGTGGCGACGCCGGCCAACTGGAAGGATGGCGAGGACGTCATCATCGTCCCGTCGATGTCCGACGATGCCGCGAAGGAGAAGTTCCCCGGCGGCTGGAAGGCGCTGAAGCCCTATCTGCGCCTTGTTCCGCAGCCCAAGGACTGAGCCGATGCGCGGCGTCGGCGGCGCTGGTTGCCGCCGCCGGCGCCGAGCCGCAACCTACGCCTCGGACTTGGCGGCGCCCGAAAACAGGGCGCCGTATTCACCGTAGCCGGCGGCATCCAACTCCTCGGCCGGGATGAAGCGCAACGCCGCCGAATTGATGCAGTAGCGTTGCCCGGTCGGCTGCGGGCCGTCCGGAAAGACGTGCCCGAGGTGCGAGCCGCCATGCCTGGAGCGCACTTCGGTGCGGATCATACCGAAGCCGATATCGCGCTTCTCGACGATGTGATCCGGCTCCAGCGGCTGGAAGAAGCTGGGCCAACCGGAGCCTGAATCGAACTTGTGCACCGACGCGAACAGCGGTTCGCCGCTGACAACGTCGACGTAGATCCCGGGTTTCTTGTTATCCCAGAATTCGTTGCGGAAAGCCGGTTCGGTGGCGTCCTTCTGCGTCACCGCGTACTGGTCCGGGGTCAGTGTCTCCACTGCCTCGGGGGTCTTGGCATAAGATTTCTTTTCGGCCATCGCTTGGCGGTCCTTCATGCTGTCTTCGAAACCCTATCGTCGATATGGGCCTTGGATATGGGCATCGCAGACGCCTTGGTTTACCGTTCGGCGTGAAAGCGCGCTTCCCACCGCCGCTGGCGTTGATAGCCTTCCTGGATGAAGGGGACGAACGGCGCCAGGTTGAGAACCAGCCAGTTCAGGACGTTGGCGGGAAAACGCAGCGGTTTTTGGAAATCGACGAACAGCACGACGCGGATGCCATCGGTGGCGTTCCACGCCTCGTGCTCGAAGGCGTCGTCGAAGATCAGCGCCTCGCCCTCCCGCCAATGGTGGACACGGTCGTCGACCCGAATGGCGGTCTGCTCGCGCGGCTCGGGGATGATCAGCGGCAGGTGCAGGCGCAGCACGCCATTGTAGGGGCCCTTGTGCGCCGGAATGTGCTTGCCGGGCTCGAGAATCGAGAACATGCCCGTCGTCATGCCCGGGATTCGCTGCAGGGTCTCCCACGTTTTGGGGCAGAGCTGGCGATTCCTTGTCGATTTCTTGCCATAGCAGCAAAAGAAAAACGTCTTCCAGCTGTCGTCGTCGGTGATGGTCGAAACATCGGCGACGATGTCATGGAAGTTCGGAAATTCGTGCTTTCTCGGCAGGATGGCCAGCAGCTCGGCCCGAATGTCCTGCCAGTTCCGTTCCACCTCCGGCACCCAGGCAAACGCCGCATTGTCGAAGTGGGGGCGATCGCCGAGCACGGCGTGCGTCCGGTTGAGTTTCTTGACCTGTTTGAGGACCCGCTTGAGGAATGCTCTATACCCAGTGCGGGCTCCGCGCTTTTTCTTCTTGGCGATTTGCAAGGTCGGCGGCGGCTCTTGCGGTAGTCCCGGCGCGGCCGTGGCGGCGGCGGGGTCGTTAGTGTTGTCCACGCTATCTCCCATCAGGCTTGATCCGCGGTGAAAATGTCATGTCCTCGATCCATGTCTGACTGCGTCGACGTGACGACGCCAGTCACAATCCTGAGATTCTTATTGCGCCGAGGTCAACACGGTCTGTCCCATTGTTCGTCGAATGCTGGCGGCCGCGCGCGATGGGCTGGCGTATTGATCGGCGCTCAGCCTCCGCGCTACGCTCATTTTATTCTCCGCTCGCCGTAGCCATGCCCACCGCTCACCCGTTGAGGCTTTCGCGCCATGTTCGACAATCGCTCCAGTTTCTTCATCGTCGGCGCGCCGCGCTGTGGGACGACGGCGATGAGCAAGATCCTTGCCCGCCATCCCGAGATCTGTTTCGCCAAACCGAAGGAAACCCACCTCTTCGTTCAGGATCTCGGCCGCACCGACCGCGACTTCTGGCGCAAGGAATTCGTCGAGCCGTTCTTTTCCCACATGCAGGTTGAACACACGACGCTGGGCGAAGGTTCCGTCTCCTCGCTCTATTCGAAGGACGCCGTCGACCGCATTCTCGACTTCGATCCTGAAGCGAAATTCATCATCATGGTGCGCAACCCGGCGGACTTGGTCTATTCCTATCACGGGCGGATGCTGTTCCTCCTCGACGAAGACGAACCAGACTTCACCCGGGCTTGGCGCTTGCAGGACGAACGCGCCGCCGGGCGGTCGCTGCCCAAACGCTGCCGAGACCCGCGGCTACTGTTCTATCGGGACGTCGCCTGCTTGGCGCCGCATGTCGAGCGGATGTTCGACACCGTCGGCCGCGAGCGCTGTTTCGTCGTCGTTTTCGACGACTTCACGGGCGATCCGGCGGCGGTCTATCGGTCGCTGTGCGATTTTCTTGATTTGCCGTTCGACGGCCGCACCGAGTTCAAACAGAAAAACGCCCATCGCACTTACAAGAATCCATTCCTGCAGCAATTCCTGGTCAATCCGCCGCCGATGTTGATGAAGGCGTTGAAAGCCGCCAACGTCACGCCGAAGGAGCTTCGCAACCGCACCCGCCCGTTGCGCCATTGGATCCGCCGCAACAATACCGCACCGGAGAAGCGCGAACCGTTAACCCCGGAAATGCGCGCCGAACTCACTGCCCACTTCGCGGATGACGTGGCCCGCCTCGGCCGCCTGCTCGACCGCGACTTCAGTCACTGGCGATAGTCTTGCCGGAGCCGGGCCCGGTGGGGGTCCCGTTGACGAGGGCACGGGCCAGCGTGACCGCCTCGGCGTAGTCGCCGGCGAGGCGGATCGGCGCGTCGTCGTTCAGGATCCGCATTTGCCGCAGGACACGTTCGGGTTGCGGCTGCAGGGCGGAGATGATCAGGGTCGTGCCGTGCTTGGTGCAGCTCTTCACGAAATCGGCGAACTTCGACGCGCCGGTGGCGTCCATCATCGGTACCTCGCGCATCCGCACGATGAAGACGCGCGGCGTGCCGGCGATGGTGTCGATCACGTCCGACAGCCGGTTGGCGACCCCGAAGAACAGCGGCCCGCGCAGCTGGAACACCTCGACGCCAGCCGGCAGCGTTTGGCGTTGCGCCGGATCGCTGGCCGGTCTCCCGGCGTAATCGTCGAAATCGTCCTCGATGATGCCCTGGCCGCCGGCGCTGATGGCGACGACTTCGGTCATCCGGTGCATGAACAGAATGGCTGCCAGCACGACACCGACTTCGATGGCGACGGTGAGGTCGACGGCGACCGTGAGCCCGAAGGTGAGCAGGAGAACCACGCGGTCGCCCCACGGGCTGATCATCAGCTTCAGGAATCGGTGATGTTCGCTCATGTTCCAGGCGACGATGACCAGCACCGCGGCGAGACACGCCAGCGGCACGTGGTCTGCGAGCGGTGCCAGCAGCAGCATGAACAGGAGGATGAACACGGCGTGCAGCATGCCGGCGACCGGCGAGCGGGCGCCGCTGCGCACGTTGGTGACGGTGCGCGCGATGGCGCCGGTCGCCGGCAGGCCGCCGACCAGGGCCGACGCGCCGCAGGCGACGCCTTGCGCCACCAGTTCGCAATTGGACCGGTGACGGCCGCCGGTCATGCTGTCGGCGACGACGGCGGAAAGCAGCGATTCGACACCGGCGAGAAAGGCGATGGTGAACGCGCTCGGCATCAACTCGGCCAAGCGGTCGAACGTCACCGTCGGCAGCGACGGCATCGGCAGCGTCGCCGGGATGCCGCCGAAGCGCGACCCGATGGTGTCGATGGGCAGCCCGATCACCGCGGTAAGCAGCGCGCCCAGCGCGACGGCGACGAGAAAACCGGGCACCTTCGGCGCGTATCGCCGCAGGCCCAGGATCAGCAGCAGCGCGCCGACCGCGACGGCCAGGTTGAGCGGATCGACGGTTTCCCGCGCCCCCCACAGCGCCGAGGCCTTGTCGAAGAAATCGGCCGGCACCGAGTCCAGCGACAGCCCGAAGATGTCCTTGATTTGACTGGTGAAGATGATCACCGCGATTCCGGCGGTAAACCCCGTGATCACCGGTTCCGGAATGTACTTAATCCATGTGCCGAGGTGCAGCAGGCCGGCGACGACGAGCATCCCGCCGGCCATCAGGGTCGCCAGCACCAATCCGTCGTAGCCGTGCTGTTGGATGACGCCGAACACGACGACGACAAAGGCGCCGGTCGGCCCGCCGATCTGGTAGCGGCTGCCGCCCAACAGCGAAATGAGGAACCCGGCGACGATGGCGGTGATGAGACCCTTCTCGGGCGTCGTTCCGGAGGCGATGGCGAGCGCCATGGCCAGCGGCATGGCGACGATCGCCACGGTCAGTCCGGCGACGGCATCGTGTCGCAGATCGGCCAGCGAATACCCACGCCGCAGCGTCGTGTACAGTTTCGGGACGAACAGGTGCCAGGCCGGCCCCGAGGACGGAGCCGACGCGTTGCGTGGGGAGGCCATCTTCGATCAGGCTTTCGTCAGGGACGCAAATGTAGGCGGGCTGAAATCGCGTGCCACGCGTACAGCATAATCCGAGGCGGCGGGTACGGACATCGGAAATGGATCATGCAATGTTTTATTACCGTTTGGGGTGCGCGCATCGTGATGGCAAGGATGGTCGAGGCGCCGATGGCCGCAACCACAGGCCGTCGAGCCGGCCAGGCCCGACAACGCGAATTTCGTGTGGGAAATCACCTTCACAGATGAAGCGGTTTGCGCCAGGATAGCCATGTCGCATCATCGCTGGCACGTGTAACTCGCAGATTTACAGGGGATCCCATTGGCTGTTCGTCATCTTCTCATTGCCGCTGCCGTCGGGGCGGCCGCGGTCATGGTCGGGCCGGCTGTCCTGCGGGCTTCGCGGCCGGCGCTCAAGGCGGCGGTCAAGGCCGGCATGGCGGCGTACCAAAAGGGGGTGGAGTCGGCGGTCGAATTCGGCGAGGCGGCGGAAGACATGATCGCCGAAGTGCAGAGCGAGATCGCCGACGAGATGGCCGCCGAGGAAGCGGCGAAGGCGGCGGCCGCCGCCGAGGCGGATCGCGACGTTTAGGGCGATGACCGTCGCTGGCATCGGCGCCTTGCCGAAGAGGGATCTTTTCTAAAGGTGGTCTCCGATCCGCCGCCGGTGCGCATTGTTCATACCAGCCCCGGGCGCCTTCGGTTACGGGTGGCGGAACGCCGGCGCGACATCGGCTATTTCAAGACGGTGGCGGCGCGGCTCGCCGAGTGTCCTGGCGTGATCAGCGTCGAGGCGAACGCGCTTTCCGGCAGCGTGCTGATCCGACACGAAACCGTCGACCAGGCGGTCCTCGAACGCGGCCTCGCGCAGGGCATCTTCAAGGTGGGTGCCAGGCCATCAACCGCCGTGCATCGGGCGCCCAGCGAGCGATGGCTGTCGACCGTCGTCGCGGTGAACCGGCGCTTGGTCGACGCTTCCGAGGGCCGCGGTGATATCGGCACGCTGATTGCCGTGATGTTCATTATTCTGGCGGCGATCCAGGCGATGCGCGGGCAGATCGCCATGCCGGCGATCGGCGCCCTCTGGTATGCCTTGAGCGCGCTTGCCTTGGGTCGTGACTGGCCGAGGGAATAGGCCGCCCGCCACCTTTACCCCTTTAACGCCTTCTTGATGTCCGAGACTTCCCACGGCAGCCCGATGTCCTGGCGGCCGACGTGACCGTAGGCGGCGAGCTGGGTGTAGAAGCCGCGCTGCGACCGCCGCGGCTGATCGCGCAGGTCGAACTGGCGAATGATCGCGCCTGGCCGAAAATCTACCGTCTGGCGCAGCCGGTCGGCGATTTCCGCGTCCGAGATCTTGCCGCTGCCAAACGTGTTGACTTGCAGGCTGACCGGGCGGGCGGCGCCGATGGAATAGCTCAGCTGGACCTCGCATTCGCGCGCCAGGTGCGCCGCGACGACATTGCGTGCGGCATAGCGTGCGGCATAGGCGCCGACGCGGTCGATGCGCGTTGGGTCCTTGCCGCTCAAGGCCGCCGCGCTCTGCCGGGAAAAGCCGCCGTAGGTGTCCGCCGCCACCTTGCGGCCGGTCAGGCCGGCGTGCGCCGCCGGCCCGCCGACCGGAAACGGGCCGCCTGGATTGATCAGGATGTGGCTGTCGCGGTCGGGCGCGATCGGCTCTCCCTCGAAGGCGGGATCGACGACGCGATGCCGGATGTCGTGCTCTATCCCCGCGCCGTCGCGGTGTTTCGGATCGTCCAGCCCGGTGACGACGGTGACGCTGTGGATGCGAACGGGTTCGCGATCGCGGAATTCGACGGCGACCTGAATCGTGCCGTCCGGCGAAAGGTAAGGCAGATCGCCGCTCTGGCGCACCGCGGCGAGGCGGCGCGCCACCTTGTGCGATAGCCAGATCGGCAGCGGCATCAACATCGGCGTCTGGTCGCAGGCATACCCGAAGAGGGTGATCAGGTTGCTGGCCGCGATCCGCTCGATTTCCTCGTCGGACATGTCGTGCTCGTCGACCTCGCCGGTCCGCCCGTCGGCCAACTCGTTGATGGACGTCATGATACTGCAGGTGCGCGCGTTGAAGCTTTCGCCCTGGTAGCCGACGCGATCGATCACCCGCCGCGCCACCGTCGGCAGATCAACGCTTGCCTGCGACGCGAAGCGCGCGGCGATGAAGGCGAGGCCTGTCGCCACCGCCGTTTCCGCCACCACCCGGCTGAAGCGGTCGCGGCGCAGGAACTCGTCGACGATGGCGTCGCTGATTTGGTCGCACAGCTTGTCGGGATGCCCCTCGGTTACCGACTCGGACGTGAACACGAAACTCTGCGTCATGCTTCCTCCCGTTCCACCTTAACCGATGCCGCCGATGCCGCCGAGGACTCCGCCGCTTCCTCCGCTTCGCCGCCAACCTTGATCAGCCAGGGCTTCGAGCCTTCGATGCCGAGGAACGGCAGGGTCGCGGCGGCGGCGCTCACCGCCCAGTCCGTCGGCCCCAGCGGCGCGGTGCCCAGCAGCCGGCGTGCCGGCGGAAAGAACGCGGTGAGCGCGGTGGCGGCGATGGCGGTTAGCACCGAGACGGTGAGCAGGCGATTGGGCGGAAAACGGTAGCCGCCGATCAGGCGATGGCTGTCCGATCGGCAGCTGAGCGCGTGCAGCAGTTGCGCCACGGTGAGGCTGTGAAAGGCCATCGTGCTTGCCTGCGGGCCGATGCCATAGCGGGCCGATCCCCAGCCGTAGGCGGCCAGGGCGCCGGCGCTGATAAAGAGGCTCTCGATCCCCATTCGTGACAGATCGCGGCGGCTGATGATCGGCAGGCCGGGATCGCGCGGCGGTCGCCGCATGACCTCTGGATGCGGCGGTTCCAGGGACAATGCGATGCCCGGGAAGATATCGCTCACCAAGTTGATCCACAAAAGCTGCGCCGGCGACAAGGGCTGGCCCATGCCGAGGCTCGTCGCCGCCGAGACGACGACCACTTCGCTCAGGTTGGTGGCCAGGAGGAAATGCAGCGATTTTCGGATGTTGCTGTAGATGGTACGGCCCTGCGCGATGGCGCCGGCTATGGTCTCGATGCGATCATCTTCGAGCACGACATCGGCCAGCTCGTGCGCCACGTCGGCGCCGACCGTCCCCATGGCGACGCCGACATCGGCCGCCTTCAGGGCCGGGCCGTCGTTGATGCCGTCGCCGGTCATCGCCACAACGGCGCCGCCGCGTTGCAGGCCCTGGACAATCTCCAGCTTGTTGGCCGGGCTGACGCGGGCGAACACGTCGGTCTGCCGGGTGAGCGCGGCGAACAGTTCGGGGTCGCCATGATCGAGTTCGGCCGGCTCGAGAATGCGGATGGCACCTTCCGGGTTGAGCTTGAGATCGCGGGCGATGGCGTAGGCCGTCGCGCTCTGGTCGCCGGTGATCATCACCGTCCGCAGCCCGGCCTGATGGAACTCGCGCATCAACTCGCGCATGCCGGGGCGGATGGGGTCGGCCATGCCGACGAGGCCGAGCCACGTGTAGTTGTCCTCGTCGGTTGCGTCGGCGTCGTCGCTGTGCCGATAGGCGATGCCAAGGACCCGCAAGGCCTCGGAGGCCATTTCTTCGTTGTCGGCCTTGACCCTGTCGGTGTCCTCGCGGCCGAGCGGGATCCGTTCGCCGGCGCGCCTGACCCAGGCGCAGCGTGCCAGCACCTCCGTCGGCGCCCCCTTCATCGCCGCCAGCCTGGCGCCATCGGCGTCCTCGTGGTGGGTCACCATCACGTTGTGGCCCTCGCTGCGGCGTTCGATGTCGACCCGCCGATAGCGGTCGTGTAGGGCGTCGATGTCGATGCCGGCATCGGCGGCGGCGCGCAACAGGGCCGCCTCGGTGGCGCTGCCGACGATCTCGTCGCTGCCGTCGTCGGCGAAGCGGGCCTCGTTGCAAAGCGCGGCGATCCGCAGGGCGCGCACGAACTCGTCGCCGACCGCCGCCTCGACCTCCGCCTTGCCGGCAGCCGACGACCGCGGCGTCAGCGCCGGCGTGGCGTCCGGCTGGGAGGGGTCGACCCGGAAAATGCCGCCGGCGAGGCGCGTCTCGCTGACGGTCATTCGATTGACGGTCAGCGTGCCGGTTTTGTCGAAACAGATGACGCCGAGCGAGCCCAGGGTCTCGACCGCCTCGAGCCGGCGGATCAGCACCTTGTTGCGGCGCATCCGGCGCATGCCGAGCGCCAGCGTCGTCGTCGCCACCGCCGGCAGGCCTTCCGGCACCGCCGCCACCGCCAGCGCGGTTGACGCCTTGAGCATCGGGATGAACCCGTAGCCGCGCGCGACGCCGCCCGCCAGCACGGCGACGCAGATGCCGCCGGAGACGACGGCGAGCAAGCGGCCGAGATCGCCCAGTTGGCGTTGCATCGGCGTCTCCGGCGACTGCGTCGTGCCGACCAGCGAATGGATGTTGCCGATTTCCGTCTCAAGGCCGGTGCCGACAACCACTCCGTGGCCGCCGCCGCCGGTGACCACCGTGCCCTTGTAGACCATGTTGATCCGGTCGCCGAGCGCGGCGTCCTGCGAGCAGACCGTGTCGGCGTCCTTGCGGACGGGATGGCTTTCGCCGGTCATCATGGATTCGTCGACGGTCAGCTCGGTCGCCGAGATCAGCCGGGCATCGGCGGGTATGAAGGTCCCCGAGGTCAGCATCACCAGGTCGCCGGGAACCACCTCTGGCACCGGGATTTGCGTCTCGGTCCCGTCGCGGCGAACGGTGGCGGCGCGGTCGACATGCCCAGTCAGGCTTTGGATGGTGCGCTCGGCCTGGCTTTCGGTGAAATAGCCGAGGACGGCATTGATGCCGAGGACAGCGACGATGGCGACCGCATCGGCGACGCCGCCGGTCGCCACCGAAATCACCGCCGAGACGCCGAGCAGGGCGACCGGCAGGCTGGCGAACTGACCCACCAGCATCTCCATCTGCGACGCCGCCTCGGGCTCCGGCAGGGCGTTGGCGCCGTGGCGTTTCAGGCGCCGCGCCGCCTCGTCGGCGGACAGCCCGCCGTGGCGAGACGCCTCGACGGCGGCGAGGACCTTCTCGGCGGTCATGGTGTGCCACGCCGGCGCCGACCGCCCGCCGTTGTTGGCGCCGGCGGTCGCGCGGCGACGCGATGCCGATCGGCGCCCGTTGCCGTTGCCGCCTCCCCCCTTGCCACCCGGATTGCCGGGGTTGCCCGCACCGCGCGGATTTCCCGCATCGCCTGGATTGCCGGTCGACCTCGACCCCGGGTCGGTGGCGGCGAGGCGCGTCATCTCGCCGCTGACCCCCTGTAATGTTTCGCGGACCTGATCGAGGACGGTGCCGACCTCGCGCCGGGGATCGAACCGCAACAAGACGGTGCCGGTCGCCGCCTTGACGTTAATGGCGGTGAACGCCTCGCTGGCGGCGAGACGGCTTTCGAGACGGGCGGCGCGGGCGCGGTTGCCCTTCAGCCCGAATACGCGCAGCCGCAGCCTGCCGGGGATGCTGGCATGTTGCGGCAGGATGAGCGATTCTCGGCGATCCCGCGGCGCGGTGCCGACAGTGGGGTGATTTCCCGCGGGCAACGCGGCGGCGACCGGCGCGTGTCGCTCCGCCGGCGCTTGCTCGGCTTTCGGCGGCGGGCTCGACCTCGCGGCCTCGGACGCTGGCCGGCTCGGCGACGCCGCCTCGGCTGCCGCCTCCGTGCTCGGCGTTTCCGCCTCGGGCGGTGGCCAGCGGTCGGCGAGCATCGATGCGAGCTTGCGGGCCACTGCGGTATCGCCCTTGATCTTGATCTTGCGCAGGCCGAGGGCGAGGAGCGGATTAAGCTCGCCGGCCATCAATCTGCGCAGACTGGCCTCGGAGAGGGACACCACGCAGTCGGCGTCGCCGTCGCCCCGGGTCAGCGACGGAGACTCGTTGCGGGCATCGAGGAATAGGGTGCCGGCGTCGCCGAGGTCGAGCTTGACCGTCCCGCCAAGGCAGCCGAGGGCGGCCAGGTGCGGCCGGAGCGCGCGATCGATCTCGTCGAGGCTCATTGCGGCACGTCAGCAAGTCCCATGATGGAACGAGGGTATCGCCAACGGCCGGTCGGGTCACGCTCGTCTTAGGGCTTGATGGGGGTTTATGCCGATTTCGATATTCGAACGGCCGCCAGCCGCATTGCGCTTTACCCGCGATCCGTGGGATGAAATGAACCCGAAAGGCCGTGTCCTCAAGCGAGGAGTTCGTTCGTGACGACAGACGTGACGCCGGCATTGGCGCCCGAGGATCTCAGTTCCCTGCGGATGGCGTACGAGGCGCTGGAACATCCGAGCTACGCCGCCAAACTCGGCAATATGTTGGGTGTGCCGCTGGAGGAGGCGGTGAAGCTGCTCCCCAACCGCTGGCAGGGCCGGCTGAACGCGGCGGCGGAGGCGGCGATCGGCCGGGCGGCGCGGGTGGCGATATCGTCGCTTGGCGAGCGGGCCGGATCGCCGCGACCGCGCACCGTCACCCATCGCGCCATGGCGGTCGGCAGCGGCGCCGCCGGCGGTTACTTCGGCCTCGGCGGGCTGCTCGTCGAACTGCCGGTGACGACGGTGATTTTTCTGCGTGCGATCGCCGACATCGCCGCCAGTCATGGCGAGGATCCGCGGTCACCGGAGACGCGCCTGGCTTGCGTCGGGGTTTTCGCGTTCGGCGGCCGCAGCCACGAGGACGATTACGCGGAGATCGGCTATTACGAGGTGCGCTCGGCGCTGGCGCTGCAGTTCAGCACCATCCTCGACCGGATGATGGGCCGTGGCGCGGAGACCCTGCCGGCGACGGTCGAGGTGATTCGCCTGATCGCGTCGCGCTTCGGCATCGTGGTGACGGACAAGGCGGCGGCGCAGCTGGTTCCGATCGTCGGCGCGGCGGCCGGGGCGGCGGTCAACGCGCTGTTCATGCAGCACTTCCAGAGGGTCGCCGACGGCCATTTCACGCTGCGCCGGCTGGAGCGCGTCTATGGCGAGAGGACCATCGAATCGGTCTATATGTCGTTGGTCAAGGAGGAGACGACGCCGCGCTACCGGATGCGGCCGCAAGGCGCGGCGGCGGTGTGAGAAAAGCCCGCCGCGGCTCGGTGACCGCCCTCGGGACGGTGGCTGGGACACCAGGACTCGAACCTAGAACGCCTGGACCAAAACCAGGTGTGATACCATTTCACCATGTCCCATAGGTCGCTAGCTGCTGGGACTGAATATTGATTCTTTTTGCCTTTCAGCCAGGATCAAAAAGATGTCACGGGTAGGCGGAAAAGTCAAATAGGACTGTTAACCTATAACCCGGCCCCGCCCGGTCAAAGCAGGAGATATCCGGACAGACCCAACGCCGCCGCCGACGCGGCAAATCCGGCGACCAACAACACGCCGTCGTGGCTGGTCAGCCCGAGACTCAGCACCAGGATGGCGAGCGCCGGCGCCGCGACGCCCCAGGGGACCAGCGCCAGCGGATAGAACAGGGCGGCGAGGATGATGCACAGCGCGGCGATGATGCGCGGCGAGGGCGGTCGCAGAACCGCCCGCCAGCGCGGCTTCAGGATCGTGTCGACCTTGCCGAGGTAAGGCCCGATCCGCTCCATGGAAGCCCGCATCTTGTCTCGGCCGACGCTGATCCGGGTCAGGCGCCGCGGAATCCAGGGAGACCGCCGGCCGATCAACATCTGGCTGGCGACGAGGATGATCAGCGTGCCGAGCAGCACCGAGGCGCCGGGAATGGCGCCGATCGGCGACAGGGCGATCAATGCGAAGACCAGCAAAAGCGGCCCGAACGCCCGTTGGCCGATGCCGGTGATCATCTCGCCAACCGACACCTCGTCGCTGTCGCCGTCCGAGATCTCGCACAGGCGCGCCGCGACATCGGCGAGGCCGAGCGGCTTGCCGCCGATCTCATGATCCTCTTGCATGCAGCCTCCTTTTCGATCCGCGTCTCCAGCCGGTCGGCCGCCGAGGGCCCATGCGGCGTCCCGCGTTTCTCCGCGGTGTCCTCGATCGCTCGTCTCGCCGCCGCTGCGTTGCCGCGACATCAACGTTGGCCGAATCGATTGGTTCCCAATTCTCCGGGTATCGGAAAAGCTGCGGGGAACCAACAACGGCGCCGTCCCATTATTCGCTTTCGTTAGGACGCCGCCACCGCTGTTCGCCCAACCGGAGGCGGGGGAAATTGCGCGGTTGGCATCTGGAGAGGGAGAGGGATTAGACATGGGTATCGAAGTCGGTGGCCTGTTCGGTCTGCTCATCTTGATCGCCGACATCTACGCCATCATCAAGGTCGTCGGTAGCGGCGCATCGACGGGCGTGAAGGTCATCTGGGTCCTGGTGATCCTGCTGCTGCCGCTGGTGGGCTTCCTGCTGTGGCTGATTTTCGGGCCGAAGTAGGGCGTTTCGGCGCCTCTCGGAACTGTCGGAACTTTAAGACAATTGCCCCGAGGGTCCGCCCACGGTGCTGCCGCGGGTCGGCGGCAGATCATCGCTGGTCGTCTCGGGCACGGTGCCGTCCATCGAGCCCTTGAGGTTGGCGCGGGCGCGTGACAGCCGGGAGCGCACCGTGCCCACCGGCACGCTCAGGATTTGCGACGCTTCCTCGTAGCCGAATCCGTCGATGGTGACCAGGCACAGGATTTCGCGGTGCTCGAAGGAAAGCCCGTCGAAGGCCTTTTGAAGCTGTCGAAGTTCGTGCCGCGCTTCCTGGCTGCCGGCGACGCCACCGCCGAGATACTCCAGCGAAGTGTCGGAGACCGCCGTCCAGCGCTTCGACCGGCGCAGATCGTTGATGTAGAGGTTGCGCAGGATGACGAACAGCCACGCGCGGAGGTTGGTCCCGCGCTGCCACTTTCCGAGGTTGTTGAGCGCACGCGCGAGGCAGTTCTGTACGAGGTCGTCGGCGTCGTCGATGTCGCGGGTCAGATACCGGGCGTATCGTCGCAACGCCGGAATCTCGGCTTCGATAAGCGGGAGCAGGTCGTCCATTGCCGCGAGCGTTTTGTTTCAATTCGAGTGAAAGGCGCAGTGTGACCTTCGGGGTATGTCTTTCTCTGAGCGACGATCGATCCTAAGTCAGCCTAGGTCCTATCCTCGCGGCAGACTAGGGTAAATGTGCGGCATGGACAAAAAGCAACCGTTCTTGGCCTGCTACACCATCACCGGGGGCACTGTTGCGTCTGGCATCCCGGGCGGCGGATCACCAACCTTGGCAACGTCCACGCCCGGAGAAAGGTGCCGGTTCGTTTGGAACCAATCACCGATGAGTTCATTTATGAGTTGGGAATGCGTTCGACGGCACCATTGATCGGGCGTGTTCTCCTAACTTGCGAGACACCTCGGCCGCGATCAACTTCCCCCCACCCGTGATCCGGCCGAGGCTTTTTTACGCTTTCATGCACTCGCGGGAATGGGCCGCGTCGGTCAGTCGGCGCCGACGGGCGTGAAATCGCCGCCGAAGCCCTGGCGCAAGTCGCTGGTCGCCGGCGCCCGATAGATCTTCTCGGCGATAGTCCGCAGCGGGCCCTCGCCGTGGCTGCCGACGAGCGCGTAGACGAGCGGGCCGTCGAGCCAGTAGAGAACGGAATAGCCACCCTGTTCCCGGAAGCGGAACGGCAGGCGGGTATCGTTGGTGTGCTGTCGGATGTAGAGGCTGGTCCAGTCCTCGCCGTTCTTGTAGGCGATGTGGACGGCGTTGCCGCTATCCCCCTCGACGTGACGGACCATCACCGGCGTCAGCCCGGCGATCGGCACGGTCGGCGCGCGCACCGGCGTCGAGAACGGCCGTATCGTGTCATCGATGACGATCGCGCCATTGTCATCCACAGGGATATCGAATTCGCGGTTCGTCTCGAACAGGCGATGGGAAAGGACCGCTTGCTCGGTGTAGGCGCCGAGTAGGGTCGCCGGTTCGGTGGCGGTGATATCCTTGGCGAACCAACCGATGGCGAGGCCGGCCGCCGCCGCCGTCGCCACGGCGCTGACACCCTTCCAGGAGAAGAGCCCGCCCATCGCTGGCCCGGCCGCGGGGGTGCCGGTGGGGGGATCGGGCGGCCCGTCGCCGCGAACGAGGGCGCGCAGGCGTTCTGGAACCGGTTCGGTCAGGGCCGCGTCGCCGAGCGTACGAAGGACTTCGTCCTGACGCCGCAGCGTCTCGACGTAGGCGGCCGTCTCCGCGTGGTCGGCAAGGAACGACCTGATCTCTTCCTGACGGTCCGGATCGAGTTCGCCGTCGATGAAGCCGTTAAGCTCTTCTTCCGAGAGTTCGGTCGCCGTTCGCTTCATAAGCCCCACCTTTTAAGTACCAATTTAGCCTCCGGTTATGTCTTATGGTTGAGCGTAAAGTCGGCGCAGTCGCTTATCGCTAGCACAAAACAATTTCCGGCGACCACCCGATTAACGCATGTGAATGCACCCGGGTTCCGTCCGATCGCGCGTTTTTGACATCGTGGCGACGCTATCCCGGTTGTTGGGCCCGAAATTGGCACGCGGCGTGCTATATCGACCGCCCTGTGTCAAGCCGGCGCCACCGGGCTCTCGAAACCGGGCGGCTTGATCGCCAGCACGCCGGTGGCGCAGCGTTGCAACACCGCTTCGGCGGTGGATCCGAAAAGGAACCCCGGTGTCGCGGCGATGCGGACGGTGGACATGACGATGATGTTGGCGGGACAGGTGCCGGCGGCGGTTTCGATGGCTTGCGCCGCGTTGCCGATGCCGGTGTGGATCTTGAGCGACGGCGCGTCGGCCTTGAACCGGTCGACGAAGGCGCGGAAGCGTTTGCCAACGGCGCGCGCCTCGCGCCGACACAAGGTGTCTAGTTCCTGGCGGTCATCGATGCCAAGAAACCGCACCAGGTTGTCGTCCGGCTCCTCGAAGATGTGGACGCAGAGGGTCTCCGCGCCGTGACGCTTGGCAAGCGATGTGGCCAGTTCCATGATCCGAAGGTCCGTCGCATCGCCGCCCTCCGTCGCGAAGCCGGGGCCGATGGCGGCGACGACCCGTTTCGCGGGTCGCGGGGCCCCCTCGCGGATGACCCAGACCGGGCAGGGGCATTTCCGCAACAGATGCAGTTCGGTCGAGGCGAAGGGCCGGGCGTCTCCGGCCGGAAAGGCGACCGGTGCCGCCGACTTGATGACCAGGTCGTAGCCCTCGATCAGCACGGCGCGGATGATCTGGATGAACGGGCGGGCGCGCA
Organism: uncultured Rhodospirillaceae bacterium; assembly: GCA_964460955.1. GTDB lineage: Bacteria > Pseudomonadota > Alphaproteobacteria > Rhodospirillales > Defluviicoccaceae > Defluviicoccus. The sequence goes on along the minus strand of CAYWRP010000013.1, from coordinate 33,376 downwards.
GCGTGCGAATCCTGGACGGTACGTCCTTGGCCGCGCAGGGTTCCAGCAGCGACTGGATGTACGCCTCGAGGCCACGCACGATGCTGTCGACGAGGGCCGCCGGCGCGCTGTCGTCGAATTTCGAGAGGCACAGGGCGACGGTGAGCCTGGCCTGGTTGTCGGCGGCGAGGGAGACGGCATGATCGAGGGCGTCGCGGCTGCCGCGGAACCGGTCGTAGACAACGAGGATGTTCTTGAAACGGTGCATGGATTACGATCCGGTCATGCCGGCGCGGCGGCTGCTGGCGCGCGGTGCGAGCAGGCTCATTGTGCTTGCTCGGCCTGGACCGGCGAGACGAAATCGGCCGGTTTCACCGTCAGCACCGAGCAATCGACCACGCCCAGGACGTTCTCCGCCGTATTGCCGATCATCAAGCCGGGGATGCCGCTGCGCGCCAGGGTCGCCATGACGATCACCTCGATGTTCTTTTCGCGCGCCAGATCCAGGATCACCTCCTCGGGAATTCCCTCGTAGAAATGCTCTTTCATGCTGGGAGCGACGGGGCGGAAGGAGGCAACGAGTTCCTCGAAGCGCTTGGCGTGGCGGTCGCGGATTTCCGTGAAATAACTATCCACCTCCGTCTTCGAGACGCGGAGCCACGGCGAATGGCGGACCAGGTCGCCGTAGGGGACGTTCCAGACGTGCAGAACATGCAGGTCGCGGCCCTGGCGCTCGGCCAGCGAGGTGCCAAGTTCCATCAGCATCCGGTTGATGGTCAGTGTCGTCTCGTTCTCGGTGTCGGGGTCGATGGCGACGAGGACGCCGCCTTGGCGATCCAACGAGTCGGGATTGATGATCCATACCGGGCAGGGGCACTTGCGCAGCAGGTGAAGCGCGGTGGTGCCGAAGAACACCTTCTGGCGTAGGGCATTGCGGCCGCGCGCGGTTTTCATGATGAGGTCGTGATCGTGCCGCAAGACCCGCGCGATGAGCTGGATGAACGGCCGGCCGACGGCGACATCGGTTTCGATCGGTACGCCGCCGGCGCGAAGCGGGTTTACCATCGCCTCGAGCTGTTCCCTGGCGCCGGCGACGATCGTGTCGGTGAGTTTCGATGTCTCGAGCTGGCCGTTGCTCTCGTCGATCGGCCAGACGACGCGCAATCGCGCCTCGTTGACCTCGGCGAGCCGCAGCGCGCGGCTGAGGGCGGGGTCGGCGGCGTCGATCTCCGCCGGGACGACAAGGACATTCTTGAAGCGTTTCATAGGCTAACTCCTTTCGGGGCCGTTCGCCGCCCGTTCGGGCGATTGTTGGGCGCCGGCCCGCCATTCATCGATGACGCTTTTCTCCCAAAGCGGCACCCCGGTCCGGTAGGCGGCGCGGGCGATCATGTGCGCCGCCACCGGCGCCGTGATGAGCAGGAACAGGAACGCCAGCACCGCCCGCAGCACGATATCCGCGTCGCCGTAGAAGACCGCGACGGCGATCAGGATCAGACCTGGGCCCAGGGTGCCGGCCTTGGTCGCCGCGTGCATGCGGATATAGACGTCCTTCATGCGCACCAGGCCGACACCGGCGAGGAAGGCGAAGCCGGCGCCGAGCAGCAGCAAAATGCCGGTGACGATCTCAACCATCCTGGACGCCTCCCGCCGGGGCCTGTTCGCCGCGCAGGCCGTAGCGCCGTTCGGCATAGCGGGCGAAGGCGACGGTGCCGAGAAAGGCGATCAGCGCCAAGGCGATGGCGACGTCGAGAAAGGCCACCTCGCCGGAGGCGATGGCGAACGTGCCGGCGAAGCACACCATCAGCAGCGTCAGCATGTCGAGCGCGACGACACGGTCGGCGAGGCTGGGGCCGCGGACGATGCGGAAGAAGCTGCACACCATGCCGGCCATCAACAGGAAAAACGAAATCGCCGTGGCGACGGTCAGAAAATCGATGGTCATATCACGCTCCCATTGCCTCGATGACCTTGCGCTCCATGGTTTCCTTGATACCGGCCTTGTCGGCTTGCGGATCGTCGATGAACATCGCGTGAACATAGAGAACAAGGCGGTCGTCCGAGACGTCCAGGGACAGGGTGCCGGGGGTCAGCGACACGAGATTGGCGAACACGGTGATGGCGGTGTCGCCCTTGACGTCTAACGGCACGGCGAGGATGCCGGGCGACGTCCGGTCGGCCGGCGTCAACACTTCCCAGGCGACCTCGAAGCTGGAGACGACGAGTTCGTAGAGGAAGTAGGCGGCGAGCGCGATGCTCTTCCACAGGCGGCGCAACAGCGTCATGGTTGGATCTCCCCGACCCGGACCTCGCCCAGCACGGCGGCGACGTAACGCGCCGGATCGATCAGTTCGTCGGCGGCGCGGGTGGCGTATTCGATGAACGGTTCCGGCCATAGGCCGATTACGACCGTCATCGACGCCAGTACCGTGCAAGGCGCCAGCAGCAGAACCGCCTCGCCGCGTCTGAGCGGCGCCAAGTGCGGCTTGTCGATCTCGTTCTGCGGCTTCCAGAAGGCTTGCGTCCAGATCTTGGTCATCGAATAGATGGTCAGCAGGCCGACGACGAGCGCGACGCCGGCAACGAGATACGCCTCGACGTCCAGCGACGCCTTGATCAGCAGAAGCTTGGCCCAGAACCCCGAGAGCGGCGGAAAGCCGGCCAGCGAGAACGCCGGAATGAGGAACAGGATCGCCAGGAATGGCCGGTCCTTGTACAGCCCGCCGAGGGTTTCCAGGTCGGATGAGCCGGCGACGCGATGCGCGATGCCGCCGACCAGGAACAGGTTGGCTTTCACGATGATATGATGGATCAGATAAAACACCCCGCCGATCAGCGCCAGCGGCGTATACAGCGCCAGGCCGAGGATCATGTAACCGATCTGGCTGATGATGTGGAACGACAGGATGCGGCGGATCTCGTTATGCGCCGCGGCGCCGAGGACGCCGGTGAGCATCGTCAGGGCGGCGACGACGAGGATGATGGTGTGCGTATAGCCGACATCGTGGGTGAAGATCAGCGTGAAGACGCGGAACAGCGCGTAGACGCCGACCTTGGTCATCAATGCCGAGAAGATTGCCGTCACCGCCACCGGCGGCGTGTGGTAGGAGGCCGGCAGCCAGAAGAACAGCGGGAACACCGCCGCCTTGATGCCGAAGGCGACCAGGAACAGCACGGCGATGGCGCTAACCAAAGCGGTATTCTCGATGCCGGCGACGGCCAGGTGCAACTCTGCCATGTTCAGTGTGCCGGTGGCGCCGTAAAGAAGCCCGATGGCGGCGAGGAACAGGATGGTGGAAACCAGGTTGATGGCCAGATACTTGACCGCCCCGTCGATCTGCGGCTTCTCGCCGCCCAACACGATGAGGGCGAACGAGGCGATCAGCATCACCTCGAACCAGACGTAGAGGTTGAACAGGTCGCCGGTGAGGAAGGCGCCGCAGACGCCGCCCAGCAGCACGTGATAGAAGGTGTGAAAGGCGAACCGCTCGCGCCCGGCGTCGATGGTCGCCAGCGCGTAGACGGCGATAACCAGGCCGGTCAGCCCGGTGATGAACACCATCACCGCGCCCAGATGGTCGGCGACCAGGGAGATCCCGAACGGCGCCGGCCAGTTGCCCATCTGCGCCGTGAGGATGCCGTTCGACCAGACCTCGACGATCAGCCAGACGGAGACGGCGAACAGCGCCGCCGCGCCGCCGACGCTCACCATCTTCTCGGTGCGCGGGGCGCCGCGCGCCATGAAGGCGAACACGGCGGTGGTCATCGGGATAATGATCGGCAGCACGAGAACCCAGCTCATTATGCCGCGTTCCTTTCCCGCGCCGTCGCGCCCGGTGTCTGGTCGACCGAGTTGCCGGTTTCCGCCGTGCGCATCGTATCGGTGTCGACGGTGCCCAGTTCCTCCCAGGCCCGGTAGGCGAGCACGAAGGCGAACGCCAACAGCCCGAAGCCGATGACGATCGCCGTCAGCACGAGGGCCTGGGGCAGGGCATTGGCGATCACCTCGTCGGGTCGGACGAGACCGGACGGCACCAAAGCCGGTTCTCCCTCGGTGAGCCGCCCGGAGACGAAGATCACCAGGTTGGCGGCGTTGCTGATGACGATCAGGCCGAACAGGTAGCGGACCAGGCTGCGGCTCAGCATCAGGTAGACGCTGACCGCGACCAGCCAGCCGCACAGCACGGCGAGGGCTGCTTCCATGCCGATCAAGCCTCCTCTTCCAGGGCCAGAAGGAGTGTCGTAACGGCGCCCAGCACGGTCGCATAAACGCCGATGTCGAAGAGCAGCGGCGTGCCGAATGGCAGACCACCGAGAAAAGCCCAGACGCCGGTGAGGAAGGGAGCGTCGGTGATCATCGCCATGACGCCGGCGAGCAGCGCGATGGCGATGCCGGCGAGCGCGATGGTGCGGGGATCGACGCGCAGCAGCCGCCGTGCCGCCGGCACGCCGTTGGCGATGGCGTGCAGCAGCACCGCCGACGCGGCGACCAGGCCACCGACGAAGCCGCCGCCCGGATTGTTATGGCCGCGTAGCAGAAGGTAGATCGAGAACAGCGCCATCAGGACGATGACACCGCGCGCGACGACGGTGAGGATGATGGAATTCATGGCTTGCCTCCCCGGGTCGGCCGTAGTCGGATCAACCCGAAGGCGGCAAGTCCGGCAATGGCGACGACAAGAATCTCGCCCAGGGTGTCGAGGGCGCGGAAGTCGACGAGGATGACGTTGACGATATTGCGGCCGTACGCCTCCGGCACGCTGTTCCGGTTGAAATATTCCGTCAGATGATCGCTGAAGGGAATATCCAGCACCGCCAGCATGGTCAGGGTGAAGGCGGTTCCGACACCGAGCGCGATCACCCCGTCGCGGATCTTGCCGCCCGGGCCCGAATGGCTGGCGCCGGTGTAGCGCGGCAGTTTGAGCAGCACCACGGCGACGATGACGATGAACAGGATTTCGACCAGCAGCTGGGTCATGGCAACGTCGGGGGCGCCGTGGAAGAGGAAAATCAGCGCAATGCCGGAGCCCAGTACGCCGAGCCCGCAGATCGCCGTCAGCCGGCCGGTGGTCACCGCCGGCACCGCCGCGCCGGCGGCGATGAGCAGGATGATCCCCCATTCGTAGAGCGGCAACTCGGGCCAACCAGCCGGCAGGCGGACGCCGCCCAGCGCCAGCAGGGTGACCAACACGGAGACGCCGGTGACGCTGAACAAGACCGCCATGTAGCGGCGCAGCGAGCCGTTCTGCAGGATCGCCGTCTGCACCTTGGCGAGCCACAGGGTGGCGTCCTTGACGGCGTCATAGCCGCTGTCGCCGGTCACCGGCAGGCGGTCGAAGGCGGCGGCCAGGAAGGCGCGCAACCGCCGGTGGCCAAGGTAGAAGACAATGCCAAGCGCGAAGGTGACCGCGCTCAGGAGCAGGGGCAGGTTGAGGCCATGCCACAGCGCCAGCTTGACGGTCTCCGGTTGGCCGGCGATGGCGGTCACCGCCGGCTGCACCAGGCTGTTGGCGACGACGGGCGGAACCAAGCCGAAGGCGAGGCCGAGGAAGGCCAGCGTGAGGGGGCCGAACCACATTCGGATCGGCGGCTCGTGCGGCTCGTGCGGAGTCTGGCGGGGGGGGCCGAAAAACGGCCGGATTGCCACGATGCCGGCGATGGCGACCATCAAGGCGTTGGCGGTGACCGCCGCCGAGGTGACCAGCATCGGCTCGGACGCCACGGCCAGCGCGCCCTCGTATTTCAGCTCCTTGCTGATGAAGCCGAGAAAGGGCGGAAACCCGGCCATGGAAAAGCTGGCGACGGCGACCGCCATGGTGGTAATCGGCATCGCCGCCACCAAGCCGCCGAGCCGGTCGGCTTCCCGCGTCCCCGTTTCGTGATCGATGATGCCGATGCCGAGAAACAAGGCGGACTTGTAGAGCGCGTGGACGAGGAGGAAGGTGACGGCGGCGGCGACGGCGATGGTTACGTCGGCGCCGAGGAACATGGTCAGGGTGCCCAGCCCCATGACGGTGGTATAGGCCAGCGCCAATTTGAGGTCGGTCTGCCGGAGCGCGGCGATGGAGGCCCAGACGGCGGTGACGGCGCCGACGAGGGTCAGCGTCCACATCCATTCCGGCGTCCCGCCAAGGGTCGGGTGCATCCGCGCGAGCAGGTAGATGCCGGCCTTGACCATCGTCGCCGAGTGAAGGTAGGCGCTGACCGGCGTCGGCGCCGACATGGCGTTCGGCAGCCAGAAGTGGAACGGGAACTGCGCCGACTTGGTGAAGGCGCCGATGAGCACGAGGATGAGGATCGGCGCGTACATCGGGCTCGACTGGACCAGCGAGCCTTGCTGGATCAGCTCGCTCAGCTCCCAGGAGCCGCCCACCCCGGCGAGCAGGATCAGGCCGGCGAGCAGGGCCAAGCCGCCGGCGCCGGTGACCAGCAGCGCCTGCCAGGCGTTGCGGCGCGCCGTCGGTGAGGCGTGGTCGTAGCCGATCAACAGGAACGAGGTGACCGTCGTCAACTCCCAGAAGACGAACAGGGTGATGACGTTGTCGGCGAGGACGAGGCCCAGCATCGACGCCTCGAAGAGAACCAGGTAAAGGAAGAACCGCCCGGTCAGCGGGTATCCCTTCATGTAATCCTGGGCGTAGAGGCCGACGAAGAAGCCGATGCCGGTGATCAGGATCGCGAACAGCAGGCTCAAGCCGTCGACGTAGAACGAAAACGTGACGTTGAGATAGGGCACCCAGTCGGCGGCATAGCGCAGCGTCGCACCGGCGGCGACATCGCCGGCGAGTATCAGCGCGGTGACGAATCCGGCGAGCGAGCCCAGAACGAAAACCCAGCTCATCGGACTGACGGTCCGCGGGCCATCCGCGTCGGCTTTAGCCATCGACTGTCTCCTCCTTCGGCGGTTGGCGGTCGGGCGAGCCGGTCGGCGGGTCGCCGATGCGCGCGCTAAGGGCATTCACCTCGCTCCGCAACGCGCGCAATTCCTCGAGGATGACATCGCGCTCGGCATGCGCTTGGTCGGCGTCCTGCCGGGACTCCGATTCCGCTTCCGACTGCATGGCGTTGACGACGACGGCGATAAACAGGTTCAGCACGGTGAAGGTGGCGATCAGGATGAACGGGACGAAGAACGCCCAGGCATGCGGAAACTCGGCCATCACCGGGCGAACGATGCCCATCGACCAACTCTCCAGCGTCATGATCTGGAACAGGGTGTAAAGGCTTGCGCCGATGGTGCCGAACCAGTCGGGAAAGGCGGCGCCGAACAGCTTGGTGGCGATCACCGCGGCGACGTAGAACAACAGCGCCAACAGGGCGACGATGGAGCCGATGCCCGGCAACGCCGAGAGCAGCGCCTCGACGACGCGGCGCATCTTCGGCACGGCGGAGATGATGCGCAGGGCGCGCAGTATCCGCAGGGCGCGCAGCACCGACAGGCCGTTTTGCGCCGGCAGCCAGGCAATCGCGACGATCAGGAAATCGAAGACGCTCCAGGGGTCGCGGAAGAAACGCAGACGATAGGCGTAGAACCTAAGCGCCAGCTCGATGGTGAAGATGATCAGCACCGCGCGGTCGAAAGCCCGGATGTATTCGCCCCAGGCGGCCATGATCGACGCCGAGGTCTCCATGCCGAGGGTGACCGCGTTGATGCAGATCAGCACCAGGATCGTGCGTTGGAACCTCAGATCCTCGACCAGCGCCTGCACGTGGTCGCGCAGGCCGCGGCGCGGCCGACCTTGTCCCGGCACGGTGTTGGCGGTCGTTTCGGATGACTGCATCGGATTCCGGAACCCGTTCGTTCGCCGGTCAGGCGCCGCGTGGATGCGGGCCGGCATCAAAGCCACCGAGCTCAAGGGTGGCAACGCCAGCGCAGCGGTCGAGTTCTCCACGCACGGTGGCGTGGCTCATCCGGACACCGGCGGCGGCGAAATCATCGACGATTTTGGCGACCAGGGCATCATCGCTCGCTTCCTGCACGGCGAATGCGCGGAATGCATCCGCGTAGGCATCGGCTTCCTTTCCGGTCAATCCCCGCCGCTCCCCCGCCCACAGGCCGACCAGCACATTACGCCGGTCGCGGATCCGGAACGCGCGTTCCAGCGACCGGCTGATGTCGCGCGGCGCCGGTGTCGCGGTCGCCTCGGTGCCAGCCATCGGGAACCCACTAGTGGGTCGACCGGCGGCCGGCAGGTGCCGGGGCGGCCGGTCCGGAGCGTATTTTGTCGAGTGGCGATCGTTTGGCGACAGGCTCGGCGTACATGGTTGGCACCTCGCATTCGAGACATTGAGGCCCTGACTTTGGACGCTAACGGTGTGTCAGGCGACCGGGGACCTTGCGTGCCGACAATTGTGCGGCGCAGAAAGATAAGTCCAATCGCTTTTACAGCAGTATTTGATCGGAAACTCCTATCAATCGCCGGTCGACTGCATCAAACTGTCGCAATAAGCTCGGGCATGCGGGCGGCGACGGCATCGCGGATGTGGATGGCGAGTGCCAGGTATTCCGTCTGGCGGGCCGATTGCGACCGCCACAAAAGGCCGATCTCCCGCTTCGGCTCGGTGGGTGACAGGCTGAGAACGCGCAGCCCCGGGTCGTCGCCCACCTCGGAGCGGATGTAGAGGGCGGGCAGGAAGGCGGCGCCGACGCCCATGGCCGCCATCTGCCGCAGCGTATCAAGACTGGTCGTCGCGAAATCGAGCAGCGGTTCGGCGCCAAACTCGTTGCACAAGCCAAGCACATGGTCGTGCAGGCTATGTTCGGATTCCAGCGTCAGGATGCTAAGGCCATGCAGATCGGCGCGCTCGAGCACCGATTTTTCGGCCAGGCGATGATCGCTGGCGACGACGATCCGCAACGGTTCCTCGAATAGGGGTTCAACCGTCAAGCCGGAAGACCGGTGCGATCTGTGGAACAGCAGCAGATCGAGATCGCCCTCTTCGAGCCGCCGCAACAGGTTTTCCGTTGTGTCCTCGCGCAGGTAGAGGGTGAGCTGGGGATATCTTTTGTGCAGGTGCGGCAGGATCGGCGGCAGAAGATAGGGGCCGAGGGAGTGAAGCACGCCGACGCGCAATGTTCCTTGCAGCACGTGGCGGCCGCGCTCGGCAAGATCGACGACGTCCTGGACGTCGCGCAGAATCCGCCGCGCCCGGTCGACCACCTCGCGCCCGAGCGGCGTAATGACCACCTTGCGCCGACTGCGTTCGATCAATTGCACCTTCAGCCGGTCCTCCAGTTCGCGGATCTGGTCGCTCAGCGCCGGCTGGCTGACGTGGCAGAGTTCGGCCGCGCGCCGGAAATTCAGCGTTTCCGCCACGGCAACGAGATAGCGAAACTGACGCAATGTCGGCATGAATGGATCTTAAGCCATAAGCGCGCGTCGCGCAGTCCATCAAAACGTTTAGCGTTGGGGACGAGGGCGCGGCGACCTCTTCCGTTTCTCATAAATTTACGGCTTTTCGTGACGCGGTCTGGTTGACCGGTTGGCGTAGCGTCGTTTCAGGCGAAATGCGGTGCCGGCGCGACGAGGGTCGGCTGTATCCACCATCCGGCCTGCTGCGCCCGCAGCGTCTCCGCCGCCGCCTTCGCGGCCGCTTCATCGGCGTAGAAGCCGAAACACGTCGCGCCGCTGCCGGTCATGCGCGCGATCAGCGGGTCGGTCGCCTCGATGGCGGAAAGAACATCGGCGATCGCCGGCGCGACTTCGATCGCCGCGGGCATCAGGTCGTTGCGCCGTTCGGCCAGCCAGGCCGCCAGGGTCGCCGCGTCGGGCGGCGGTTCGGGCAGCGGCGCCGGCTCGGAGAAGGGGCCCCCGCGGCGCTTGAAAACGGAAACGGTCGGCACCTCGATGTAAGGGTTGACGAGCACCAGCCAGAACGGCGGCAGGGCGGGCGCCGGCGCCAGGGTTTCGCCGACGCCGGTGACATGTGTCGGACGGCTTTTCAGGCAGACCGGCACGTCGGCGCCGAGTAAAAGCGCCAGATCATCGATGTCGTCGCTGGCTGGCGTGAAGTCCCACAACCGGCACAGGGCGCGGATCGCCGCCGCCGCGTCCGCCGACCCGCCGCCGACGCCGGCAGCCACCGGCAGGCGTTTGTAGAGGCCGATCTCGACATTCGCCGGCTTGCCCGCCATCGTCGCCAGCTGCTCGGCGGCCATGATCACCAGATTGTCGGCGCCGGACGGCAGCAGCTTCGCGAACGGCCCATTGACCCGTAGCGTCAACCGGTTCGACGGCCGCACCTCCAATGTGTCGGACAAACGCGGAAAGACGATCAGGCTATCGAGCAGGTGATAGCCGTCGTCGCGTCGCCCGGTGACGTGCAGGAACAGATTGATCTTGGCGTAGGCTTCCTCGCGGATTGGCACCAGGCGGCCGGCATCGGGCGTCATGGCGCGGCGGCGTTGGCTTCCTTGACCAATCCCTGTCTCAGCTTCTGGCCGATCGCCGCGCGCAACTCGGGTTCCGGTTGGAGATCGAGCGCCGTGCGCCACTGGAAGCGGGCTTCCCGCTGACGTCCCACCGACCAGTAGGCGTCGCCCAAATGATCGTTGATCACCGGATCGTCCGGTCGCAGTTCCACCGCGCGCTCCAATTCCACCGCCGCCTCTTCATGCCGGCCCAAGCGGTAGAGGACCCAGCCCAGGCTGTCCACTATGTAGCCGTCGGTGGGGCGCAGGTCGACCGCCTTGCGGATCATTTCCTCGGCTTTCTCCAGGTTGCGGCCCTGCTCGACCCATGAATACCCCAGGTAATTGAGCACGAACGGCTGATCCGGCTCGAACTCCAGCGCCTTGAGGAAATCGGCTTCCGCGCGGGGCCATTTCTTTGCCCGTTCCAACGCCACCCCGCGTGCGTACAGCAGCCGCCAGTGGCGCGGCTCGAGGGTTTCGATGCGGTCCACCGCCTCGTCGTATGTGGCGACCGCCGCCTCGAACCGGTCGCGGCGGCGCAGCATGTCGGCAAGCTCGCTCAGCGGGCGCGATTCCTCGGGCCGTTCGCGGGCGAGATCGCGCAGCAGCGCCGCCGCTTCGTCGAATCGGTCCATCTCGTCGAGATTGCGGGCGATGTTGAGGCGGGCGGTCCAGGAGAACGGCGATGCCGGATCGATGGCGGCGTAAAGCGCGTTGGCGCGCGACAGGCGACCGGTGGACTCCAAGAGATCGCCAACCAACAGATGCAGCGATGGGAAATCGGGGCGCAGGTAAAGGCCCAATTGGCCTAGAATGAGCGCCGTTTCGCGGCCCTGCTGGCGGGCCAGGGCACCGGCGGCGTTGAACAGGGCCTCGGCGACGCCGTGACTGGTCGTGCGGATCGCCGCCGGCGGCGCGCCGCCCTTGTCCAGCCGCGCCAGCGCGGCGTCGACCATATTACTTTCCGGATGGCGGCGGGCATAGTCCGCGAGAATCGCGCGGGCCGCATCGAGTCGACCGGCGCGGTGGTAGATCCGAGCCGCAAGGTGAACGAGGCGGACCCACGGCTCCGGTTGATCGGCGAGCGCCATGTCCATCCGCGACGCGGCCGTTTCGGTGTCGCCCTTGGCATCGGCGATCAGCGACGCGTGAAGGTGGCGAAACGGATCCGTGGATGAATTGGACGCCATGCTGGCGAGAACCTCGTTCGCCTTGTCGTGTTGCCCCCGGCCGGCCAGCACCCAGGCGCGCATCATCGGCATCAGGAATTCGGTCAACGGGTTGCTGGTCAGCGCCGCCAGTCGCTGGTCGGCCTCCTCCAGGCGACCGTCGCGGACGTCGCCCACCGCCAGCGCCAACTTCGCCACGTAAGCATCCGCGCCGGTCGCCAGGTAACGTTCGGCGACGCGCAGGCCTTCCTCGATACGGCCGTCAAGCAACAATACCAAATGGGCGCGCCGCATCAGCACCGCGTCATCGGGCGACCGCGCCAACGCGCCGAGAAGAAAATCGCCGGCGCTGGTCTCGTCGCCGACGTTGCGGGCATGGCGCGCCGCCAGGTAGCTGCCGGTGAGCGACGAGAGTTCCGGCGACGTCGCCGCGGCGGCGGGAGGGCTGCCCGTCAGCGCCGAGGCGGCGAGCAGAAGAGCCGTCAGCGCGATCGCGCCGGCCAGCGTGCGGCGGTTCCCAGGGGTGTCGGGGGCTCGCCGCTCGCGGCGCGGAGTTGATGCCATGGATACCTCTACATGTTGGGATAATTCGGTCCGCCGCCGCCTTCGGGAACAACCCAATGGATGTTCTGCGTCGGATCCTTGATATCACACGTCTTGCAGTGGACGCAGTTCTGGGCGTTGATCTGCAGGCGCTGCGTTCCGTTGTCGGCGACGTATTCGTAGACCCCGGCCGGACAGTAACGCGCCTCCGGACCGTCGTACTTCGCCAGGTTCACCGAGACCGGGATGCTCGGATCCTTCAGTGTCAGGTGGACCGGCTGATTTTCCTCGTGATTGGTGTTGGAGATGAAGACCGACGACAGCTTGTCGAAGGTGATCACCCCGTCGGGCTTCGGATACTCGATCTTCGGCGCCTCGGCGGCCGGCTTTAGCTGCGTGTGGTCGGCGTGGTTCTTCAGCGTCCACGGCATCTTGCCCCGAAACAGGTAGGTCTCCAGCGCCGAGTAGGCGATACCCAGCCACAGCCCCCAGCGGAACGCGGGGCGGATGTTGCGGATACCGTTGAGTTCCGTCCACAGCCAGCTTTCCTTGAACTTCTGCGGATACGCCTCGAGCAGATCCGGCGCCTGGTCGGACGCCAGCGCCTCGATCACCGCCTCGGCGCACAGGATGCCGGATTTCATCGCCGTGTGCGTGCCCTTGATTTTCGGCACGTTAAGGAAGCCGGCGGTGTCGCCGATCAGCGCGCCGCCGGGGAAGACAAGCTTCGGCAGCGATTGCAGGCCGCCTTCCGTCAGCGCCCGCGCCCCGTAGGCGACGCGGCGGCCGCCCTCGAAGGTGGGGCGGATGGCGGGGTGGGTCTTGAAACGCTGGAATTCGTCGAACGGGCTCAGGTGAGGGTTCTCGTAGTCGAGGCCGATGACGAAGCCGACCGCGACCTGGTTGTTCTCGAGATGGTAGAGGAACGAACCGCCGTAGGTCTTGCTGTCCATCGGCCAGCCGACGGTGTGGACGATCTTGCCGGGCTTGTGCTGCGCCGGATCGACCTCCCAAAGCTCCTTGATGCCGATCCCGTAGGCCTGAGGGTCGACGCCGTCGCGCAGGTTGAAACGCTCGAACAGGCCCTTGGTCAGGGAGCCGCGGCAGCCCTCGGCGAACAGCGTGTAGGTGGCGCGCAGCTCGACCCCAGGCTGGTAGTTGGCGGTCGGCTCGCCCTCGTGGCTGATGCCCATGTCGCCGGTGGCGACGCCGACAACGCGGCCCGAGTCGTCATAGAGCACTTCGGCGGCGGCAAAGCCCGGGAAAATCTCGACGCCGAGCGCTTCGGCCTGTTCGCCGAGCCAGCGGCAGACGTTGCCGAGGCTGACGATGTAGTTGCCATCGTTGTGCATCTGCGGCGGCGTCGGCATGCGGATCGACCGTTTCTCGGTCAGAAACAGGAAATGATCCTCGCTGGCCGGGGTGTGCAGCGGCGCGCCCCTTTCATTCCAGTCGGGAATGAATTCGTTCAGCGCGCGCGGCTCGATCACCGCGCCGGACAGGATGTGTGCGCCGATCTCGGATCCCTTCTCGACGACGCAGACGCTTAGCTCGCGGCCCGCCTCGCCCGCGAGTTGCATCATTCGGATCGCCGCCGACAGGCCCGAGGGGCCGCCGCCGACGATCACCACGTCAAATTCCATCGATTCCCGTTCCATGGGGCACTCCACTTTTTTGGGTGACTACTCCCGATTTCATTTCAATTTTTATAACATAGGATGCGTGATGTGCACGGGAAACGCATGACGGGCGGAATTCTCTCGCCGCAAGGGAGGGCGCGCCTGGTGAGCGGCATTGAAGTGATGGACGAAAGACGACGCCAATTGGAAGCAGTCTTGCGGTGGTATGTCGAGGCTGGGGTCGACGAAGCGGTCGGCGAAGTGCCGGTCAACCGCTTTCGGGCGGAGGATTCTGTCGACGCCGCCACGCGACCGGCGCAACTGCCAACGGCCAGAGAGCAGTTGGGCAGGGTGCCGCCGCCCGCCCCCGCCGACCCGGCGCCACCGGCCCCGACGCCACCGGCGCGGGAACCGGTGGCGACAGGTGCCGGCAGTCGCGGCAAGCCGCCCCTCGATGCCGGCGCCGCGGCGCGGGACGCGGCGAGCCTCGCCGCCGCCGCGGAGTCGGTGGCGCAACTGGAACGGGCGCTCGCCGGCTTCGAGGGCTGCGGGCTCAGCCGCACGGCGATGAACCTGGTATTCGGCGACGGCGCGGCCGATGCCAAGGCGGTATTCATCGGCGAGGCGCCGGGCGCCGAGGAGGATCGGCTCGGCAAGCCGTTCGTCGGCCCCAGTGGTCGCCTGCTCGACAAGATGCTGGCCTCCATCGGCCTCGATCGCGGTAATGTCTTCATTTCCAACACGATATACTGGCGGCCGCCCGGCAACCGTTCACCGACCAGCGAGGAAATCGCCATCTGCGCCCCCTTCCTGGAACGGTTGATCGAGCTCATCGACCCGGCGCTCCTGGTCGCCCTCGGCGGACCGGCGGCGGCGGCGCTGCTGGGGCAGAAGGAGAGCGTCGGTCGGCTGCGGGGGCGCTGGTTCCAGTATCGCACACCGCGCATGACAGCGCCGATCCCGGCGACGGCGCTGTTCCATCCAGCCTACCTGCTGCGCACGCCGGGGCAAAAGCGTCTTGCCTGGCGCGATCTCTTGGCCCTCAAACTCAAGCTCAGCAGATTGGATGTCGGGACTTAACGCCTGGGCGGCAAGAGTCTGGGCCCCAAGAAGGGAGGCTTTCACAATGGCGACAATCGACGGCGACCGGGCTTTCGTGCCCGTCAACATCGCCGTGCTCACCATCTCCGACACGCGAACCCTGGAAGACGACAACTCCGGCGACATCCTGGTCGCGCGGCTGGAGGCGGCGGGACATCGGCTGGCCGACCGGCGGCTGCTGCGCGACGACGTTGATGCCATCGTCGCCCAGCTTCGCGCCTGGATCGCCGATCCGGCGATCGACTGCGTGCTCACCACCGGCGGCACCGGGGTGACAGGGCGCGACATCACGCCGGAAGCCTTCGACAGGGTCAAGGAGAAGGAGATCCCCGGCTTTGGCGAGCTGTTCCGCTGGATCAGCTTCGAGAAGATCGGCACCTCGACGATCCAGTCCCGCGCGCTCGCCATCGTCGCCGGCGGCACGTACCTGTTCGCGCTGCCCGGCTCGACCGGCGCGGTGAAGGACGGCTGGGACGGCATCCTCGTCCACCAACTCGATTCCCGCCACAGCCCGTGCAATTTCGTCGAACTGATGCCGCGACTCAGAGAGCATCTGGGGTAGGGGGCGTTGATGAAACGATCGCCTACCGCTCCCGCCCGAACACGGTCGTCACCGCGCGGTCGGCGTCGCGCAGGCGGCCGCGCAGGAAGCGGCGGGTGCGTTCCTGGCCGAGGGTGTCGTCGCGCGACCAGACGGCCAGCGTGGCAAGGAACAGCCAAGTCAGCGCCACCTCCTCGACCTCCCGCCGGGGCGCCTCGGCGTCTAGGCCGGCGGCGTCGCGCAGCCACAGGACGGTGCGCGACAGGTTGAACACCATCGGCACGAAATGGTGCGGGTGGAACGGCCACAGCTTGGCCTTCAGCATCTGCACCGTCACCTCGCGGTGCGGCGCCAGGGCATCGAACCATTGCATCAGGTGGGCATAGATCCGCGCCGGCGGGTCGAGGTCGTCGTCCGCGCCGCCCGGAGCAACCACGAGCGACAGGCGCGCGCGGTCGAGCCAGGCGTCGGCGATGGCGTCGAGATCCCGGTAGTGCGCCGCCACCTCCGTCAGCGAGACATCCAGCCTTGCCGCAACATGCCGCAGCCGGACATTTTCCCAGCCGGTTTCCTCGGCCAGGGCGATCGCTTCGTCGACGATCCGATGGGCAAGCCCGGTGTCCCGCGAGCCGTGCCCGGATACGTGTTCCGCCGCCATTTCCTCCTCCCGATCCGTCTCCGTCAGGCGACCATCGCGTAATCGTCGGTCAGCCAGTTGGACTCCGGCGCCAGGTCGTAGCCGAGATCGGCGAACGAGGCCGCCGTCATCGCGCTGAATGCGTTGTCACCATAGTTAATGTAACCCGTCATAAGCTCGTTACCGAACGTCTGTTCGTCCCAGTGGCTGAGCGCGGTGCCGCCGCCGCCGTCCTGTTCGACGGCGATCGGCGCCGCGCCGCCGCCGGTCATCTCGCCAAAGGCCTCCATCGCCGCCTGGCCGGTGTAGGTCGGGTTGGCGGTGCCGGCGCCGCTGAGCAGGCCCTGATAGGACCACAGCGTGCCAAAACCGAGAACGTGCGCCATTTCGTGCAGCACGACGTCGTCCCACAGGCCGTTGTCGTCGAGCCACTGGGCGTCGGCGACGTCGAAGGTCATTTCGCCGGAGACGGGGATGTAGTCATCCGTTCGGACGTACCGCGGGCCGGCCTGGCCGAGGATGCCGCCGGTGCCGTCGATGGTGTAGAGATTGGCCTCGATATAGAGGTCATCGACAAGGGTGTTGACCCCGTTGATTGGCACGTAGACATCGGCGACGTCGCCCCAGATCACCGACTCCAGACGCGCGACGGCGTCGTTGAATGCGCCCTGCAGCTCGGCCGTCCAGGAGCCGTTGAAGGCGATGGTGATGTCATAATCCCCTTTCTCGCCGGCCGCGGCGGGCTCGGGTGCCGGTTCGGCGGTTGCGTCCGGCTCGGGCGCCGTCGCAGCCTCGGGCACCGGTTCGTTATCCGGTTCAGGCTCCGCTTCCGGTTCAGGCTCCGGTTCGGGCTCGGGTGCCGGCTGGTTGGCGGCGAAGATGAAGTCGTCGGCCTCCAGGTCTCCCTTGAATCGGTTCAGGGTCAGGCTGCCGCCACCGGCGTCGGAGAAGTCGATTGTCGCCTTGTTGCGTCCGGCATCGATGACCAGCTCGGCGAAGTCGCTGATACCGAGTCCGCTGACGTCGATCCGGTCGCCGTCGTCCTGGCTGAAATCGACGATGCGGTCGTTGCCGCCGCCCGCGCCGATGATGAAAACGTCGGCGCCGCGCGCGTCTCGGCCCCCGTCGCCGCGCATGATATCGTCGCCGCCGCCACCGACGATGGTGTCGTCGCCGCGACCGCCGACCAGCCGGTCGTCACCCATACCGCCGTCGAGGCGGTCGTTGCCGGCGCCGCCGTTCAGCCGGTCGTTGCCGAGGCCGGCCACCAGGATGTCGTTGCCACTGCCGCCATTGAGCCGGTTCTCGCCGTCGCCGGCGTCGAGCACGTCGTCGCCGTCACCGCCATTGAGCCGGTCGTCGCCCTCGCCGCCGTCGAGGCTGTCCTCGCCATCACCGCCGTTGAGGCGGTCATCGCCGGCCCCGCCGAACATCTCATCGTCGCCGTCGCCGCCATTGAGCCGATCATTGCCGGCGTCGCCATCGAGGCTGTCGTCGCCAGCGCCGCCGCCGAGACGATCATCGCCGTCGCCGCCAAGGAGCAGGTCGGCGTCGCCGCCGCCATGGAGGCGGTCGTCGCCGATGCCGCCGACCAGGATGTCGTTGCCGCGGCCGCCGTTCAGCCGATCGCCACCGGCCCCGCCGAACAACTCGTCATTCCCATTACCGCCATTCAGGCGGTCGGCGCCGTCGCCGCCGTCGAGAAGATCGTCGTCCGCCGTACCACGCAAGCGGTCTTCACCTTCGGTCCCGGCGAGTTCCAACCGGCCGGGTTCGAAGGGGGAATCGATGTTGTAGAGGGGATTGAGGGTGATCGAGGTTTTGGGGCCGGCGTCCATGTCGGCCGCCGGTTGCCGGCGTTGTTCCGGATCGGATGAGAGGGGGTTGTCCATACCGATTTTTCTCCAAATGAGCGCGAAAACGTCTTGATTAACTTTTTTGTAATTGTTTTGGCCGAAAGTTAGCTTAATAAGAGTATAGGGTAGAAAAGTACGCGTAAAGCAGGTGTGCCCGAGATGGGTAAGCGATCGGCCATTTCGGGGCCGATACTAGGACTAACCCCTATTCGGGGATGTGACGGCGGGCATTGAGCGCGTCGGAAGGCTTTCGCGCGCTCGCTTATCGCACGCCTGGTGTCGCTCGGCGCCGCCGCCCCAAGCTGGGCTGCGATCAGCCGGTGGTGCGCTGCCGAAGAAGCAGCAACTGACGCTTGGCGAAACCAATCACCCGCTTGTCGGCGTGCCCCTTATCGATCAGCCGCTGAAAGATCGACCGCGCCTCCTCGAGCCGTCCAGCGTCGCGCAGGTCGACCGCCTGGTGGACCAGCGGGTCGTCGTAGACCATCTTCGGCCGAACCGAGCCGATCGCTTCGTCGGGATTTTTGGCGGCGACCCGTTCGGCGACGACGATCGCGCCCTGCGCCACCAACTCGCGTTTCCGCCAGCGGTTAACCGTCGTTTGGAAATAGAGAAAGACGACGCCGAGAAAGGTCGCCGCCAGGATGACCCCGAAAGCGTGGTTGTCGTCGGTGCTGAAACCGAACGGCCGCGCCGGCTCGAAGGCCATGAACAGCCACAGGATACCCACCGCCAGCGCGAAGGCGAGGATGACCGACGGGATGAAGTAGGGTTTCGAATGCCAAGCCCACCGCAAACCGGCCGAGCTGTAGCTGTTGCCGGCGCCGATGGCGATATAGCTGCCGTCCGGCTGTTCGAGCACATCGTATCGCCGCATCACGACGCTCCTCTTCAGGCAAGTCGCGCGGAACCCGAGGGGCGCAGCACGTCCCTCGACCGCGCGCACCGTTTAATTTATAATACAACGCATTGTTGTATTTCGCAATGGTTCCGGGCCCATCCGGCACACTCGGCATGTGCGGCATGGCTCGATGCCGGTTGATCGAAGCACAAATCCCGCCCGGCGAATATCCTCTGCCCAAGGCTCAAGCAGGCCGCCGTTGAAAACAAACGTGATTTCCCCCATACCCAGGACATGGCTCAGCAGTTCGCGTCCGACAACTACGCGGGGGTGTGCCCGGAAGCCTTGGCGGCTTTCGTGCACGCCAACGAGAGCGGGCACGAGATCGCCTACGGCGAGGATACCTGGACGCAGCAGGTATGCGACCGCTTTCGCGCCCTGTTCGAGACCGACTGCGAGGTGTTTTTCGTCTTCAACGGCACGGCGGCGAATGCCTTGGCGCTGGCCGCCCTTTGCGAATCCTACCACGCGGTCATCTGCCACGCGCTGGCGCACATCGAAACCGACGAATGCGGGGCGCCGGAGTTTTTCTCCAACGGCTCGAAGATCCTGCTCGCCGACGGGGCGGATGGCAAGCTGACACCGCAAGCCGTCGAGCGGCTGGTCACCCGGCGCACCGACATCCACTACCCGAAGCCGCGCGCGGTCTCGCTGACCCAGTCGACCGAGGTCGGCACCGTGTATACGCCAGATGAGATCGCCGCCGTCGCCGCCGTCGCCCGGGGTCGGGGCCTACGCTTGCACATGGATGGCGCCCGCTTCGCCAACGCCGTCGCCGCTTTGGACGTGCATCCGGGCGACATCACCTGGCGCGCCGGCGTCGACGTGCTCTGTTTCGGCGGCACCAAGAACGGCCTGCCAGCGGGCGACACGGTGATCTTCTTCGATTCCGCGCTGGCCGAGGATTTCGCCTATCGCGTCAAGCAGGCGGGCCAACTGGCCTCCAAAATGCGGTTCATCTCGGCGCCGTGGCTGGGCCTGTTGCGGCACGACGTGTGGCTCGCCAACGCCGCTCATGCCAACGCCATGGCGCGGCGCCTCTACCAGCGGGTCCGCCACATCGAGGCCTGGAAGCCGATGTATCCGGTGCAGGCCAACGCGGTGTTCATTGAACTCGACTCCGAAGCGCAAGCCGCCTTGCGCGCCCGCGGCTGGCATTTCTACACCTTCATCGGTCCCGGCGGCTGTCGTTTCATGTGTTCGTGGGACACGATCCCGGAAGCCGTCGATCGGCTGGCGGCGGATCTTGTCGCCGTCAGCCAGTCAACGCCCGCCACCGTCCAATCTTGACTCAATAAGGCCTTACCCCAACGAGGAATGTCTCGATGCTGGTTCTCGACGACGCCACGCTGCTCGCCTACCTGCGCGAGGATGCCCCTTATGGAGATTTGACGACCCGCTCCCTTGATCTGAAGACAACGACGGCGCGCATGCGCCTCGAGGCGCGCGGCGGTATGGCCGTCTGCGGGGTGGAGGAAGCGGCGCGCATCGTCACTCTCGCCGGCGCCTCGGCCGAGGTCGCTTGCGCCAGCGGCGACCGCCTCGATGCCGAGACACCGATCCTGGAGGCCACAGGCCGCGCCGAGGCGATCATGCTGGCATGGAAGGTGGCGCAGACATTGACCGAATGGGCATCCGGCGTCGCCACCACGGCGGCGCGGCTGGTCGACGGCGCCCGCGCGGTCAACGGCGACGTGGTCGTCGCCTGTACCCGCAAGGCGATCCCTGGCACCCGCGCTTTGTCGGCGAAGGCGGTGCTCGCCGGCGGCGCCTCCCTACACCGAACCGGCCTCTCGGATAGCCTGCTGTTGTTTCCCGAACACCGCAATCTGGTCGCCGGCGTGGCGATCTTGCACCGACAGATCGACGCGCTGAAACGCGCCTGCCCCGAACGCAGCGTCGTTGTCGAGGTGACCAGCGTCGCCGAGGCCCTGGCGGCGGAGGGCTCCGGCGCTGACGTTGTCCAGCTGGAAAAGTTCACCGTCGGCGACGTCGCCGACCTGATGGCGCGGCTGCCCGGCGGCACCAAGACCAAGATCGCCGTCGCCGGCGGCGTCAACGTCGATAACGCGGCCGACTATGCCCGTACCGGCGTCCACGTCCTCGTCAGCTCGGCGCCCTACTATGCCCGGCCGGCCGACGTCAAGGTGTCGATAGGCGCCGAGTAAGTGAAGCGTCTCACCGGCCGCCGCGACCCTGCCCATCGGTGCTCGACGGTTCCCAAAGATCGCGGATTTGTTCGTGCCAAGTGGCAAGACTGCTGATCGGCGGAATATCGCGGATCGCCGCGACGACGAGCAGAACGGTCAACAGCGCGGCGACCAGCAACTCCAGCCTCGGGCCGCGCGGCCGCGTGTCGGCCCGCCGTTCCTGCCATTTGCGGCGCAGGTAGTTGGTCAGTGGCCGCCGATTAAGCAAGATATGACCGATGCCGGCGAGGACGAACACGACACCGAAGGCTATGTGCAATAGCGACCAGTCGGCCTTATCGAGCAGCATGAGGGTCCAGTCGATGGCTCGCGCGGTGCGCGTGCGTGGGACGATGTAGAGGACCACGCCGGTGACGAACAGAACGATAAATGAGAACAGCAGCAGAAGCGCTGTGAAGGCGCGCCCATTGAAGGAACCTTGTTTCATCGCCGGATCCCCTTCAGTCAGCATCAGAAGATAAAGTTCTAGTCATTACTCGTCCTCGCGTCTAACTAGCGACGCCTCACCGCGTAGGGGTTTTTCGGTTTGCGCAGGATGATCCGGATCGGCGTGCCGGGCAGGTCGAAGCTGTCGCGCAGGCTGTTGGTCAGGTAACGGACATAGGCCGCCGGCAGTTCGTCTGGCCGGTTGACGAACAGGGCGAAGGTCGGCGGGCGGGTCTTGGCTTGCGTCGCGTAGCGGATCTTCACCGCCCGGCCGGCGGCCATCGGCGGCGGATGTCGCTGCTGCACCTCGGCCAGCCAATCGTTGAGCCGCGGCGTCGGGATGCGTGCGTTCCATACCTGATCGGCGGCGATGACCGCCGGCAGCAGCTTAACCACGCCCTCGCCGGTCAGACCGGAGAGGGCGACGATTTGGACGCCGCGCGCGCCGGTCAGGGTCGTCTCCACCTGATGCCGCAACTCGTCCCGGGTCGCGTGACGGTCTCGCACCAGGTCCCATTTATTGGCGGCGATGACCAGCGAGCGCCCTTCGTCGATGACCAGGCCGGCGATCACGGCGTCCTGCTTCTCCAACGGTTGTGTCGCGTCGATGACGACGACGACGGCCTGGGCGAAGCGGACGGCGCGCAGGGTATCGGCCCCCGCCAGGTGTTCGAGGCGTTGGATGATCTTCGCCCTGCGCCGCAGACCGGCGGTGTCGACGAGTCGGACCGCGCGCCCTTGATAGCGCCACTCGACGGCGATGGCGTCGCGGGTGATGCCAGGCTCTGGTCCGGTGACCAGACGGTCATCGCCGAGCAGGCGGTTGATCAGCGTCGACTTGCCGACGTTGGGCCGGCCGACGATGGCGAGCTGCAAGGGCGCTTCGGCGGCCGCCGCCGTGTCTTCCGCCGGTTCGGCACGGTCCGCGGCCTGCGTCGGTGTCGCTTCGGCGAAGCGGACCAAGGCCTGGAAAAGATCGGCCATGCCTTCGCCGTGCTCGGCGGAGATCGGCACCGGCTCGCCAAGGCCGAGTTCGTACGCCTCCATCAGGCCGGCGGCGGCGGCGCGGCCCTCGCACTTGTTGGCGACGAGAATGGCCGGCCTGGTGCGTCGTCGCAGGACATCGGCGAAGACGGCATCGAGCGCGGTGACGCCGGCCCGTGCGTCGATCATCAAGAGGGCGACGTCGGCGGTGTCGATGGCCAGTTCGGTCTGCTCTTGCATCCGCGCCGACAGGCTGTCGCCGCCGGCATCCTCGTAGCCGGCGGTATCGATGATGCGGAACGCGAGATCGCCGAGGCGGGCATCGCCCTCCCGGCGGTCGCGCGTCACCCCGGGGGTGTCGTCGACCAGCGCCAGCTTGCGGCCGACGAGGCGGTTGAACAGGGTCGACTTGCCAACGTTCGGGCGGCCGACGATGGCGACGGTGAATGGCATGCGGGTGCGCGCGGCGCCTCCATCGGGAGCGGTCAACGATAGGCGATCAGGGTTGCGTCCTGGCGCAGCACGTACAAGGTGCCATCGGCGACGATGGGCGCGAGGCTGATCTCGTCGCCAATCTCGATCGTTTCCAGTTCGCGACCATCGTAGGGCGACAGCCGGCGCATCTCGCCGTTGGAGCCGACCACGAACACCTGTTCGCCAGCGACAACCGGGCCACTCCAGACAATGGGATCCTCAAGATCCTCTTCATCCTCGAAGCGGGGCAGGGTGGTCACCCAGTAGATCCGCCCATCGATCGCCGACAGGCAGACGACATCGCCCTCCGAGGAAACCACATAGAGGAAATCGCCGGCGACCCAAGGCGTGCTCAGCCCGGGGATCTCCTGCTCCCACAACCGCCGGCCGGTGCGCAGATCGAACGCGACAAATAGGCCGCCGAAATTGATGACATAGACGCGGCCGTTGTCGATCACCGGCCGGGCGCGGATCTGCGACAGCGCCGCCAACTCGTCGGTGCGGCGGCGGGAGCTTAAGGAATCCTGCCATGCCACGTTGCCGGTCTCCACTTGGGCGGCGACGATCTCGCCGGAGGTGAAAGGCGCGACGACGACTCCCTCGGCAATGGCCGGGCTGGGGCCGCCAAGCAATCTCGCCGTCTCCTCGATCGCCTGATAGGGCGGCCAAAGTTCGCTGCCGTCCACGCTACTGATGGCGAAAAGCCGGTTGGTCACCGAGACGAAGAACACCCGTCCGTCATGCGCCGTCGGCGATGCATGGATCGGCGTGCCGATCCGCCGCCGCCAGACCTCTGCGCCGCTCGCCGCATCGAGGGCGAATGCCGCCGAATGGCCGGTGGTGGCGAACAGGCGGCCGGCCTCGATGGCGATGCCGCCGGTGATGACGTCGTCGTCCTCGTCGTCGGCGAGGTCCTCGGTCCATACCCGCTCGCCGCCGGAGGCGGAAAAGGCGCGCACCACGTGCTCGGCGTCCATGACGTAGATGCGTCCGCCAGCGGCGATGAGCGGCGGCAGGCGCGGTTGGCCGTCGGAGGCACCGCTGCCGGCGTCGATCCGCCAAGCCTCGCTCGGGTCGGCGCTCAGGGCGAGATGCTGCATGGCGTGATCGGCGTCGCCGCCGGGCTGCGGCCAGTCGGCATTGCGCCGCGCCGTTGGCAGGACGATGTCTTCCGTGCGCGCCGTCGGATCGGGGGCGATCTCGCGTTCCAACGCCATGACGGAAACGCGTTCGCCCGGCAGCGGCGGCTCCTCCTCCTCGCCGAACAACGACTCGCAGCCGGCGACGAGCGGCAGCAGGGTCAAGGCCAAGACGGCGAGTCGACGCGACAAACGATCAGTTGGCATCGGTGAGCTGCGCATGCATGGCGGTGGAACGAGCGCGAATGCCCGCGGGGGCGGCGGGATCGTCCTTCAGTCGGGCGAAAGCCTCGCGCGCCGCCTCGCCGTCTCCCAGGCGCAGGGCGATCACCGCGTCGGCTTCCCGGGCGGCGTATTGCCACGGGTTGCCGGGCTCGAGCAGCGGCGCCAGACGGTCTCGCGCTTCCCGCAGCGATTGCGGGTCGATCGACCCCGGCTCGCTTAATTGGGACTGTACTTCCAACAGCGCGGCGAGATCGCGATAGACCGGCTCGTCGGTTTCGGAGCGAACCTGGTCATACAGCGCGCGCGCCGCCGCATGGTCACCCTGATCCGCCAGCAGTGCCGCGGCGCGCAGCCGGGCAACGAGGGCGAACCCTTCCGGGCCGCTTTCGGCGAGTGCCCGGAAGCGATCCGTTGCCTGAATTGGGTCGGTCTCGGCGGCGATCTCGGCGTTGGTCAGCATCAGGCTCGCCGTATCGCGCTCGCTCGCCATGAAGGCTTTCCAGCCCTCGTAACCGGCCACCGCGACGACGAGGGTGACGGCGGCGCCGATGATGAAGCCGCGAAAGCGCAGCCACACCGCCTTCAGCCGGTCTTGGCGGATTTCCTCTTCGACCTCGCGCAGGAGGGCGTCCTGCATCGGATCGCTTTCCGGCGATTTACCGCCGCCGCCGGCCGGCCGGGTTTCGCCGCTGACTTTGTTTTTTCGGTCGGTCAATTCGGCTCCCGCCATTTGATGGAACAGCCCATGCTGGCATGCTGCGTTGCCGGGCCCCGCCCTGTCTCGACGATCCCGCACATGGCGTCGAACAGGTCGCGCGCCGCACCGGCCACCGGTTCGCGGCGGGAGGCATCGAGCCTGCCGCGATATTGCAGTGCGAGGTCGGCATTGAAGCCGAAGAAGTCCGGCGTGCGCACGGCGTCGTGAGCGCGCGCGACTTGCTGCGTTTCGTCGACCAGGTAGGGAAAGGTGAAGCCATGCTGGCGGGCGAACTCGGCCATCCGCTCCGGGGCGTCGTCGGGGTAGCGCGCATGGTCGTTGGGCATGATGGCGACGATACCGACCCCTCTTGCCTGCAGGTCGCGGGCATCGCGGACGATGCGGTCGATGATGGCCCGCACGTAGGGGCAATGATTGCAGATGAACATAATTAGTGTCGCCGTCTCGCCGCGGACGTCGGCAAGGCTGTAGTGCCGGCCGTTCGGATCGGCCAGGGTGAAATCGGCCGCCGGACGGCCGAACTCGCAGAGATGCGTCTCGAGGGTTGCCATGCGCGAAGCTTGCCCGGATCTTTCGTTGTTTGTTTCCCGGTTAGACTTAGCGAAGTCGGGCCGGGATGATCAATGGCAATCGCCACGGCGGTGGCGGCACGGTCCGAGAACCTCTCCCCGCGTGAGGCAGCCGCGCGCTCCTTAACGTGGAATTAACCATCTCTTCTATACTCTGGCGGGTGTCTGGTAAAAGAGTCGCGGAAAACGTGTCATGGTTCGTCCATGGGAAATTTTTTCGATAGCGATCGTCATCGGCCTCGCCGTCGCCAACGCGGCTTGCACCGGCGGCGCGGCTCTGAACGCCGGCAGTATCATCGCCTCGGATAAGACGCTGGTCGATCACGCCATCTCGACGCTGAGCGGCAAGGACTGCGCCACCGTCCGCAAGGAGGCCGGCCTCACCTATTGCAAGGAAGACGAGGCGGTGGCGCTTCAACCGATGTACTGCTACCCGACGCTCGGCGACGTCACCTGCTATCCCAGCCGCGACCCTTATCATGGGCGCCAGCGGACGGTTGATCAGACGGTGACGGCCACGGGGCCGCTGAGACCGCGCGCCGATCGGCCCGCCTCGGCCGCCGAATTTGCGCCGCCGTCCTTACTCGGTCCCGCGCTGGCCGCCTCGCCCGGCTCCTGACCAGCCCTCGAGGGCCTTGAGCAGGCGGTCGAAGCCGGCGTCGTCCCCCGGCAAGCCGAATCTGAGCCATGTCGGGTGCGAGGCGAACCGTCGCACCAGGATCCCCGCCGCCGCGAGATGCTCGAACAGGTCACCCGCCGCCGGGCGCTCCGTCAGGCGAAACAGCGACGTCCCACCGCGAATGGTCAGCCGGGCGCGCATCAGCGTCCCGTCGAGGCGCCCGGCGGCGGCGGCGAGGCGAACCCGGGTGTCGCGTATCCAGGCCGAATCGGCGAGCGCGATGGCGCCGACGGCGGCGGCGGGGCCGCTCACCGCCCACGGGCCCAACGCCCGACGCAAGGGCTCGACAAGCGATGCGGGACCCAACGCGAAACCGAGCCGCATGCCGGCGAGCCCGAAGAATTTTCCCATCGAGCGCAGCACGATGAGACCGGGGCGGCCCGCCTGACTGCTCAGGCTGATCTCCGGCGCGGTGTCGGCGAAAGCCTCGTCGACGATAACCAGGCGGTCGCGGGTGAGGCGGAGCAGGCGTTCCGGGTCCTGCTGGCGGCCGTCCGGATTGTTCGGATTGCCGGCGATGATGATTCGCGCGTTCTCGGGAACGGCGTCGAGATCGCCCGTCGCCAACACTTCGTGGCCGGCGCCGCGCCAGCAGACGCGGTGCTCGCCGTAGGTGGGCTCGATGACGCAGACGCGGGTGCGCGGCAGAAGGCGGGGTAGCCATTGGATCGCCGCCTGGGTGCCCGGGGTGGCGGCGATCGATTCCGGCTCGGCGACGCCGTAGTACTCGGCCGCCGATTCCTCCAGCCAAGCCATCAGCCCGGAATCCGGCAGCCGCCGCCAGTAGTCAGGAGCGAGCGCCGGCACCGGGTAGGCGTTCGGATTGATGCCGGTCGAAAGATCCAGCCAGTGGTCGCGCGGCAGGCCATAACGCTGGGCGATGCTGTCGATGTCGCCGCCATGTTCGAGCCACGGCTCGGGTCCGTCCCCCAGGGGTGGAAAACCGTCGGGAAATTCCAGTGCCACGGTGTGCCTTGTGTCCTTCCGAAGGCGGCGATTAATTTTTCATCGTAATGTCGACGGCGGCACGGTGTCGATTTCGTTAAACGAAGTCAATGTGGTGAAAAATGCCGCATCGGCGAGAATTGAGACGGGACGGACTTGATGGTAGAGCGAAAGCGTGCGGATCAAGGGTGGAACCGGCCGGGTTGGCCCAGGGGTGGCGGAAAAATCTCACGCCGCGCCTTCATTGTGGGCGGCGCCTCGGCGGGTCTGCTGAAGACCGCCGGTGCGCCCCTGTCGGCGTCGCCGCTGATCAAGGGCCCGCTTCCGGTGCCGACGCCGCGGCGGTCTTTCTCCTTCGATATCATGGGGCTCGGCTTGGTCATCGGCCGCCACGATGTGCGAATCGACGGCACCGAGCCCGCGTTCTCGGTCTCGCACCGCATCTTCGCGGAAGTCGCGCCGTTCGGCATCTCGCTGTATATCTTCGACCACGAAAGTACCGAGCGCTTCGTCGATGGACGGATGGTCGAATTGAATTGCCGCACCCGGGAGGGCGACAGCACGTTTTTCCTGGAAGGCGAGGCGATCGGCGACGAGTTCGAGATTCGCGGCCGCAAGGCGACCCGCCGCGCGCCGGCCGACATCCTGGTCGGCAGCTTCTGGACGCCGGTAATGCTGACACGCTCCCATCTGATCGAGCCAAAGCGCGGCCGGCTGCGCGAGACGGTCATCCATTCCGAGCAGCGTCTCACCGAGCGTGTCGGCGGCGAGATGCGCTCGTTTACCCGTTATGTCGTCTCAGGGGTGCTCAAGGGCCATGTCGACTACGACGACAGCCAGCAGTGGATCGGCTGCGCGTTCGAGACCAAGGGCACCGACATCGTCTACCGCTACCGCGCATGAAACGGTGCGACCCCGCCAGAGGATCGCTGTCTGGCATCAGTTGAGACAGGAGACTGCCGCGTAGCCGTCTCAGGGAGCCGGTCGGCGCGAAACCAGGCGCGGTTCGGCGCGCAGCGCCGTCGGCCAGCGGCGTTCGCGGGGCGGCGCCGGTGGGGCCGCCGCGGCATCGGCCGGCCGGGTCGGCTCGTCGGGAGCGGGAAACAGGGCCGAGCGGTGGGCGCGGGCGGCGAGCCGATGTTCGACGACGCCGAGGGTGCGGCCGACGGTCGGATGGCGGTCGGGCGGCGGCAGTCCCTTGAGCACATGCACGCGGGCGATGGCGCGCACCCGGTCGGCGATCGCCGGAAAATGGTGGCGCGGCTCGCACCAGCGCACATAGGCGGCAAGCGTCCAAGGATGCGCCGGCAAGGGACGCAACCGCCGCCGCCGACACCAGTCGTTGAACTCCGTCCACAGCCGATCGCGTTTCGCCACGGTTGAGAGGGACCTCCCGACGTCGGCCGCGCCACGCCTTTTCTGAACGTAACTCGCGACCGCACAACACGCGTAAGCTGAGCAATGTACATCTTCGGGCGTGGTTTTCAAAGTGAGGGTTTTGGCGGTCGCTGGCGCGGGGCCGTGATCCGTACGCGCGTGATTGGCAAAACACCGCGGCGTCCGGCACGGTTAGGGGGTTGATCATGCGTTGCATCCTCGGCGGAAGGATTGTAAGACCACACCAAAAGCACGATCTGAACTCTATGAGACACTCCAAGGGGAGCATTTCGGCTGCCGGACAGGTCGTTCGATCGGCCGAACGAATTTTAACATAGGGGCGGCAGTGGGAGAGCCTTATGCAAGTTAACGACGCTGACATTATCATCGTCGGCGCTGGTGGAGCCGGGTTGCGGGCCGCCATCGCCGTCGCCGAAGAAGCGCCGGATCTGAAGATAGCCCTCATTTCAAAAGTTTATCCGATGCGGAGCCACACCTGCTCGGCCGAGGGCGGCGCCGCGGCGGTGATCAAGAAGGACGATTCCCTCGACTACCACTTCGACGACACGGTATCCGGCGGCGACTGGCTGGTGGATCAGGACGCGGTCGAGCTGTTCGTCAACGAGATCCCCAACGAGCTGACGCGGATGGAGCACTGGGGTTGCCCGTGGAGCCGCGAGGAAACCGGTCACGTGGCGGTGCGCCCGTTCGGCGGCATGAAGATCATGCGCACCTGGTTTGCCGCCGACAAGACCGGCTTCCACATGTTGCACACGCTGTTCCAGACCTCCCTCCAGCATCCCTCCATCAAACGTTTCGACGAATTCTACGCCACCGACCTGTTGATGGACGACGGCAGCTGCTACGGCTGCACGGCGATCGAAATGCGCACCGGCGAGATGTACGCCTTCCACGGCAAGGCGGTCATCATCTGCAGCGGCGGCGCCGGGAAGGTTTTCCCGTTCACCACCAACGGCGCCATCAAGACCGGTGACGGCATGGCGATAGCCTATCGCGCTGGCAGCGCCCTGAAGGACATGGAATTCGTCCAGTATCATCCGACCGGCCTGCCCGGCAGCGGCATCCTGCTCACCGAGGGCTGCCGCGGCGAGGGTGGCCTGCTGGTGAACAAGGATGGCTACCGCTACCTGCAGGACTACGAACTCGGCCCGCCCGATCCCTGGCCGCGGCTGAAGGCGATGGAACTGGGGCCGCGCGACCGCTTGAGCCAGGCTTTCTGGCACGAACAGCAAAAGGGGCGCACCATTGAGACCAAGTGGGGCCACGCGATCAATCTCGATCTGCGCCACCTTGGCGAAAAGAAGATCAACGAGCGCCTGCCGTTGGTGCGCGATCTCGCGCGCAGTTACGTCGGCAAGGACCCGGTCACCGATCTGGTGCCGGTTCGTCCGGTGATTCATTACATGATGGGTGGCATCCACACCGATATTAACGGCGCGACGCCGGTCCCCGGTCTTTACGCCGCCGGCGAGTGCGCATGCGTCAGCATCAACGGGGCCAACCGGCTCGGCTCCAACTCGCTCGGCGAGTTGCTGGTGTTCGGCGCCCGCGCGGCGCGGCACGCCATCGAGCACGTGAAGACGGCACCCGCCGCCAAGCGGGAGGCGCTACAGGCGCAGGCCAACGACGCGGAGAGCAAGATCAAGGCGTTGTTCACCCGCACCGGCGGCACCCAGCGCGTAGCCGACCTCCGCAACACCATGACCAAGACCATGGAGGAGGGCTGCGGCATTTATCGCGACGAGAAAATGCTGCAGGATAGCTGTCAGGTGATCGGTGACGTCCGCGAGCGGTACCGCGACATCAAGCTCGAGGACAAGTCCAGCGTCTTCAACACCGACCTGATCCAGTGCCTCGAGCTTGGCGCGATGATCGAGGTGGCGCATTCGATCACCCACTCCGCCCTGCAGCGGAAGGAATCGCGCGGCGCCCATCAACGCCTCGACCACGTCAAGCGCGACGACGTCAACTACCTCAAGCATTCGATGGCCTACTACAACTCGAACGGCGACCCGCGCATCGATTACGCCGATGTGGTGATCACCAAGTCACAACCGGCGGCGCGTCTTTACGGAGGAGCCGCGAAATGAGCATTCGCAACATCAAGCTCGAAGTCATGCGCTACCGGCCGGAGGAAGACTCCGAGCCGTGGTTCCAGACCTACGACGTGCCCTGCGAGGAGGAGTGGGTCGTCCTCGACGCCCTCAACTACGTCAAGGACGAGATTGACCGCTCGCTCAGCTACCGCTGGTCGTGCCACATGTTCGTCTGCGGCAGCTGCGGCATCATGGTCGACGGCCGGCCGAAGCTGGGCTGCAAGGCGTTTCTCCGCGATTACGGCGACACCATCCGCATCGAACCGCTGGCCAACTTCCCGATCGAGCGGGACCTGGTCACCGTGCTCGACGATGTGCTGGAAAAGATCGAGAGCGTCCGCCCATACCTCATTCCGAAGGAAAAGCGGACGGTCGAGGAGGGCGAATACCTGCAGACACCGGCGCAGCTGAAGGCGTACAAGCAGTATTCGATGTGCATCAACTGCACCTTGTGCTACTCGGCCTGCCCGCAATACGCTCTCGAGGAGAGCTTCATCGGCCCGGCGGCATTGGCGCTCGCGGTGCGTTACAATCTCGACTCGCGCGACGTCGGCGCCACGGCACGCGAGGATGTCGCCGCCAGCCACGAAGGCATCTGGACCTGCAGCTTCGTCGGCGCCTGTTCGGTGGTGTGTCCGAAGGACGTCGATCCGGCGGGCGCGATCCAGCAGCTGAAGTTCACCAGCGCCGTGGATTACGTGAAATCGATGGTACCGGGGATGAACAAATGAGCCGCAAACCGTACGTCCGACCGATTTCCAAGACCACCTGGTTCATGAGCCAGGCGGAGTACAAGAGCTACATGCTGCACGAGATCTCCAGCTTCTTCGTGGCGATCTATTCCATCATCCTCATCGTCGGGCTGTTCCGCCTCGGCCAGGGGCCGGAGGCGTGGCAGGGCTGGGTCGACGGCGTCACCGGTCCGTTGGGGGTGGTTTTCCACATCACCGCCTTCGTTTTCGCTATCATCCACACCACGGCGTGGTTCAAGGCGGTACCGCAGGCGCTGCGCATCCAGCGTGGTGAGGAATTCGTCCCCGGCAAGCTGATCGTTGGCGCCCACTACGGGATCCTGGCGGCGTTTTCCGGTTTCATGTTGATCTTGGCGGGAGTGGCGTAACAAATGGCACGTTCGGCAAAAGCAATCCCCTGGTTCCTGTTCGCCGCCGGCGGCACCATCGTCGCCTTCGTCATGCCGGTGATGATCGTGCTGACCAGCCTCGCCCCGGCGATGGGCCTGTTCGAGAGCGCGCTGTCCTACGAGACGATGCAGGCCTTCGTCGGCTACTGGCTGATCAAGCTGATCCTGTTCGGCATCATCACGATGATGCTGTGGCACGCCGCCCACCGGCTCCGGGTCTGCACGCATGATTTCGGCATCCGCGCCGACCTGCCGGCGGCCGTTGTTCTGTACGGCCTGGCCGGTCTCGGCACGTTGTTGACCCTGATCGCGTTGGTCTCCGTCTGACGCACCCTGGCGACCGTGCTGGCGGTCAGCCAACCCATCCGACGGCCGCTGCGATGCAGCGGCCGTTGTCGTATCGTGCGCCCGGCATGGGCGCGCTGTTGTGGGTGCAAGTCCGACCGCGAGTTGGTCACGACGAGCGAAGCGAAGCGCAACTGCATGAGGGCGACCGAGTGTGGGGAGGAAGCGTGGAGCGAAGCTGTGGGCCGATGAACAAGAACCGGATAGGAGGCGTTGCGGACCAGGGCGAGCGGGCGATAAACCGCGAAGCTCTCGTGACCAAGGGGACGCGGCGTCGGTCCGGCGGTCGTGCAGTGAAGGAGTGCGTTCTTAACCTGGGGAAATTTCGCCTTATGCCTGAAAGGGCGACGGCGTCGAGCCGGAGCGAGAAGTCAGCGGAGGTCGTAGTAGTCGGCGGCTTGGTTGCGGGCGAAGGACCGAACGAGGGGGAGTGTTCGCCGTCATGGCGATGCGGAGGGCAGCGCGTCAGAGGCCTGCGCCAGCGGGGCGGACCGGAGAAGGGGGCGGTGAAGCGGCGTCTGGCCCGGTCAGCGACGAAGCCCGCCGCCCGCGCCGTGAGCCAGGGAACACGGGGCCAGGGAACACGGGGCCAGGGCTGCTTCTGGCGGCGCTGGCGAGAGGGAACCTACAACGGGCGTGGAAACGGGTACGGGCCAACAAAGGAGCAGCCGGGATCGACGGACTGGACATCGACCAGACCGCCGTCCATCTGCGCACGGCGTGGCCGGTCATCCGCGGGCAACTGTTGTCGGGGAAGTGCCGGCCGCTGCCGGTACGGCGGGTGACGATCCCCAAGCCTGACGGTGGCGAGTGCGCGCCTGGCATCCCGACGGTGACGGATCGTTTGATCCAGCAGGCGCTGCTGCACGTGCTGCAACCGATCCTTGATCCAACCTTCAGCGAGCACGGTTACGGCTTCCGGCCGGGCCGAAGCGCGCATCACGCCATTCTTGCGGCGCAATCGTCTGTGCAGTCGGGCCGGCGGATCGTCGTGGATGTGGATCTGGAGGCATTTTTCGATCGGGTCAACCACGACATCCTCATCGACCGCCGCCAGAAACGGATCGGGGACGCCGGCGTCGTCCGGCTGATCCGAGCCTATCTGAACAGCGGGATGATGATGAATGGCGTGGTCCAGGAGCGGCACATGGGAACGCCGCAAGGCGGACCATTGTCGCCGCTGCTGGCCAATGTCCTGCTCGACGACGTGGATAAGGAACTGGAACGTCGAGGTCATTGTTTCGTGCGCTACGCCGACGATGCGAAC
>CAYWRP010000012.1:0-62724 GCA_964460955.1 uncultured Rhodospirillaceae bacterium | reverse complement strand
GGCCCTCATTCATCACCAGAATGCCAAGCGTGACGAGGCCCGCGGCGATGCCGGTCGTACCGAGTCCCGGCGCGGCCTTGTAGGGCGGCACGCCGGTCAGCGCTTCGCATGCCGGCAGGCCGACGATCGGATAGCCGATCAGCCCGACCACCGCGATGCCGAGACCGATCCAAGCCGTCGGCGTGTGGGTGAAGCGCGGCTTGACGGTTCCGCCGGCGACGCCGCTTGCCGCCAATAGCAATGCCTGCAGGACAAGGGCGGCGCCGACCACGGGCGCAACGAAGTTGATGGCGGCGAAGGTATCGATATGGAAACGCAGGCCGCTCCATGCCCAGACGACCGCCAGGAAGCCGGCGACCATCCGCCCCAATCCGACAAAGGGCCGCCGAATCAACACCAAGAAGGTCAGGGCGACGAGCAGAGCGGCCAGTTGCCATGGCCAGATCGCCGCCCCGTATTGGGCGAGCAGGATTCCGTAAACTTCCGAATCGAAGGCGAGCATGGCGACACGTCCCAGGTTATCGCCGGCTATTCTGCCAAATTCTTACAGGTTTTCGAAGTGGCGGATCATCCGCGCGCGCATTTCCGGGTCCGGCAGACGGCCGTGCAGCGCGCCCATGTTCTCCCGCATGTGATCGACGCGTGAGGTCGCGGGGATGGCGCAGGTCACCGCCGGGTGCGACACGATGAACTTGAGCAGGATTTGCGGCCAATTGGCGCAGTCGATTTCGGCGGCCCAGTCCGGCAGCGGCTTGTCGGCGGTGAAGTCGCACAGCGCGCCGCGGCGGAACGGCCGATTGATAATGACGCCGAGCCCGCGTTCGGCGGCGAGCGGCAGCAGTCGCGTCTCGGCCTCCCGGTCGGCGATGTTGTAGGTGAACTGGACGAAATCGATCGGCTGGCGGTTCATGATCTCTTCCATCTCGTCGTGCCGCCGGCCGTGCGAGGTGGTGATGCCGATGTAACGGATACGCCCCGCGGCCTTGCCCTCCAACAGCGTTTCCAGATGCGCTTCCCAGTCGAGCAGGTTATGGATCTGCATCAGGTCGAACCGCTCGACGCCCCACAGGTCTCGCGACTCCGCCATCTGCTCGATGCCGCGCGACTGCATATAGGTCCACACCTTGGTCGCCGAGAAAAGCCCGCTGGCGTCGGGCACGCGCTTCAGGCAGTAGCCGATCACTTCTTCTGACGAGCCGTACATCGGCGACGAATCGATCATGCCGCCGCCCTGGGCAAAGAACGTCTCCAGCACCCGGGCGCGGTCGTTGCGCAGCGCGACGTTGTCGCCGACGTTGAAGGTGATCCAGGTGCCCATGCCGATCGCCGAAATGCGTTCCCCGGTCGCCGGGATCGGCCGGGTCAGGATCGCGTTCGGCGCCGCCGCGAGCGTGGGCAGGCCGCCAAGGCTGGCTGCCGCCGCGAAACCCGTTGAGGCCGCGAGGAGCCGGCGTCGGCTGATCGAGGCGGGTGGTTTTTCCATCATGACTTCCATCCCGATCCGTCCTTTCGGAACGGCGAGTCGGCCATCAACCGGTCGCGCTCGGCTTCGATGGCCGGCCGTTCATGGTCGAGGAAGCGGGCGACGGCGCCGCGGAACGACTCGTTGGCGATCCAATGGCCGCTATGCGTCAGGTGCGGCAGATAGCCCCGCTGCAGCTTGTGCGACCCTTGCGCGCCGGCCTCGACCCGCTTCAACCCGTGGTCGATGGCGTAATCGATCGCCCGATAGTAGCAGGCCTCGAAGTGCAGGTACTTGCAATCCTCTCGGCAGCCCCAGTAACGCCCGTAGAGCGTATCCGCGCCGCGCATGTTGAGGGCACCGCCGACGGGCGTGCCATCCGCCGTCTCGGCGACGACAAGCACGACCGCGTCGCCGAGCCGGTCGCCCAGCTCCATGAAAAAATCACGTGTGAGGTAGGCATGGGCCCATTTCCGGTCAATGGTATCCAGGTAGAAGGCGTGGAAAGCGGCCCAATGGCGCTCCTGGATCTCGCCGCCGGTCAGCGTGCGGATGGTAATGCCATGCCCCGCCGCGCCCTGGCGTTCCTTGCGGATCGCCTTGCGTTTGCGCGACGCCAGGGCGGCGAGGAAATCGTCGAAGCTTTCATAGCCGTCGTTGTGCCAGAAGAACTGGTAGCCGAGACGCGGCATCAGCCCGGCGTGACAGAGGGCGGAAAAATCGGCGTCGTCGGCGAAGGTAACGTGCAGTGACGAGAGTTGCAGGCGTTCGGCCAATGCGATCATCGCCTGGATCAGCGCCTGTTTCGCCTCCGCCGGCGCATCGGGCCGCACCAGCAGGCGCGGCCCGGTCACGGGTGAAAACGGCACGGCGCACTGCAGTTTCGGATAATAGCGGCCGCCGGCGCGTTCGAAGGCGTCGGCCCAGGCCCAATCGAAAACATATTCGCCGTAGGAGTTGGTTTTGACGTAGACCGGCGCGCATGCCTCGATGCCGCCCGACGTCCCATCGACGACGATATGGAACGGGTGCCAGCCGGTTTGTTCGGAGACCGACCGGGAATCTTCCAACAGGGCGAGAAAGGCGTGGCGGACGAAGGGATTGGCCGTGCCCGCGCAGGCATCCCACTCGGCGGCTGGGATCTCATGGATCGACCGTACGGTGCGCGCGGTGACGCGGTGCGCCGGGCGCGCGGCGGCGTCGGTCTTCGGTTCGGCGGACATCGCCATGCGCAACGGCCCTTCGCTGTCGTCGACAATCCTAGAACGGAAGTAAGTACCCGCCGGCCCTGCTTCCAGGCGCGACCCGGCGAACGGCGACGTCAGAACGGCGCTGTCAGCAGCCAAAGCGCGAGGGCACAGCCGCCGCCGGCTGCCGATGCGAGGAGGTTGACCGCGTCGTTGTCGAGCCGGGCGAGGCCGCGCGTCTTCAGCGCCCGGCGACCGCAGCGGTGGCGCGCGCCTTCCGTTTCCTCGCCGCAGATCTCGCAGAGGTATTGCGCCTGTAGCGTCGCGCCGAGCAGGCTGTCGACCATGGCGCCGATCAGCCCGGCGGCGAGGCCGACGCTAATTGTCCGCCAGCTTGGCACCAGATCGATAAGCAGGCTGCCGGCGAGACCGATCAGCGCCGCGCCGCCGATTGTCGCCAGCAGGCCGTAAAGCGAGACGGCGCCGGAGGTGCCGGCCTCGACGCGGCGGCCAGAGGTGATCAGTCGCGGCGGGCGCGGATCGAGGGTGCCGATCTCGGTGGCCCAGGTATCGGCGGTGACGGTGGCAATGACGCCAAGATAGGCGGCGAACCAACCCTGCCAGGGCACGATCGCGTAGAGCAGCGCCAATCCGGCGGCGAGCCCGCCGTTGGCCAGCACCTGGCCGAAATCGCGCCGCCCGCTCTTCTCGAAGCGGCTAGCGGCGCTGTCCTTGGCCGCCGACGTGAGGCGGGACATCGCGCTGGATGAGACGAAAAAGGCAATCAGCAGGATGCCCCACGTCCAGCCACCGAAGCCGAATACGGTGGTGCCGACGACGATGGCGGCGATGGCGCCCGTCTCGCTCAAATGATCGCGGCGGTAGGCGAGGACGGCGATCGCCGCGCTGAGCAGTAAGCCGACGATGAGCACGGCCGAGCGGGCTCCGGATGGCGTCCCTAAAAGTCGCCGACCTCGAACACGGCTTCGACCTCGACCGCCGCGCCGAGCGGCAGCGAGGCGGCGCCGACGGCGAATCGCGCATGCTGGCCCCGCTCGCCGAAAACCTCTCCCATGAGGTCCGACGCACCGTTGATCACCTTCGGGTGGCGCTCGAAGTCGGGCGTGGAGGCGACGAAGCCACCGACTCGGACCACCTGGCGCACATGACCGAGATCGCCTTCGCACGCGGCCTGGAGCTGCGCCAGGATGTTGAGCGCGCAGAGCCGCGCCGCGGCGTAGCCTTCTTCCACGGTGACCGTGTCATCGAGGCGGCCGCGATAGCGAAGCTCGCCGTTCAACAGCGGAAGTTGCCCGGAGACGAAGACCAGCGTGCCGGTGCGGACGCTCGGCACATAGGCGCCGGCCGGCGCGGCGGGGGCGGGAAGCTCGATACCGAGTTCGGTGATGCGTGTTTCGACGTTGCCCATCAGCGGGATCCTGTTCCTGAGGCGGTTTGGGTCTCGATTTCGGCTCGGAGGGCCTGTTCCATGACGGCTAGGTCCGGCGAGACGCCCGTGTAAAGCTCGAATTGCCGCGCCGCCTGATGAAGCTGCATGCGGATGCCGGGAATGGTCCTTGCGCCAATTTCCCGCGCCCGACGCAACAGCTTGGTTTCGACCGGTTGTGCCACGGCATCGAAGACCACCGCCTCGCCGCGCAGGTGACCAGCCGCGAGCAGGCAGGCGTCCGGCTCGCCAAAGCCGACCGGCGTCACGTGGGCGAGCAGATCGTATTCGCCGATACTATCGAGCGCATCGAGGGTGCCGCCGAAGTCGACGCCGAGTGCCTCGGCAAGGGCCCGGCCCCGCTCGGGCGAGCGGTTGAACACGGTGACCGCCGCGCCGGCCGCCCTCAGCCCATAGGCCACCGACCGAGCGCCGCCGCCGGCGCCAATGACCACCGCCCGCGCGCCGGCCGGATCGAGGACCTCCTCGATGGAACGGATGGCGCCGATCCAGTCGACGTTATGGCCGGTGAGGTGGCCATCCTCATTAACCACCGTGTTTACGGCGCCGATCGCTCGCGCCGTGTCGTCGAGCCGGTCGAGATGCTGGATGATGCGTTCCTTGTGCGGCATCGTCACGCCCAGGCCGCGGATACCGAGCGTCCGCATCGCCGCCATCGCTCCGGCGGTGTCCTCCGTACCGAAGGCGATATAGACTCCGGGCAAGCCAAGGGCGCAAAACGCCGCGGTATGCATGGCGACGCCGAAGCGCCCGGGTCGGCCGGCGATGGAACCGCAGAGGAGGGGGTGGGTCTGGGGCATCGGTGCTGCTGGCAATGACAGTCGTTTCGCGAGTATCGCAACTGCCCGATGGCGCGGCAAGCGTGGTCAGTTCAGCCTCGCCACGCCCTCGGGCCGGCCGAGCGACGCTGCGGCGGGGGTGGCGGCAACGGCCATGGTGGCCGGAAAGGCACAACCGAAAATGGCCCGCCAGTGCGCCGTGGCCGCAGCCACGTCGTTGTCGCGCTCGAGAACGGCCGCGGCTGCGGCGTGATCGTGTGCGGCCTGGGCATGCGGCAGCCAGGCGCTGCCGACTGGCAAGGCGACTTCGCCGCCCGGCACCGGCACGGCAACCCCAGCGTTGGCGGTGAGCCAGAAAAACAGATCGCGCAGCATCCAGTCATAGAACAGCACGCTGCGCTGCCGATAGAGCCAAGTGGAGACGAATCGGCAGGCGAGAAGCTCGAGCGCGAACGGCGCGATCGGCACCGCCGCCGCCAGCCGCCAGGCCTTTAACATGCGGATCAGGTCGCGCGCCTTGCCGCACCCTAGGCGGTCGGCCTCATCGACACTGGCGGCTTCGGCGTGCGGATCTCGTGCCTGCCAAACAAAATGTCCGGCGGCCTCGCAGGGTCGGCGCACCAGGAAGCCGCCATGGGGGCGCGGATAGGCCGGCGTCAGGCGCACCGTGCGGCGCGCCTCGCCGGTGCGTTTGCCGAGGCGGATTTCGATCGTCCCGTCGCGCGCCGTCGTCACCGCGCCGAAGCGGGCGGAGAACAGGGCCAGCAACTCGCTGAGCGCTGGGTCCGAGGCCAGGCAGGCGGCGCGTGACGCTCCCTGCCGCTGCGGAGGCGGGGCGGCGGTGTTCGGCATGACGAGCAACGCATCGGCGCTGCCGGAGGTGTGGAGCGCCGTATCCTTGCCGATGCCGCCGGTGAGAATCACCGACTCGGCCGGCGCCGCCTTTTGTCGCCAGAACCGCCGGCGGAATAGGTGCTCCAGATCGGCCACAGGGGCGCGCAAGGCGCTGGTCTCCGCCTCCCCGGGACGCAGTCGGTCGAGAAAATCCTCGAAACGGGGCGTAAGGGCCACCCAGCTGTAGCTATCTGGCATTCGGTAATGCGAAGCCATGTGCATCCTGCTCCATGGTCAAGCCAGCGAAGAAAATCGGTGCGTCCAGTCCAGGAGACCGCCGGACCCACCGAGGCATGGACGCGGGAGGAAGTCTGGAACTGTATTGCTCACGAGCATCCCGTCGTCGAACCGCACGTGACGCATTTAAGGCAGGTTCCATTGCGCACCAAGGTGAAATTGCCGCATTCATCACAAGAGTCGCCCTCGTAGCCCCGCATCTTGGCAAGCCGGGCGAGGTCGGCCGCCCCGCCGCCGAACGCCAAACCCGCGCCGCCGGAGGGTTCGGCACGAAGACCTGTCGCGCCTGCCGCGCTTCCGACCACCTCGACCAGCGCGGCGTTGCCGCTCACCGGCGATGCCGCCGCCTCGGCGGTCGATCCCTTGGCGCCCTTGTAGACGCGAAACCGGTTGCGCACGTAACCGCGGCTGGCGAGACGGGTGACGACGGGCAGCGGGTCGGTCGCGCTGCCGGCGAAGCCCGGCGCCACGCCGTCGCCGCGCCCCAGGGCATCCGGTTGCGTGTCGGTGGGTTCGACATGCGCCAGGTCGTCGCGCCCGAGGTAGGAGACGCCGAGTTCGCGGAAGATGTAGTCGAGGATCGAAGTCGCCATCTTAATGGAGTCGTTGCCGTCGACCAGGCCGGCGGGTTCGAACCGGGTGAAGGTGAACGCCTCGACGAACTCGTCGAGCGGGACGCCGTACTGCAGGCCAATGGAAATGGCGATGGCGAAGTTGTTCATCAAGCTGCGGAAGGCGGCGCCTTCCTTGTGCATGTCGATGAAGATCTCGCCGATGCGGCCATCCTCGTACTCGCCGGTGCGCAGATAGACCTTATGACCGCCGACCTTGGCCTTCTGCGTATATCCCTTGCGCCGATTGGGCAACGACCGCCGGCTGATCGGCGCGGCGACGACATGCTCGACGATGCGCTCGGCGACTCTCTCCGCGCGCACCGTGTCCGGCTGTTCGAGGACGGTGTCGGCGAAGCTCTCGGCGTCGGCGTCGTCCTCGAGGATGGCGCCGCTCAGCGGCTGCGACAGCTTCGAGCCGTCGCGGTAGACCGCCGTTGCCTTAACGCCGAGATGCCAAGCCAGCATGTAGGCCTGCTTGCATTGATCGATGGAGGCGTCATGCGGCATGTTGATGGTCTTGGAGATGGCGCCGGAGATGAACGGCTGGGCGGCGGCCATCATCCGAATATGGCTTTCCACCGACAACGCACGCGTTCCCGTGCGTCCGCAGAAGGTGGCGCAATCGAAGACCGGCAGGTGCTCGGCGCGCAGACCGGGCGCGCCTTCCAGGGTCATGGCGCCGCAGACGTGAATATTCGCCGCCTCGATCTCGCCGGCCGAGAACCCGAGCGCCGTCAGCAGGCAGAACGCGGCCTCGCTCAGGCGGTCGCGGTCGAGGCCGAGGGTATCGACGCAGAAGTCCTCGCCCAGGGTCCATTTGTTGAACACGAAGCGGATGTCGAAGGCGTCCGCCAGCGCCGACTCGACCTTTTCGAGCGCCGCGTCGGTGAAGCCGCGCCCGCGCAAGGCGGCGTGATCGATGCCGGGCGCCTCGGCGAGCGTACCGTGGCCGACCGCGTAGCGGACGATCCGTTCGACGGCGTCCGGGCCGTAACCGAGGCGGGCAAGCGCCATCGGCACGAGGCGGTTGATGAT
Source organism: uncultured Rhodospirillaceae bacterium (assembly GCA_964460955.1). GTDB lineage: Bacteria > Pseudomonadota > Alphaproteobacteria > Rhodospirillales > Defluviicoccaceae > Defluviicoccus. The sequence goes on along the minus strand of CAYWRP010000012.1, from coordinate 55,048 downwards.
CTTGAAATATCCGCCGCCGGCCAGCTTCTTGAATTTCACCAGCGCGAAATCCGGCTCGATTCCGGTGGTGTCGCAGTCCATGACGAGGCCGATGGTGCCGGTGGGGGCGATGACGGTGGTCTGCGCGTTTCGGTAGCCGTGCGCCTCGCCCAACTCGAGGGCGCGGTCCCAGGCGGCACGGGCGGCGTCGACCAGGGGCGTGTCGGCGACGGCGCCGGCGTCCAGCGGCACCGGCAGCACTGCGAGTTTTTCGTAATCCCGGGGTTCGCTATGGGCGGCGCGGCGGTGGTTGCGCATCACCCGCAGCATCGCCGCGCGGTTCTCGGCGAAGCGGGGGAACGCCCCTCGCTCGCTTGCCATCTCGGCGGAGGTGGCGTACGTGACGCCGTTCATCAGCGCGCACAGGGCGCCCACCGTGCCGCGCGCCTGGGCGCAGTCGTAGGGGATGCCGGCGGCCATCAGGTAGCCGCCGATGTTGGCGACGCCGAGGCCGAGGGTGCGGAATTCGTAAGAGCGCTCGGCGATGCGGCGCGACGGATATTGGGCCATCATCACCGAGATTTCGAGGACGACGGTCCACAGGCGGACCGCGTGTTCGAACGCCTCGACGTCGAGGCTGCCATCCTCGCGCTGGAAGGTCAGCACGTTGAGGGAAGCGAGATTGCACGCCGTGTCGTCGAGAAACATGTACTCGGAACACGGGTTCGACGCATTGATGCGGCCGCTTTCCGGGCAGGTGTGCCAGTCGTTGATGGTGGTATCGTACTGCAGGCCGGGGTCGGCGCACTGCCAGGCGGCCTCGGCGATGCTGTTCCACAACTCCCGCGCCTTGACGCGCTTGGCGACGCCGCCATCGGTGCGGCGAATCAGCTCCCAATCAGCGTTCTGCTGAACCTTTTCGAGGAACGCGTTGGAGACGCGGACGCTGTTATTGGCGTTCTGCCCGGAAACGGTGAGGTAGGCTTCCGAATCCCAGTCGACGTCGTAGACCGGCACCTCGATATGGTCGTAGCCCTGCTCGGCGAGTTCCATGGCGCGGCGGATGTAGGAATCGGGGATCATGTCCCTTTTCGCCGCCCTCAGTGCCCGTTTCAACGCCGGATTGCGTTTGGGATCGGTGCGCGGCGCGGCGCCAGTGTCCGCGTCGGCCTCCGCCTCGTGGCATGCCGCCATCACAGCGTTGAGATGCTTCCTGGCCAGCCGCGAGCCGGCGACCAGGGCCGCCACCTTCTGCTCTTCCTCGACCTTCCAGTTCACGAACTTCTCGATGTCAGGGTGATCGACGTCGACAACGACCATCTTCGCCGCCCGGCGGGTCGTGCCGCCGGACTTGATGGCACCCGCCGCGCGGTCGCCTATTTTGAGGAAACTCATCAGGCCGGAAGACTTGCCGCCGCCGGAAAGTGGTTCGGTCTCGCCGCGCAGGTTGGAGAAGTTGGTGCCCGACCCGGAACCATACTTGAACAGCCGCGCCTCGCGGACCCAGAGGTCCATGATGCCACCTTCGTTGACGAGGTCGTCCTCGATGCTCTGGATGAAGCAGGCGTGTGGCTGCGGGCGTTCATAGGCGGAGGTCGACGCATGCGTCTCGCCGGTGGTCTCGTCGACAAAAAAGTGCCCCTGCGCCGGACCGTCGATTCCGTAGGCCCAGTTGAGGCCGGTATTGAACCACTGCGGCGAGTTGGGGGCGCATTTCTGGGTCGCCAGCATGTAGCGCAGCTCGTCGTGGAAGGCGCTGGCGTCGGCTTCCGAATCGAAGTAGCCGGCCTTCCAGCCCCAATACGTCCAGGTGCCGGCGAGGCGGTCGAATACCTGGCGGGCGCTGGTCTCGCCGCCGAAGCGCCGATCCGCCGGCAGGTCGGCCAGCGCCGTCTCGTCGGCGACCCGCCGCCACAGCCAAGTCGGCACGTCCGCCTCCTCGATGGCGCGCGACACGGCCGGAACGCCGGCCTTGCGGAAGTATTTCTGCGCCAGGATGTCGGCGGCGACCTGCGACCATCCTCGAGGGACCTCGATTGCCTCCTGGCGGAAGACGACGGAGCCGTCGGGATTGCGGATCTCGCTTTCCGTGCGCTTGAAGTCCAGTCCGTCGTAGGGCGATCGATGTTCCTGCGTGTAGTGGCGCGCAATTCGCATGACAGCTCCGTTTTTTCCAGTCTCGATTTCCGTCGGCCGATCGGATGTGGCCGTGGCGCGGCTTTCACGGCGGCGGAGGGAGGATGGACACGCGATCCGCCGCCATTACACCGGCCAGGAGCGGGCACCCCTGAAGCCGTTTCCGCTAGGCCTAGATCCTCCTAAACGCAAGACGCACTATATCTGGCGGTCGGAAGCCCCGCAACAACATTTCGTCGCAATTCTCAACGAAAGCACAGGATGTAGCAGGCGCCCACGGGAGGAGGGGCTTGAAAACCTGCGGCGGAACAATGATTTGTGCGGCGGCGCGAAGGTGCGGAAAGAGTGGCGTGGGTCACTTGCGACCTTGATCGCTTCCGCGACTGTTCAAAATTCTAGTTACAAAAACAAAACACTGCACGGATATCTTAAGAATATGCGCGAACAAATGGGCGGGCATGTTGGTGCTACCGCGCGACCGCATGCCGAGGCGCGGCGTTGCCAAACGGCGCCTGCTCGGTTAAGAGCAGCGGGTTGGCACGCGGTGTCACGCCTGAGGAATGAAAGAATCCATGTCCATTGGAACGAAAATTCTGACCTGGTTGCGCGGTGAGTACGTCGGCAGCGATGACTTCGGCAACAAATACTACCGCTCCAAGCGCGATGCGTTGTGGGGCCGCGAACGGCGGTGGGTCATTTTCAAGGGCCAAGTGGAGGCGAGCAAGGTGCCACCGGAGTGGCACGCATGGCTGCACCACACAACGCTCGATCCGCTGACCGAGGAAGCGAAGCGGGCGCGGCCGTGGCAGAAGCCGCATCTGCCGAACGTGTCCGGCACGCCCTACGCCTACTTTCCCAAGGGGCATGAGCTGCGCGGCGGCAAGCGGGCGCCGGCGACCGGTGACTACGAACCCTGGACGCCGGAGTAGGCGGCGACGATGGCGTCCGAACGCAGGCGCGAAACACTGGTCGGCAGCGTCGCCGTGTCTATCCTGGCTTTTCTCCTCATGGCGTCGCATGGCAGCGACCGGCTGGATGCGGTGGGCAAAGATACCTACCAGGTGAAAGCGACGTTCAATCGGGTCGACGGAATTAACCTTGGTGACGAAGTGCAACTCGCCGGCGTTCCGATCGGAACGGTCGTCGACACGGCGCTGGAAGACAACTTCCGCGCCACCCTGACCTTCCGCATCGACGGTGACGTCCCCCTGCCGCAGGACACTTCGGCGGCGATCCATACCAGCGGGCTTTTCGGCGACAAGTTCATCGTCCTGGAACCCGGCGGCGAGCTTGAGAATCTGCAGCCTGGCGATCGCATTACCTTTACCCAGGATGCGCAGATCATCGGCGAGTTGCTGAACCTGATCATATCCGAGGGGCGGGCCGTGCGCGGACTGCCGCCGCAAGGAGACGAGTGATGCGCCATAATATTATTGAGACCGTGATGGGCGCGGTGGTCCTCACCGTCGCCGCGATGTTCATCTACTTCGCCTACCATACGGCACAGGTTCAATCGAAGCCGGGCTATCAGATCGAGGGGTCATTCTTTCGCATCGGCGGACTCAGCGTCGGCAGCGACGTGCGGGTCAGCGGCATCAAGGTCGGCACCGTCGCCGACCGCGCACTCGATCTTCAGACCTACGACGCGGTGGTGACGATGACCATCGACGAGGGAGTCCGCTTGCCGGCGGACACCGTCGCCTCCATCGTCAGCGCCGGGCCGCTCGGCGGCAAGTACGTCCGCTTGGTGCCAGGCCAAGCCGAGGAATTCCTCGCGCCCGGCGATCAACTCGCGAGAACGGAAAGCTTCAAGTCCCTCGAGGATCAGGTCGGCGAGATCATCTTCCTCGCCACCACCAAACCGGAATGAAGCGCCGCATCAAGGGTGTCGCGCCTGGCCGATTCGCGGCCTTATGGCTCCTCGCCAGCGTTGCCTTGAGCCTCACCGTCGCCGACCAGGCCGCCGCCAAGGCCTATCCGATCGCCGTTCTGCGGGCCCTCGACAAGGTGACCGCACGGGTGACGACGCTGGAAGCGCCGGTCAACCAGAGCGTTTTTTTCGGCGATCTGGAGATTGTCGCCCGCCGGTGTGACAAACGGCCGCCGGAGGAGGTTCCGGAGTCGGCCGCCTTCCTTGAGATCTATGAGACCGTCGACGGGGATACCATCGTCAACGTGTTCAGTGGCTGGATGTTTGCCTCGAGCCCTGGGCTGTCGGCGATGGAGCACCGCGTTTACGAGGTCTGGGTGATCGACTGCCGCAGCAACGCGGCGACGTCGCCGTTCGACTCGCCGTCGCCGGCACCGAGATAGAAGTCCGTCTGTCGATCGATCGCGGCGTCGAGGAGGGTGAGATAGACCTTGTTCGGCACCTCGATAATGCCGAACTGACGGAGATGGTCGGTGACGAACTGGACATCGAGCAGCGTGAATCCCCGTGCCCACAGGCGGGCGACGAGATGCACAAGGGCGACCTTGCTGGCCTCCGTTCGCCGCGAGAACATGCTTTCGCCAAAGAACGCGCCGCCGATTGACAGCCCATAGAGGCCGCCGACCAACTCGTCATCGGCCCAGGCCTCGACGCTGTGCGCGTGGCCGAGTGCATGCAGGTCACAGAATACGCTGCGGATCGGTTTGTTGATCCAGGTCTCCGGATGGCCGGGCCGCGGCGCCGCGCACGCGTCGATGATGCGCCGAAAAGCGGTGTTGATGCGGATCTCGAACGGTTGGCGGCGCACCGTCTTGCGCAGCCGACGGGGAATGCGCATGGCTTGGATGTCGATGGGCAGCACCCCGCGTGCCGCCGGCGCCACCCACTGGATCGCCGTATCGAGGCGAGAATTGGCCATCGGAAAGACGCCGAGGCGATAGGCGCGCAGGATCGCTTCCGGTGTCAGACGATAGGGGTTAAGTCCCGGCCGACTCACCGCTCCTCCATGAAGGATTCCAACCAATGGATATCATAGTGACCGTCGCGGAACCGCGCCTGGTCGAGTAGGCGCTGGTGAAGCGGCACCGTCGTCTCGATGCCGTCGATGACGTATTCGGCCAACGCGCGTTTCAGCCGCATGATGCAGTCGGCGCGGTCCGGGGCATGAACGATCAGCTTGGCGATCATGCTGTCATAGTAGGGCGGCACCGTGTATCCGGCGTAGAGCGCCGAGTCGACACGGATACCGAGCCCGCCGGGGGCGTGATAATCGCCGACCCGCCCCGGCGAGGGGAGGAAGGTCTCGGGGTTCTCGGCGTTGATCCGGCATTCGATGGCATGGCCGGAGATTTTGATGTCGTCTTGCGTGTAGCCAAGCGGCATCCCGGTGGCGAGGCGGATCATTTCCCGCACCAGGTCGATGCCGCAGACCATCTCGGTGACCGGATGTTCGACTTGCAGCCGCGTATTCATCTCAATGAAATAGAATTGTTCATCCTCGTACAGGAATTCAAAGGTGCCAACGCTGCGGTAGCCGAGGCGGCGCACCGCGTCGGCGGCCACGGTGCCGATTTGCTGGCGCTGCTCCGGCGTCAGGATCGGCGACGGCGCCTCCTCGAGCACCTTCTGGTGGCGCCGCTGCAGGGAACAGTCCCGCTCGCCGAGATGGACGACGTTGCCGTGGTCATCGGCAAGAATCTGCACCTCGATATGGCGCGGGCGGGTCAGGAACTTCTCGATGTAAACGGCGGCGTCGCCGAACGCCGATGCCGCTTCCATTCGCGCCATCGAGATCGCGCCTGAAAGGCTGTCGGCATCCTGGACGATCTTCATTCCGCGCCCACCGCCCCCCGCCGCCGCCTTGACGATCACCGGATAGCCAATTCGCTCGGCGGTCGCGCGCGCGTGATCATCGGTCTCAATGGGGCCGTCGGAGCCCGGGACAACGGGGATGCCGGCCTCGTGGCAGGCCTTTTTCGCCGCCACCTTGTCGCCCATCAGGCGAATGTGCTGCGCCGTCGGGCCGATGAAGCGGATGCCGTGCTCCTCGACCATGGCCGCGAAGTCGGCGTTTTCGGACAGAAAGCCATACCCCGGGTGGATCGCGTCGGCATTCGAAATGGTCGCCGCCGTCAGAATGGCGACGGAATTGAGATAGCTGTCGGTCGCTGGCGCCGGGCCGATGCAGATCGCTTCGTCGGCGAGACGGACATGCATGGCGCTGGCGTCGGCGGTCGAATGCAGGGCGACGGAACGGATCCCCATGTCGCGGCAGGCGCGAAGGATGCGCAAGGCGATCTCACCGCGATTGGCGATGACAACCTTTTCGAACACCGGCGTCACTCGATCACGAGCAGCGGTTCGCCGTATTCGACCGGCGTTCCATTGCCGACGAAGATCTTGGTGATCCGCCCGGCGCGGTGCACCTTGATCGGATTGAACACCTTCATCGCCTCGATCAGCATCACGGTGTCGCCCGGCGAGACCGTGTCGCCGACCTCGAAATACGGCGCAGCGCCCGGTTCCGGCGCGGTGTAGGCGACGCCGACCATCGGCGAGGTCAGCAGGCCGGGGGAGTCCGGCGGCGGTTCGCCCGGCGTGGCACCGACGGCCGCGGCGGCCGGCTCGCTTCGGGGCTCTGTCGGCGTTGCCTCGGCTGGCGGCGCGGCGGCGTACTTGGTCAGCCGAACCTCGAGCGGCCCGTTGGCATATTCGATCTCCGCCAAGCGCGCGTCGTTGAGGATCGCCGCGAGGTCGCGGACCAGCCGCACGTCGGCGTCGGGATCTCGGGTCAAATCCTCGTCCCGGGAGGAGGGCTCGGTCATGGGTCGAACTTTTTGAAGAGAGCGTGGAATTACAATAGCGGATCGTAGCAGGCCCGTCGCGGGAAAGCGATTCCAAGATGCGGCCGGACGCCGTGCGATAGCAAACCAACACGCGGTGCCGTCCAGGCAAGCTTGTCTCGCCATCTCATGCGATTAGATTAAATGTTTATCAGCTATATGCGTTTGCAGCCGATGGCGGATGGCGGTACGGGAAGCCGCGACGGGATTGCGGCAACGGGAAGAGGACCAATGAATATAACAGTGAACGGCGAGGCAAGAACCCTCGATGCGCCCCTGACGGTGGCCCAGCTGCTGTCCGAGATCGGGCTCGACGGCACCAAGGTCGCCGTTGAGCGCAACCGCGAGATCGTCCCGCGCTCGACCTACGCGGCGACCAACGTCTACGACGGCGACCGGCTGGAAATCGTTCACTTCATCGGCGGCGGCAACTTCGAGGCGGCATCCGAAACGGACGACGACGCGTTCAATGTCGCCGGTCGGCGCTACACCTCCCGCCTGATCGTCGGCACCGGCAAATACAAGGATTTCGAGGAAACGGCGCGGGCCATCGAGGCGTCGGGCGCCGAGATCGTTACCGTCGCGGTGCGCCGGGTCAACGTCACCGACCCGTCGCAACCGATGCTGGTCGACCATGTCGACCCGAAGAAATACACGTTTCTGCCGAATACCGCCGGCTGCTACACCGCCGAGGACGCGCTTCGAACCCTGCGTTTGGCGCGCGAGGCGGGCGGCTGGGATCTCGTCAAGCTCGAGGTGCTGGGCGACCAGAAGACGCTCTATCCCAACATGACGGAAACGCTGGTCGCCGCGAAGGAACTGATCGCCGACGGCTTCCAGGTGATGGTCTATTGCAGCGACGATCCGATCCTCGCCAAGCAGTTGGAGGAGATGGGGTGTGTCGCCATCATGCCGTTGGCGGCGCCGATCGGCTCCGGGCTCGGCATCCAAAATCCGGTCAACATCCGTCTGATCGTCGAACAGGCGACCGTTCCGGTGCTGGTCGATGCCGGTGTCGGTACGGCGTCGGACGCGGCGGTGGCGATGGAACTCGGGTGCGACGGCGTGTTGCTGAACACCGCCATCGCCGAGGCCAAGGATCCGATCAAAATGGCGGTGGCGATGAAGCTGGCGGTGCAATCGGGGCGGCTGGCCTACCGCGCCGGGCGGATGCCGAAGAAGCGCTACGCCGACCCTTCGTCGCCGCTCGCCGGCCTGATATAGGACGAGGCGGCTCCTTACCCGATTCCCATCATGTACTCGCCGCGGGGCGGCATCGGCGAACGCCTTGCGCCGAAGGATATTAAGGGATCGTTAGTGTCGTTTGGCTAAATTCCTCGGGATCGGGATTAAGACATCCGGCAGTCGGAGGAATCTGCGGACCATGCCCGCCGCCGTCAAATCCGCCTTCGATATCGCGTTCTGGTTCGCCGACCGGGCGCTCGCCGACAACGAGTACCTGCAACCGCAGAAACTGCAGCGTCTGCTGTTTCTTTCCCACGCCTATTACGCGAGCGTGACCGGCGGCGGCAAGCTGATGCCGGCGGTGTTCGTCGCCGACGAGCTTGGGCCGGTGGAACCCAACGTTTACCTGGCGTTCTCGAAGCACCGACCGGACGTCGACATCGACATTTTTCTGCCCGAGGACGTCGAACCCGTGCTGATGGAAATCTGGCGTCGGTTCGGCCGCCGTTCCGTCGAGGCGTTGACCGACCTGACCAAGGAGACGGCCGCCTACCGTGAGGCCGCCACCCGCGGTCCCCGGGCGGAGATCGCTTTCGAGGCGATGCGGCGCTGCTTCGCCAAATCCGATAAACCGGCGGCCAGCCGGGGGCTCGCGTCGCAGCGCATGTTGCGCACCCAGGACGGGCGTCCGGTGCAGGTGCGGACGTGGGTACCGCCGGCGCGCCCCGTCGTCGATGGGTCTGATGCGGCCTGAGCGCAGTCTTTACCCGGCGCCATTTTCCCTTAAATTTAACATGAATGGTTTATGGTTCGGCCGCGGGTTGAAGGAGCAACAACGGCAATGAACGTGGTCCCGTTCCCCTCGCCGGTATTGACGGATGAAGACGAAAAAGCCGTCGCAGCCAAGTTGCGCAGCGGCGACGGATATTACGGCTTGCGACGCGGCACCGACCAACGGGGCCGTCCTTGCTTCATGCTGCTGAACCGCGAGGGCGACATTCGCGGGTACGTCGTCAAGATCCGGGGGTTCTACTGTGTGCTCGACGCCCGCGGCACCGCTGTTGTCGAATGCCGAAACCGCGACCAGGCGCTGACGGCGCTAGCCAAGTGACGGCAGTGCCGGGCGTTTGACATTGCGGCGAGCCTAGGGACGGCAAGCCTGTCAAAAGGTCGGGCGCGGGTTGCCGCTCCTTGCCCTTCTACTCTGCTGAAAGTTTGCGCACTTGCCCGCTTGGAAGCCGGTTTTGTGTCAATCGGGTTACGCGGACGGCGCGGCGTACGCATCAATGTCAACACCTTGCGGACTTTCATGGCGTCCTTTGCACCAATGGGTGTATGGCATACCGCTTGCTTTGCCGCTGAGCATTCGGCGTCGATGAACGCCGGCAAGCGGAGGCGGGTAGGAACGAGAACGCGAGACGCATGGCCCTTGGCGATATCTTCGATGAAATGCGGGGAACCGACGCGAATGGCGTGCGCAACGCCTATCGGGCGTATCAGGCTTGGCTGGAGGCGACTCCGCCGGAACGCCTGACTGAAAAGCACCAGCAGGCAGACGTCATCTTCCGACGGCTCGGCATCACCTTTTCCGTCTACGGCGAGGAGGAGGGCATCGAGCGGCTCATTCCGTTTGATGTCGTGCCGCGTATTTTGGATGCCGAGGAATGGCGGATTGTCTCCACCGGCGTCTGCCAACGGGTGCGCGCCCTCAATGCCTTCCTCGACGATATCTATCACGAACAGCACATTCTCAAGGCCGGTCGGATCCCTGCCGACCTGGTGCTCACCAACCCGGCATTCCGGCCCGAGGTGTTGGGTCTCGACGTGCCGCGGCATGTCTATGTCCATGTCGCCGGGGTCGACGTCATCCGGGTCTCGGCGACCGAATTTTACGTCCTCGAGGACAACGCTCGGGTGCCCTCCGGCGTCTCCTACATGCTGGAGAACCGGGAGACGATGATGCGGCTGTTTCCCGACCTGTTCGCCAGCCATGCGATAGCGCCGATCAATCATTACCCGGAAGTGCTGGTGCGTTCGCTGCGTGCATCGGCTCCGCCGGGGATCGTCGATCCGAGCGTCGTCGTCCTGACGCCGGGCCATTTCAACAGCGCCTATTTCGAGCATGCGTTTCTGGCGATGCAGATGGGCGTCGAACTGGTCGAGGGGTCCGACCTGTTTGTCGAGGATGACACGGTCTACATGCGGACGACAGCCGGCCCGGTGCGCGTCGACGTCATCTATCGTCGGGTCGATGACGACTTCCTGGATCCGCTCGTTTTCGACTCGCGGTCCCTCCTCGGCGTCCCCGGCCTGTTGTCGGTGGTGCGCAAGCGGCGCGTGACGCTGGCGAACGCGATCGGCACCGGCATTGCCGACGACAAGGCGATCTACTGCTTCGTCCCCGACATGATCGAGTTCTACCTCGGCGAGAAGCCGATCCTGAAAAACGTTCCGACCTACCGGCTTGGCCTTGACGACGACCGTGCCTATGTGCTCGAGCATCTCCACGAACTCGTTATCAAGGAGGTCGCCGGGTCAGGCGGCTATGGCATGTTGATCGGTCCTCAAAGCACCGCCGAGCAGCGCGACGAGTTTCGCCACAAGATCCTCGCCCATCCGGAAGCGTTTATCGCCCAGCCGACCCTCAGCCTGTCCACCTGTCCGACACTGATCGATGCCAAGCTGCAACCGCGTCACGTCGACCTCCGGCCGTACGTGCTGACCGGTGAGACGACCACCGTCGTTCCCGGCGGCCTCACCCGCGTCGCGCTGCGCGAGGGCTCGCTGGTGGTGAATTCGTCACAGGGCGGCGGCACCAAGGATACCTGGGTTTTGGAAGGCTAGGCCGGAAATGTTGGGTCGCACCGCCAACAACGTTTACTGGATGACGCGGTACGTCGAACGCGCCGAGAACATGGCGCGGCTGTTGGCCAGCACCTACCACATGTCCTTGATGCCGATGAGCAACCAAGCCGGGATCGACCAGTGGGAAGCGCCGTTGCGGCTGGTCGGCGACCGCGAGGACTTCCTCAGCCGCTATCAGGAGATCACGCCGGGGACGGTGCTCGCCTACATGGCCCTCGATCATCAGAATCCCGGCAGCATTCGCGCCTCCATCGCCCAGGCGCGGGAGAACGCGCGCGCCACCCGCACCGAACTGACGTCCGAGGTGTGGGAAGGCCTCAACCAGACATACCTCGAAGTGGAAACCATGTCGTACCCGCGCATGGTCGACCAGGGCTTCGGTGAGTTCTTCGACTGGGTCAAGGAACGCTCGCACCAGTTCCGCGGCGCCATTGTCGGCACCATGCGGCGCGGCGATGCGTTTACGTTCCTGCGGCTCGGCACCTTCATCGAGCGCGCGGACAACACCGCGCGCTTCCTGACCATCAAATGGGAGACGCTGGCGCCGAGCGCGCGGCCCCTGACGGCCGAGGACTATTACCGTTGGGGCGCCTTGCTGCGGGCCTTCAGTGCCTTCAAGGCCTACCGCGAGGTCTACTCGGGCATTATCGAGCCGAGGCGGGTTGCCGAATTGCTGATCCTGCGCCGCGACATGCCGCGCTCGCTGCTCGCGTGCAGTGGCGAGGTGGCGGAGATCCTGGGGCGGCTGCGCCAGGACTCAGGGTGCACCCAACTTGCCAACCAGATCCTCGAGCGGCTGAAACGCAATCGCATAGACGGGATTCTGCGCTCGGGTCTGCCGCCGTTCCTCGGCAGCTACGTCGCCAATAATAACGAGCTGCACACCAAGATCGGGCAGGAGTTCATGCTGATCCAATGAGAGTGTCAATTGAACACGAGACGCATTACCGCTTCGACTCGCCGGCGCATCGCAGTATCCAGTACCTGCGGCTGACCCCGCGCTACGACCCGTCGCAATCCGTGCATGCGTGGGAGATTTCGACGCCCGGCAAGCTGACCGGCTGGACGGACGGCTTCAACAATCTCGTTCACGTCTCGGTGCAGAACGCCGAGCACGACGAAGTTCCCGTCGTCGTGCGGGGCGAGGTCGACACCTACGAGACGCACGGCATCCTGCCGTCGGACGACGGGCTGCCACCGTTGATGTTCCTGCGCCCGACGGTTTACACGGCTGTCGACTGGGCAATCGATGAATTTGCCCGCCCGTTCATCGAGCGGCTCGCCGACGAAGGCCCTGTTGCCACCCTGCATGCGCTGATGTGGGCGCTGCACACGACCGTGCAGTATCGCGCCGGCACCACCGATGTTACCAGTACGGCGGCGGAAGCGATGGCGCACGGCTATGGCGTCTGCCAGGATCACGCGCATCTGTTCATCGCCTGCTGCCGCGTGCTCGGCATTCCGGCGCGCTACGTCAGCGGCTACCTGTTCGATAAGACCGGCGATGTCGTCGGGCATCTGGCCAGCCACGCCTGGGCCGAGGCGTTCATCGACGAACTCGGTTGGGTCTCTTTCGATCCCTCCAACGGACAGAGCGCCACCGACGCCTACGTTCGCCTCGCCGTCGCTTTCGACTATGCCGGTGCGTCGCCGATCCGCGGCATGCGCCGCGGCGGTGGCCTCGAGGAACTGACGGTGCGGGTGCGCGTCTACGACGGGCAGTAGTCAGGTCGGACCTACCCGGTGGCGAACATCATGAGTGCCGCGGCGCCGAGCGCCACCACCACCCAGAACATCTGCTGGCCGGCGCTGACGGTGCGGGCGAACATGCCCTCCGGCTTGACGTAACCGAGCACATGGCCGATCGGCCCCGTCATCAGGCGGGCGAAAGCGATCGCCAACGCATCGCGCGTCGCCAGCAGGATCGATTTCCCGCGCCTCGCCAGCGCCGGCAGCCCCCGGCGGTAGAACCAGTCGAAGTCAAGGCTGATCGTCTCGGTGCGCTTCATGAACGGCAACAGGATGAAGAACGCCAAACCGGAAAACAGCAACAGCTGCAGCATGTTGACCACATGGGCAAAGGTATAGGGGGCGTAATCGACGGGGTACGGCAGGATCGCGTAGAGGGGGCCTGGCAGGATGCCGAGGCCGACGCAAAGGGTGGCGAAGATGATCATCGCCGCACGCATGTTGAGCGGCGGCTCGGCGGGCCGCATGCCAGAGTCCTTCTGGAAGAAAACGAACCAGGGAAATTTGATGCCGGCATGCAGGAACACCCCGGCTGACGCCGCGGTGAGCAGGAACCAGGCGAACGCCATGTGCTCGTCCGCCGCCGCCTGGTTGATCATCGATTTGCTGATGAAGCCGGAGGTCAGCGGGAACGACGAAATCGCCAGCGCGCCGATGATGCCGCAGACGGCGGTGATCGGCATGGTGCGGAACAGGCCGCCGAGTTCGGTGCACTTTCGCTTGCCGGTCATCAGCAGCACGGAGCCGGCGGACATCAATAGCAGCGCCTTGTAGATGATGTGCGTGAAGGCGTGCGCGGCGGCGCCGTTGAGCGCCATTTCGGTGCCGATGCCGATCCCGGTGATCATGAAGCCGACCTGATTGATGATGCTGTAGGCCAGGATGCGCCGCATGTCGTTCTCGAGCAGCGCGTAAATGATGCCGTAGAACACCATGTAAAGGCCGATAAAAATCAGCATCTCGGTGCCCGGGAAGCCGCGCAGCAGCACATAGACGGCGGTCTTCGTGGTGAACGCCGAGAGAAACACCGTGCCGCTCCAGGATGCTTCGGGATAGGCGTCCGGCAGCCAGGCGGACAGAGGCGGCGCGCCGGCGTTGATGAGAAAACCGGCGAGGATCAGCCATGTGCTCCAGTGATCCATCGTCATCGCCGTGAAGGCGAGCGAGCCGGTGTGGTTGGCGTAGGCCAGGATGCCGAACATCAGGATCACGCCGCCGGTGAAATGAACCATGATGTAGCGCATCGAGGCGCCGTAGGAGGCAAGCGTTCCGGACGACCAGAGGATCAGGCCGGAAGCGATGGCCATGATCTCCCAGAACACGAACACCGTCAAAAGGTCGCCGGCGAGCGCAACGCCGATGGCGCTGCCGGCGTAGACGAAGGCGGCAACCAGTTCCAGCAGGGTTTTCTGGTTCAGCGCATAGAGGGCGCCGACCCAGGCCATCAAGCCGAAGATTGTCGCGAACAGCCGGCCGAGCGCGTCGACATTGACCGGAACGACGTCCCAGCCGAGGTAGGGAATCGCCGCGCCGGCGCCCTCGGGCAGCATCCAGACGGTCGCCACCACCACCGGCGGCAGGCCCAACAGAACGAGCGGCCGCAGGCGGGCGGGCAAAAGCGGCAGCAGCAGCCCGCCAACAACGAGGATCAGGCCGGGCGGCAGGCTAGTCATCGTCGTAATACCGGTCGGAGCGTTTCAGCAGCAGGCCGAGTCCCTTGGCGAAAAACACCATCGCCGCGCAGGTGGCGAACCCGTACCACGAATAGAAGCCGAAGCTGCCGTCGATGCCAAAATGGGGGTGGGCGAAGTCGAGGGCGTCTAGCAGCGTCAGGGCGACCAGAACCGCGATGCCGACCCGCCACAACAGGCGGATCGTCGACGGGCGCACCAGCCAGTGGTCGGTCTCGGAGGGACTCATTGCATCTTTCCTACCGCTTGGCCCGGCAGTTGGCCGATCAGATCGAGTACGACGCCGGGGGCGAAGAACAAAACCACCGTCATCGCCGCGGTAAAGGTGATCGCCAGGACGATCGGCAGCGGCGCCTCGCCGTGGTCGGCGGCATGGTGCGGTGTGGTGTGCCCGTGCCCGTGCGCCGACGCATGCCCTGGATTGCCACCGCCGGCCGCCAACTCGGGCTTAAAGAAAGCCGAATAGACAATGGGCAGGAAGTAACCGGCGTTCAGCAGGGTGCTGCCGAGCAGGATGGCGAGGACGAAGATCTGGTCCGCCTGCCAGGCGCCCTGCACCATGTACCATTTGGAGATGAAGCCGGCGGTTGGTGGCAGGCCGATCATCGACAGCGAGGCGACGGCGAACGCGCCCATGGTCCACGGCATCCGCCAGCCGATGCCGTCGAGCTGGCTGACTTCCGTCTTGTGCGCGGCGACGAGGATGGCGCCGGCGGCGAAAAAAAGCGTGATCTTGCCGAAGGCATGCGCGGCGATGTGGAACGCCGCTCCGGCGATGGAGGCCGGCGCCAGAACCGCCGCCGCGATGACGACATACGAGAGCTGGCTGATGGTGGAGAAGGCAAGGCGGCGTTTCAGGTTGTCCTGCTGCAGGGCGATGGTCGACGCGGCGATGATGGTGAAGCCGGCGACATAGATCAGCCATTGATACCAGTCGACGCTCAACAGCAGGTCGGTGCCGAAGACATAGACGATCACCTTGACGACGGTGAACACGCCGGCCTTGACCACCGCGACGGCGTGCAGCAGGGCGCTGACCGGCGTCGGCGCGACCATTGCCGCCGGCAGCCAGCGGTGCACCGGCATCAACGCCGCCTTGCCGATGCCGAACATATAGAGGAACAGCAGGAGGCCGATCATGGCGTCCGAGGCATGGCCGGCGAGGATGCCGCCTTCGCGAAAATCGAGCGTGCCGGCAAGCAACCAGGTGGCGATCACCGCCGGCAGTTGCAGGCCGATCGACGTGCCGAGCAGGAAGCCGAGATAGACCCGCCCGGCGCGCTTCGCCTCGTCGGTCCCGGAATGGGTCACCAGGGGGAACGTGCAGATCGTCAGAACTTCGTAAAAGGTAAACAACGTCAGAAGGTTGCCGGAAAAGGCAACGCCGACGGCGCAGGCCAGCGCGATGGCGAAAAAGGAATAGAAGCGGGTCTGATTTTTTTCGTCGTGGCCGCGCATGTAGCCGATGGAGTAGACTGATGTGACGATCCACAACACGCTGGCGATGCCGGCGAAGATGGCGCCGAGCGGCTCGGCCACGAGGACGAACTCCACGCCCGGCAACATTTCAAGAAGCAGCAGGCGGGGTCGATTGCCGGCCAGGACGTCACCAATAATGAAGATGACGACCGCCAGGAGTGCCACCGAGATGATCAGGGTGACCGCCTCGCGCAGGTTGGGATGACGGCCGAATACCGGGATCAGCGCCGCGCCGGCCGAGGGTATGGCGATCGCCAGCAGCATCGCGAGCTCGAGGCTCACGGCCGGATCCCCATCAACGAGGTGGCGGCGGATTCGGCGATCTCGCCGGTCAGCGTGCCGTCAATACCGAAGAAAAGGTTGGCCGCGCAGAGGATCAACAGCGGGATCAGCATGCTCGCCGGCGCTTCGCGCAGGCCGCCGGAGACCGGCAAATGGCCGGAACCGAAATAGGCACACTCGACCATCCGCCACATGTAGACGAGGGCGAGGAGGCCGGAGAGGATGATCGCGGCGGCGACGATCCACCAGTCCCGCTCGATGGCGCCCTGCAGCAAGAACCATTTGGTGACGAAGCCGGCGCTTAGCGGCGCGCCAATGAGGCTGAAACCGCCGAGGACGATGGCGCCGGCGGTCACCGGCATCTTGTGCCCGAAGCCGGCGATGTCCTTCATCACCGACGAGCCAAGGCGGAAGAAGACACACCCCACGGCCATGAACAGCGCCGCTTTCATGATCGCGTGGTTGAAGATGTGAACGATGCTGCCAGCCAGACCGTTGACGCTCACCATGCTCATCCCCAGCACCATGTAGCCGAGTTGGGAAATGCTCGAATAGGCGAGCAGACGTTTGACGTCCGTCTGGAACACCGCGACGACCGAGGGCACCAGCATGGAGATCACGGCGAGGGCGATCAGCGCTTCATCCAGCGGCAAGGCGGGGAGCATTTCACCGGCGCCGAAAACGGTGAACAGAATGCGAATGAGCGCGTAGAAGGCGACCTTCGTCGAGGTGCCGGCAATGAACACGGTGACCGTGTTGGGAGCGTACGAGTAGGCATTGGGCAGCCACATATGCAGCGGAAAGACCGCCACCTTGAGCCCGAGACCGACGAGCACGAACGCCAGCGCCATCTGCGCCGTCCGCGTCTCCTCCACCGAGGGCAGCCGTTGGGCGAGATCGACCATGTTGAGGCTGCCGGTCATCATGTACATCAGTCCGACGCCAATGATGTAGAAGGTGGCGCCGATGGTGCCCATGATCAGGTAACGAAAGGCGGCGACGAGCGCCCGGCGGTCGCGTGACAGGCTGATCAGGACATAAGACGAGAGTGACGAGATCTCCAGGAACACGAACAGGTTGAACACATCGCCGGTGATCGGAATGCCCAGCAGGCCGGCGAGGCATAACAGGTACATCGCGTAGAAAAGGTAATGCCGTTCCTCGTCCACCTCGCGCTCGATGCTGGCGCGCGCGTAGGGGATGACCGTCGCGCCGATGAAGGAGACCGTGGTCAGAACAAAGGCGCTGAACAGGTCGACGCGGATCTCGATACCCCAAGGCGGCGCCCAGCCGCCCACATGATAGGAGATCACGCCGGTCTTGCCGACCTCGACCAACAGGGCAATCGAGACGGCGAAGCTGGCCCAACTGACCGCCAAGGCGAGCACCCAGGCGAGGTGGCGCTGGTGCAGGATGACGACGATCGGTGCCATGATCAGCGGCAGGATCACCTGCCAGATCGGCAGATGGTCGATGATCATGGCGCTTCCGATGAACGGATGTCTTCGACCAGGTCGTCTTCCTCGATGGATCCGTACGCCTCGCGAATGCGCACGATCAGCGCGAGGCCGAGCGCCATGGTGGCAATGCCGACGACGATTGCGGTGAGGATCAGGACATGCGGCAGCGGGTTGTTGTAGGTGGTGAAGCCGTCCTCGAGAATCGGCGCGGTGCCACCGTCCACCTCCGACATGGTGATGTAGAAAATGAATACGGAGACCTGGAAGATGTTGAGGCCGAACAGCTTCTTGACCAGGTTGCCCTGGGCGATTACCACGAAAAGGCCGATCATCATCAGGACGATCACGGCCCAGTAATTGAACAGGCCGATCCCGCTCATTCCGGTAGGTCCTCCTCGTCGGTGACGGAGCGGGAGGCGAAGGTATAGAAGATCGTGATCATCGCGGCGGCGACGGTGGTGCCGACGCCGAGTTCGATCAGCATAATACCGTAGTGTTGGCCGTGCACGGGATCGTGGGCGAGGACGGAATAATCGAGAAAATTGCCGCCGAGGAGAATGCCGGCGATGCCGACGGCGGCGTAGAGCAGAACGCCCGAGGCGAGGAGGGTGCGTGATATGGAGGGGGGAATGACATTGCGCGACGCCGTGACGCCGACGATCAGGCAGTTGAGGATGAAGGCGGCGCCAAAGATGACACCGGCCTGGAAGCCGCCGCCGGGGCCGAAATCACCGTGAAACTGAACATAGAGCGCGAACAGCAAAATCGGCGGAATCAACATCTTCGAGGTGACGCGGAGGACGACCTTGCGCCGCATCATGGCGTCCGATCCTCCTTGCGCGTCCTGCCACCGTTGGGTCGGCGCCGCCAGCCGAGGAGCGCCAAGACGCCGACCGCGGCGGTGAAAATCACCGTCGTCTCGCCGAGCGTGTCGTAGCCCCGGTAGCTGGCGAGCACGGCGGTGACGATGTTCGGCACGCCGATCTCCTCGGCGGTGCGTTCGATGTAGTAGGGCGCGACATGCTGGTGCATCGGCGCGTTCGGGTCGCCGAAGGCCGGCATTTCGGCGGTCCCGTAGATCAGCGCCGCGCCGGTGAGCGAAACGATGCCGAGCGCCGGCCAGACGGACCGGGTCGACGGCTTCTCGGTCTCGATCCCCGTCAAGGCCAGGGTGGCCAGACCGAGCACGGTCGCGATGCCGGCACCCACCGCCGCTTCCGTGAACGCCACATCGACGGCGTCGAGGTCGACATAGAGCGCGGCCGCCAGGAGGCTGAAGATCCCCGACATCATCACGACGGCGAAAAGGTTGCTCAGCCGCGCCAGCGCCACGGCGGTGACGATCAGGAATGTCAGGAGAACAGTGTCGATCAGAGCTTCGATGATGGACCTCCTTCCGGTTCGTCATCGGTCAACACCGGTCTCTGGTTGTCGGCGATGGCGGCCCGCGCCAGGGCATGTGTCGTCGCCGGGCTGGTGTAGAGGATGAAGACGAAGATCAGGACCAGCTTGATCGCCACCAAGGTGAAGCCGGCCTGCAGCAACAGGCCGAGAAGGACTAGCGCGACGCCGAGACTATCGATCACGCTGGCGCCATGCATGCGGGCGAACAGATCCGGCAGGCGCAGCATGCCGGTGGCGCCGATGGCGATGACGGCGGTACCGCCGATGAGGCAAAACCAGCTGGCGATGTCGGCGACGGTGGCGATCAAAGGTCGGACCTCCGCCGGCCGAGGACGGGAAGGCCGAGGTGGGTGAAACGGACGTATTTGGTCACCGCCACGGTGCCGATGAAGTTGATCAGCGCGTAGACCAGGGCAATGTCCAGGAACTCGGGGCGGTCGGTAAGAAAACCGTAGGCGGCGATGAACAGCACGGTGAGCGTGCCAAACGTATTCACCGCGAGGATGCGGTCGTAGACCGTCGGGCCGATGATGGCGCGGGCCAGCGTGATGCCCATGCCGAAGAGGATCGCGATGCAGATCAGTGAATACATGCCCTCAGCGCCCCTCGATGGCGGTCACCCGGCGATCCATTTCGCCGGTGTGCAGCCCGGCGGCGGATGCCTCCGTCAACGCATGAACGATGATTTTGTCCTCGGCGACGGCGAGGGTGACGGTTCCCGGCGTCAGGGTGATGGAATTTGCGTGGATGACCCGGCCGAGGTCGGTCTTCTGCGTCGGCTGGATGCATTGCACGCTGATTCGGACCGGCATCCGTGGCTGCGCGAGCACCCGCAGGACGGCGACGTTGGACTTGACGATCTCCCAGAGCAGCCAGCCCAAATAGGCGAGGGCCCGTGGCAGGGTCTGCATGGGAAACCCTTCCGCGTCGATAACGCCCATCCGCTTGGCGATATAGACGGTGAGCAACACGGAGGCGGCGCCAAGCCCGAGCAGCAAGGCTTCATGAAGGTGACCGGACAGCAGCAGCCAGAGAACGACCAAGCTGACCGTGAGGCCAATGGTTCTTGCCACGTTCGCTCTCCCCGCTGGCATTACCGGGTTGCGTTGCCGGCCCGGTTTCTTTCCTATTTGATCCGTCGAGAGGAACCCCGCGCGACGGCGCAGAAAGAAACACCACATTCGCATCGCGCGCAATGCCGATGATGGACTCGGTGGAGGAAAAAGATGATTAAGTTCGACCCGCGTTCCTGTACGCGACTGGTCGTCGCCTTGGCGATCGCTTGTGCCATCTCCGTGTCCGTGATGGGGCCCCTTCTCGCCAACTCCGGAACGCTGCCAAGGGAGACGGTGGTCGTTCAGACATCACGGGGGATCTTCGCCATCGAGACGGAAATCGCCGATACGCCGGAAAGCCGGGCGCGCGGGTTGCAGCATCGGAACTCGCTGGATGCCCACGCCGGCATGCTGTTCGATTTCCAGGTCTCGCGCCGGGTGGCGATGTGGATGAAAAACACGCCGATTTCCCTTGATATGGTTTTTCTCGACTGCGCCGGGCGGGTCCTCAACGTGGCGACCGGGACCGAGCCCTATTCGCTGGCGCCGATCCGCTCCGCGGGTCCGGCACTAGCCGTTCTCGAGGTCGTCGCCGGAACGGCGGAGCGCCTCGGTATCGACCGTAACAGCATGGTTCGGCACCGGATTTTCGAGCCCTCTGTCAAAACCTGCCCGGCGGTCGGGTAGGGACACGCTTTTTTCCGTAAACTAATAACGGGAATTAGGTTGTGCCGTTGTCGCGATTCATTATATAACCTTAACGTGAACGTGCCGCGGCGCTATTCGCCTTTTTTGGCGATGGATTCGTCGGTGCAACGCCATCAGTCATCGGACCGTTCCCGGTATCGGAAAGGAGGGAGTCGTGCACAGCACCGTGTTCACCGAGGATGAACTCGCCCGTTTAACGACGTGCTTCAAGCAGGGAACCCCCTGGCACTCGTGGTCGCACCGGCGGGACGATCGCGGCGACGATATCATCCTCGTCGTCGATGAGCGGCCGCGCGAACAGCCGTTGCGGATCATCAAGACGGCGGCCGGTCTCTACGCGGCCTGCGGGCCGAGGATGGGTGACCTCGTCGTCGCCGATGAAATCGAGCAATTGATCGATTTTCTCGCCACCCATACGCGTCGCAAGATTTAGTCCGCCGCGAATCCTTCGCATTTCCACCGCTGCGTCGTTAATCTCGCGCTTTCGTCGGAATTAAGAGGACGGAGCGCGGTGTGGCGTGGACGTGGATCGATTGGCTGGGCTTGGGGGTGGCGTTGGCCGCGGCGGGCGGCTTCGCCGGCCTGCTGGCTGGCCTGCTGGGTGTCGGCGGCGGCATCGTCGTCGTGCCGGTGCTATATCATGGCCTGACCCTGCTCGGGATTGACGAGTCGGTGCGGATGCATCTCGCCGTTGGCACCTCCCTGGCGGCAATCATCCCAACGGCGATCGTCTCGGCACGCAGCCATTACCGGCGCGGCGCTGTCGATTTCGCGCTGCTGAGACTGTGGGGGCCGGCGATCTTCGTCGGCGTCCTCGCCGGCACCGCCATCGCCAGCCTCGTCCGGGGCGAGATATTGACCGCCGTTTTCGCCGTTGTCGCCCTGGTTGTCGCCGCCAACATGGCGCTGCGGCCGGAGGGCTGGGTGGTGCGCCCGGACCTGCCACCGAAGCTCCGCCTGGCCGGCCTCGGCGGCCTGGTTGGCGCCATTTCGGCGATGATGGGCATCGGCGGTGGCACGCTGACCGTGCCGATCCTGAGCGCCTGCAGCTATCCGATTCGCAAGGCGGTGGGAACCGCCTCCGCGGTCGGGCTGATCATCGCCGTCCCCGGCGCCCTCGGCTTTGTCCTCGCCGGCCTGCAAAGCGCCGGGCGGCCGCCGTTCAGCCTCGGCTATGTCAATCTGCTCGGCTTCGCGCTAATCGTTCCGGCGACGATGCTGGCGGCGCCCTACGGCGCGCGCGTCGCCCACGCCATCGATCCGATCTGGCTGCGGCGCGCCTTCGCGCTTTTCCTGTTCCTGACGTCGGCGCGCATGTTCTACGGCTTGGCGACGTAAGCCCGCCGCCGCTCGGGGTGCGCGGGCGCGTTGCGGCGGCCGGCAAAACACCCTATCCTCACCATCCGTCGGGGAGTAGCGCAGCCTGGTAGCGCATCTGCTTTGGGAGCAGAGGGTCGCTGGTTCGAATCCAGTCTCCCCGACCACCTTCCGCAATGGCTGTTTAGCCACCACCCGCCGCCAGCGGCGCATATAGCGGGTCGGTCTCCTCGGTGAGAAAGTCGGCGATCACGCGCGCCTGATAGAACGGAGCGGACTGGAAAACGGTCAAACAGGGCAGGCTCAGCTGTTTGAAGCCTAGACCGGCCATTGTCGCGATGCTGGTGCCGATGACGATCTCGCTGATTCCCGCCCAGGCGATGGCGCCGGCGCACATCGGGCACGGCTCGGCGGTGGTGTAGAGGGTCAACCGGCGCCAGTCGACGGTTGGATGATTGCGGGCGCAGGCATCGATGGCGGCGGTTTCGCCGTGCAGGATCGGGCTGACGTCGACGCGGTTGACGCCTTCCCCCATGATCGTATCGCTCAGCGCATCGACGATCACGGCGCCGAACGGGTGCGCCGGGTTGCGGCGGGCCTGGGCGATGGCGCGGCGCATGTGAACGGCATGTTGGCGCTGCGCCGAGTTGGCAAGCGCGCTCGCCTCGACGACGGTAATCTGGCCGGTCGCCATCCGCGCTATCGCATCAGTTCGAGGCCGATCAGCGGCCCAAGCAGGCTGCCGTCGTGCGGCCCCATCGCCTCGCGAGCGGCGATCAGCCGGCCTTCGCAGGCAAGCAGGTCGTCGGCGATCTCGATCATCCGCCGGTTGGGCAGGGCGTGCGGGGCCACCCGGCGCAGCGCCTTGGCGGCCACCATTTCGCGGCCCGGCGCCTTTGAGGCCAGGGTGATCAGCGCCGCGGCGGTGGATCGGCTGACACCGGCGAAACAGTGGACGAGGAGCGGCCGTTCGGCATTCCAGCCGCCGACGAAATCGATCAGTTCTTCGATGTGGTCGGCCTCTGGGCAGACATAGCCGGGGCACGTGTTCGAGATATCGTCGATGGTCAGGCGCAGATGGTTGACCGGATTCAGCCCCGGCGGCGTCTCCGGTTGCTCGGAATGGGAGATCGCCGAGATCAAATGGCTCGGCTTGAGCGCCTTGGCGTGGTGTGGCATTTCCGCGAGATTGCAGACGTAGACGGACACGCGTCGGAATCCTCCTTGAGCAAACAAACTTGGATGTCGGGACCATTTTATCGATTTTCCATGACCGGCGTGTGACAACGAGGCCAATCGCCGGCCACTCTGCCGACCGCGGCGCGCGGTGTCGCGCGTCACAGCGGCCGCCGGCGCGAATCGGTAGGATCGAGAATGTCAGGAGCTCCCCCCATCTCCTGACCCACCCCTCCGGGAAGCCGGGCCTCACAAGGTCCGGTTTTCTCGCCCCTGCGATCTGCAAGGCGATCCAGCCACGCGCGACGGATGCCGGCAGGACGGCGGCGACATTCCCTTTCCTCGCGGCGCCGAAAGGCCTAAGTTCCAGTTGTCGGCGGCAACGGCCGGCCTAAGCAACGGCAATCCTAACGGCGGTGCGAGAAACATGGCGCAAGTTCGTATCTATCAACCGGCGAAATCGGCCATGCAGTCGGCGCGCGGCAACATGAATCACTGGCTCCTCCAGTTCGAGCCCGGCGTTCGGCAGCGCACCGACAACCTGATGGGCTGGGTCGGCTACGGCGATACCCGCGAGCAGGTGCGGATGAAGTTCGACAGCCGCGAGGAGGCGATCGCCTTCGCCGAGCGCAACGGGCTGAGCTACCGCGTCATCGAGCCGAAAGACCGCGAGATGCGCCCGAAAAGCTACGCCGAGAATTTCACCTTGCGCCCGCATCAACGCTAGCGGGTGGCGCCAGACCGCCCGACGTGGCGATGAAATCGGCGACCGCTTTGACGCCGTTGCCCGCCTTCAGGTTAGCGAAGAGGAACGGCCGCTCGCCGCGCATCTTCTTGGCATCGCGTTCCATAACACCCAGATCGGCGCCGACCAGCGGCGCCAGATCGATCTTGTTGATCACCAGCAGATCCGACCGCGTGATGCCGGGGCCGCCCTTGCGCGGGATCTTGTCGCCGGCGGAGACGTCGATTACGTAGATCGTGATGTCCGCCAGCTCCGGCGAAAAGGTCGCCGCCAGGTTGTCGCCGCCGGATTCTATGAAGACGATCTCGACGTCCGGAAACAGCGACACCATTCGTTCCAGTGCCGCCAGGTTGATCGACGCATCCTCGCGGATCGCCGTGTGCGGGCAGCCACCCGTCTCGACGCCCATGATCCGCTCAGGCGCCAGGGCGCCGGAACGGATCAGGAACTGGGCGTCCTCCTGGGTGTAGATGTCGTTGGTGACGGCGGCGATGTGGTAGCGGTCGCGCATCGCCTTGCACAGAGCATCGACGAGGGCGGTCTTGCCGGAGCCGACGGGGCCGCCGACGCCGACGCGGAGCGGCAAGGTGGGGGAGGGGGTCATGAGCGAAACAGCCTCGTGTATTGGGTTTCATGGCGCATCGCGGCGAGGTCGACGATGGGGGTCGCCGCGCCAAGCGAGTTGGGGGGTGCCGTGATCGCCGCCCGCGCCGCCTCGAGGACGGGCGTTTCCAGGGCGGCGACGAGGCGCTGGCCGTCGGTCTGGCCAAGCGGGATTAGGCGGATGCCGGCCGATATCAGGTTGGCGGCGAAGGCGTGCAGGAAGGCGGCGACGGTGGTGTCGATGGCGATGCCGGCCCATGCCGCGATGCCACCGACGGCGGTCGCGTAGGCGGGCGGGACGGCGTCTGCCCGCAACATCGCATCGAGCCGGTCGACACGCGGGTCGCCCCAAGCGGCGGCGACGGTCGTCAGGAAGGCGCGGCCGGGGTCGGCGCTCTCCGTCGCCAGTTCCGATGTTCCCCGATGCGCGGCCGCCCTGCGGCATACGTCGAAGAGCCCGGGCCAGTCGTTGCTCCCGGCGGCGCGATGGGCGGCGGCACACAGCATCGCGTCCACGCGACCCGATCCGTGGCGGACGATCGCTTCCGTCCACAGCCCCATCGTCGTCCTGTCATGGACCGCGCCCGCCTCGACGGCGTATTCCAGGCCGTGCGAATAGGTATACGCACCGACCGGGAACGACGGCGACATCCAGGCGAGTAGGCGGTAGAGCGCGCGGTTGGTGTCAGTCATGGCCATGCGCCGCCGCGCCGTGGGCATACGCGCCCGCCTCCGGTGAAAAGGGAGCCCGCGCGGAATGAATGCGGCCGCCGAGTCCGGCGACCATCGCCTCCAGGACGGGGTCGGCGAGGATGCGCAGCCGGCCGCCGGCCATCACCTGCACGCGCGTATGACGGTTGCCGATGTGCCAGGCGATGCGCAACGCCTGTTCCGGCGTGTCGGGCTCGATGTCGAGCACCGCCTCTTGCGCCGCGTTGACGCGCATCAGGCCGCCGTCGTCGAGTTCGAGGGCATCGCCGTCGGCGAGCACGGTCGCCTGCGACAGGTCGAGCAGGAAGGCCTCGCCGGCATCGTCGGCCAGCCGGAAGCGGCGTCGATGGCGGTCGGCAAAGGCGAGGGTGACGGAGCAGGTGGCGGTGCCGTCCCACATCCCGGCGCGGCGCACGGCGATGGCGCGGCGCATTGCTTCAGAACAGGAAATAGCGCTGCGCCATGGCAAGCTCGGCCGCCGACTCGCAGGTCAGCAGCTCGCCGTTGGCACGCACCTCGTAGGTTTCCGGGTCGACGGCGATCTCCGGCGTCGCGTTGTTGAGGATCATGTCGGCCTTGGTCACCGACCGGCAGCCGTGCACCGGAAGCAGGCGTTTTCGCAAGCCGAGGGAGCCGCCGACGTCGGTCTCCAGCCCCTCCTTGGAGACGAAGGTGACGGCGCTTTCGGTGAGGGAGCGGCCGAAGGCGCCGAACATCGGCCGGTAGTGCACCGGCTGCGGCGTCGGGATGGAAGCGTTGGGATCGCCCATGGCGGCGGCGGCGATGGTGCCGCATTTGAGGACCAGATCCGGCTTGACGCCGAAGTTCATCGGCTTCCACAGCACGAGATCGGCCAGCTTGCCGACCTCGATGGAGCCGACGTGGTTGGCGATGCCATGCGTCAGTGCCGGGTTGATGGTGTACTTGGCGATGTAGCGCTTGGCGCGCAGGTTGTCGTTGTCGCCGAATTCGTCCGCCAGCCGGCCGCGCTGGCGCTTCATCTTGTCCGCCGTCTGCCAGGTGCGGATGATCACCTCGCCGACGCGGCCCATCGCCTGACTGTCCGAGGCGATCATGCTGAAGGCGCCGAAATCGTGCAGGATGTCCTCGGCGGCGATGGTTTCCTTGCGGATGCGGCTCTCGGCGAAGGCGACGTCTTCCGGGATGCGGCTGTCCAGGTGATGGCAGACCATCAGCATGTCCAGGTGCTCATCCAGGGTATTGACGGTGTAGGGGCGGGTCGGGTTGGTCGACGACGGCAGGACGTTGGCCTCGCCGCAGACCTTGATGATGTCCGGCGCGTGGCCGCCGCCGGCGCCCTCGGTGTGGAAGGCGTGGATGGCGCGGCCCTTGAAGGCGGCGATGGTGTGCTCGACGAAGCCGGATTCGTTCAGCGTGTCGGTGTGGATGGCGACCTGGACGTCGGTGGTGTCGGCGACGGCGAGGCAGGTGTCGATCGCCGCCGGCGTCGTCCCCCAGTCCTCGTGCAGCTTCAGCCCGCAGGCGCCGGCCGCAACTTGTTCAAGTAACGCATCAGGTTTCGAGGCGTTGCCCTTGCCGAAAAACCCTAAATTCATCGGAAACGCTTCCGCCGCCTGCAGCATGCGGCCGATGTGCCAGGGGCCTGGCGTGCAGGTGGTGGCATTGGTGCCTTCCGCCGGGCCGGTGCCGCCGCCGAGCATCGTCGTGATGCCGGAATAGAGCGCCTCTTCGACCAACTGCGGGCAGATCCAGTGGATGTGCGCGTCGATGCCGCCCGCCGTGACGATCCGCCCCTCGCCGGCGATGGCCTCGGTGCCGGGGCCGATGACGATATCGACGCCGGGCTGGATGTCCGGATTGCCGGCCTTGCCGATGGCGGCGATGCGGCCGTCCTTCAGCCCGATGTCGGCCTTGACGATGCCCCAGTAATCGAGGATCAGCGCGTTGGTGATGACGGTGTCTACGGCGCCGTCGGCGCGGTTGACCTGGGACTGGCCCATGCCGTCGCGGATCACCTTGCCGCCGCCGAATTTCACCTCCTCGCCATAGACGGTGCGGTCGGCTTCCACTTCGATGATCAGGTCGGTGTCGGCCAGCCGCACCCGGTCGCCGGTGGTGGGGCCGAACATGGCGGCATAGGCCGCGCGGTCGATGGTATAGGCCATGGACTCAACCTCCAAGCCCGAGCTTGCCCTGGACGAGGGCGTTGAAGCCGTGGACGATGCCGTTGCCGTCGTAGGCGACGAGGGTGACCTCGCGCGTCTGCCCCGGCTCGAAGCGCACCGCCGTGCCGGCGGGGATGTCGAGGCGGTAGCCGCGCGCCTGCGCCCGGTCGAACCGCAGCGCCGCGTTGGTCTCGAAGAAATGGTAGTGCGAGCCGACCTGGATCGGCCGGTCGCCGGTGTTCTCGACCGTCAGCGTCACCGTCGGCCGCCCGTCGTTGAGGACCAGTTCGCCAGCGGCGGGGAAAATTTCGCCTGGGATCATGGAATCGCCTCCGTCAGCGGATCGGGTTGTGGACGGTGACCAGCTTCGTCCCATCGGGGAAGGTGGCTTCCACCTGGATTTCGTGGATCATTTCCGGCACTCCCTCCATCACCTGGTCGCGGGTCAGCACGCCGGCGCCGTCACGCATCAGATCGGCCACGCTGCGGCCGTCGCGGGCGCCCTCGGTGACGAAGTCGGAGATCAGAGCCACCGCCTCCGGATGGTTGAGCTTGACGCCCCGCTCAAGCCGGCGGCGGGCGACCATCGCCGCCATGGCGATCAGCAACTTGTCTTTTTCCCGTGGCGTCAGGTTCATCGCCCATCACCTCCCTCTGTTCAGATCTGCCACACCCGGGGCAGGCGCGCCGGCCGACCTAACACGGCCGCGCGGAACTTGGCCCAGAATAAGCAGAACGCGCCGCGCAATTGCAAGGTGTCTCGGGCCAGGAAGCGGGCGATCAGCAGCGGCCCGACGACGGTGGCGCCGCTGGCGACGGCATCGGCGGGCAAGAGGTCGCGGGCGAGGGGCAAACGCTCCGGCGCATCCGGCGCGGCATAGAGCAGGGTGGCATAGGCGCGGGCGCCGTCGAAACAGGCGGGATGGGCGAGCAGGCCGGCAAGATCGTCGGCCATGTGCAGGGCGTCGGCCCAGACGAGCCGCCCGTCGACGCGCACCTCCCAGGTGTCGCGGACCAGGCCGGCATGGAGGCTTTCGCCGTGCGCCGTGCGGCCGAAGACGAGGATGTCGCCGGCGAGCAGGCGGCTGTCGCCATCGAGGGCGACGGTGGTGGTTCGCCTCAGGCGCGCGCGGTCGAACAGGATGGTCTCCTGCGGCATCCACTCCAGCGCCGCCGCGTCGCTGATCTCGATCGAGACGTCGACCGCGCAGTCGGGCCCGAGCGAGCGGTAGATCTTTTCCGCCGCCTGCGTCGTCACCAGCGCCTGGCCGCCGGCCGAAACGGCGAGGTTGAGGGAAAGCCGGTCGCCGCCGACTAGGCCGCCGGAGGTGGTGGCGATCACCGCCGTCACCGGATCGCCCGCCGCCGGGGTCGGGAACAGGGCGCGCAAAGGCGCCTTATGGTAGAGCGTCTGGAGCCGGGTGGTCGAACCGTCGCCGGCGAACGCCAGCTCGACGGCGCCCCGCATGCCCGGCTCGACTGTCACCTCCTCATACCGTAAGGCGGGCGCGGACATCCGCCTCGACCATCTCATCCCGCCGCCCGGCGAGGACGATCTCGCCGCGATCCATCACCGCGAAGGTGTCGGCGAGGTCGCGGGCAAACTCGAAGTACTGCTCGACGAGCAGGATCGCCATGTCGCCGCGCGCCGCCAGCACGCGGATCACCTTCTCGATGTCCTTGATGATCGACGGCTGGATACCCTCCGTCGGCTCGTCGAGGACCAGGAGGCGGGGGCGGGTGACCAGGGCGCGGCCGATGGCGAGTTGCTGTTGCTGGCCGCCGGAAAGGTCGCCGCCGCGACGGCCCAGCATTTCCTTCAGCACCGGGAACAGCTCGAAGATTTCCTCCTGAATCGTCCGCTGGCCGCGCGGCGCGGCGGCCAAGCCGGTGCGCAGGTTCTCCTCCACCGTCAGCAGCGGAAAGATCTCGCGCCCCTGCGGGACGTAGGCGATGCCGCGCGCGGCGCGGGCGAAGGGCGGCAGGCCGGTGATGTCGGCGTCCTCCCAGACGACGCGGCCCGACGACACCGGCTGGTGGCCGACGACCGCGCGCAGCAGGCTCGTCTTGCCGACGCCGTTGCGGCCGAGGATGCAGGTCACGGCGCCCGCCGTCGCCTGCACGCTGATCCGGCGCAGTGCCTGGCTGGCGCCGTAGAAGAGATCGATGTTTTCAACCGACAGCATCGTTTCAGCGCCCGAGGTAGACTTCGATGACGCGCTCGTCGGCCTGCACGGCAGCCATCGAGCCCTCCGCGAGAACGGAGCCTTCGTGTAACACCGTCACCCGGCAGCCCAGCGATCGGACGAAGTTCATGTCGTGCTCCACCACCATCACCGTGTGCGATTGGGAAATCCGGCCGATCAAGTCAGCGGTCTGTTCGGTCTCGCCATCGGTCATGCCGGCGACTGGCTCGTCCAGCATCAACAGAGTCGGATCCTGGATCAGCAGCATGCCGATTTCCAGCCACTGCTTCTGGCCGTGCGAGAGATCGCCCGCCCGGCGGTCCTTGGCGTCCTGCAGCCCGATCGTCTCCAGGATCTGCTCGATCCGCCCCTGGCCGGCGAGCGACAGACGAAAGAACAGGGATTGGAGAACGCCGCGGCTGCCGGCCATCGCGAGTTCCAGGTTGTCCCACACCGTATGATGCTCAAACACGGTCGGTTTCTGGAACTTGCGGCCGATGCCAAGCGTAGCGATCGCCGCCTCGTCCTCGCGGGTCAGGTCGACACCGCCATTGAACAGCACCTCGCCGTGCTGCGGCCTGGTCTTGCCGGTGATGACGTCCATCATCGTCGTCTTGCCGGCGCCGTTGGGGCCGATGATGGCGCGCAATTCGCCGACCTCCATGTAGAAGCTGAGGTTGTTCAGCGCCTTGAAGCCGTCGAAGCTGACCGTGACGCCGTCGAGGTAGAGCAGGGTGTCGTGGCGTTCCGGCTTGGCGTGGATGGCGGGCGCGCTCATTCGCCGCTCCTTCCGGCTTGGGCGGTGCGTTCCGGGGCGTCGGGCGGCGGTTTGCGGCGCCAGGTGAAGGAGGGAATGGTGCCGACGATGCCCTTCGGCAGGAAGAGCGTCACGGCGATGAACAAAGCGCCCAGAACATAGAGCCATGCTTCCGGCAGGGCGCCGGTGAAGTAGGTCTTGCCGTAATTGACCAGCAGGGCGCCCAGAACCGCGCCATAGAGCGAGCCGCGGCCGCCGACCGCCACCCAGACGACGATCTCGATGGAATTGGCCGGCGCGAACTCGCCGGGGTTGATGATGCCCACCTGCGGCACGTAGAGCGCGCCGGCGACACCGGCCAGCATGGCAGAGACGACGAACACGAACAGCTGGTAGTATTCGACCCGGTAGCCGAGAAAGCGGGCCCGGCTGTGGGCATCGCGGATGGCGACCAAGACCTTGCCGAGGCGCGACGAGACGATGGCGCGGCAGAGGATGTAGGCGAGGCCAAGGGCGATCGCCGAGGCGACGAACAGGCCGCAGCGGGTTTCGTTCGCCTGGATGTCGAAACCGAGGAGGTCCTTGAAGTCGGTGAGGCCGTTGTTGCCGCCGAACCCCATGTCGTTGCGGAAAAAGGCGAGCATTAGCGCATAGGTCAACGCCTGGGTGATGATGGAGAGATAGACCCCCGTCACCCGCGAGCGGAAGGCGAGCCAGCCGAAGACGAAGGCGAGCAGCCCCGGCACCAGGATCACCATCAGCATGGCGAACGGGAAGGCATCGAAGCCATGCCAGTACCAGGGCAGCTCGGTCCAGTCGAGGAAGACCATGAAGTCGGGCAGCTGCGGATTGCCATAGACCCCGCGATCGCCGATCTGGCGCATCAGGTGCATGCCCATCGCGTAGCCGCCAAGCGCGAAGAAGGCGCCGTGGCCGAGGCTGAGGATGCCGCAGAAGCCCCAGATCAGGTCCACCGACAGGGCGAGGAGGGCGAAGCACAGGTACTTGCCGACGAGGCTGACCATCCAGGTGGGCACATGGAAGGGCGAACTCTCGGGCACGGTCAGGTTGAGCAGCGGGACGGCGACGGCCGCCGCCAGGAGCAGCGCCAGGAAGATCTGTCCGCCGCGGTCGCGGGCGAGGAAGGAGGTGCGCGCAGGCATCGGTCGATCAGGACTCCACGGCCCGCCCCTTGAGCGCGAACAGGCCGCGCGGGCGCTTTTGGATGAACAGGATGATGGCGACGAGGACAAGGATCTTCGCCAGCACGGCGCCGGCGAACGGTTCGAGAATCTTGTTGGTGATGCCGAGCGTGAAGGCGCCGACGAGGGTGCCCCACAGGTTGCCGACGCCACCGAAGACGACGACCATGAAGGAATCGATGATGTAGGCTTGGCCCAGGTTGGGGCTGACGTTGTCGATCTGGCTGAGCGCCACGCCGGCGATACCGGCGATGCCGGAACCGAGCCCGAAGGTCAGCGCGTCGACGCGGCCGGTGCGGATGCCCATCGAGGCGGCCATGCGCCGGTTCTGCGTCACCGCGCGCATGTTGAGCCCGAAGCTGGTCCGCCTGAGCACCAGCGCCAGGGTGGCGATGACGAGAAGGCTGAAGACGATGATCCAGATCCGGTTGTAGGTGAAGACGAGGCCGCCGGAGGTCTCGATGGCGCCGCTCATCCAGGAGGGATTGCCGACCCGCTGGTTGGTCGGCCCGAAGATGGTGCGCACCAGCTGCTGCAGGATCAGGCTGATTCCCCAGGTCGCCAGCAGTGTTTCCAGGGGCCGGCCATAGAGATACTGAATGACCGTCCGTTCGATGACGATGCCGACGGCG
Organism: uncultured Rhodospirillaceae bacterium; assembly: GCA_964460955.1. Lineage (GTDB taxonomy): Bacteria > Pseudomonadota > Alphaproteobacteria > Rhodospirillales > Defluviicoccaceae > Defluviicoccus. The sequence continues at coordinate 22,806 of CAYWRP010000012.1, read as the reverse complement.
CCGGCGACGATGAAAGCCGCCGGAATGGCGATGAACAGGGAATAATCGAACATCGCGGGCGCGTGCGCGCGGATGATTTCCTGGATGACGAAGGTGGTGTAGGCACCGAGCATCACCAGTTCGCCGTGCGCGAGGTTGATGACGCCCATGACGCCAAACGTGATGGCGAGGCCGACGGCGGCGAGCAGCAGCACCGAGCCGAGGCTCACCCCCTGAAACACGTTGCCGATGATGCCCCACAATGCGAGCCGTTGTTCGACCGATTCGAGGGCCTCCTCGGCCGCGGCGCGCACATCGGCATCGGGCTCGCGGTAGTTGCCCTCGGAATCGCGGTTGAGCAAGTTGCCGAGGAGGGAGCGGATCTCCGGTTGCGCGAACCGCGAGAGCGTCTCGATGGATTGCAGCCGCGTCTCGGTATCCGCCTCGCCGAACAGCCGGGTCGCCGCCAGGGCGCGCTCCATGCGCTCTGCGACATGGGGCTCCGTTTCGGCGGCCAGCGCGCGTTCTACGGCCGGGATGAGGGCCGCGTCGCGGGCGCCGAAGACGGTATCCGCCGCTTGTGCCCGGCGATCCGGGTCGGGATGGCTGAGCTTCAAGGCGCCGAGGGCATCCCGGACGACGCCGCGCAGGCGGTTGTTGGTGCGAATGCGCGACACCTCCCGGCGGCCGATCTCGCCCAGCGACTGGCCGGTCAGTGGGTCGGTCAGGCGGTAGTTGCCGCCCTCGCGGTCGGCAAAGACGATCGCGCCATCGCTGTCGCGAACGTAAAGCCGCCGGTCGGCGAGCGCTTCCAGGATCGGCGCCGCCCGATCGTCGCCAGTCGCGGCGATCGCCTCGACCGCCTGGATTTTGGCGGAAAAGCTGTCGCTGGCCAGCGTCGGGAGAAGAGGTTCCAGTTCGGCCGCCGCCGCCGGCGCAGCGCCGGAGAACGAGAAGCCGATCAGCACGACAAATAAAGTCCGGATCAGACGCCAAGGATCAGGCATGCGCGCTTCCGCATCGGTAACATAAGGAACAGGAAAAGAATGCATCAACGGCGGGGAATGGCTCCTGGATCGTCAGCCGCTCCCCGCCGCCGGTTCGCATGGGTTAAAGGCCGGCCGGCACCGCCTCGCCGAACTTCGGAGTTTCGCAATTGCCGCAGACCCAGGGATGGGTCCAATCGGCGGTAAGCTTGGCGCTTTCGGGGATGAAGTCGCTCCAGGCATCGCCCTTGACCACCTCATCGGTCGACCAGACAACTTCGAATTGGCCGTCGCCCTGAATCTCGCCGATGAGCACCGGCTTCGACAGGTGATGGTTGGTGTTCATCACCGCGGTATCGCCGGTGAGGTTCGGGACCGTCTGTCCATACATCGCCTGGCGCACCGCGTCGACGTCGGTGGTGCCGGCTTGTTGAACCGCCTGCACCCACATGTTGAAGCCGATGTAATGCGCTTCCATCGGGTCGTTGGTCACCCGTTCCTCGTTACCGATGAAGGCATGCCAGTTATCGATGAACGCGGCATTGGCGTCGGTGTCGACGCTCATGAAGTAATTCCAGGCCGCGAGGTGGCCAATCAGCGGCTCGGTGTCGATGCCGGCCAGTTCCTCCTCGCCGACGGAGAATGCCACCACTGGCAGATCCTCCGCCTTGATGCCCTGGTTGGCGAGTTCCTTGTAGAAGGGCACGTTGGCGTCGCCGTTGATAGTCGAGACGACAGCGGTCGACTTACCGGCCGAGGCGAATTCCTTGACCTCCGAGACGATCGTCTGCCAGTCGGAATGGCCGAACGGCGTGTAGTCCTCCATGATGTCCTCGTCGGCAACGCCGTTGGCGTTGAGGAAGGCGCGCAGGATCTTGTTGGTCGTGCGCGGATAGACGTAGTCGGTGCCGAGCAGCACCCAGCGCTCGGCGCCGCCGCCCTCTTCGCTCATCAGGTATTCCACCGCCGGGATCGCCTGCTGGTTCGGCGCCGCGCCGGTATAGAAGACGTTCCGCGACGACTCTTCGCCTTCGTATTGGACGGGATAGAACAGCAGGCCGTTCAGCTCCTCGAAAACCGGCAACACGGATTTCCGCGACACCGACGTCCAACAGCCGAACACGACATCGACCTGGTCCTTCTCGATGAGCTCGCGTGCCTTCTCGGCGAACAGCGGCCAGTCGGAAGCGGGGTCGACGACGACCGCCTCGATCTGCTTGCCGAGCAGGCCGCCCTTGGCATTCTGATCCTCGATCAGCATGAGCATGACGTCCTTCAGCGTCGTTTCGCTGATCGCCATGGTGCCGGAAAGCGAATGGAGTACGCCGACCTTGATGGTATCGGCGGCTTTTGCCGCGCTGGTTGAGACAACAAACCACAGTGCCGCCACGGTGAGCACCGCGGCGCTGAATGTCCGTTTCATTAAGACCCTCCTCATGGATGGAACACGTCGTTGAGCGTTGTCCAAACTTCGGCAAGAATGGGGCCAATGGACCCGATGTCACCCGCGCGACGGCGAGAAGGCTGGCGGCGTCAGTGCTTAGCGGCAAACCGGAGGTTCGGTGTCGAGGGCGGTCACTCACAAATCGGCGGACTAAATTTTAAGCATTTATTCTAATTTGATTACAAAATAGGCGGATCGATGCCCAAATCTTGCATCCCAGGTCACCGCCAGGTCGCCGGTTTCGCGCCCGCGATTCATGGCCAGCTTCTATCCCCAGACGCGAAAAGTGGCGCGAGCATCTGACTTTAGCGGATGACGCAAACCCGGCGCCGGCCGTGCCTCACGCCATGGCAAGCTGTTTGCTTAGCCAACGCCTATAATGCATCCAGGGTTCCGGTCGTCCTTAAACGGTGCTTGGTCCGAGGGATGCCCTTCGCCGCGTTGAGCCGGCGCGGCGGAGCCACGGCGGGACAAAAGCCCGGGAGACGAGAGGACGCGGGGGTGGCAACAACCAACGCAACGTCTGTCCTGGCTCTCTCCCGGCCGCGATGATAGATCTCCGCGTTGAGCCCTTAAGAAGAGGCTGTTGAAAAGATTTGAAAAGAAGAGGAGGTCATCGATGAGTAAGTGCTTCACCGTTCTGGCGGCGCGTCTGCTGGCCTTGGGCGTGGCGTTTTTGGTGGCGGTCGCCACCACGGGCGCGCAATCCGCCGAGAACGAGAAGACGTCTTTCCGCGTCGCCTGGTCGATCTATGTCGGGTGGATGCCCTGGGGATATGCCGCCGAAAGCGGCATCATGGACAAGTGGGCCGACAAATACGACATCGACGTCGAGATCGTGCAGATCAACGATTACATCGAATCGATCAATCAGTACACGGCTGGCGCCTTCGACGGCTGCGTGATGACCAACATGGACGCGCTGACGATTCCGGCCGCCGGCGGCGTCGATTCCACCGCGCTGATCGTCGGCGATTTCTCCAACGGCAACGACGGCATCGTGCTGAAGGGGCAACAGTCCGTGGCCGCGCTCGAGGGGCAGCGGGTCAACCTGGTGGAACTTTCGGTTTCCCATTACCTGCTCGCCCGTGCCCTCGACAGCGTCGGCTTGGCGGAACGCGACCTGACGGTGGTCAATACCTCCGACGCCGACATCGTGTCGGTGTTCGCCAGCTCCGACGATGTGACGGCCGTCGTCACCTGGAACCCGCAGCTTTCGGAGATCGCCGCCATTCCGGGCGCCAACAAGGTGTTCGACTCCTCCGACATTCCGGGCGAGATCATCGATCTGATGGTGGTGAATACAGAGACGCTGGCCGCCAATCCGAATTTCGCCAAGGCATTGGTCGGCGCCTGGTACGAGACCATGGCGGTGATGTCCGGCGACGACGACGCGGCGAAGGCGGCGCGCTCGGCGATGGCGGCGGCGGCCGGCACCGATCTCGCCGGCTACGACAGCCAACTTGCGACGACCGAAATGTTCTACGACCCGGCCGACGGGGTTGCCTTCACCACCAGCCCGGCGTTAATCAAGACGATGGATCTGGTGCGGCGGTTCTCCTTCGAGCATGGACTGCTCGGCGAGGGCGCGCGGTCGGCCGACGCCGTCGGTATCGAATTCCCGACGGGCGTCACGCTGGGTGATCCGGCCAACGTCAAGCTGCGCTTCACGCCCGACTTCATGGCGATGGCGGCGGAGGGCGCGCTCTAGGCCCGCAGGCATGCGCCGTCTGATCAACCAGCGGCCGGGACGCATTGGCGGCTTCTATCTTGCCATGCTGCCGTTCGTCCTGGTTGTCATCGCCTACCTCGTCGGGTCCGGCATGCGGCTGGCGGAGAACCCAAACGACAAGCTGTTGCCGTCGCCGGCGACGATCGCCGACACCGTGACGCGTTTGGCAACCGAACCGGACCGCCGCTCGGGCGAGATCGTCTTTTGGTCCGACACCGGCGCCAGCCTCCGCCGTCTCGCCATCGGCCTCGGCGTGGCGACGGCAATGGGCTTGATCGTCGGTGTCGCGGTCGGCCTCCTACCGATTCTGACGGCCGGCTTGTCGCCGTTCATCGCCGTCCTGTCGATGATTCCGCCGTTGGCGGTGCTGCCGATCCTGTTCATCGTCTTCGGGCTTGGCGAGCTGTCAAAGATCGTCTTGATCGTCTTTGGCGTAGCGCCGTTCATGATGCGCGACTTGGCGCTACGGGTCGGCCAGCTGCCACGCGAGATGCTGATCAAGGCGGAAACCTTGGGCGCCTCGACCTGGCAGATCATTGTCCGGATCGTCCTGCCACAGGTGGCGCCACGCCTGATCGACGCCGTCCGGCTATCCCTCGGGCCGGCGTGGCTGTTTCTCATCGCCGCCGAGGCGATCGCCGCGACCGATGGGCTCGGCTACCGGATCTTCCTGGTGCGCCGCTATCTCGCCATGGATGTAATCCTGCCCTACGTCGCCTGGATTACCTTGCTGGCTTTCACGATCGACTATGCCTTGCGCAAGCTGCAGGAACGGGCGTTTCCATGGTCGGTCGGTCGGCGGGATTCCTGATGGCCGAGGTTATCGCCCGTAACGTCTGGAAAACCTATGGCGCTGCCGTGGTGCTGGAGCGGATCAATCTGCATGTCGTCGGGCGTGCGTTCTGCGCCATCGTCGGCGCTTCCGGCTGCGGCAAGACGACGTTCCTGCGGATGCTGCTCAGCGAGGAAAGTCCGAGCCGGGGCGCCATCCTGCTCGACGGCGCGCCGCTGCCGGCCGAACCGGGGCCGGAGCGGGGGGTGGTCTTCCAGCGCTATTCGGTATTTCCGCATCTGACGGTGCTGCAGAACGTCATCTTGGGCCTCGAATTCGCCGCCGCGCCGCTGACCGGGCACCTCTTCGGCGCCGCCGGGCGGCGGGCGAGGGAAGCGGCGATGACCTACCTGGAGGCGGTTGGCCTGACGGGGGCGTGCGATCTTTACCCGGCGGCCCTCTCCGGCGGCATGCAGCAGCGCCTCGCCATCGCCCAGACGCTGGTCAAGAAGCCACGCGTGCTGCTGCTCGACGAGCCGTTCGGGGCGCTGGATCCGGGGACCCGCAAGGATATGCACGCGCTTCTATTGAAACTGTGGTCGGAGACGCAGATGACGGTGTTCATGGTCACCCACGATATCGGGGAGGGTTTTGCCCTTGGCACGCGGCTTCTGGTCTTCGATAAGGTTCGCGACGACCCCGCCGCGCCGAACGCCTTCGGTGCGACGGTCACCTACGATCTGCCGCTGGACCGCAAGTCCGGCATGGGCGCCTTGGTGCGGGAACTTGAGGCGGAAAGGAAGAGCAAACGATGATCGATCCCACCTTCGTCAACGCCGGGCGGTCGCGTCCGGGCGAACGGCGCCGCCATCACCCCGATTTCGACGCCATGCAGGCGCGTGGCTGGAAGGCGGCCTTGAAGGAGGCCGAGATTCCGTCGGCGCGCTGGGAGGCCGAACGGGAGGCGGCGCTGAAAAACGGGCTGACCGCCGCCGACAGCGTCGAGGACCGCACCATTTCGACGTTTGCCCGCGGCGAACTGCCGCACTATGCCGGCATTAATACGTTTCTCAAGGCGCCCTACATCGAGAACGTGCGCGATGTCGGGCGTTTCGACGCCGCCGTGATCGGCGCCCCCTTCGACGGCGGCACCACCTACCGACCGGGTACCCGTTTCGGCCCGCAGGGGATGCGCAAGATCTCCGCCCTCTACACGCCCTACAACTACGAACTCGGCGTTGATCTCCGCGAACAGATGACGCTGTGCGATGCCGGCGACGTGTTCACCATCCCCGCCAACATCGAGAAGACCTTCGACCAGATCAGCCGCGCCGTCGCCCACGTGTTCTCATCCGGCGCCATGCCAGTCATTCTCGGCGGTGACCACTCCATCGGCTTCGCCACCCTGCGCGGCCTCGCCCAATGCACCTCGAAGCGGATCGGCATCGTCCATTTCGACCGCCATGCCGACATCCAGGAGAAAGACCTGGACGAGCGGATGCACACCACGCCCTGGTTCCATGCGACGAACCTTCCCAACGTGCCGGCGACCAACCTGGTGCAGGTCGGCATCGGCGGCTGGCAGGTGCCGCGCGAGGCGGTGAAGGAGATCCGCGCCCGCAAGACCAACGTGCTGACCATGCGCGATGTCGAGGAACTCGGCATCGACAAGACCGCCGAGATCGCTCTCGAACTGGCCTGGAAGGACGCCGACGCCGTTTACATGAGCTTCGACATCGATTGCGTCGACTGCGGCTTCGTTCCCGGCACCGGCTGGCCGGAACCGGGCGGTTTCCTGCCGCGCGAGGCGTTGGCGCTGGTCGGCAAGGTGGCCGCCGAGGGACTGTGCGGGCTCGAGGTGGTCGAGGTCTCGCCGCCTTACGACACCTCGGACATCACCGCGTTGTTCGGCGTCCGGGTGATCGTCGACGCGTTGGGCTCGCTGGTCGCGCACGGCAAGCTCGGCGCGCACAAGGGGATCATCGACCGGCCGGTCGCGTACTGAGCGGCAAGCGATGCACGAGGTTCCAGCGAGGGACGACGACGCCGCGCGCCTCGAACAGGCTTTCATCGACGGGTTTCGCGCCGCCGAGGACAAACAGGCGTTCCTCCGCCTGGCGGGAATTCCGTTCGATCTTGGCGCGCACGGCGAACCGGCCCTGAAGCTCGTGGAGGTGCGTATCGAAGAGGATTGGACGGTGGGTGCCGTTTCGCCGGGGTTCGGGGCGGCGCAATTGGCGCACCATCCTTTGCCGGCGGAAATGATCAGCCGGATTGCCCAGGTTGTCTTCGACTATGTTTCGCGGACCGAGCATCGCGAGGTGTCGCTTGGCCAACTGCTGCATCAAGACTAGACTAAAGTTGAAAATTATGCTTTTCGGTAAATCGGTACGCGTGACGGGGATCATTTCGTATGTCGCCCGGTCATGGCAGGTATTGACTGACCGACAGGCAGCCTCCTCCATGGGCCTTGTCGGTTGGCGGCATACTAGGGTCGATGATGCCTTCCGAGAAAATGCGAATTCGCGATGACGACGCGAACGAGGGTGGCGGGAAAACATCCGAAAGCTTGGGGGCGGAAGAAGCGTGAGGGCGCGGCGCATCGAGAAATACGTGTCATGGGCCCGCTGGCACGCCCAGGTTGGCCAATCGGCCGCGCGATCGGTCGCATGCTTCGTTTCTCGGCTTCCGGCGACCGAAGAATTGAGAGTAACGTCGTGACACAACCATGGGTTGACATACCGCGAAGACCACCAAAGGTGACTTGGCGAGACCATTTGAGCGATTTATCCGTCAACAAACTTTCGGTCCGGCGGCGGCATGCCTTGGACGCCAAGACGCACGTGTTCTCGGCGACCAACTTCTCGAAAGCTAGCATTGGGAACGGCGCAGTATGAATGTCGAAAAGGGTATGACGGTCTCGCGCGCGGAAACGTGGGCGGCAAACGTGGTCAGAAATACCACCGAGAGCGACATTCGCGATTTGTGGCGACTTATTTGGCGGCGCAAATATTTTGTCATTATCGGTGCCGTCCTGTTCGGCGCGATGGCTTATTTCATCACCTCCAACATGACGCCGAAATACACGGCCACGGCGACGGTTATGCTGCAGCCGCGCGACACCAATTTGCTCGAGGGGATCGACAGCGTCCTTTCCGGCCTGCCGTTTTCGGACGATGCCATCCGGGGGGAAATCGTCGTCCTGAACTCCAATGCCCTCGCCGGCAGGGTGGTGGACGAACTGGGGCTCATTAGCGATCCGGAATTCAATGCCCAGCTGCGTACCGAGCCCGGATTGACCGACCGAATCATGTCGTTGGTGCCGGAAAGCTGGAGGGCGCGACTCAACGACTGGATGGGGGGTGGCGAAGCCGACCCGCCGCTCGATCCGGCACTCCAGGCGGCCGATCTGCGGCAAAGCGTCATCGGCGCCCTCAAGGACAGCGTCGACATCGAGCAGGTCGGCATTACCTTGGCGATCGATATCAAGGCAACATCGACCGACCGCGTGAAAGCGGCGCGCATCGCCAACGAGATCGCGAACCAGTACCTGATCAATCAGCTGGAAGCAAAATTCGAGACGACCCGGCTGGCGACGGAGTGGCTCGGTGATCGTGTGTCGGAATTGCGCGAGAACGTCGAGGCAGCGAACGCGGCGGTCGAGACCTTCCGGGAGCGTATGGCCCTCGACCAAGGTCAGACGGTGGAAGTCACCAATCAGCAACTCAGCGAATTGAACATCCAGTTAATCGAGGCGCGCACCGAACGGGCGGCGGCGGAGGCCCGCTATCAGCAGGTGAGTCGCCAGGTTCGTGCCGGTGGCGCCCAGTCGGCGGCGGACGTGTTGTCGTCGCCACTGATTCAGGGATTGCGGGCGCAGGAAGCGGAGCTGATCCGCCGCGAGGCGGAACTCTCCAACGACTACGGGGATCGCCATCCCGTCCTCGTCAATGTCCGCAACGAGTTGCGCGATCTTCGGGCGACCATCGGCCGGGAGACCAACAAGGTCGTCGAGCGGCTGCGCGGTGACATGGAAATCGCTCGCGCCCGGGAGGCGGAACTCCAGCAGGCCGTTCAGGGGTTGCAAACCCAGGCCCTGGGCCAATCCCGGGCCTCCGTTCAATTGCGTCAGCTGGAAAGCGATGCCGAGGCGAAGAAAAACCTCTACGACAGCTTTCTCGCGCGCTTCAATGAAACCTCCCAGCAGCGCGATTTTCAGCAGCCCGACGCGCAGATCATTACCCAGGCGCCGATTCCCCGCGAACCTTCATGGCCGTTCGTAAACTTGTTCACCGCCGCCGCGGTGATTCTCGGCGCCGGCGTCGGGTTCGGCATGATCTTCCTGACAGAGGTGTTCGACAGCACGATCGGCGCCATCCAGGAGGTGCAGACGGAAACCGGACTGAGCGTGCTGGCGAGTATCCCATCGGTCGATCTGCGGCGGCGCGAGACGATGGTTGATTATGTGCTCAGGAAGCCGATGTCGCAGTTGGCGGAAAACATCCGTGCCCTGCGTACGACGCTTCTATTGTCCGGTACAGGCACGCCGCCGAAGGTAATCGCCGTGACCTCGTCGTCGTCGAGCGAAGGGAAATCGTCGCTGACCTCGATGCTGGGCACGATCTGGGCGCGTTCGGAACAGCGGGTCATCGTCGTCGACAGCGACTCGCGCCATCCGCGCGTCCATCAGATGTTCTCGATCTCGAACGAGAGGGGGGTTCTGGCGGTGTTGGCGGACCGCGTCGACCTCGACGACGCGATCGTTCGCGACCCGAAAACCCAGGTCGACATCCTGCCAACCGAGCAATCGCCCCGCGACGCCGTCAACCAGTTCGAGCCAGCCGCGGTTCAGGCGATGTTCGCCCGGCTGCGGGAAAAGTATGACGTTATCCTCGTCGATACGCCGCCTGTTCTGTCGGTTGCCGACACCCGCATCGTCAGCAAGTTCGCCGATACGGTTTTGTATGCGGTGCGTTGGCGTAGAACGCCGCGCGACGCGGTCCGCCAGGGCATCGAACAACTCTACCGGGATAATATCAACGTCGCCGGCGTCGTCGTCACCCAGGTGAATTTCCGTAAACTCTCGGAGTATGGGTACCGCGGCGAAACGTACCGAACCGGGGACTCCCGCTACTACCTCGACTGAGTGCGCCAAGCCGTCGTCATCGCGTCACGTTGGTGGGGCGACTCCATTTTCGCGATTGAGAGGCGGATGTAGGCAACCGCATCCGCCTTCCGCGAACCGAGAAGGGTCAGTCGGTGTTTCACAAGCGTCGCCGAAACGAAGCGGCCGGAGGTCCGGAGGCGCCCCTCGACAACGGAATGCCGAAGGCGGGGATGCCGCTTAGCCTCGCCAGCGTGTCGGCCAACGTTCTGTTCCGCTTCACCTCGATGTTCGTGCAAAGCATCTGGGTGTTCCTCGCTGCCTATGTGATGACCGACTCGCAACTTGGCGAGTTTCGGTATCTTTTATCGATAGCGATGATCCTCGGTTTTTTCGTGCATGCCGGGGCACCGTTCTACCTCGTCAAAACCATCGCCGCCGGTGTGCCGGATGCCAATTTTGACACCGCAAGCACGCTCAACTTCGTGTTTCAGGCGCAATTGTATCTGCTGCCGCTAACAATTCTCGTTATCATTGCCTGGCCGGACGTGTCGGCGGACGCCGCGCCGCTCGTTCTGGCCACGGCTTACGCCTTGGCAACCGCGCAGATCATGGGGTTCATTCTGCTGGGCGGGAAACGACCGTTGGCGCAGCAGTTGACACGAGACTTCCTGCCGCCGGCTGGCTTCCTCGTTTTTCTTGCCCTAGCCATGGCATTCGGTTTGATCCCGGATCCGAGGACCTCGATCGGCGCCTATGGCATCAGTGCGCTGATCGCTTGCGGGGTCGGTTGGCTGCTCTTGTTGCGTGTCGGGCCCAGCATCAGGCTGAAGCCGCTACGTCTTGTCTCCTGGAGGCTAACGCGTGCATTCTGGAACAAGCTAACCCCGTTCCTGCTCAATCAGCCGATACGCATGCTGATCCACAACATCGACATCGTTATGTTGAGTTGGCTGACGGATTTCGAAACAGTCGCGCGCTATGTCGTCGTCTCGCGCATGGCCCTCCTGCTGCATGTTCCCGAGCAGGCCTTGAACATGGCGCTGAGCCCGTTCTATGCCGGACTGCCAGCGGCAAAGGCTTCGCTATCAACGATGATCACCATCTCCGCCCTGATCTCGACCGGCGTGGGAATTATCGGCGGTGCGCTCCTGTTGCTGGTACAGGAACCGCTCACCGGGCTATTTTTCGATGCCGAAGCGACATTCGATCCCAACGTCTTGCTAGTGGCGGTGCTGAGCGCGGTTTATGGGTGTGCCGCCGGACCGGCGGCGACGATCCTATTGATGGGCGGTTTCGAACGATTCAACATTCGTTTCGGTCTTGCCGCGCTCGCCCTCAACGTAGCCTTGAACGCGGCGCTGATTCCTTGGTTGGGCGCCATTGGCGCCGCCTTAGGCACCGCCGCCGCTATATTGTTGATCAATACGGCGGCGGTTATGCTTGTGTGGCGTAATTTCGACCTCAACACAACAGTATTTAGCCGTCGTTCGATCGAACCGGCAACATATCGTGATTACGTCCAAACCCTAAGGTCTCTTGCGGGGCGTAGACGAAAAAACGCGGGCTTATAACCACCACGCCCGACTGTCACGCGCGGTCGATTCCCCTGCGGCCGACCTCAAATCGACGCGCACACCCGAACGTCGATGATGTGGTCGTCGTCAAAGCAGCGCCCGGGCACCACATGATCGGTCACCAACCAAAAGCGTTCTGGGTCGTTGGCGGGACCACGTATAGTCGATGGTCAGGATATGAGGGAATGGGAACGATTTCCGGCCCGATGATGCATCGCAAAGTCCCGATTCTCACCGAAACAAACGTAATCAAGAGTATAAGCAAATATTCTTTATCTCGTATATATCTATATATATTACAGATTGACGATGAGTGCCCACCGAAGACTTTCCATGAAATTTTGTTCCTTGGGAAGCTTGGGCGTGATAATGTGGCGGAGAATATTGGTTGTCGATCATGATCGGGGAGTGTGGTAGCAATCATGACCGATGGTTCGGACTGATGGGTTGTCCAGCTTCCGGTCAACCGCTCTATGATTTTCGACTGTTTCGAATCATCCATCGTTCGATCATCTGCGTCTATTGTCGGGTATAGAAGGAAGTGTGTAGAAGACGGCAATATGGCTCTGTTGCTCTTGGCAGGCTATCCATCCAGCCGACGCCCGGCGTGGTGTGAAGGATCCGACAGTCGGCACAGACAAACACCGTGTTAATTGACACCATTGTGGCGGCATGGCCAATGACCGAGATCTGAAATCGAGAACCCGAGGCAAGGAATTCGACGTCGAGTATCGCTTATCGTATGTCAAATTTCACTTTGGGCGGAAAATAGATATTGAGGTATTTATATGTCCCCTAGTGTGTCAATAGGGCGAGAAATTGGAAATGTTTTCTTTCATGTTTATACTAGAGACGAGTTTTCGGATACTTTTTTTAGGAAAATTAAGTCTCGTGAAAAAACATATGTCGCATTCGGCAATGCAAATCTGGTCACGTACGCATTAAAAGATCCATACTATTGTGAAATCATTAAGAGATTTCTGACAGTTAACGATGGAATCGGGGTTGAAATTTCCAGCTTGCTGCTCCATCGCAAGAGGTTTCCGGCCAACCTGAACGGGACCGATTTAATCCCGTTTCTGTTGGAGAATACGCCCGTACCACTCCGTGTTTTCCTGTTTGGCGGTAAGCCGGACGTTGTCGCTGAAGCCGCCGCCAAGATATCCGCGCTGGGACAATCGGAAGTGTGCGGTTATCGAGATGGCTACAAATGCTGGGGGGACATGGCGAAGGTAATCTCCGATATCAATCAGGCTCGCCCCGACTTGGTTCTGGTCGCTCTTGGCAATCCACTCCAAGAGAGATGGATCGCCGAACATGGGGCAGCCATAAATACTTCTGTCCTGATGGGGGTCGGCGCTCTTTTTGACTATATGTCGGGGCGCAAGCAGCGGGCGCCGAAGCTGTTCTTGAAACTGCGCGCAGAGTGGGTCTACCGGTTGTTGACCGAACCAAGGCGGCTCGGTCGGCGTTACACAATCGGCTTGGTTGAATTTTTTTGGCTGCTCTTAAGCAATGAAATGAAACGCCGATATTTCCCAAGCATTCAAAAAAAAACCCGGAGTCAAGTTGAGAATATGAAATAACTCGGGCTTTTACGCCGCTCGGGAATTCTCATCGAGAAAAAAAGGGGCTGTCCCAGATGTTCGGCTTTGTGAGTAGGCTTTGAGCCATTGTCGCAGGGTCCGCAACAGGAGGTCTGGCGGTAACACGGTACTATGGCCCGAAGCTTTACGAATCGATCGTCGACCTCCTTGCCGACCCCAACATCGATACCGTTGCCAACTTCACGTCGATCCAGTCGCGCGCCGAAGTTACGAAGCGGGCGCCGGAAGCCGGCAAGAACGGTTTACTCCGAGAAACCGCTGGTCAAGCGCATGGATCAGGTCCGCGCTTTAATCGGCGAGCCGGAAAAATGCTTCGCCGGTCCTGCTCTCCATCGAGTTCGTTCGGTGCCACCGCGCAAACACTTTGGAAAGCTGTTAGTGACGGCGCGGTTGTTGACGTGCGCTTGGTTCACGCCGAGATGGATAATAACTCGATCTACCTGATGAGTCCCAAAGGTTGGCGATCCAAGAATGGTGCCCTATGACCCTACACAAGCGAGTTCGAGGCGGGCTGTAATTTTAAGCGCGTCGGCTATCATTTGAACTGGATGTGTGCTCTCGTCGGACCGGTAAAGACGGTGACCACATCTTCGAAACAGGCTATTTCGGATAAGGCGGACCGCCCCCTCGATCCACCCGACGCACCGGACTTCTCAGTCGCGTGTCTTGATTTTCATTCCGGCGTTACGCGACGCATCACCCGTTCGAGGCGGCTCCCTTCGATCATCGCATGCGGATCACCGGTCACAAGGGGCCCCTGGAGGCAGACGATACTTTGGATTATGAGTGTTCCCTTTACTTCGAGCCATTCACGAAGCTGTCCCTGAACGCACGCAAGTCCCGAACTGTGTGCAACAACAAATGGGCGCAATGGCCCTATATCCGGTGGAAAGGCGAGAATCTGAATGTCAGATGTTGGTCCGCGTCGGCAGGTAGTCGTTGGCGCATTCAAGGTTGATAAGGATATCGGCGAGGTTCGCGGCGTGTTACCGGCGTGCGTCGCGATCTCGGTTGAAGTTTACTCGAGTCAAACAGATTCTGGTTGATATTGTTATCTTCAAGCATTACCAAAAGAAGTGTATGAATGGGAATTTCGCCTAGAATTCTCTATTTTTTAATAAACTGTTATATATTCGTAAATATATAAGTAGCACACTGACATTGCTGTATGTGTTGCCACGCGGTGGCAAGGAGTGAAGCATGACGCCCCAAAAAAACGATGCGGCGAAGGGAAACTCCGCGACCGCGGATCCATCCCCTGGCATCGCTGTCGTCACGATCAACTATAACGACGTAAAAGGCCTGCGGGAAACTTGCCGGTCCGTCATGTCGCAAGACATGCGACCCGCCGAGTGGATCATCGTCGATGGCGCGTCGAGCGACGGGACGCAGGAGTTCCTGCCAACCTTGACCGAACACGCGACGAAGATCGTTTCGGAGCCGGACAAGGGCATTTATGATGCCCACAACAAGGGCGCCAAATTGGCGACGGCGCCGTGGGTGATGTTCCTTAACGGAGGCGATACCCTCGCGGAGACGGGTACCCTGACCGCGCTCACCCGTACCTTGGCGGAGGCCGGCGACGCTGCCGTCGTCTACGGCGACGTGATCATATTCGATGGCGCCGGCAAGGAATTCTACCGGCGGGGGCGGCCAATCGGTTTCCTGCGGCTCAACAACATGACGAGCCACCAGAGTTGTATCTATCGCCGCGAAATTTTCGACAATAACCCCTATGACCTCGATTTTCCGATCTGCGCCGACTATGATCTGCATTGCCGCCTCTACGCGGCGGGGGCTCGGTTTAAGTATGTCCCGCTCGCCATCGCCCGATATCTGGCGGGCGGCAGTTCGGATATCAAATGGCGGGCGCGGGAGCGCGAGATCGCGCAAATCCGGGCGCGTACCTTCACTGGCGGCACGGTGATGAACGCGGTCATCGGCGTCTACCGGCCAATAATCGAAAGAATGAAACAGACTTTTCCTGACCAGGTCATCTATATCCGAAGCGTCCTGCGTCGGTAGGCGCCGGTCCGTCTCGCTCCACGCGTTCTTCCTTCCGCTATTCGGGCACTCTTACCATGCGACCCGTCTTCATCCTGTCGCTTCCCCGTTCCGGATCATCTTGGCTGCAGCGATTGCTATCGGCGTCGTCCTCCCGCGTCGCCAGTGCCGATGAACCATGGCTCTTGCTGCCGCTGATCTATGCCATGCGCGACCATGGCGCGGTCTCCGAATACGGCCACGCCACCGCCTGCCGGGCGATCCGGTCGTTTTTCGACCGCCTGCCGGATGGCGACGCGGTGTTCGGCCGGTTGGTGCGTCAGTTCGCGGAAGGCGCCTATGCCAGCCACTGTCATGACGGCCAGGATGTTTTCATCGATAAGACGCCACACTACAGCCTGATCGGCGACGAGATCCTGCGCTATTTCCCACAATGCAAGATGGTCATCCTTCTGCGCAATCCGTTGGCCGTTGCCGCGTCAGTATGTGAGATTTGGGGCAACGGAGCCTGGGTCGTCCACAAGTGCGAGATCGCATTCCGCCTTGGTCTACCAAACCTGCTGCGTCTCGCCGAAATGGAGGATGAGCGGATTGTTGTTGTGCGGTATGAAGATTTGCAACAGGACACCGAGGCGACCGTGTCGCGTTTGTGCGACGCGCTTGGCATCGAGCGCGACCGTTTGCCTGACGGCGCGGCCGCCGTGCCGACGAAACGCGCCGCCGGCGCCCTCGGCGACACCAAGTATCTTCGGAAAAATGCCGTTCTCGGAGAAAACTCCGTGACATGGCCGGAGTACTTCCGCTCTCCATTCCGCCGGGGCTGGGCCGCCAATTTGCGCCGCGACGTCGGCTTGGACCGTCTCGACCGGTTCGGCTACAATGTTGACGAAATATTTGAAGCCATGCGGGCCTGTCCGCTGAATGCCACGTTGACGGTACGGGATGTTAGCCTAACGTACCCCGTGAGCAAGGCATTCCAATTATTCGGCCCGACGGTCTTCCGGGCTCGCCTGCGCCGTCGGCGCGAAGTTAACTCCGCGATGAAGTTCATTTACCAATGAGTTCCCATTTGCCATCCCAACTCGAACGGATCTTTGCCTCTTTCTACATTTTGATCTGGTTGTACCTTTTCGTTGGGCTGATCGACTATACTGGAACAACATTCGGTCTCGGCGATATACATACATCGATGCCATTCGTGCCGCTGGTTTTATTATGGGCTGGGTTGCCGGTCCTTTTGGTCAGCTACGGACGTGTTGTCAGCTATTCGGCTATTTTCTGGCTCACCCTATTCCTGACCTCGGTTATTCTCTATGGTTCTTTGGCCAGCATGTATGCTGGTATCGCATTTGACCAAACATTCCTTCGCTATGTCGTCATAATTGCGCCAGCGCTTGGGGCGATATGTATCGGTTACAATCCCCCAAGTCCTCGAATTAACCGTATCGTCATCAACGCCGGGACCATTTTTTCATTTGTGACTTTGGGATTAATGATCTTCCACTTGCTCGTAAGCCCATTGTCCGAGAATCCGCAGATTCTTAAGGAAGAGATGTTTTTCACGGTCGGCGTTTTCGCATCGCGCCTGTTTTCAGATGCCGAAAAAAACAACCGTTACCGGCTTGTAACCCATGCTCTCGCGGTGACGATCATCGTTGCTAGCATCCTAACCACCAAGTTCACGACCTATTTCGCCGTCCTCTTGGTCTTGGCCTGTTACGGTATTCACATCGTCAACGAGGGACGCCATGTCGCACGAAGCTTAAAGGGGGTGATTATCGGCGCGCACATTGTTGCGATCGCTGTCGTGCTGCTGCCACTTTTCTTGCCATCGAACGTCGCCTTGCCCTCCGGGTCACCGGAGGCCCGCGACTTTCTATACGCGTACCGATATGCGCAGTTTCTTGAGTCGCCGTGGATCGGCACCCTGTTCGTTGGTGAGCAACGGATTACCGGCTTGTATCGACTGATCATACCGGCGCATTCGAACATTCTCGATCTCCTTGCGATGGGGGGCATCCTCTGCTTTCTCGTTTACTTGACCATCGTCTTTCTGTCCTGTATTACCGCTTGGCGTATCGGAAGGCGCCCCGTTCCGGGGCCGTTTTTCAACGGTTATGGATGCTTGGTCGTTCTCATCTATGTCCCGCTCTCGGCGACCTTCAATCCGATTTGGGGACAGATTGCGCTCGGATTACCCTACTGGTTGACGGTGGGCGTTGTCGCGGGAACCGCGTTGCGGTTGTCGCAATCCCGTAACACGGGTCGCGCGCGGTCAATTCCCGGCGAGACCGTGTTTACGCCATCTTCGGGGACGATGGTATCTCGCAACGGACACGCCGACGGATAAATCAGAATACGGAGGTACCCCCAAGCGTGCTAAGAATCGCGGGACGACGAAATTGGTGTGGGTGAGATGCTTGACGCTTCGAGGAGCAAGTCGGCGAGATCTGTCGTCGTCATGAGCGAGGACACCAAGGCACGTTGGTTCGTTATCGCGGCCACATTGATCGGCGCCGCCATTCGACTGGCGCTGCTCGATAGTCAATCACTTTGGGCCGATGAGGTAACGCATAAGACAATCGCCAAATTTCCATTTTGGGACGTTGTCACGAATCCGGAAGGATGGCCCCCCTTATACATTCTGTTCGTAAAATTCTTGTTTTTGATCGGCTTCGAATCGGACCTTGCACTTCGCCTGTTCTCGGCCGCTGCAGGTATTGTCTCTATTCCTGTCGCTTATCTCCTCTTCTGCCGCCTCGATCAAAAAATCGTCGCGCTTGTTGCGACTTTTCTTTTGGCACTGAATCCGATGGCGGTGTGGTACTCCATGGAGCTCGGCGTATACTCGTTGATGATGTTGTGCGGTCTCCTGTCGACGCATTTGATGCTTTCAATGCTTTCAAAGCCAACGATGGCACATCGGTTGGGCTATGCGATGCTAGCATTGATCGGCTGTGGTGTGCACTATCTCTACGCTTTTGTTCTACTTACGCACGGCCTGATTGCCTTGTGGGACATCGTCACGAGAAAGGACAGGCGGGTCGCTTGGCTGTGGACGGCGGCCAGTGTGATAGGCGCCTTGCTCGTGCTCGCCCCCGGCTTTTACGGCGATTTCGTTTTGCACGTCGAGAGAGGTCTGGAAAGACCTGCCGTGGAGAGTTTCTTCTATGTACCGGGTTATACCGCACTAGCATTCGCCGGTGGTAATTCTTTCGGCCCAAGCGTTCGAGAAATACAAGAGGCTTTGGACCAGGCAGTTCCTATTACAAATGTTTTATTCGATTATCGTTTTCAGCTAGCCCTGGCCGCTCTAGTATGTTTTATTCCGACGATCCTTGCGTTCGCCCAAAAACTGAGTTTTGGTCGCGTCTTCACGTTATTGATGTTTGTCATGCCGCCAGCGCTCGGATGGGTGAGTTCGTTCGTGGTTTTTGCCTATCGGCCTCGATATGCCATTGCCGCATTGCCGTTCTTTCTCCTGTGGGCGGCGTCCAGCCTGGTTGGGCGGTATCGGGCGGTCGCCCTGGCGGGCATCATCCTTCTTTTCGGCGTGCAGATCTATGCGCTAACGCAGATCAATGATCCTCGATATGTACGGGAAGACTTCCGCGCCGCCGCCGACTTCATGCAAGAAAACTCTTCCGATGCTACAATCTTGGTGCTGGGGCCCGTAGCCTTGGCTAACTATTTGGACGAAGATGTTGAAGTCGTCTATTTCCCGCCCCACTACTCTATTGACGTCGAGCGGTTGGAACGCAACCCGATCTTTACCTCGGAAGTCGGCGGTGATGTCTGGCTGTTTGTGTCAAGGCCGTGGATTTTTCCGAATTACCGGGAAGTTCTCGATCTTGTCAACGAGCGCTTTGACCGGGGGGAAAGCGCGACCTATCCGGGCGTCGAGGTGATTAGGTTGATCCGCAAGGATCGGTAGCTGCGGCGTTCGGCCCCGCCTCTGCGGCCGGTTTTGGCCGGCCGACGGAGTGATAGTCGAAGCCCGTGGCCGCCATCTGCGCCGGATCGAGGATGTTGCGCAGATCGACTACCGTGTCGCCGCGCATCAGCGAGCGGACGCGCTGCGCATCGAGGGCGCGGAATTCGTTCCATTCCGTCAAAATGACCAGGACGTCGGCGCCTTCAAGGGTAGAGTAGGCGTCATCGCCGCAGGCGAGGCCCGGCAACAGCCGCGTGGCCTCGTCCATGCCGGCGGGGTCGTAGGCGCGGACATCGGCGCCGGCCTCGATCAGGGCGGGGATCACCTTCAACGCCGGCGCTTCCCGCATGTCGTCGGTGTTCTGCTTGAAGGCGAGCCCGAGGATGGCGATGCGGATGCCGGCGATCGACCCGCCGGCGGCGGCGATGATCTTGCCGGCCAACCCGGCCTTTCGTTTCTCATTGATATCGTAGACGTCCTCGACGATGCGCAGCGGCGTCCGATAGTCCTGCGCCGTCTTGATCAGCGCCAAAGTGTCCTTGGGAAAACAGGAGCCGCCGAAGCCGGGGCCGGGATGCAGAAACTTGCGCCCGATGCGGCCGTCGAGGCCGATCGCATGGGCGACATCGTGCACGTCGGCACCGATGCTTTCGCAGAGATCGGCGATCTCGTTGATGAAGGTGATCTTGGTCGCCAGGAAAGCGTTCGCCGTGTACTTGGTCAACTCGGCGGTGACCCGGTCGGTGAAGACGATCGGCGCCTCGATCAGGTAGAGAACGCGGTAGAGCCGACGCATCACGGCCCGCGCGCGCTCGCTGCTCGTCCCGATAACCACGCGGTCCGGGCGCATGAAATCGTCGATCGCAGACCCTTCACGCAGGAATTCCGGATTGGAGACGACGTCGAAATCGGCGTCGGGGCGCGTGTCGCGGATAATTTTCTCCACCTCATCGCCGGTGCCGACGGGCACCGTCGATTTGGTGATGACGACGGTGTAATCGGTCAGCGCGGCGCCGATTTCGCGCGCCGCGGCATGGACGAAGGATAGATCCGCGTGCCCGTCGCCGCGGCGTGTCGGTGTGCCGACGGCGATGAAGACCGCCTCGGCCTCGGCCACCGCCGGAGCCAGCTCGCTGGTGAACCGCAGCCGACCGGCACTCGCGTTGCCGAGGACCAGATCCACTAGGCCAGGCTCGTAGATGGGGATCTTTCCGGCATTCAGCCGATCGATTTTCGCCGCGTCGGTATCGACGCAGGTAACGGTGTTGCCGAATTCGGAAAAGCAGGCACCGGAAACAAGGCCAACGTATCCGGTACCGATCATTGCGACGCGCATGCGGGATATTCTTCTTTATAATGGGAGTGATGAAAGCTCACGATACATGGATGTTTTGCCGAGCGTACCCAAACCAGCAGAAATTTGCGAGAAAATGGGAGGTCGATTCAGTTTAGCGTTAACGCGGCGGGGCAAAATCGCTAGACAAGGGGGCGGGTCTCGAGACCCGCGCGCGGACCTTCAGGCGTGGCGCCCGTAGCTCAGCCGGACAGAGCAACTGCCTTCTAAGCAGTGGGTCGCAGGTTCGAGTCCTGCCGGGCGCGCCAGGGCCGGAAATCGCCGCGGGCATGCGGGCGCCGGCCGGGCGCCGCGCGCCGATCACTGATCGTCTTCTTCGGAATACAACACTTCCTCGCCGCCTTCGTACCGCGTCGGTTTTCCCAACTCCTTGAACTTGAAAAGCTTGAAGGCCCGCTGGCCGTTGAAATCGAGGATGCGCAACTGGTCTGTCTCGTGAATGTCGTGCGACACGGCGGCGAAGTGACTACCGTACCGTTCGGCGGCGATCTCGACGGGAATTTCATAGGAAATGAACTTGCTGATGCCCTTGAGCTCCAACTCGCGCAGCAGGGCGGGGTCCCGCGCGTAGGTCGAAGACGTCAGGATCACCATCGGACCACCCCCTGTCAGCAACATCATACACTTCATCGCTTTTCTCTCCTGTTCCCCTGAGTTTTCGCGGTTCTCCATTTAAGCATGATTCGCCCTATAACACGCCTGGAAATGGTTCGCCACAATCAGGTTTTTCAACCGAACACGGAGTGCCGTCGGCGGAGCGAACGCCGCTTGACCGCGCGCCCGCCCTGCCGCAACCGGCGTTGCTAGAACTGGTAGTGGCGGAGCACCGTCAAAGCGGAGATGACGCCGACCAGCTTGTTGGTTTTCTCGTCGACCACGGGCAGGCGCAGGCGGCCGGCAACGAGGAGCTTCAGCGTTTCGACCAGCGGCGTATCCGGATGCACGATGGCCTTTCCATGCTCGGCGAATTCGGCGACGCGCCGGCTGAGATGAGGGCGGATCCGCTCGTCGATATCGGTGATGGTCTCCAGTTCCGCCTCCTCGCGGCTCTGCTCGCCGCCGCCGCCTTCCGGCAACAACAGCTTGGCCAGCGTGAAGGAGGTGATTTCGCCGGCGTATTCCTCCTTCTCATTGACGACGAGGAGTTGCTGGCGGCGTTCCTTGACCATCTGGGTGATGGCCTCTCCCAACGTCGCCGTTTCCAGCACTGTGGCGACGGTCGCTTCCGATCTCACCATGAAGTGTCGGCTCAACATCTTTCGTCTCCTCGCTGTGGCCGTCGATTCGGGCTGCCGGGATTGGCGCGCGGCCTGACCTTAGGCCACGCAGTCACAAAAGCGCTGTGCGACACGACGCCGCACCGCGGTTTCCACCGGCAGTTTCGTCGCCCAAGGGTTTTGACGCAACCTGCAATAATGGACAAGAGCCATGTCGCGACAACGCTGGACGCCGGACGGGTCGGCGATTAAGAAGGTGCCGACGCTAAGGATCCGTCGTTGAGTGAACAAGAAGCGGATTCCGGGTTTTAAGTCACGTCATAACCAAAAATTCGCTCTTGGCTGGTAAGGCAGCGTCGTCGAAGGAGCGCCACGCTCCGCAACGCAACAGGGATCGGCTACAGCGAGGGAAATCATGGAAACCAGCCTCAACAGCGGGCTTGTCGCGGCCGCCGCGGCAAGTGTCGGCCTTATCATTGCGCTTATCCTGTTCGGGCTGATCGTTCGTCGGTCGCGCGGCACCGAGCGCATGGCGGCGATTGGCGACGCCATTCATCTTGGCGCGATGACCTATCTGCGCGGTCAATATCTGAAGATCGCCATCTTCGTCGCCGTGGTCGGCCTTTTGCTGACCTTTCAGTATCACATCGAGATGATGTTAGCGTTCGTCTCCGGCGCCGTTGCGTCGGGCCTCGCCGGTTTCGTCGGCATGAAGGCGGCGACCAAGGCGAATACGCGCACCACCGCCGCGGCGCTGGAGAAGGGCGAGCGGGCGGCGCTGCGGGTCGCCTTCAGCGGCGGCGCGATCATGGGAATCGCCGTCGCCTCGTTCGGCCTGCTCGGCATGGGCATCCTGTTCTATCTGTTCGGTACCATCGACACCGTGCAGACGATGTGGGGCTTCTCCATGGGCGCCTCGTCCATCGCCCTGTTCGCGCGCGTCGGCGGCGGTATCTTCACCAAGGCGGCGGACGTCGGCGCCGACCTTGTCGGTAAGGTGGAGGCCGGCATTCCGGAGGATGACCCCCGGAATCCGGGCGTCATCGCCGACAACGTCGGCGACAACGTCGGCGACGTCGCCGGCATGGGCGCCGAC
>CAYWRP010000011.1:0-64085 GCA_964460955.1 uncultured Rhodospirillaceae bacterium | reverse complement strand
ATAAAAATTGACGCTATAATGGATCTAAAAACCTAGCGGGCGACTATAATCCTAGCGGGCGTTTCGGCGTCTGTCAATCTCTTTAGCTATATTTGCGCAGTCAATCCCTCGGCGCGGGCGGCGGCGATCAATCGGTCATCGAGGCTGGCCAGGAAGCCTTCCCGGCGCGCGGCGAGTTCGAGATACAGCGCATCATAAAAGGATAGAGTGTGCGTTCCCGCCAGGAGCAGCGCGCGGTCGAGATCGGCATCGGCGTCGGTTTGCAAGGGGAGATCGGCGAGCGCCATGATGCGGTCCTTCAAGCCTTCGTCCGTGATCCGGTTGCGACGGCGGGCGACGAGCAGGATATTGCGCATCTCATAGTGCCAAAGCTGCGGCACGAGTCCGGTCGCGTCTGCAAGAGCCTCGAACACTGCCTCGGCCCGGGGATCATCCTCATCGTCGAACAACCAGCTTGCCGACACGGATGCATCGACGACGATGGCCGTCACGCCCGATGGCCCTCGTGGCGAGCATCGAGAATTTCCTGAAGCGAAAACTCGGCCCGCTGCCACCGTGCGCGCCGGGCGCGGAACCGGTCGAGGGCCTCGCGTCGTGCCGCCCGATCGGCGCCGGCGGCAGGCCGCAAGTGGGCAATCGTCCGGCCATGGCGCGTAATCGCAAACTCTTCGCCGCGCTCGACGGCGCGGAGGATTTCCGCCAGACGGGCCTTCGCTTCCGTCGCCTGGATGCTGCGCACCTCCTTATCCTCCGGTCATTATAACTGGTCAGAATTTAGGACCCGTTCGGCTGTGCGTCAACATGAACGTCGGCGCGGGTCAAACGCCCCGGCTGCCCCGCAGCCCCAGCACGCCGTGCGCGACCAGCGTCGCCACCAGGAGGGCGCCGCCGACGAGGGTCCAGGGGTCGGGGACCTCGGCCAGCACCAGCCAGACCCACAGCGGCCCGAGCGCGGTTTCCAAAAGGATGATCAGGCTGACCTCGGCGGCCGGCATGTAGCGGGGCGCCTCGCTCAACAGGCCGAAGGCGAGCGGCATGATGAACAGGCCGAGCAGCACCAGCCAGCCGAAATCGCCAAGTCCGACGTCGAGCGGGCTGGCGAACGGCGACACCGCCGCCGCCACCAACAGGCCGCTCAGCGCCAAGGGCGGCATCAGGCTGACGGCGCGGGCGTGGCGGGCGTTGACGAAATGGGCGGCGAGCAGGATCGCCGAGCCGACCGCCATCAGGTCGCCCCATAGCGCGCCCTCCGAACGCGGCGCGCCGCCCCCGTGGTTGCCGGCGAAGATCACCGCCACCGCGGCGATGCCGACGCCGACGCAGATCCAGGTCGCCAGCGGCACCGGCTCGCTTAAGAACAGCCGCGAGAAAATCGCCGCGAACAGCGGCGCAGAGGCGACGATGACGAGGGTGTTGGCGACCGTCGTCAGCGTTACCGAGCCGACGAACAGGATCGTCGAGACGGCGAACAGCGCCGCCGACAGCCAGCCCAGCCGGGGCACCGCGCGCACCGCCGCCCAGGGCCGCCCGCGATGGCGCAGGGTGAGGTAAATCGCCAGGCCTGTGAACATGAAGACGCCGCGCCACCACAACAGCGTCGCCGGGTCGGCCTCGATCAGGCGGATGACCAGGGTGTCCGGGCTGAGCACGAGGATGCCGGTCACCGCCATGATCAGGCCGCGCGTGTGCTCGGCGGCCGCGTAGGGCGCGCGGGCCGGCGGCGTGGCGAGACGGGAGTTGTCCGGCATGCGGCGCGCCTACCGGCTCAGTTCTTGAAGAACTTCTGGAACAGGTCCTTGGCCTTGTCGCGCGCCTTTTCCGGCACGCTTTCAACGTCTGGCAGCCGGTCGACCCCCGGCACCTCGACGCCCAATTCCTCGGCGCGCTGTTTCAGGTCGCCCGGCAGATCCGCCAAGTCATCCGGATCGACGGAGCGAAAGACGCCCTTCCAGTTGACGCTAACCCGGGGATTGTCCCAACCGCCGATGATCCTGATCGGGATCGGCACGCCGGCCAGCGCGTTCTCGCCACGCCGGCTTCCGGCGGTGACCAACAGCCTCGCCTCGGCCCGGTAATCGACGCTGCGTTGCGGCAGCGGCACCTGCCCGGCGCCGGTGACGCGGACCACCGGAGAGAGCATCAGCAGGTCGCGATTGACCAGCACCCCATCGGTGATTTCGAAGGTGCCGCTGAGCTCGGCGAAATCGGTTTTCTCGCTTCCCGCCGACCGCCTGAGGCCCAAACTCCGCGCCTTGCGAAGCGCTTTTGCCAGATCGGCGCCAAAGATCGCCCCGTCGGAGAACCGGAAACCGCCGACCCCGTTCAGCGTCTCCACCAGCTCCTTCTCGCTTCTCCCCTTGGCTTCGCCTTGTGTGTTGAACACCAGGGTGCCGCCAAGCCGGTCGGTGATATCCAACCCCCCCAGCAGCGGGCGCGCCTCGATGTTGGCGATCGTCGTCCGGTAGGAGACGGCGGCGGCGTCCTCGGTCGCATCGATGCCGGCCTTGGCGGCGATGGAGCCCTCGGCGACCCGGACATCGTCCAACTCGGCCGACAGCACGCGATCCTGTAACGTCGCCGTCGCCTTGCCGCGCGTCACCACCAGCTCCTTGTAGGTGATATCGGCGAAATCGATCGCCGCCCGGCCGTTGGCCCGGCCGAGGCCGGAGAAGTCGATCGGCTGCGTGCTCCACCCGGACTCGCCGTCGGCGCCGCCCTCGGTTTCGCCGCCGGGCGCCGGTTGGCCGCCCTCCGCGGCACCGCTTTTCCGGGGCAGCAGGGCATTCAGGTCGGCCTTGTCGATGGTTGCGGTGAGGTCGAATTCCGGCACCTCCGGTCCGGTGTCGAGCCATCCGGAGCCGCGCCCGCGCACGGCGTCCCCGGCCACCGTCACCTCGCCGTTGAAGCGTTCGGCGCCGAGCAGTTTCCGCAACGGGTCGGTGGTAACGGTGACGGTCAGGGCCTGCCGGTTGTAGGTCCCGGACGCCTCGATCACCGGCGGCGCCTCGGCTCCCTGTAAGGTCGCCGATGCCTTCAGGGCGCTCAACGGCGCCGCCGCGACGTCGATGCCGCCGAGATCCGCCGTCAGCCGGCCGGCCAGCGAGCGCACCAGCGCGCGCGGGCTCGCACCCGTCGCCTCGAAATCCGCCGTCGCCACGAGCCGGCCGGCGACCGGCGGTTCCCCTGATGCCGCCGCGCGGGCCAAGGCGCCGACGTCGACACCGGCGATCCGCGTCTCGGTCGTCGCCCGCGGCGTCTCGCCCGCGGCGTCGAGCCGGGTGTCGCTGTTAACAACGCCGCCGTAGAGGGCGAGCTGGTTGAGCAGCAGCGAAACGATACCGTCTTTGGCGGTGGCGGCGAAGTCGATGCGGCCGACCTCGAATCCGCGCACTTTCACCCCGTCGATCTTGACCGTGACGTCGGCGTCGAGATCGCGCACGGCGTCGAAGTCCAGAGGCTCGTCGGACAACGCGGCCAACGCGCCGTTATCGGTGTCCGTTTCCGCCGCCTCGCGCGCCGCCGCCGCGTCGCCTTTGGTCGCCGGCGCCGCGGTGCGCGGCGGCAGATAGCGGTCGACGTCGATGATGCCGCTTTGCACCGACGCCGTCACCTTGGTCACCGGCCCGGCGATGTCGACGGCGCCGGTGGCCCTGGCGGTGAGGTCGGTGCCCTCCAGCGTCGCTTCCTCCACCGCCACCCGTTGGCTGGAGGCGGCGAAGCTGGCGCGCGCCCGCAACGGCCCCGGATCGCGGCCCGGCAACGGCCGGCCGAGCCAGGCGGCAAGCGCGCCGACCGACGGGATGTCGAGGCGGAATCGCCCGTCGAGCCCCGGTAGCGGCCGCGTCCGCGCGCCGCCGGCGTAGGACGCGGCGATCAGCGGCGCCGTCAGGTCGAGGCTGGTCTCCGCGCCGTCGCCCTCGAGCAGGCCGCGCGGCGAGTCGACGACGCCATCGAAGGCCACCGCCTCGCCATTGAGCAGCATCGTCATGCTGGCGGTCAGCGTATCGGCGAAGGTCGGCAGCGCGGCGGTGGCGTTGATCTCGGTCGCCTCTACCGTCTGGCCGGCCGGCCGATCGATGTAGGTGGCGGCACCATCGCTGAGGCGGACGTCGCCGAGCGTCACGGTGTCGAACGGCAGATCGACCTCGCGGCCCGAACCGCCGTCGCCATCGCCGGATGGACCATCGTCTTTCGCCGCCGCGTCGTCCGGGCGGAACGTCCAGTTGGCCTCGCCCGCCGCGTTGATCTCCAGGTTTAGCCGCGGCCGGTCGACGATGAAGATATCGATGGCGAGACGGCCGACGAGCAGCGGCCACAGCCCGATGACCCCGCTGATACGCTCGGCGCTGGCCATCTCCGGGGTCCCGGCCCATGGCGCGTTGGACAGGCTGACGGCGGTCAACGTCAGGCGGATTTTCGGAAACAGGGAGAGATCGACGGTTTCCAGTGTCAACTCGCGCCCGGTCGCCTCGCGCACGGCGGCGGCGATTCGCGGCTTGTAGGCGTTCCAGTCGATGACATGGACAAGCACCAGGGCGCCGACAACGGCGATGACGAAAAGTCCGACCAGGCCGCCGACGATACGCAGCGGCCAGCGCCAGGGCGATCGCCGCCGCCGTCCCTTGCTCGATCCCTCGCGTGGAGCCATGATGATCCCGCTTTTCGCGCCCGATCTACCGGGGCCGGGCACTTGCCAGATGAACGCGCCGCATTCTTGCGCCGCTGATCATAGCGTCTCCCCGCCGCGAATGACACCCGCCGTCCGCGCATCCGGGCGATGGCGGCGCCGGCGTCCTTAGTGGCGGATCGCCGCGACCCGGCGCCGACAATATTGGGCTCGATAACCCTTTGCTAAGGTTTTGCAGCGACGATGAGAAGAGAAGCAAACCTGGGGCATTGGGCATGTCGACGATCCTGTGCGTTGAAGACGATCCGATCCTGCGCACCAATCTCAGCGAAGAACTGCAAGACAGCGGCTACCGGACACTCGAGGCCTGCAACGGCGTCGAGGCGATGCGGCTGATCGAACTGCATCGCCCGGATTTGATCCTGTGCGACATTTCGATGCCGAAATCGGACGGTTTCGATCTCGTCGAGAGGGTGCGCGAGGCGGGAACGGAGATCAGCGCGACGCCGTTCATTTTCCTGTCGGCGATCAATGGACCGGAACACATAGCCACCGCCGAGGAATTTGGGGTCACCGATTACCTCGTCAAGCCGATCGACTTCGATTACCTGCTCGCCGTCGTCGAACGCGTGCTCGATCCCGCCAATCGGACCCGCGGCGCGAGCCAACTCGCGCCGACGTGGCGGGTCAGTCGGCGTCGGCCGGGCCGTTGACGGCGCGAAACAAGGCCTGTTCGTAGTATCGCCACCAGTAGCGCGTCGCCACCGCCGGCGCCGAAAAGAGGAGGTGGCAGAGATCCATGGTCGACAGGTTGCTGCTCGGCGCCCGCGAGAAGGGCGGCATGAACAGCCGGCCCGTCCATTCGATGCCGAGCCGCGTCATCAACAGCCGCGCCAGCACGGAATCGAGCCGGGCCTCCTCGTCGATGTCGGCGAGGACACCGCGCAAGACGTGCAGCACCTTGTAGAATAACACCAGTTCGACACCGAAGCGGGCGCCGGCGCGCGCCTGGGCATCCTCCAGAAGCCCCTGCAGCCAGTTGACGCCCGGCCAGCCGCCGTGACGCACCTCGGCGAGCCGGGCGTCGATGACCGCCGCCAGCGCCGCCGGATCGGCGACCTGAACCGACAGCTCGTCGATCGAGCCGGCGATACGCGGCGCGTCCAGCGAGAGGGCGCTGATCATGATCTGCGTCAGGGCGATCCGGGTCGGTTTGTTCAGGCTGCCGACCAGGCTCCAGTCGAGGAGTCCGAGCCGGTTGTCGGGCGTCAGGACCAGATTGCCGGCGTGCGGATCGGCATGAAACAGCGCCACCTCGGCGGACGACCACAGCGGCCGCGCCAACAGCGCCTCGGTGACCAGCATCGCCAGTCCGCCGCGGGCGTCGGCGTCTTTCAGTTCGGCGTCGGTCACCCGGCAGCCGTCGATGCGCTCCATGGCGGTGATGCCGGGCGTACAGAACGGATAGAGCGCCGGCACCCGCACCGTCGGCAGCCCGGCGAAGGTGGTTGCCGCGCGCACCAGGTGCTCCTGTTCGCGGTCGAGGCGGATCTCGAACTGCAACAGGTCGCGGACCAGCTGGAAGGTGGTCTCGTAGTCGATCGGCGGGATGCCGTAGGCCTCGCAGGACTGATCCAGCCGCGCGGCGATCTTGACGAGGAGATCCAGGTCCTCCTCCAGCCGCTCCCGCACCCCTTCCTTCAGGACCTTGAAGACGCCGCGTTTTTCCTCGCCGTCATGGCGCCAGACGAACGGCGTGACGACGGCGACGCTGGCCTCGGCGAGCGGTTCACCGTCGAGGCTGACGCCGAGCGCCTCCAGCGGGCCCAGTTCCTCCTCGATGCGGCGCCGCAGGTCTTCGAGCGGGATCGCCGTTTGCATCGTCTCCAGGATCTGCAGGCTGCGCCGGAAGTCGAGGGGCAGGCGGCGGTCGCGGGCGACCAGTTGCGCCAGCTTGTGCAGGGCCGGGCAGTGGCGGGCGATGCCGACGATGCGGTCGCCTATGGTCGCCTCGTCGCCGAGGCTGAGCTGGTCGGCGAGAATGGCGATGGTGCGCACCGGCGACATGTTCCGCAGCACGAACCCGGCGCAATCGATGATGATCGGCCGATACTGGGCGAATTCCTCGGGCACCAGGGCGCCGAGGTCCAGCGACTCGCAAAATGCCGCCCAATCGGAGAAGCCTGAAAGGTCCATTCAACGCGCTCGTCAAAGAGCCAACGTGCCAAACTTCTCTTAGTTTAAGGTGCCGGGTCGTCCCATTCGAGAGATTTCGCAGCGGCCGACAGGTTTACCACCGACGCCCGCCGGAATAGCGGAAGCGCCGAAAATGAATGGCGTGCCGGAATCTTGCCGGCACGATCAGGCCTTGGTGCGGGTTGTGCGTCCCATGAACGCCCTGTGAAGTGGTACCCGAAAAATAAAAAGGGTCCGCCGCCGCCGGAGGGGTGGGGGAGGCAGCGGCGGCGGCGGGCGGCGCGGTTCGGCGGGGCTTGGGGGATGGTTGCCGCCGTCAGGCGCCGGTCTTGTGCGGCGCGGGGCAGGTCCGCAGGCCGAGCAGCCGGTAGGCCGGGCAGAACCCGACGAAGGCCGTGGCAATGGGGATCAGGCCGATCCAGCCCAACATCGTCTGCGGGCCGACGAACACGAGGGCGATCAACACCGCCCCGACGACAATGCGCAAAACGCGGTCGATCATGCCGATGTTCTTGGTCATCTCACCTATCCTCATCTCTCAAGGGTTCGCACCCCGGCCGCGAAAAGTCCCACCGGAGATGCGGTAATCGTTTCGACTTGCGCGTATTAAATACCGGCGGCGGCGGAAGATCAGTGACAATGTCACCGCCGGCCGCATGGCCGATCACGGATGATCGTCGGCGAGCCCGCGCAAGGCCTGGATGTCGCGCACCTCGATCCGGCCGCGCCCCAACGTCACCCAGCCGCGGCGCTCGAACTCCTTGAGTTGGCGGCTCACCACCTCGCGCGCCGAGCCGAGATCGACCGCCAACTCCTGGTGGGTCAGCGGCAGGGACGGCGCCGCCGAACCGCGGTCGACCAGCAGTCGGGCCAGCCGCACGTCGATGCGTTGGAACGCCACCTCGTCGAGCAGGCGCATCAGGTCGGTCAGCCGCCGGCCGTAGTGGGCGAACACGAAATGTCGAAACGCCGCCGAACGGTCGACCAGGCGGTCGAATTCTCGGCGCGGCAGCAACGCCGCCGTCGTCGCCACCTCTGCCACCGCCTCCGCCGGGTAGGTGTCTTCACCGAGCAGGCA
Organism: uncultured Rhodospirillaceae bacterium; assembly: GCA_964460955.1. Classification (GTDB taxonomy): domain Bacteria; phylum Pseudomonadota; class Alphaproteobacteria; order Rhodospirillales; family Defluviicoccaceae; genus Defluviicoccus. The sequence goes on along the minus strand of CAYWRP010000011.1, from coordinate 56,184 downwards.
CGAGGTGGTGAGGATACAGGTTTCGCCGCTGGAGACCCGGTAGAGCAGGATCTCGCGGCCGCTTTCCGAGACCATCTGCACGCGCACGCAGCCGTCGACGACGAACACGTAGCGTTCGCAGACATCGCTTTGGCGAAACGCCGGCGCACCGGCCGGCAGGGCGACCTTCTGGGCGACATCGGTGATGACCCGGCGCTCCGCTTCCGGCAGCGCGGCGAGGTCGGGAAAGGCGCCGATCCAGCCGTCGCCGCCTCGGGTCTGGTTGTGCGTCGTCAAGCGATGGTGCTCCCCTTCCGGATGGTCATGGCCCCGTGCCCTCGTTCCCGCCCGTCGCCGACCGTCGGACTCCTTCGAGCGACGTTCGACAATTATCGACGCGACCCCGCCGATTCGGCTAGGATGGTGTAAATATACTTAAGGCTTTTACTTAACGCTTCGATCCGGGTGAGGAAAACGCAGCGACCGATGACTAGCGCCACAGACGCGAGGGCGTCCGCCGATCCCCGCCCGACCGGCGGCGCCGCCGACCGGCGGGCACCCGAAGCGGCCACGCCCGAAAAGGTCGACACCGCCGAAATGCCGCCGGCGCCCGGCCCCTCGTCGCCGTTCGAGGCGGCGCGGCTGCGCGAGATCGCCTGGGACATCGGCGCCCGGCTGCCCGGCGCCTTCGCCAGCGACATGGTCGTCCTGACGCCGGTCCGGCCGCGGCTGGTCTACATCCGCTGGCATGTCAGCGACCGGGGGGTGAGCGAGCTGTCACACGCCCGCGGCGCCGCCTTCAAGGGCGCGCAACTCGCCGTTCGCATCTACGACGTCACCGACGTCGTCTTCGACGGCTTCAACGCGCACCGCCATTTCGACATCACCGCGGCGACGCTCACCGGCAGCACCTACTGGCCGGTGCCCAAGGCGGATCGCACCTGGCTCGCCGAGGTCGGCTTTCGGCTGACCAACGGCGTTTTCAGCGCGGTGGCGCGGGCGGAGGAAGTCGCCCCGGATCGGGATCGCCCGTCCGGCCAAGTCTCGCTGACCGGCCTCTACGTCGGCCGCGACTTCTCCCCCGTGGTGCGCGTTGAGAACATTCTCGATGCTCCGGCCTACGAACATCTGAACGCGGCTCTGCCGCGTCTCACGCGCGCCTCCCCGCTGGCGCTGGCGATGGTGCACAGCGCGTTGCAGTCGGCGCCGCGCATGAGCGGCCGCATTCGCCCGCTGGTCGACCGGCTAGCCGAGAAGTGCGCCGAATTCCCGATCCGGGTGACCCGGTTCGGCGGCCCGCTGGTCATCGCCGAGAACGATCCGGCGGCCAGCGAACGCCTGGTCGCGCACACCGCCGAACTGGTCGACGCCCTGACCCGGCGCCACCGCGCGAAGCCCTTCGACCTGTTGCACGGCCACGACTGGCCGGCGATCCCCGCCTGCATCGCCGCCGCCCGCGCCCTCGATGTGCCGTTCGTGCTGTCCCTCCACTCGACGGAACAGGAGCGCAGCCACGGCGGCGAAATGCGCGGCATCGGCGTGCTGGCGGAGCGGTGCGAGCGCGACGGCGTGCTGGCCGCCCGCCTGGTCATCGTCCCCCGCTCGTCGATCCGCCAGCAGCTCGTCGCCACGCATGGCGCCGGCGAGGAAAAAATCCTCGTCATTCCCGACGTGTTCGAGGATTCGGACACCCAACTGCCGGATCCCGGCGACATCAAGGAAAGCTGGGGCCTGATCGCCGACCGGCCGCTGGCGCTGTTCGCCGGCGAGATTTCCCACGCCGCCGGCGCCGATCTTCTGGTCGACGCCATCCTCGCCGTCGCCCGCATCCACCGCGAGATGCAGTTCCTGTTCGCCGGCGCCGGACCGCTGAAAACCGAGCTGGAGATGCGCACTGCCAACGCCGGCCTCGGCGACCGCTGCCGGTTCGTCGGCGACGTGCCGTCGGATGCCTTCGACCCGCTGCTCACCGCCTGCGACTTCGTCGTCATCCCCGCCCGCGCGTGGCAGGACGAGGGCCTCGCCCGGCGCGCCAACGCCTTCGGCAAGCCGGTGCTGATCACCCGCGGGGCCCGCGTCGCCGGCATCGACCATGGCCAGAACGGACTCGTCGTCGCCAATACCTTGAGCGCCCTGGCGGCCGGCCTCGAGGAGATGATCACCAACCCGATGCACGGCAGTATCCTGCGCTGGCTCGGCAAGCAGAAGGCGCACCACACCGTCTCGGCGGAAAGCATCGCCGCCGAACATTATCTCGCCTACGAAACGCTGCTGGCGGCGAGCGGGAAGCGGCAGTGATGAGCAAAGGCTACCTCGCCCTCGTCCTGCATGCCCATTTGCCCTACGTCCGCCACCCGGAACTGGAGTCGAGCCCGGAGGAACGCCGCCTGTTCGCGGCGATCACCGAAACCTATTTGCCGCTGCTGAACCGCCTGGAAAGGCTGATCGCCGACGGCGCCCGGTTCCAGATCACCTGGTCGCTGTCGCCGACACTGATCGCCATGCTGGAGGATCCGCTGCTGCGGGAGCGCTACCGGCGGCATCTCGGCGCCTCCATCGCCCTGGCGCAGGCCGAGGAGTCGCAGCAGCGCGATGGCCACCTGCGTTGGCTCGCCGCCAGCTATCGGCGCGGCTTCGAGGACGCGCTCGCCGCCTTCGACGCCTGCGAGGGCCGGTTGACACGGCGCTTCAAGCGGCTGCACGAAGCCGGCGCCGTCGAGCTGATCACCTCGGCGGCGACGCACGCCATCCTGCCGCTGCTGCATCCGCGTGGCCCGGCGGCGATGGCGCAGATCGCCACCGGCCTCGATTATTTCGAAAGCGTGTTCGGCTTTCGGCCGCGCGGATTGTGGCTGCCGGAATGCGCCTGGTCGCCCGGCCTCGACAGCGTGCTGCGCCGCCATGGCATCCGTTACTTCTTCGTCCAGGAACATGGCATCGTGCATGCCAGCGTCACCCCCTTCCACGGCGTCCATGCGCCGCTGTTCACCCCCTCCGGCGTCGCCGCGTTCGGCCACGATCGGGAAAGCACGAAGGAGGTGTGGTCGCTGCACGACGGGTTCGCCGGCGACGCCGACTACCGCGAACCTTCGCGCGACATCGGCTATGACTACGACGCCCAGTATATCCGCCAGTTCCTCGGCGGCTCCGGGCGCGCCGAGACCGGCATCAAGTACCACCGGATCACCGGCCCGACCTCCAACAAGCAGCCCTACCAGCCCGAGGTGGCGCGCGAACGGGCGGCGCGGGATGCCGGCATTTTTCTCACCAAGCGGATCGCCCATGTCGACTACCTGAATTCGGCGCTCGACGGGCCGCCGATCGTCACCGCCCTTTTCGAGGCGTCGCTGTTCGGTCAGGCCTGGCACGAGGGGCCGCAGTGGCTCGACTACGTCATCCGCAAGGCGGTCTACGACCAGGATACGCTGGAGCTGGTCTCCATTTCGGAATACCTGGCGCGCCACCCGGTGCATCAGGTGGCGGAACCGGGGCTGTCCAGCCTGGGCGCGGACGGCTACCTCGATCAATGGCTCAACCGGCGCACCGACTGGATCCAGGACACCCTGATCGACTGCGGGATGCGGATGCAACGGCTGGCCGACAGGGCCACCGGGGGCGGCGGCGCCGACGGCGCTCTTGTCACCCGGGCGCTGAACCAGGCCCTGCGCGAGCTTCTCCTCGCCCAGGCGTCGGACTGGCCAACGTTGATCGTCGCTGGCCAGTCTGTGGCCTACGCCGAGCGCCGTTTCAAGGACCATGTCAGCCGCTTCCACCACCTGGCGCACGCCGTCGAGACGGGCACCCTCGACCCGGAGATCGTCGCCGCCCTCGAATACATGGACAATCTGTTTCCCGCCGCCGATTTCCGCGCCTTTCGCGACCCCGGCGCGCCGGAATGGGAGGCGCCGCCGCTACCGACCGGACGCCGCCGTTCCGCCGCGACAATCCCGTTCGCCTAAATCCGCCGCCGATCCCGTGCCGTCGGGGGGTGGCGGAGCGTTGGCGCGCCGTGACGCGAACACTTTGCGTGATGCCCTTTCGGACGCTCGGGTTTACAATGAAAGAACCAAGCGGCACATCCGGGATGGAGCACCATGATGGTCGACAAGACCTCGCAACGGACGACCAATCCTCCTGCCACCAAATGCAGCACGGCAGGTCTTGAAACAATAACCGCCAGTGGCCTGCCCGCCGCCTTCTCCGCTACGACGGCGGGACAATTCATTACCGACACGGTTCAGCGCAGCATCCTGTTCTGGGACGTCATGCGTCGACGCAGCGAGGATTATTTTCGTCACAAGGCGATGCAAGTGCCGCACGTCCTTCAATTCAATTACGAACTCGTCATGGACGGCCGCCAGTTCGACAAGCCGGTGAACTACATGATGGTGCGGGTGACGCCGCCCGAAGGCGTGACCATCGATCCGAAAAAGCGCCCCTTTGTCGTCGTCGACCCGCGCGCTGGGCACGGCCCGGGGATCGGCGGCTTCAAGGCGGACAGCGAACTCGGTGTCGCGATGCGGGCCGGCCACACCTGCTACTTCGTCGGCTTCAGTCCCGACCCGATGCCCGGGCAGACGATAGAGGACATCATGCACGCCGAGGCCAGCTTTCTCGAGAAGGTGTTAGAGCTGCACCCGGGGGCGGAGGGCAAGCCGTGTGTCATCGGCAACTGCCAGGCGGGATGGGCGGTGATGATGCTGGCCGCCGTACGCCCGGAGTTGTTCGGCCCGATCATCATCCCCGGCTCACCGCTGTCCTACTGGGCCGGCGTCAAGGGCAGAAACCCGATGCGTTATCTCGGCGGCATCGCCGGCGGCAGCTGGGTGACGGCGCTCCTGAGCGATCTCGGCGGCGGCGTGTTCGACGGCGGCAACCTGGTGGGCAACTTCGAGGCGGCCAACCCCTCCAACACCTACTGGTCGAAGCCCTATAACGTGTGGGCGAAGGTGGACACGGAAGCCGAGCGCTACCTCGGCTTCGAGACCTGGTGGGGTGGCCACGTCAACCTCAACGCCGAGGAGATCCAGTGGATCGTCGACGAACTGTTCATTGGCAACCACCTCTCGACGGCGGAAATCGTCACCCGTGACGGCGTGCGCGTCGATCTTCGAAACATCAAGTCGCCGATCATCTGCTTCTGCTCCGAAGGCGACAACATCACGCCGCCGCAGCAGGCGTTGGGTTGGATCACCGACCTCTATCAGAAAGACGCCGACATCAAGGCATGCGGCCAGACCATCGTCTACACGGTGCATGAAGGCGTCGGCCATCTCGGCATCTTCGTCTCCGGCGGCGTCGCCCGCAAGGAACACGCCGAGTTCGCCTCCAACATCGACCTCATCGACGTGCTGCCGCCGGGGCTCTACGAGGCGGTGCTGACCAGGAAGGACGACGCCACGCCGGGCGTGCAATACGTCATCGGCGACTGGGTCGCGCGGTTCGAGCCGCGCAACCTCGACGATATCCGGGCCATCGTCCAGCCGGATCCGGGCGACGATCGGATGTTCGCCGCCGTCCGCCACGTCTCCGACATCAACCTCGGGCTCTACCGGCTGATGGCGCGGCCGTTCGTCCAGGCGATGATGAGCACTCCGGCGGCGCGCCAGCTGAGCGAGATAAAGCCGGCGGAGCTGCCCTACCTGGCCTTCTCCGACAGGAACCCGCTGATGCGCCAGATCGCCGAGATGGCGGCGGCGATCCGCGACCAGCGCGTCGAGGCCGACCCCGACAATCCCTTCGTCAAGATGCGCGAGATGGTCTCCGACCACATCGTCGCCTCGCTCGACATGTACCGCGACCTGCGCGACATGACCTGCGAGCAGATCTTCCTCGGCATCTACGGCAACCCGGTCATGCAAGCGCTGATGGGCTTGCGGGCGACGGATGAGCCGCCGCGCCGCCGGCCGGGCCTGGAGCCGGAGGAACTGGCGTTCATCGACCGGCGCCTCGCCGAGATAAAAGCGAAGATCGCCGAGGGCGGCGTGCGCGAGGCGGGCCTGCGCGGGCTGCTTTATATCGGTATGGCCGGCCCCGGCGCCGACGAGCGCGCCTTCGCCGTCCTGCGGGAAATGCGCGACAAGCAGGCGGCGGAGGTGACGCTGGAGACCTTCAAGAACCTGGTGCGCGAGCAGTATTTCGCCCTCATGCTCGACGAGCCGGCGGCGCTGGACGCCATCCCGAGGATGCTCGCCACGGGAACGCCGGAACAGCGGGCGGCAAGCCTCGAGCGGCTGAGGAAGGTCGTCAACGCCATCGGCACGCCGGAGGGCGAGCGGGCGAAGCGGCTGGCGGCGGTGGAAAAGCTTTACGCGCGGGCGGCCTGATGGAGCGCCAAGCTGATGGTCCGGCCGGTGGCGCGCGGGGACGTCGCCGCCTCGATGGCCCGGTAACGCTGGCAGAATTCGGCGGCCGGGATCGGCTGACTGTAAAGGAACCCCTGGCCTTCGCCGATCCCCATCGCGGCGACGAGGCGCGCCTGTTCCTCGGTTTCGATCCCCTCGGCGATGGTCGTCATGCCGAGCCCATGCGCCAGGGCGGCGATCGCGGCGCCGATCTCCCGGTCCTTGGCGTCGGTCTCGCAATCCTTCACGAAGGCGCGGTCGATCTTTAGTTTGTGCAGGCGAAAATGCTTCAGGTAGGCGAGGCTGGAGTAGCCGGTGCCGAAGTCGTCGATGGCGAGCCGGCAGCCCAGCGCGTCGAGGCGGATGAGCGTGTCCACCGCCGCCTGCCGGTCGTGCATCAATAACCCTTCGGTGATTTCGAGCTCCAGGCGATGCGCCGGCAGGCCGGTCAGCGACAGCACCCGCTTGACCTCCTGGACGACGTCCTGGAACAGGAACTGCGCCGGCGAGACGTTGACCGCGACAACGGCGCCGGCGAGCGCGCCGTCCCACCGGATCGCCTGGCGGCAAGCCTCTTCCATCACCCACCGCCCAAGCGGCAGGATCAGCCCCGATTGCTCGGCGACCGGAATGAACTCGGCGGTCGAGACAACGCCCAACAGCGGGTGGGTCCAACGGGTCAGCGCCTCGGCGCCGACGCAGCGGCCGTCGGTTAGCGATACCTGCGGCTGCACATAGAGCTCCAGGCCGCCGAGCGCGATGGTCTCCCGCAGCGCTTCCTCGAGCATCTTGCGGCGGGTCGCCTGCGCCGCCATTTGCGGTTCGAAGATGGCGAATCGCGCCTTGCCAGCCGCCTTCGCCGCGCATAGCGCCAGATCAGCGGCCTTGAGCAGCGCCTCCGCGTTCTCTCCCGCCTGGGGGAAAACCGCGATGCCGATGCTGCTGGAAACGGCGATCCGCCGCCCGTCGACCTCGAACGGCGCTTCGAAGGCGGTGAGCAGCCGGCGCGCCGTTTCCTTCCAGCCGCCAACCGCCGCCCGCTCGCGGTGCGCCAGGACGAATTCGTCGCCGCCGAGCCGGGCCAGATAATCGCCCTGACATTGCAGCGCGCGCAGTCGTTCGACGACGGCGACGAGCAGCCGGTCGCCGATGTGATGGCCGAAGGTGTCGTTGGTGTCCTTGAACCCGTCGAGGTCGAGGCTGAACAAGGCGACCGCGCCGCCATCGTCGCGCACCGCCTCCAGCAAGGCGTCGACGTCGCGATCGAACACCGAGCGGTTGGCGAGCCCGGTCAGCGTGTCCCGTTCGGCGACGCAGCGCGTTTGGCGGGCGTTTTCCACCGCCTCTCGTTCGACCCGCCGGGAAGCCTTGACCTCCGCCAGCAGCATGATGCCGAACACCCCCATCACGCCGACGAAGGCGACCAGCATCCACCTCTGTCGGCCGATCAATCGCCGGACGCCGGCCACGTTGCCGTCCTGAAACTCCAGACGGGCACGGGCGACGTCGATCGCCAGCGTGCGTAAGGTCTGCCGCGGTTGTTCGAGCAACGCGGAAGCGAGCTGTGAACGCGTGAGTTGGCTTCGGTAGACACCGTCCGGCGGGCCGGCCTGGTCATCGAGGAGACGGTCGACGCGATCCAGGGCATTGAGGATGGAATTGGTTGCGGCGCCAATGTCCTGGTTCAGGTCGACCTGGCGCAGGCCCTGGTGTTGGTACATGAGCGCGACCATGTCGCGGGCAACATCGATCCGATGGCGCAGCGCCGCGTCGTCGACCCGCGGATCGCCGGCGGCGTGGCTGGCGAAGGCGTCGCGCACGCTCTGCAGCTCATATTCCGCTTGTTGAAGGACGTATGAATCCATGCCGGCGGCGCGGGAGAGGTCGTTGGCCTGCCCCTGGAAGGCGCGCGTCAGATCCCACGCCGACACAGAGGCGACAATCACGAGGCCGGTGACGAACGCCAGACGCAGCGTTCGCCAACGCCAGACGACGCTTTCCAGCCGCGCGGCGGCAGGATGGAAACGGTCATCGCGTATCGAGGATGCTCGGCGCATGAAACCCGCGGTGGATAGCGGTTTTTGAGAAACAACGACTCTCGGCGATGGGCAATATTAGGAATATGAATTGGAGAGGGCTATGATCGCCGACACAGGAGAAAGACCTGATGAGTCTTTTCATTTATAATTTTCACTAAAATTTTTTGATCAAGACCAACTATGGTCTATGAAATATTGTTGGTCGGCAATGCCTTGACGCGCCTCGGCCGGCGCCGCTTTCCGACGACCGAACGCGGCGACAGGCCGTCTCGGTTCGAGCCATCGGCGTCGGCATGACGATCCAACGCGCCATCGGCGGCGACGGTTGGAACTCGCGGGATGTGCCCGCCATCATTGCGCCACAATCTTTGATGTGTTGAAATATTCGATAAAGAGAACGCTCGTCGGGAGAGCCTGTCGTTTTGTCGAATTCGCTACGCCGCCTGCCGGCGCGCCTGGTCACGTGTGTTTTCGCGCTGGCGTTGCTTGTCCAGCCGGTCCCGGCACAGGCGCCGACGGGTGAAGAAAGCCCCGAGGCGACCGCGCTACGCGAGATGGTCGAGGCGTTGGCCGCCAATGACACACTGATGGTCGCCGGCCACCGCATCGGCGCGCCGACCTTCATGCAGGCGTTCTACGGCGAGCGCTACTTCGAGCCCGCCTGGCTGGCCTCGAAGAACCGTCGCGACCTGATCGCCGCCGTCGAGGCCGCGCCGGCGGACGGGCTGATCGCCGAGGATTTCTACCTGGACGACCTGCGGCGGTTGCGGAGCCTGGACGACGGCAGCCCGGGCGAGATGGCGAGCCGGGATATCCTGTTCACCGCCGCCCTGGTCCGCCTCGGCGGGCAATTGCATTCGGGCAAGGTCGACCCGGCATCGCTGGACTCCAACTGGAACCTCGATAGGCCGCTGTTCGATGGCGACCCGGCGGCACGCGTCGCCGAGGCGGTCGCCAAGCGAGACCTGCCCCGGCTGATCGCCAACTGGCGGCCGAGGAGCCTCGAATACCAGCGCCTGCGCGCCGCGCTTGCCGAGGAACGGGCGCGGATCGGCGCCGCGCAGGTCGAGATCGCCGCCGGGCCGATGCTGGAACCGGGCGATCGCGGCGAACGGGTCGCCGACCTGCGGGCGCGCCTCGGCGTGCCGCTGGGTTCCCGCTTCGACGACGCGGTGGCCGAGGCGGTGCGGGCGTTTCAGACGCGGCATCATCTCAAGCCCGACGGCATCGTCGGCCCGCGCACGCTGGCGGCCCTGAACCGGCGCCCCGCCGACCGCGTCGCCACCTTGCGCGTCAATCTGGAACGCGCCCGCTGGTTGCGCGGCCTGGAGACGCTGGAGCGCTTCGTGGCGGTGAACATCGCCGGCTTCCGCGTCTATCTGATCGAGGATCGGCGGATCGTCTGGCAGGCCCGCGCCATCGTCGGCGAGACCTATCACAAGACGCCGCTGTTCCGCGCCGACATGAAATACATCGTCCTCAATCCGACCTGGACGGTGCCGCCGAGCATCGTCCGCCGCACCTTGCTGCCGAAGATCGAGCGCGATCCGGGCTATCTCGCGGCGCATAATTACGTCGTCTACGACGGCGCGGGGAACTGGGTCGATCCGACCCTGGTCGATGCGTCGACCTTTCGGCGCTATCGCATCGTCCAGCAGCCGGACCCGCGCAACGCCCTCGGCGCGGTCAAGTTCATCTTCCCCAACCGGCACTGGGTCTACATGCACGATACGCCGAACCGGGCCCTGTTCGAGAAAGCGGAGCGCACCTTCAGCGCCGGCTGCATCCGCGTCGAAAACCCGCTCGAATTGGCCCGCCGCCTGCTGTCGGACCAGCCGGAGTGGCGGCCGCAAACCATCCGCGCGGTGGTCGCCGGCGGCGAGATGAAGACCGCCTACCTCAAGCGGCCGATCCCCGTCCTGCTGCTCTATTGGACCGCCGATCCGCTCGGCGACGCGGATCAGATCCGCTACATTCCGGATGTCTACGACCGCGACGGCGCCATCCTCGAGGCCCTCGACGCGCCCCCGGACCCGTCGTTCGATTAGAGTTCGCGCCGGTCGGTGGGGCCGGCTGAAAGCCTCAAGAGCAGACGGCCCGGCCGTTCGTCGCGACTGGCGCTGAGAGACCCGATTTAGACATATCGGGTGGCCGTCCGTATCTCCCCTTGGCGGAGAACGGTATCATCGTCGACTGACCTAATATGAAAGCGAACCCGTAAACATGTCGTTCACGCCACTATGGGAGACGACATCGTGACGAACCTTAGCAAATTGTTAGCCGGACACGGGACAGAGGACATTCTCGACGCCATCATCGCCAACAGTCTCAGCTCCATCATGATCACGGAAGCGAAACCGGACACGCCGATTGTACACGTCAATCAATCTTTCACGGCGTTGACCGGCTACCAAGCCGACGACGTGATCGGTAAATCACCGCGGCTGCTGCAGGGTCCCAAGACAGACCAGGCGGTACTAGATCGATTGCGAAATGACCTGTCCGCCGGTCGCGTGTTTGAAGGCGCGGCAGTCAACTACCGCAAAGATGGCTCGGAGTTTACGATGTTTTGGCGGGTGGTCCCGGTATTACATCAAGACGGACATCCCATGTATTTTGTCGCCCTTCAGCAGGAAGCGCGCGCCAACTAAATTTGGGTCCGCCCGACCCGACGTGGCGTAAGAACTTGCGTAATTCACCCTGAACAACTGGAGGCTCTTTCGTGAAGAAATATTTTCGGCGCGCGCTCGTGACTGGGGCTACGAGCGGAATCGGAGAAGCGTTTGTCCGGGAACTCGCTTCAACTACCGACGTACTCGTTACCGGCCGCAACACCGAGAAACTTGCCTCGATTGCCGGTGAAATTTCCAGGGAAGGTCGGCTCGTCGAAACGTTGAGCGCCGATCTGGCCGACGAAGCCGATGTTTTGCGTGTCGCCGACTGGGCTAACGAGCATGAAATCGATTTGCTGATCAATAACGCCGGCGTTGGTCACCTTGGACCTTTTTTGGATCATAGCTTTAAAGATGAGCGCGCGACGGCAGCAATTAACGTCATGGCCGTCGTCTTGCTTACACACACTGTCCTGCCCGCAATGATCAATCGGGCGAAAGCGCGTGGTGAACGCGCCGGAGTCATCGTTGTTTCCAGTTCTGCGGCATTCTCGGCCGTTCCATATTTCGCGTCCTACGCGGCCACTAAGGCTTTCGGCCTCTCATTCGCGGAGGCGCTGGCTGAAGAAATGCGTGGCCAACCGGTGGACGTAATGGCGCTATGTCCCGGCGCTACGCGAACGTCATTCGGCACTCGGGCGGGACTTTCGCAAGCGAGTTTCCCCGGAGCCGCCGATCCACGGACGGTCGCCCGCGATGGCCTCCGCGCACTCGGGCGGCACCCCGTAAAAATTACGGGGGTTGCCGATCAGGCAATATTTGGCCCTCTACTAAGGCCGCGCCGTGCTGTTACCAGCGTCCTCGGGACGGCGCTGCGCGTGGTTAACAGAACAATGCTGCGACCTGGCCCGCGGCCTGGCGAGGTGACACCATGAAATTGGTGGCACCCGGCGGCCTGCCGGACCGTGTCGGTAGCTTCACCGAGTTCTGCTGATACCAACGAGACAATAACTGCCTATGAGGGCCGGAGAGTTGTCTGGACCAACCATGCATAAACCAAGGCTGAAGAAACCAGTTGTGGGTCGTGCCGAGATTTTTATCAACAGCACTCCTTGCATGATATTTGACTTCATTGGCGTGAATTTTTTTTCCAACTATCCGCGCTGGTCGCCCGAAGTCGTCGAACTCGACCAGCTCAGTAACGGTAAAATCGCCGTTGGGACCATCGGCCGCCAAGTGCGTATCGACCAACGGCGCCGGTTGGAGTCGAAGTTTGAGGTCACGGTTTTCGAGCTCGGGAAGCGCGTGGTGTTCGAGGGTGTTCCCGATCCGTTCCGATGCAGTTTCGACATCCGTGCCATCGAATCGCCCGCCAAGACCAGTCTGACCTTTACATTCGAGGGGTTGGAGTTACACCCCCTCATGCAGCCTTTCGAGAAGCTGATCCGTCGCGTGGTTCAGGACGGTGCCGTTCGTACCACCCGGAACATCAAGCACCTGATCGAGGTCCAGGAACGACGACGAGCACGCGCGAGTTCAACAGGAACCCTTTGATAGAGAGTTGCCCAATGTCTTTTGTCGTTGAAAAGGATCCTTATCTAATACCGCAGATCCTATCGACCATTCTGGATTCAACCACCAATGGTATCACCCTGGCGGATCCAGATATCGAAGACATGCCGATCGTGTATGCCAATAAGTCATTCGAGACGATGACGGGCTACACGCAGGATGAGATCATCGGGCGCAACTGCCGTTTCCTGCAAGGCACGGACCGTGATCAAGATGCCCGCTTCCATCTGCGGCAGGCGATCGACGCGTGTTTGCCGGTCGAAGTCGACATCCGCAATTACAAAAAAAGTGGAGAGATGTTCCACAATCATCTCGTCCTGACGCCACTGTTTGATGATCAAAATCGGCTTCTATACTATCTTGGTGTGCAGTATGACGCTACCGCGCAGGTGGAGGCAGCCCAGGAGATCGCGCGCTTAAAGCAGAGTCTCGCAGAGCTTGCGGGGACACCAATTGACTAATGGGTTCCACGCCCACAGTCCTGCCGCAACGTTTCGTCCGTGCGCCAAGCGTCACAGCCCGATCTTGATCATTATCGAGATCAAGCGTGTCGGGGACGCCTTGATCCCCTGATCTTCAAGGATCGATGTCAACTTTGACGGCCGGCTGCGCCGCTCTGGCCGTTCGGTCACGATCCGCCGGAGCTGCCGGGTTAGCGGTGGGGGCGGCGCGGGTCGGTCCAAACGAGGGTGAGCAGGGCGAGGGTGGTGAGGTTCATCACCACCGCGTAGATGAGGCTGGGGATCATCATCGCCTCGCTCTTCAGCAAGGTGCCGGCGACGAAGATGCCGACCGCCGCGTTCTGCAGGCCGCATTCCAGGACGATGGCCAGGCGTTGCGGGCGGGGCAGGCCGGCCGCGGCGGCGATGCCGGAGCCGCCGCCCATGGTGGCGACGTTCAGCGCCAGCAGAACCGCGCCGACGGCGGCGAGGTGGGCGGTCATCGCCGGCCAGCTGTTGGCGAACGCGGCGATGACGGTCAGCGCGAACAGCGCCGCCGAGATCCGCCGCGCCGCCGGCTCCAGGCGGTCGGCCAGGGCCGGCCAGCGGGCCTTGACCGCCATGCCGAGCGCCAGCGGCACGCCGGTGATCACCAGGACGCCCAGCGTGATGCCGCCGACCCCCATCGTCGCCCCCATTGTCGCCGGCGGCGCGGTGCCGGCGAACAGCTCGAGGCCGAGGCCGACGATTAGCGGCACCGTTGCTAGGCCAACGACACTGGAGATCGCGGTCAGCGTGATCGACAACGCGGTGTCGCCGTGACCGAGGTGGGTCAGCAGATTGGACGTGATCCCGCCGGGGCAGGCGGCGAGGATGATGACACCGACGGCGAGTTCGGGCGACAGCGGCCACAGCCAGACAAGGCCGAACGCCAGCGCCGGCAGCATCAGCAGTTGCGCGGCGAGGCCGGCCAAGACCGCCCTTGGCGCCAACGCCACCCGCCGGAAATCCGCCGGCGTCAGCGCCAGGCCCATGGCGACCATGATGAAGGCGAGGCCGCCCGGGATCAGAACGCCGGTGATCGGTTCCATGGTTCCTCGTGTTGCCTCGGTCGCTCGCGCACCCGCTAGCCGGTGGCGGCCGGCGCGGCGGCGGCGGCCAGGAACGCGCCCGCCGCCAGCAGCAGGGCGAACAGCAAGTGCAGCCGCGCGGTCTGGGCGAGGGTCCGGTTGAGCGCCGGGCTTGGGCCGTGGCGCCGGAAGTCGCGCACCAGGATCACCGCCCATGGCAGCAACAGCGCCGGCAGGGCCAGCGGCGCGGCGACCCCGGCGAGCGGGACGAGCAGGAGGAACGGGACCAGCAGCAGCGCCGCGAAAAGCGCCTCGGTGCCGCGTCCGCCCAGCCGGTGGGCGAGGGTGATGCGCCCGGCGGCGCGATCGGCATCGCGGTCGCGGTGATTGTTGACCGTCAGCACCGCCGCCGCCAGGAGGCCGAGCGCGGCGGCCGCCGCCAAGCCCGCCAGCGAGAGCGCGGCCCCCTGCAGGTAGGCGCTACCAAGCACGGCGACGAGACCGAAGAACACGAACACGAACAGCTCGCCGAGCGCCGAGAAGGCGATCGGCTTTGGTCCGCCGGAGTAGGCGAGACCGGCGAGGATCGAGCCGAGGCCGATGGCCAGGATCGGCCAGCCGCCAAGCCACACCAGGTAGAGGCCGACCAGCGCCGCCAAGCCGAAGGACGCCAACGCGCCGGCGCGCACCTGCTCGGCCGGCAGCCAGCCCGATGCGCTGGCCCGCCGGGGGCCGAGCCGCCGCGCGTCGTCGCCGCCCTTGAGGAAATCGAGCGCGTCGTTGTGGAGATTGGTGCCGATCTGGATCAGCAGCGCCCCGACCAGGCAAGCGAGGAACGCCTCCCACTGGATGCGGCCGGTCTCCAGGCAGGCGAGCGCGACGCCAACGATCACCGGGCCGGCGGCGAGGCCGAGCGTGCGGGGGCGGATCGCATACCACCACGCGGTCGGCGCCGTCGGGCGGTCCGTTTCGGCAAAGGGTGCCTCTTGCTGAGCGAGCCAGCGATCGCGCATCGCGCCGCGTTACCGGCCCGACTGGACGCTTTCGCCACCTCGCCCGTCTTTCGAGCCAGCGACGTTGGCGATACAAGGGCGCGGGGCGGGGGCGTCGACCGGAAACAGTGGGAGCAAGGGTAACTCAGGTCCATCTAGAGGCAATGCGACATTATTCGACAACACGCAGCGTTCCTTATTCGGCCGAGCAGATGTTCGATCTCGCCGCCGACGTCGAGCGTTACCCACGGTTTCTGCGGGGTTGGCGCGCTGTCCGCGTCGTCGGCCGCAAGGCCGACCGGGAGTTGACGGTCGAGCAGATCGTCGGCCTCGGGCCGCTGCGCTGGCGGTTTTGTTCCCGCGCGCTGTTGCGTCGGCCCGAATACCTGCACATCCAGTCGACCGATCGCCCCTTCGAGCGGCTGCAAATCGACTGGCGCTTCGCCGATCGTCCCGACAACGGCTGCAGGCTGGAATTTAACGCGGTCTGTGCCCTTCGCCAGTCCGCCGTCGAGGCCTTGGCGGCGGATTTCCTCGACCGCTCGTTCGGCGACATCGTTTCCACCTTCGAACAGCGCGCCCACCGCCTTTACGGCCAACCGGAGCACAACGACCCGTCACGATAATGTGACAAGATTTTGTGTCAAGCGGGTCTGTATTTCTCGCCCGCAAGATCGCTCTATTGATCTCGGCGCCTGAATTGTCGATATACTGCTCGTTTCGGTCAATCTTGGTCTGACTACCGGCGGCCCAATCAGGGTTGTGAATGCCCATGAGCCTGTGGGTTGATAACGTCAGACATTGGTTCACCCAGACGCGTCGCGGCGCCCGGCCTGCCGCCACCTCGAAAGAGAGGATATGAGAGCGGAAACAGCGACAGCGCGAATTGGTTTGCCGACGATTCCTCGCGCGGCTTGCCCAGTCTGCGGGGCACCCGCGCCAAGTCTACTTATATCGATCGATGGTCGAGATTACTGGCGGTGCGGCGTGTGCGAGGCGCGTTTCCTCGATCCGCGCCACCGTCCGTCGCGGCAGGTAGAATTCAGTCACTATCTGCATCACGAGAACAATTCAGACGATCCGGGTTATCGCCGATTTCTCTCCAAGCTGGCGGAACCGCTGATCGCGAGACTGCCCGCGCGGTCGCACGGTCTCGACTATGGCTGCGGGCCGGGTCCGGTGCTAGCGGCGATATTACGGGAGTCAGGGCACGCGGTGGCGCTTTTCGATCCGTTCTTTTATCCCGATCCGGCGCCGCTCCGGCCTGGCTATGACTTCGTCACCTGCAGCGAGACGGCGGAGCATTTCCATCGGCCAGCCGCAGAGTTCGACCGACTGATAACGTTGGTCCGCCCGGGCGGCTGGCTCGCGGTCATGACCTGCTTTCAAACCGACGACGCCCTGTTCGCGGATTGGCACTACAGACGAGACCCCACCCACGTCGTTTTCTATCGTGAGGAGACCTTGCGGTATCTCGCGGCCGTCCGCGGCTGCGCCTGCGAGATACCGGTAAAGGACGTGGCGCTGATGCAACGGCCGATCGGGCGGGGCGGCGCGAAGTTCCGGCGACGGCCGCCTGCGCTCGCCGCGCGCGGCGGATACGCGGTCGCCCGCCGCGGCTTCGAGGTTGCTTCCTCGCCCGTTATCTGCACGCGTCGGAAGGTAATATTCGCCCGCGCCACCGGGAACGGCGAGCTTGCCGTCACTTGAATGTCTAACCCCCAGCCGAACAGATCGAGGATGAACTCCGCCGAAACCGAAGAAAGCCGCCGCCTCGCGGCCTGTCTGGACACGATCAAGGATAACCTGCGCGACATCGATAGGCGTTTGAATAGGTACGCTCAGGAAGTGAGGGAGCGCAACGCCTACATGTGGGACGCGCGACGCGACATGGACCACATCGAGAAGATTGCCGTGCGTCAGGCAATCGAACAAACCATGCGGTCCTCGGAGACACTGCGCGATCAGCGGCAAAAGCTGATAAAACTGCAGCGGTCGCCCTATTTCGGGAGAGTTGACTTCGCCCGTGACGACGCTGCTGACGCCGAGGCGATCTACATAGGCATCCATGGTTTTCGCGATGAAACGGCTGGAGGAACCCTGGTCTATGACTGGCGCGCGCCGATTTCGTCGATGTTCTATGACCATGAGGTCGGTCCAGCGCGATACGAAGCACCCATGGGTGAGGTTCATGGGCGACTGGAGCTGAAACGGCAGTTCCGTATCCGCGACGAACGCATCGAACTCATGCTCGAATCCGCAGTCAATATTGTCGACGACGTGCTGCAGGAGGAGGTCAGCCTCTCTTCCGACGCCGGCATGAAGAATATTGTCGCAACAATCCAGCGCGACCAGAACGCGATCGTCCGCAATGCGGAGGCGCAGACGCTGGTGATTCAAGGCGTTGCCGGTTCAGGGAAAACCTCGATCGCACTCCATCGTATCGCGTTCCTGCTCTACCGCTTCAAGGACACGTTGAATTCGGACGACATTTTGATCATTTCGCCGAACCGCATTTTTTCCGACTATATCGGCAACGTGCTGCCCGAACTCGGGGAAGAGCGGGTTGGCGAAATCGGAATGGAGACGCTGGCCGAGGAATTGCTCGACTCGAAGTATCGCTTTCAGACCTTTTTCGAACAGACAACCTTGGTGCTGGAAAAGAACGACGATGCTATGAAGGCGCGGATCGCCGCCAAGGCGTCGCTTGATTTCCTCAAACAGATCGATGCCTATGTCGCGCATCTGGAGCAAACATCGATCGCCGGCGTTCAGTGGCGGACCGGTCGCTGCATCGTCCCCGACTGGTTCTTCAATGAAACATGGCTCAAGCACCCTGGCGTTCCATTCACCGAACGCGTTGCGCGGGTGGTCGACGCCACCGAGCATCAGATCGGCATGCACTACAATTATGAACTCCGGACCGACGAGCGCCGCGCCTTGCGCGAGGCTGTTCGCGGCATGGCACGCCGCACGACGCTGCGAGACGATTACAAGAATCTCTTTGCCTGGATGGGAAAGCCGGGGCTGTTCAAGCCGGTGGGGGCAAAGCTCGAATGGTCGGATGTCTTCCCGCTGATCTATCTCAAGATGCGGCTGCAGGGGGTCAGCAATTCTCGCATGAATATCAAGCATCTGCTGATCGATGAAATGCAGGATTATACGCCGGTGCAGTACGCCGTGCTCGGCAAGCTGTTCAATTGTCGCAAGACCGTGCTTGGCGATAGCACGCAGTCGGTGAACCCGATCGGCGGCTCGAATGCCGAGCAGATCCAGCGCGTCTTGCGATCTTCCGCGCCCGTCAAGCTCAACAAGAGCTATCGCTCTACTTGGGAGATCATGCAATTCGCCATGGGCATCGCGCCGAACGAAGAGCTGATCGCCATGGAACGACATGGCGAGTCGCCGGAGATCATGCTGTGCAAGCGGCCCGCCGAGGCGACGGCGCGAATTGTCGCCGAGGTCGAAGACTTCCGGTCCTCATCGCACCGTAGCTTGGCGATCATCGCCAAAACACAGAAGCGAGCGGCAGCGGTTCAGCGAGGGCTGGTCGAGGCAGGAATCGAGGCTCGACTGCTCGATGCCGATAGCGCCAGCTTTCCGACCGGCGTCGTCGTCTGCTCGGCGCATCTGGCGAAGGGGCTGGAATTCGACCGCGTGATCGTTCCGGAAGCCAGCGCGGGGAACTACCAGACGGAACTGGATCGCAATCTGCTGTATATCGCCTGCACGCGCGCCATGCACCAGCTGTTGTTGATCGCTATTGGTGAGCCCTCGCCATTGCTCCCGGTCTCCGCCGCGCCCTGATCCAGGGAGGTCGAGTGGATTCCCTCGGTCAGTCGAGCGGTCGAGCAACTTGGCGGGAATCGTTCCTGTCACCAAGGCGCGAGGAACCGGGATGGTATTGTAGGGATGGTATTGTACAGGCGGTGGCAACATTCGCCGCGGATGGCGCGAAAGCGCGAAAAGGTTACCGCTGCCACGGGCACCGGACGATGCGATGGGGGTAAGTGACGGGCTTTTTACAGCGCATCGGCGCGACGAGCCGAGGCAGGCGCGGCCAACGACGGGGTTTTCCGGTTCCCTGGCTCAGCCCACCGCCGTGCCGCCGACGGTGAGGTTCTCGATGCGCAGCGTCGGCTGTCCGACGCCGACGGGGACGCCCTGGCCGTCCTTGCCGCAGGTGCCGATGCCAGGGTCGAGTTGCATGTCGTTGCCGATCATCGAGACGCGGGTCAGCGCGTCGGGGCCGTTGCCGATCAGCGTGGCGCCCTTCACCGGCGGGCCGAGATTGCCGTTCTCGATCTTGTAGGCTTCCGTGCAGGAGAAGACGAACTTGCCGGACGTGATATCGACCTGGCCGCCGCCGAAGGCGACCGCGTAGATTCCTTTGTCGACGGAGGCGAGGATCTCCCCCGGATCCTTGTCGCCGCCCAGCATGTAGGTGTTGGTCATCCGTGGCATCGGCTGGTGGGCGTGGCTCTGGCGGCGCCCGTTGCCGGTGGGCGGGACGCCCATCAGCCGCGCGTTCATCCGATCCTGGATCAGGCCGACGAGGATGCCGTCCTCGATCAGCACCGTGCGCTGGGTCGGCGTGCCCTCGTCGTCGATGGTCAGCGAGCCGCGCCGGTCGTCGAGGGTGCCGTCGTCGATCACCGTCACCCCCGGCGCGGCGACCCGCTGGCCCATCAGGCCGGAGAAGGCCGACGTCTTCTTGCGGTTGAAGTCCCCCTCGAGGCCGTGGCCGATCGCCTCGTGCAAGAGAATGCCCGGCCAGCCGGGGCCGAGGACGACGGTCATCTCGCCGGCCGGCGTCGCCACCGATTCCAGATTGACCAGGGCCTGGCGCAGCGCCTCGTCCGCCGCCGCCTGCCAGGCGCCGGCCTCGAGGAAGCCGTCGTAGGTGATCCGCCCGCCCGTGCCGTGACTGCCGCTTTCCATCCGCCCGTCCTGCTCGACGACGACGGAGACGTTCAACCGGACCAGCGGCCGGACGTCGTCGAACCGCTCACCGTCGGCGCGGACGATCTGCACCGCCTGCCACTCGCCGCTGATCGACGCCGAGACCTGGCGCACCCGCGGGTCCTTGGCCCGGGCGTAAGTGTCGATGGCCTGCAGGAGCTCGACCTTGGCGGCGAACTCGGTCGACTGCACCGGGTTGAAGTCGCCGTAATAGGCCCGGTTGGTGCGCGGCGGCGAAACGTCGAGCGTGCCACTGCGCCCGGCGACGGCGGCGCGCACCGTCTCGCCGGCCCGCCTCAGCGCGTCCTCGCGCCAGCTGGAGGCATGGGCGAAGGCGGTCATCTCGCCCGAGACGGCGCGCAGGCCGAAGCCCTGGTCGATGTCGTAGCTGGCGTTGCGGATCTGCCCATCGTCGAAGGTCAGCGCTTCCGAGACGGTGTATTCGAGGAACATCTCGCCGTCGTCGGTGCCGTGCAGGGCCTCGGCGGTGACGGCCCGCAGGACGTCGGGGTCCAACTCTCCGGTGGCGAGGAATACGTCGTCGGTTTTCAGCTTCGATGTCATCGGATGCGCCTTGCGGGTTGCGGGGGCTTTTGCTCTCCTTAGGCAGCTAATCACCAGCGCGCGGCCTGTCCAGCCTTTTCATCGACGCCGGATGGCGGCCGGCGGCCGCGCGGTGGAAAGAGATGTTGCCGAACGCGGGCGCTTTGCGCTCTAGTGCGCGATCGCTTGCTTGCTGGATGAAAACGACGGTCAGACGATGAAAGAGACGCTTTCGCAATCCCGCCCCTGGGCGCAATCGACCCTGCTGGTGCGCGGCGGCACCCGGCGCACGCCGTTCGACGAGACCTCGGAAGCCCTGTTCATGACGTCGGGCTACGTCTACGGGTCGGCCGAGGAGGCGGAGCGGGCGTTCAAGGGCGAGGACGACCGCTTCGTCTATTCCCGCTACGCCAATCCGACCGTCGGCATGTTCGAACAACGGCTCGCCATGCTGGAGGGCGTCGCCCATTGCCGGGGCACCGCCAGCGGCATGGCGGCGGTGTTCGGCGCCCTGGCGTCGCTGTGCGGCGCCGGCGACCGGTTGGTGGCGGCGCGCGCGCTGTTCGGCTCGTGCCATTTCATCGTCGCCGAGATCCTGCCCCGCTTCGGCGTCGAAACCGAGTTCGTCGACGGCACCGACCTCGCCGCCTGGGAGCGCGCGCTGTCGAAGCCGACGGCCTGCGTGTTCCTCGAATCGCCGTCCAACCCGTGCCTGGAGATCGTCGACATCGCCGCCGTCTCCGGCCTCGCGCATGCCGTCGGCGCGGCCGTCGTCGTCGACAACGTCTTCGCGACGCCGCTGCTGCAAAAGCCGTTCACGCTCGGCGCCGACGTCGTCATCTATTCGGCGACCAAGCACATCGACGGCCAGGGCCGCTGTCTCGGCGGCGCCATCCTCAGCGACGACGAGGCCTATATGACCGAGAAGCTGGTGCCGTTCCTCCGCCACACCGGCCCGGCGATGAGCCCGTTCAATGCCTGGCTGCTGCTCAAGGGGCTGGAGACCATCGCCGTGCGTGTGTCGCGCCACTGCGAGAACGCCGGCGCCATCGCCGAATACCTGGAAGGCCGGGGCGACCTTTCGCGCGTGCTCTATCCGGGGCTGGCGAGCCATCCGCAACACGCGCTGGCGTGCCGGCAGATGAGCGCCGGCAGCAGCATCGTCACCTTCGATCTCGCCGGCGGCCGCGCGGCGGCGTTCCGCTTCCTCAACGCCCTGGAACTGATCGACATCTCCAACAATCTCGGCGACGCCAAGACGCTCGCCACCCATCCGGCGACGACGACGCACCAGCGGTTCACCGTCGAGGAGCGGGCGCAGGTCGGCATCGGCGAGGGCACGGTGCGCGTCTCGGTCGGGCTCGAGGACCCGCGCGACCTGATCGCCGACATCGGCCGGGCGCTGGAAGGCGCTGCGGGGTAGGGGGCAGCGTCGCGGCGTCACCTAATCTTAACCATTCCGTCATCAGGCTTAACCGTTCCGTCATCAGAACGTCATGCACGCGGCGTTATCGTTCAAAGACGGCCTGAAGGCTCTGCCCTCACACGCCAGGGGTGATCCGTCCCGGCCGGATGACAGCGGCGGCCCGCGCCGGCGCCTGTCCGGATACCGATGCAGTCGCGGTCAATACCGCCGCTCCGCGCACGGAGTCCCCCCGACGTATCCTCGAACGCCCATACGGATTAGGGAGTTTTCAAAGATCATGTCCGAAGCAAGCCAACTGCTCGATGCGTTGTTGAAGAACATCAAGGACTCGCCATTCAGCGGCCTCGTTCGCGGCCTGTCCGAGACGGGCACCACCAACGGCGCGCTCGACTTACTACGCCGTCTCAGCGGTTTCGAGGGCGACGGTGAAAGCGCCCTGGACGAGGAGGCGAAGGCGCTGTTGTGTGCCCGGGCGATGATCGCCGCCGCCAAATGCGACGGCCACGTCGACGAGGACGAGAAGCTGAATATCCTCAACAGCCTCGCCGAAGCCGGGGTCAGCCCGGCGAAGCGAAGCTGGGTCGAGGAGGAAATGGCGACGCCGCTGGATCTCGCCGGGCTCGTCGCGGCGATTCCCGACAAGCAAACCGCTTCCGAAGTTTATACCGCGTCGTTGATGGCGATCAAGGTCGACACGCCGGCGGAGGAAGCCTTCGTCAAGGACTTCGCGCAGCGCCTGGGTCTAAGCGCCACTGCTTGACGGCAAGGCCGGAGAACCGCCGCCGGCGCCGTGGCGCGCGGCGGCGGCTCCCTTACCTGATTCCGATCATCCCATCACGTGATAGCCGCCGTCGATGTACATCACGTCGCCGGTGATTAGCTTGGCGAAGTCGGAAGCGAGGAAGGCGGTCGCCAGGCCGACGTCCTCGATGGTGCACAGCGAGCGCGCCGGCGCGGCGAGGGCGGCCTTTTCCAGCAACTCGTCGAAGCGGTCGATACCGGACGCGGCGCGGGTCTTCAGCGGACCCGGCGAAATCGGATGGACGCGGATACCCTTCGGCCCCAGTTCGGCGGCAAGGTAGATGGCCGCCGCCTGCAGCGCCGCTTTCACCGGCCCCATCATGTTGTAGTTGCCGACCACCCGTTCGGCGCCATAGTAGCTCATGGTGAACAGGGTGCCGCCGTCCTTCATCAGGGGTTCGGCATACCGGGCCATGCGGATGAAGGAATGGCAGGAGACATCCATCGCCAGCAAGAATCCGTCCTTGGAGCAGTCGACGACGCGGCCGTGCAGGTCCTCCTTCGGGGCGAAGGCGATGGAATGCAGCGCGATATCCAGCTTGCCCCAGTGCTTCTCGATCGCCTCGAACACCGCTTCCAGCTGGCCTTCCTCGCGCACGTCGCAGGGCAGGTAGAGTTCAGGCGCCACCTCCAATTTCTCGGCGATATGGTCGGTCCACTTCCGGGTTTTCTCATTGAGATACGTCATGGCGATTTCGGCGCCGGTCTTCTTGAAGGCGCGGGCGCAGCCATACGCGATCGACTGGTCGTTGGCGATGCCGAGCACGAGGGCCTTCTTGCCTTCCAGCGCCGTCGAGGTGACCTTTTCGATCGGATCGTCATAGGGTTCGTCGAGCGCGGATTGGTCGTTCGGGGTCATGCTGGTCTCCTTGATCTGGCGTCTGGACGCGGCGAACTCGCTCGCACCGTCCTTAACCGTGGTTATGCTTGTAGCAGTTCCCGGGTGTGGATGGCGATCATCCGCTCCTCGTCGGTGGGAATGACCCAGGCCGAAACCGGGCTTTCCTCGGTGGTGATCCGGGGGCCGCGGTTCTGGTTGGCTTGCGGATCGAGCTTGACGCCCAGCCATGCCGCCTGCTGGCAGACCACCTCGCGGATGCGGGCGTCGTTCTCGCCGATGCCGGCGGTGAAGACCAGCGCATCGGTGCCGCCGAGCACGGCGGCGAGGCTGCCGACGAACTTGGAGATGGCGTAGACGAAGACGTCGATGGCTTCCTTGGCCTTGGGATCGTTGCTGGCGTGCAGGTCGCGCATGTCGTTGGAGATGCCGGACATGCCGAGCAGGCCGGACTGCTTGTAGAGCAGCTTTTCGATGTCGGCGGCGTTGTAGCCGCGGTCCTGCATCAGGTAGAGCACGACGCCGGGATCGAGGGCGCCGGTACGGGTGCCCATCGGCAGGCCGTCGACGGCGGTGAAGCCCATCGAGCTCTCGACGCTCTTGCCGTCCTTGATGGCGCACATGCTGGCGCCGCTGCCGAGGTGGGCGACGATCGCCTTGTTCGCCGCCGGCGCGTACTCGGGCAGGGTGCGGGCGATGTATTCGTAGGAGAGGCCATGGAAGCCATAGCGGCGGACGCCGGTCTCGGTCAACTCGCGGGGCAGCGCGAAGCTCTGCGCGACCTGCGGCTGGGTACGGTGGAAGGCGGTATCGAAGCAGGCCACCTGCGGCAGGTCCGGCGCCGCTTCGGCGACGGCGCGAATGCCGGCGAGGTTGTGCGGCTGGTGCAGCGGCGCCAACGAGACCAGGTCGTTCAGCGTGTCGAGGACGGTGTCGTCGATCCTGACCGCTCGGTCGAAGGCGAGGCCGCCATGGACGACGCGGTGACCCGCCGCGGTGACCCTGACGTCTGGCGCGAACTCCTTCACCCAATCGAGAATGTAAGCGATGGCTTGGACGTGATTGAAGGTCGACCCGCGCTCCCATTCGTCGCGCTCGTCGATGATCGAGCCCTCGACATTGTTGACGTGGAAGCTAGGGTCGCTGCCGAGCCCTTCCACCTGTCCCTTGGCCTGCAAGGACAGGTCGGTGGTGTCGGTGGCGAAATAGACGGCGAACTTGATGCTCGACGATCCGGCGTTGATGACGAGGGTGGCTTCGCTCATCGCATGATTACTCCGCTGCCGCCTTGAGGAGCGCCTCGCCCTTGCGTTGGGCGTCGGCGAACAGGACGGCGACGGCGCACGACGCGAGGCGCGTCTGCGCGTCGTCCGCCCGGCTGGTGAGAACGATCGGCGCCCTGGCCCCCAGCACGATACCGGCGGCCTCGGCGTTGGCCATGAAGGTGAGCTGTTTGGCCAGCATGTTGCCGGCCTCGAGGTCCGGGACAAGCAGGATGTCGGCCCGCCCGGCGACGGGGGAGACAATGCCCTTCGTCTTCGCCGCGCCGATGTCGACGGCGTTGTCGAAGGCGAGCGGGCCATCGAGGAGGCCACCCGTGATCTGCCCCCGGTCGGCCATCTTGCAAAGCGCCGCCGCGTCGATGGTCGACGGCATGTTGGGATTGACGCTCTCGACGGCGGCGAGGACGGCCACCTTCGGTTCTTCGATCCCGACCGCGTGCGCCAACTCGATGGCGTTCTGGGCGATGTGCGCCTTGCTGGTCAAGTCGGGCGTGATGTTGATCGCCGCGTCGGTGACGATGATGGGACGCGAATAGGTGGGCACCGAGATGAGGAAGCAGTGGCTGATGCGGCGCTCCGTGCGCATGCCGGAAGCGCGGCTGAACACTTGGCTCAGCAACTCGTCGGTATGCAGGCTGCCTTTCATCAGGGTGTAGGCCTTGCCGTCGCGGACCATGGCGACGGCGGCTTCCGCCGAATGATGGCTGTGCTCGGTTGGGACGATTTCGTAAGGTTTAATATCGCATCCGCATTCTTCGGCGACCGCGCGGATCTTCTTCTCCGGGCCGACGAGGATCGGCGTGATCAGGTTCGCCTCGGCGGCCAACACCGCCCCCTCCAGCGCATCCGGGCTGCAGGGATGGACGACGGCGCAAGAGAGCGGCGGCATGCCCTCACACATCTTGACCAGCTGCAGGTAGCGGTCCTGGCGGCGCAGTTGGACCTTGCCGAGGTCACGCGCCTCGTGGCGCATCTTGCGCTTCGGCGCCACCACTTCCGCCGTTCCGACGACGACCGGCTCGGCGTTCCCATTGACCGCCTCACAGTCGAGCAGAACAGTGCCGTTGGCGGCGTCCTTCGACTTGACGGTGATGGTCGCCGTCACCGGCACGCCATGCGGGACCTCCCTGATGAACTTGACATTGACCTCCCTGGTCGCCGTGCCGAGGCCGGGCAACTGGGTGCCGGCCAGCGTGCCGAACAGCGACGCCGCCCACATCGTCTCCGAGCCGCCGTGGCCGGCCATCGAGGTGTCTTCCGGGCCGGGATCGAGATCGACCAGGTTCAAGTTGCCGGTCATCGCCGCCCAGGTCTCGGCGTCCTCGGCGGTCAGGGTCTCAATCAAACTGGCGCTGTCGCCGATCTCGATTTCGTCGAACAGTTTATTTTCGAGATAATCGGTCATCGTTTTAACTCCGGGATAAGTCGGGCAGCATGGCTGATGGGCCCCACGGACCGGCGGCGCGCGTCATTACTTTGTAAAAGATAAAGTTATACGCGACGCCGGATTTCCAACAATCATATTCCGAGGCGGCCTTCTCCGCCCTGGCTGCCTTGTCGGCCGGGGCGTCGGTGCCTGACCGACGCCCCGCGAGACATTCCGTAAAGCGCTCCGTTCACTCGGCGGCGGAGGGTTGCTTGGCGATTCCCTGTAGCTGGAGCGCTTTTTCCAACCGGTTCAACGTTTGCTGCTGCGCTTCATCGACCACGCCGTCGCCCATGGCGATGGTTTTCGCCATCTCCCAGGCCTCGCGGCGTTCTTCCGGTGTTGGCAGCAGTTTCGGTAGCGCGGCCAGCGCCCGGTCATGATCAAGCTGCAGCATGTAGGACTGATCACGCAGCAGCCGCTTGCGGTCGGCGATGCTCAACTGGCCGAGTTGCGGATGCATCTCGCGGATCTTCCGGCCGGCCTCCAGTTCACGTTCGTTGATGCCGCCGGAACCCAGCATCAGCGCGGCAACGATGCGCGCCCAGCCTTCGGCGAAGCCGCCATCCTCGATCCGCATCTTGATGCTTTCGATGGTCGCGTCGAGCGCCGCCTGCTCGCGCTTGCTGCGCCCGATCGGGCCCTCCGCCGCCTCCATGTCCTCCTGGATGTAGAAGAAGGCGCCGAGCGCTTTCGGCCCATAGATCGCCTTGAAGGTGGCTTCCTGCATCCGGTCGCGGGCGTCGCGGTAATGGTCGAGGCCGGCGATGATCGCCTCCGACATCTTCTGTTCGTATTGGCGCAGGGCGTTGGTCGGCGGTGCCTGGCGGCGCTGTTCGCGCACCATCGGCGCCAGCGCCTTCAACGGCGCCATCAGCGGATTGTCGTCGGAGAAGAAGCGATACTGCATGCGCAGCGGATGCATCTGGCGCAGCGCGTCGGCCATCGGTTCGGTGACCATGCCGCGCACCCAGGGGCTGAGAAACGCCTCATAGAAGCGGGTATTGACCTCCGAGACGAGGCGCGACGCCGGGAAGTATTCGACGTCCTTCTGCGCGTCGTCGAGGCGGCGGATGTCGGCGATGGTGCGTGGCTCGAAGCGCGACATGTAGAGGTCCTCGGCCCGGTCGCCCTGACCTTCCGGCATCTTCTCGATGACCATTTCGTAGAGGCCCGGCGGCAGGATGTCGATGAAGTCCATCGCCTCGTTGATCTCATAGTGTTCCTTCTTGGCGACGCTGCCGGAGACGAAGATACCGAGGTGGCCGATGTCCTGGTGCAGGGCGTAGACGATCGTCTGGCCGTGGCTGAGGATTTCGTGGTCGTCGCCGTAGACGTCGCAGATCCAGTTCAATGCCTGCTGCGGCGGCGTGATGTTGTCGCCGCCGGACGCGAAGACGACGATCGGCGCCGAGATGTCCTTCAGGTCGACCCGGGCGCCATCCTCGGTGCGGACTTCCCCCTTCTGCAGCTTGTTGCCGACGAACAGGTCGTTGACGATCTGCATCATCTCCTGCTTGGTGAGCAGGAAGAAGCCGGTCCACCAGCGTTCGAAATCGAGGAAGCGCTGCCGTTCGGTGTCGATCCTCGAATAGAGATTGTACTGCTTCGCCCACAGCGTGTTGGCCGGGTTCAGGTTCTCGAAGTTCGCCACCAGATGCGCGCCGTCGAACTTGCCGCCGCCGATGTCGCACAGCATCGAGGTGAGCCAGGCGCCGCCGATCAGGCCGCCAATGTAGCGCATCGGGTTCTTGCCGTCTTCGCCGGCCCAGTAGGACATCGGCGCGCCACAGACCACCACCGGACCCATCAGGTCCGGCTCGACCGCCGAGAGCGACATCACCGCCCAACCGGCCTGACAATTGCCGATGATCGCCGGCTTGCCCTCGGCGTCGGGATGCAGGGCGCGGACCTTTTCGACGAAGGTCGCCTCGGCGCGGGCGACGTCGTTCAGCGTCTGGTGCGGCATCGGCTCCGGATGGAACATGACGAAATAGGTGGGATGCCCGGCGCGCAGCGAGACACCAACCTGGCTGTCCTCCTTCATGCCGCCGATCCCCGGGCCGTGGCCGGCGCGCGGATCGAAGACGATGTACGGGCGCTTTTTCGGATCAACGGTCACGCCCGCCGGCGGGATGATGCGGACCAGCGCATAGTTGGCCGGCCGGCTCAGCGTGCGACCGTCGATGACGACCTCGTAATCGAAGCCGAGCACCGGCGGCAGCCCGGCCAGACGGTGTTCATTATAGACGTTTCCGCGCTCGCGAAGGACGTCGACGAACAGCACCCAGCGCTGCATCCCGTCGATCCAGTATTCCACCGCGTCGCGCATCACATTGCTGAACGGAAACAGTGCACCGAAATTCTGCAGAGCTTCCAGGCTGGCGCGGGCCGCCGGTTCGGGTGTGGCGCCAGCGGATTTGTTGACAGAGTCCATGAGTCCCTCGAGAGTTGACGTATTGAGCCATACGGCAGGCCGACTCATACCGCATCGACAAAGCGCCACGTTGTCTATTTGGTGAATTTTTTATTACTAAGCCTGTGGGAATAGCCAATCCGCGCTAAGATTAAGAAGGTCAGCGGGGCATGCGTGGCGGGCCGTGCGCCTTGCGGGAGCAACGACCCGTGGGCGGATTACCTGTTGGCGGCGCGGTCTGAGTTCAGGAGTGCTTCGATTTCGCCTGTCGCTTCACTTCGGCTGGCGACGGGATAACAGTCTGTTCTGACCACTTCGAAAAGGCTTGCACACCATGCGGAGCCGCCACGCCCTCGTCGCCACCCTGGCGCTGCTGAGCCTGACCGTCGCCGGCGTCTCCGCTTGGTTCTGGCACCAGGAAAATCGCGCCGAGCGCGTCCTGGTGCTCGCCGCCGGCGCCAAGGACAGCGATGGTTTCGCGTTCGCGAAGACGCTGGCCGAACTCGTCGACGAGCGCATTCCCCGTCTGAGCCTGCGCGTCATCGAGACCTACGGGTCGCAGGAGAACATGACCCTGCTTTCCGACGACACGGCGCAACTCGCCATCCTCAGCGCCGACACTCGCTTCGCGCCGGGCACCCGGGTCGCCGATTATCTGTTCGCCGAGGCGTTCCACCTCATCGTCCGCGAGGACAGCGGGATCGAGGGAATCGCCGATCTGAAAGGAAAGGTGGTCGGCTTGATGCCCGACGGCAGCACGTCGCGCCGGCTGGTTTGGCCCCTGATACATCATTACGGTCTCGGCGAGTTCGATATCAGCCCGGTCAGCCTGTTGCCGGAAAACGCCGACGACGCGCTCGCCGAGGGGCGGGTCGACGCCTATTTCCGCGTCGTCGCGCTCGGTAACCGGCATGTCGAACATATGCTCGACGAACTGCCGGTACGCCTGCTGGAAATCGACCAGGCGGCGGCGTTGGAACTGGTCATGCCGTCGCTTGAGCCGGGGATCATCCCGAAGGGAACCTACGACGGCGGCCGCCCCAGTCCGCCACGGGACTTGCCGGTCGTCGCCATCCGCGCCCTGTTGGCGACCACGGACGCGACCGACCATCAACATATCTACGACATCGTCGAACTCATCCACGAGGCGCGCAACGACTTCATCGCCCGCGACATCACCGCCTCGCTGATCGACCCCGTCGCCGACCCGCTGGAGCGGGGCCTGCCCCTGCACTCCGGTACGCTGGAGTTCTATCAACGCGACCAGCCGTTGTTCATCGTCGAATACGCCGAGACCATGGGTTTTCTGCTGTCGGCGGGGGTTCTCCTGTTCACCGGTCTGTGGCATCTGAAGATCAAGGGCGAGCAGCGCGTGAAGAACCGCGCCGACAGCTACAACACCCGCGTCGTCGAGCTTACCGAGCGGGTTCAGGCGGCGGCCAGCCTCGGCGAGCTGGAAGGTCTGAGGCGCGAACTGCTGGCCATTTTCCGCCGTGTCTTCGAGGACCTCGACGAGGACCGCATCTCGCCCGCCGCCATCAACGGCTTCATGCTGGCCTGGTTCGTCGCCACGCAGATGATCGACGACCGCCGCCGCCACGTGAAACACGCCGCCGCCGACGGCGAACGCGAGTCGATGCCGGAGCCAATCGAGCCCGAGCGCAGGCGCGCCTGACCGCCGGCGGCACGCCCCGGCCTCACCTGTTTCCATCCTCCCCTTCACCCTGACCCTCTCCCGCCGGTGGGAGGGTGGAGACTGAAAACAGCAGGGGTGGCCTGGCCGAATAACGAGCGGTGACGCAGGATCGGATAAGAGGGCGGGTGGACCAAAACGGGGGTGGATCGGGCCGGCGGCGTGCCGCATGATGGCGCCTCGCATCGTCACCCCGAGGAGCCGTCCGCACGACATGACCGCCAAGCCCGCCCCGGACCCGCGCGCGGTATTCGCCGAAGCGGTGCGGCTGCATCGCGCCGGCAAGCTGACCGCCGCGCGCCGGCGCCTCGAGGGTCTCCTCGCCCGCCATCCGCGGGCGCACGACGCCCGCCAGCTGCTCGCCGTCGTCCTGCTGCAGGATGGCGCGGCGGAGGCCGGCATCGCCGAGCTGCGGGCGGTGCTCCGCGCGCAGCCCGATCAGCCGTTGGTCCTCTACAACCTCGCCAACGCGCTGAAGCAGGCGGGGCGGTTCGACGAGGCGCTGCCGCTCTACCGCCAGGCGGTCGCCCGCAAGCCCGATCTGGCGCCGGCGTGGGGCAATCTCGGCAACCTGCTGATCGAACTCGGCCAGCCGGCGGCCGCCGCCGAGGCCTACGCGCGGCGGCTTCACCTCAGGCGCGGCGAGAAGGCCGGCGGCGCGGCAACGCCGCTCGAAACGTCGGCCGGCAAGCTGATCCACGACGCCGAGCAATTCGCCCATCTCGCCGAGAACGGCGTCTCGGCGGAGCGGTACCGCCACCTGGCCAGCCTCTACCGAGCCGTCGCCGAGCGCCTGCCGAAGCCCCGGTCGACCCGGCCGCTGGTCACGGTTCCCGCACCGGACGCCGACCGCCTGGGCCCGACCCTCGGCCGCCTCCTCCACTGGCCGCAACCGGGGCCCCAGCCGGCGGGCGCGCTCAACGGCAGCCTTGACTGGGGCGGCATCGAGCAGGCCTACCTCGACCGGCCGCCCGGCATTATCCATGTCGACGGGTTCCTCAGGCCGCAAGCGCTCGACGCGTTGCGGACGTTCTGCCTCGAGGCGACGATCTGGAACGTCGCCCACTACGAGAACGGCTACCTCGGCGCCTTCATGGACGACGGGTTCAACTGCCCGCTTTTGCTGCAGGTCGCCGAGGAATTGAAGGCGGCGCTGCCGCGCGTCATCGGCGATCACACGCTGCGCAAGATGTGGGGCTTCAAATACGACAGCGCGCTTTCCGGCATCGGCATGCACGCCGATTTCGCCGCCGTCAACGTCAACTTCTGGATCACGCCGGATGCCGCCAACCGCGACGCGGACTCTGGCGGCCTGGTGGTCTGGGACAAGGAGGCGCCGGCGGACTGGGATTTCACCACCTACAACACCGACGAGGCGGCGATGCGGCGCTTCATTGCCGAAAGCGGCGCCAGGCCGCTAACCATTCCGCATCGGCAGAACCGCTGCGTCATCTTCAATTCCGATCTGTTCCACCAGACCGACACCATCCGCTTCGCCGACGGCTACGCGAACCGCCGCGTCAACATCACCTTCCTTTACGGCAAGCGCGCCGCCGCCGTGCATCCGTCGGCAACCGCCTGATCGGCGCCACGGCGTCCGCCCCGCCCTGCATCCTCCCGCCACACAGCGGGAGGGTGCGGGTCGAGGATGAAAACAGGTGAGGGGGGAGATAAAGAAGCGACAGGCCGCCGTCGAAAGACCCGCCGCTCTTGCAATCGCCGGTCTGAGCCCATATAAAGTGCGGCTTGATCGCGATGCATCCTTGGGACAAGACAGACGGCTTCGCGGGCGGCGCCTCGGATCAGGCGGTGCCCGGGCTAGCCGTTTCGTTGTCGCTCGGGACAGAAAACACGGAACGACCATGCCGAAACTGAGAACTAAGTCCGCCGCCAAGAAGCGCTTCAGCCTCACCGGAACTGGCAAGGTGCGCGCCAATTTCGGCTACAAGCAGCACAACCTGCGCAAACGGTCGCAGAAGATGAAACGCAAGGCTCGCGGCACGTTCGTCCTTTCCGACGAGGCGGCGCGGTTGGCGCTCGCCGGCCTGCCGTACGCCAAATAAAGGAGTCATCGAGCCATGGCGCGCGTCAAGCGCGGGGTGACCACCCACGCCCGCCACAAGAAAATCCTCAAACTCGCCAAGGGCTACCGTGGACGCGGCAAGACGACGTACCGCGTCGCCGTCGAGCGGGTCGAAAAGGCGCTGCAATACGCCTACCGCGACCGCCGCAACCGCAAGCGGGACTTCCGCCGGCTGTGGATCCAGCGCATCAATGCCGCCACCCGGCAGCGGGGCATGACCTACGGCCGCTTCATCGACGGGCTCAACAAGGCCGGCGTCGAGGTTGACCGCAAGATGCTCTCCGACATCGCCGTGCACGAGCCGGAAGCGTTCAACGCCCTGGTCGAGTGCGCGCAAGGGGCGCTGGCCAACGCGCCCGCCGATGCCGAGGCGCGCGCTTAAACACCGCCAACCCGCCCGTCGTTGTTCTGCCCCGAGGGGGTTCAAAGCCGATGGATGACATCGCCCGCCTCCGCGACCAGCTCCTGCGCGACGTCGCCGCCGCCGGCGATCTGGACGCGCTGGAACACCTGCGTGTCGCCGAGCTCGGCAAGAAGGGGCGCATCACCGGGCTGATGAAAAGCCTCGGCGGCCTCGGCCACGAGGAGCGCCGCGCCGCCGGCGCCGCCTTCAACGAGCTGAAGACGGCCGTCGCGGAGGCGATCGAGGCGCGCAAGGTGGCCCTCGATGCGGCCGCCCTCGACGCCGCGCTCGCGGCCGAGACCTGGGACATGACGCTGCCGCCCCGGCCCGAGCGGCGCGGCCTGATCCATCCCTTGAGCCAGACCATTGACGAGGTGGTCTCCATCTTTGGCCAGATGAGCTTCGCCGTCGCCGAGGGGCCGGACATCGAGGACGACTGGCACAACTTCACCGCTCTGAACATCCCGCCCGAGCATCCGGCGCGCCAGGAGATGGACACCTTCTACCTGCCGGGCGATCCGTCCGCCGACGGTGGCGAGGGGACGCGGCGGGTTCTGCGCACGCACACCTCGCCGGTGCAGATCCGCACCATGCTGGCGACCAAGCCGCCGCTGCGCATCATCGCGCCGGGGCGCACCTACCGCTGCGACCACGACGCGACCCACTCGCCGATGTTCCATCAGGTCGAAGGCCTTTTGGTCGACGAGACGACGCACATGGGCCACCTGAAGGGCTGCCTGATCGACTTCCTGCGCGCCTATTTCGACGTCGAGGACCTGCCGGTGCGCTTCCGCCCGAGCTATTTTCCGTTCACCGAGCCGTCGGCGGAGGTCGACATCGGCTGCACGCGCGCCGGCGGCGAGTTCCGTATCGGCCATGGCGACGACTGGCTGGAGATCCTCGGCTGCGGCATGGTCAATCCGGCGGTGCTGGAGAACTGCGGCATCGACGCCGCGCGCTACCAGGGGTTCGCCTTCGGCATGGGCCTGGAGCGGATCACCATGCTGAAATACGGCATCGCCGACCTTCGCACCTTCTACGATTCCGATCTGCGTTGGCTGCGGTATTACGGCTTCGCCGCCCTCGACGTGCCGTCGTTGGCCCAGGGCGGGCTGCCGCAGGGCGTCGCGGGCTAGGGGAGACGCCGCCGGCATGAAATTCACCCTCTCCTGGCTCAAGGATCACCTCGACACCGACGCGCCGCTGGAGCGCATCACCGAGACCTTGACCATGATCGGCCTTGAAATCGAGGGTGTCGCCGACCCGGCGCGCGCGCTCTCGGGGTTCGTCGTCGGCCACGTGGTCGACGCCGCGCCGCATCCCAACGCCGACAAGCTGCGGGTCTGCGTCGTCGACACCGGCGAGCGGCGCCAGCAGGTGGTCTGCGGCGCGCCCAACGCGCGCGCCGGCATGAAGGGCGTGTTCGCCGCCGAGGGCGCCAATATCCCCGGCACCGACCTGACCCTGAAACGCACCGAGATTCGCGGCGTCGAGAGCCGCGGCATGCTGCTGTCGGAACGCGAGATGGGGCTGTCGGATGAGCACACCGGCATCGTCGAACTGGACGACACGGCGCCGGTGGGCAGCCCCGCCGCCGCCGCCATGGGCCTCGACGATCCGATCATCGACGTCGCCATCACGCCGAACCGGGGCGACTGCCTGGCGGTGCGCGGCATCGCCCGCGACTTGGCGGCGGCCGGTCTCGGCACCCTGAAACCGCTCGCCGGCGATCCGGTGGCGGGGACGTTCGCCAGCCCGGTCGGCATCTCCCTGCGCTTCGACCCAGACACCGCCAGCGCCTGCCCCTATTTCGTCGGCCGCGCCTTCCGCGGGCTCAACAACGGCGAAAGCCCGGCGTGGCTGCGGCGGCGCCTCACGGCGATCGGGCTGCGGCCGATCTCCGCCCTGGTCGACATCACCAACTACATCACCGTCGACCTCGGCCGGCCCTTGCATGTGTTTGACGCCGCCAAGGTGCAGGGCGACATCCACGTCCGCCTGGCGCGCGCCGGCGAGGCGCTGCCGGCGCTCAACGGTACGACCTACGACCTGACGCCGGCGATGACCGTGGTCTGCGACGACGCCGGTCCGGAAGCGCTCGGCGGCGTCATCGGCGGCGAACGCACGGGATGCACGGAAGGGACGACGGACGTGTTCCTCGAGGTGGCGCTGTTCGACCCGCTGCGCACGGCGGCGACCGGCCGGGCGCTCGGCGTCCAGACGGACGCCCGCTACCGCTTCGAGCGCGGCGTCGACCCGGCGTTCCTCGTCGAGGGTGCCGAGATCGCCACGCGGATGATTCTTGAGATCTGCGGCGGCGAGGCATCGGACCTGTTGATCGCCGGCGGGCCGCCGGAGGCGAAACCGCCGATCGCGCTGAGGCCGGAGCGGATGGCGGCGCTGGTCGGCGTCGACGTCGCCGAGGAGAGGCAAGAAGCCATTCTTGAAACTCTCGGCTTTGGTGTCGATGCATCGGCGCGGCCGTGGGCGGTGACGCCCCCCTCCTGGCGGCCGGACATCGTCGGCGAGGCCTGCCTGGTCGAGGAAATCGCTCGCATCCACGGCTACGACACCATCCCCGTCGTCCCGCTGCCGGTGGCGGACAGCGTCGCGAGGCCGGTGTTGAGCCCGGCGCAACAGCGGCGGGCCGCCGTCAAGCGGGTGCTCGCCGGGCGGGGACTGGCCGAGACGGTCACGTTTTCCTTCGTTTCCTCGGCCGACGCCGCTCATTTCGCCGTCCCGCGCGACGACCTGCGCCTGGTCAATCCGATCAGCGCCACCCTCGACGTCATGCGGCCAACGTTGCTGATCCATCTCATCGCCGGCGTGGCGCGCAACGCCGGCCGTGGCCAGGCGGACGCCGCATTGTTCGAGGTCGGCCCACAATACGCCGACCCGACACCGCGGGGCCAGAGCCTCGCCGCCGCCGGCGTCCGCTCCGGGCTGGCGCGCGACCGCCACTGGGCCGAGCCGAGCCGTCCCGTCGACGCCTATGACGCCAAGGCCGACGCGCTGGCGGCGCTCGAGATGCTGGGGGCGCCGGTGGACAAGCTGGCGGTCGGCGGCGACGCGCCGGCCTGGTACCACCCCGGCCGGTCGGGCAGCCTCAAGCTGGGCCCGAAGACGACGCTGGCCCATTTCGGCGAGGTGCATCCGCGCGTCCTTCGCGCCCTCGACGCGCGCCCCCCAGTGGTCGCCTTCGAGTTGTACCTCGACGCGTTGCCGAAGCCGAAGCCGGGGCGGGCGGCCAAGCCGACGCTGAAGGTTTCGCCGCTGCAGCCGGTGGCGCGCGATTTCGCCTTCGTCGTCGACCGCGCGGTGCCGGCCGAGGCGGTGCTCGCCGCCGTCCGTCGCGCCGACAAGGCGCTGATCCAGGGCGTCCGCCTGTTCGACGTCTTCACCGGTGGCAACTTGGCGGAAACCGAGAGGTCGCTGGCGTTGAGCGTCGTCCTGCAGCCGGTCGAGAAGACGCTCACCGAGGCCGACATCGAGCGGATCAGCCAGGCCATCGTCGACGCCGTCGTCGCCGCGACGGGCGCCCGCCTGCGCGCTTAGGAACTCGGGTCCATTTGCATGAGCCGACCGGCTCATTTGCCGGCGGCGGCCGATCGAGTTGCAGCCAATCCAGCGAGCGCGAACCGGTTGGGCGGAGCGGCGATCCGCGATCCATGCCCGCCTTAACGGCGGTCGGAGCCCGTCCCTTGACGGCCCGCCGACACCGGTGTGCCAAACCCCAAAATTGTTATTACTCGCAATAAACGGTATAATAATTAAGGATTAAGCATTGGAGGGTGTCGCGTCGGCGAGGGTGTCGAACGCGCCAAGGGGTCTCTGGGGGGCGCGTGGAGTCCAATTTCCAGCCGTGCGGCGAGGGACTCGTTGTTTGAGAAATAAGTGAAAAACACCTTAAGACCATGGAGGAGATGATGCGAGTCGACAGTATTCCGGTCTCCGCCGAAAAAAATTCGTCGACTGGTTGATCGAAGAAACGGCAAGCGGGCCGCCCGATTTCTATGTCAATGCCTGGAAACAGTACAGGCTGCAGGAGGAGTTTGATCCGTCGGCGTACGAGATCACGCATCCGGAGCAGTATGATCTGGTCTCAGTGGTCGCGGGCATCGACATCGAGCCCCGGGTCGAACGCAATTACTGGGTTCTCCAGGTGCGCATCCGCGATACCATCGGCCTGCGGCGGATCCTTGACGAACATCCGTACCGGAGCGAGTCGGGGATGAAGCTGGACACGTTCAAGAAACAGTTCCTCAGCCCGCCGAGTGGCGATATCGGTGTCCGGGTCCTGGCCGAAACGCGGGCGGCGAAGGACCACTTCGATGCCTGGTTGGCCCGATTCAAGGCCAAGCACATGCCGGGCGAGACCTCCACCGTCGGCCACGCCGCCGCGTGACTCTTTGCACATTCGGTGACGACGGCGGGCGCCGATCGCGAGAGGCTCGCACTCTCCAAAGGCGCATCACCCGCTTGGCTGACGCGCGCGTCTCATCGGCGGTCAAGCTAATCGGGGAGCGGTTCTCTCGCGGTGCCGGGGGGCGCCGGGGGAGACGCATCACCGCATCGTCATTCGACCGTGAGATCGCCGCTTCCCACATCTCTGGCAGGATGGCAATCGTACACATCGACGAGGGAGGCCGCCGCGCGGTCGTGCGGGGCCCAGGCGATGGCAACAGCCGATTGGAGACGACCATGTTGATACGCGTGCCGATCGCGAGCACGATCAGGGAACACGACGTGACGCCGGAGGCGCTTTACCGGGGCCGGCGCGCCTTCCTGCGCGTCGGCGCGGCCGCCCTCGGAGGACTGGCGCTGGGCGGCTTGGCGGCGGGTCCGGGCGCGCGCGCGTCCGCGCCGGCGAGCACCTACGCCAACGCGGCGAAGAGCCCATTCAGCACCGACGAGGAGCAGACCTCCTGGGACTCGGCAACCACGTACAACAACTTCTTCGAGTTCGGCACCGACAAGGGCGATCCGGCGCGCAACGCGCACACCCTGCAGCCGCGACCCTGGACCGTCGCCGTCGACGGCCTCGTTCATAGGCCAACCCGCTTCGACGTCGATGACCTGATCAACGCCAGCACGCTGGAGGAACGCATCTACCGGCTGCGCTGCGTCGAGGCGTGGTCGATGGTGATCCCCTGGGTCGGCTTCCCGCTCGCCTCGCTGATCGACCGCGTCGAGCCCACCGGCAGCGCCAAGTACGTCGCCTTCGAGACGCTCCTTGATCCTGAGCGGATGCCCGGCCAGCGCCGGTCGATCCTCGACTGGCCCTACCGCGAAGGGCTGCGCATGGACGAGGCGCGCCATCCGCTGAGCCTCCTCGCCGTCGGCATGTATGGCAAGGTGATGCCGAACCAGAACGGGGCGCCGATCCGCCTCGTCGTGCCGTGGAAGTACGGCTTCAAGAGCATCAAGTCGATCGTTCGCATCAGCTTTGTCGAGGAGATGCCGCGCACCGCCTGGAACCTGTCGGCGCCGCGGGAATACGGTTTCTATGCCAACGTCAATCCGGCGGTCGACCATCCGCGCTGGAGTCAGGCGCGGGAACGGCGGATCGGCGAGCTGCTGCGCCGCGACACCCTGCCGTTCAACGGCTACGGCGAGGAGGTGGCCGGCTTGTACGAGGGGATGGACCTCGCCAAGTGGTTTTGACGGCCGCACGCGCTTCCGAACGGCCCCGCGCCCAGAAGCGGCGGCCCTCCGCCCGGCGGTTCGACCGGGTCACGAAGCCGCTTGTCTTCGTCGGCTGCCTGTTGCCGCTCGCCTGGCTGGTCGGCCAAGCGGTCACCGGCGGCCTCGGCGCCAACCCTATCGAGGCGACCAACCGCTTCCTCGGCGACTGGGCGCTGCGGTTTCTGTTGCTCACCCTGGCGCTGACGCCGCTGAAGGAGATCACCGGCTGGACGTTGTTCGTCCGCATCCGCCGCATGGTCGGCCTGTTCGCCTTCTTCTACGTCTGCCTGCATCTGGCGAGCTACGTCGGCTTGGATCAATTCTTCGCCTGGGGGGAGATCTGGAAGGATATCGTCAAGCGCCAGTACATCACCATCGGCATGATCGCCTTCGTGATGCTGATCCCGCTCGCCGTCACCTCGACGTCGGCGATGATCAAGCGGCTGGGGGCGAAGCGCTGGAAGCTGCTGCACCGGCTGGTCTATCCGGCGGCGATCCTCGGCGTCCTGCATTTCTTCCTGATGGTCAAGGCCGACATCCGCGAGCCGCTGGTCTACGCCGCCGTCTTGTCCCTCCTGCTCGGATATCGCCTTGTCATGTTCCTGCGCCGCCGGGCCCAAGCGGCAGGCAGCGGACCAGGCGCCGATCCGACCCGAGCGGTCGGCTCGAATTCCCGGTAGCGCGTTTTCGCGCGTGATCCGAGGCCGCGTTCGGCAGCGTCGCCGACAACGAGCCTGCCGAACGCCGTCACAGGCGGTGGCGACGCCGAGCGGCTACCAAGGCAGCTGATAGCCTTCCGCGTGCCAGAACGTCCCCGTTTCCTCCAGGGTTGCCGCGTCAAGTCGGGCGATCAGGCCGGCGACCGACTCCGGCGGGTCGATGAAGCCTTTGTAGCGGGTGAGCGCGGTGCGGACGTAGCCGGGGTGCAGCAGGACCACCGTGATGCCAAGCGGTTTCAGGTCGTGCGCCAGATTGACACCGGCCATGTTCACCGCCGTTTTCGACATCCGGTACCCGTAATTGCCGCCGGACTGGTTGTCGGCGGTGGCTTCGAGTTCGGGCGTGGCGGTCCGGCAAGCCGCGATCACCGTGTCGCCGCGAGCGGTCGGTTGGCGCGCTAGCTCCAGGTCGACGCCGTGCGAGGCGCCGGTGATGGCAATGCGGGCCGCATGATCCATCACCTCAGATGTCGTCTCCCGGCGCCCGCGCCAGCCTTGCGTCCACGCTTCGAAAAAACCTCCGCTCGGGCCAGGAATTGCCGCCGCCGGTGTTGTCGCATCTCTTAGCTCGCCGGCTTTCATGAAACTGTAATCTTTCGTTCGTGAGACTGTCATTAAACACCAGTATCAACGGATCACGCATCCATCTCATCTAATCGCTCGCGAGAGGTAACCAATGCTCAAAAGAAATACGCTCATGATGTCCGTCGCCGCTGGTCTTG
Organism: uncultured Rhodospirillaceae bacterium; assembly: GCA_964460955.1. Taxonomy (GTDB): domain Bacteria; phylum Pseudomonadota; class Alphaproteobacteria; order Rhodospirillales; family Defluviicoccaceae; genus Defluviicoccus. Next base: position 16,136 of record CAYWRP010000011.1, on the reverse strand, counting down.
CGGTCGGCGGGGCAACCGTCGTCTCGGCGCAAGAAGTCGTGCAGGTCGACGGATCCAGCACCGTCTTTCCCGTCTCCGAGGCCTTCGCCGAAGAATATCAGATCGCCACCGGCAACCGCGTCGTCGTCGGCGTGTCGGGTACCGGCGGCGGTTTCAAGAAGTTCTGTCGCGGTGAGACCAGCTTCTCCGGCGCCTCGCGGCCGATCAAGACCTCCGAAATGGAACTCTGCAAGGAGAACGGCATCGAGTTCGTCGAAATGCCGGTGGCCATGGACGCGTTGGCGGTGATCGTGCACCCGGAAAACGACTTGGTGAACTGCATGACGGTCGAGCAACTCAAAACGATCTATGAGCCGGAAGCCCAGGGCAAGGTCGACAACTGGAATCAGGTGAATGCCGACTATCCGGACATGGGACTGTCAATCTACGGGGCCGGCACCGACTCCGGCACCTACGACTACTTCACCTTCGCCGTCGTTGGCGAGGAGGGCGCATCGCGCGGCGATTTCACCGCTACCGAAGACGACAACATTACCATTCAGGGTGTGTCGACCGACAAGGCGGCGATCGGCTTCCTCGGCCTCGCCTACGTCGAGGAAAACCGCGGGCGCGTCAAGCCGGTCGAGATTTCTTACAAAGGCGGTGAGTGTATCGCGCCGACAGTGGACACGGCGGGCGATGGCTCGTATCAGCCGCTAACCCGTCCCCTCTTCATCTACGCCAACAAGGCGCATCTGGACGAGAAGCCAGGGGTCCTGCAGTACGCCAAGTTCATGTTCGATCCGGCGCATGCGATGGATCTGGTGGCCGAGACGGGCTACCTCGCGTTGCCCGAACGGGCCTTCTCTCTGGCCGAACAGAAGATCGACGCCCGCAAGACCGGCTCGTTCTTCGACGGTGGTTCGAAGATCGGCGTCAGCGTCGACGACCTGCTGGCGGCCAACTGAGCCTGATACCACAAGCGGCGGGCCGGGTCTCGGCCCGCCGTTCATTCCGACTATCGGAGCGGCCGTGTCATCAAACGCCATTCCCACCGCCAGCGACCTGCAGAAAAAAGGCTTCGTCGCCCGCCGCCGCCTCATCGCCAAGATGATGGGGTCAGTGTTGTTTTTGTGCGCGGGCCTGTCGATTTTCATCACCACGGCGATCGTCTTCATCCTCGTGCGCGATTCATGGGATTTCTTCACTCAGATACCGCTGACGGAGTTCCTGTTCGGAACGATGTGGACGCCAGTGTTCGCCGATCCGCGATTCGGCGTGCTGCCCTTGCTGGCGGCGACGCTGCAGACCGCCGGGCTGGCGATTCTGATAGCGGTGCCCTGCGGACTCACCATGGCGATCTATCTCAGCGAATATGCCAAGCCGGCGGTGCGCGAGACGATCAAGCCGTCGCTCGAGATGCTAGAAGCGGTCCCGACGGTGGTGTACGGGTATTTCGCCCTGCTGGTGATGACGCCGTTCCTGCAGACCTTCATCCCGGGCCTGAAGGGCATCAATCTATTGGTGCCGGGCATCATCCTCGGCATCATGATCCTGCCCTACGTGGTCTCGGTATCCGAGGATGCCATGCGCGCCGTGCCGAACGCCTTGCGCGAGGGGGGCTACGCGCTCGGCATGGCGAAATGGCAAGTCGCGGTCCGGGTGGTCGTTCCGGGAGCGTTCTCGGGCATTACGGCGGCTTTCATCCTCGGCATGTCGCGCGCGGTCGGCGAGACGATGGTGCTGGCCATCGCCGCCGGGCAGAACCCTAACCTGACATGGGATCTGCGCGAAGGGGCGGCGACGATCACGGCGTACATCGTGCAGATGAGTCTCGGCGACGTGCCGCACGGATCGCTGGCGTACACGACGATCTTCGCCGTCGGCCTGCTGCTGTTTTTGATCACGCTCACCTTTAACGTCATCGGCTTCTATCTGCGCCGCAAGTTTCGCGAGGCTTATTGAGATGGCTGTCACGACGGAGGGAAGCCTCGGAGCGTTGGTCAGGGCCGACCAAGCCACCTTCGATGCCGTGAATGCGGCGAAGCGGAAGGATATCATTTTCGCCGTTGGCGGGCTTGTTGTCATGGCCATCGCCATGACGCTGCTGCTGACGCTGATCGGCGATCTCATAGTGCGCGGGTTGGGGCGGGTCGATTATGATTTCCTCATGAGTTTCCCGTCGCGCCGGGCCGCGCGCGCCGGCATTCTGTCGGCCTGGGTCGGCTCGCTCCTGGTGATGTTGGTGACGGCTTTCCTCGCCATCCCCATCGGCGTCGCGGCCGGGCTGTATCTCGAGGAATACGCGAAGAAAGGAAAGGTGTCGAACGTCATCGAGATCAACGTGGCGAATCTCGCCGGCGTGCCGTCGATCATCTACGGCCTCCTCGCGCTCGGCCTGCTCGTCTATGGCATGAGCCTCGGCAAGACGGTCCTCGTCGCGGGCATGACGCTTGCGCTGCTCATCCTGCCGATCATCATCGTTTCGACGCGCGAGGCGGTGCGCTCGATCCCGCTCATCATCAAGGAAGGCGCCTACGCACTCGGCGCCGATCAGTGGCAGGTGATGTGGAACTACATCATCCCAACAGCCCGACCCGGCATCCTGACCGGTGCCATCGTCGGGCTGAGCCGCGCCATTGGCGAGACGGCGCCGATCATCACCATCGGCGCGCTGACCTTCATCGCCTTTCTGCCGCCGCCGCCGGTAACCGGCGAATTCCCCTTCATCTCATTCGAGTGGCTGAACGCGCCGTTCACCGTGCTGCCGATCCAGATGTTCAATTGGGTATCACGGCCCCAGGCCGACTTCCACACCAACGCGGCGGCCACCGGCGTCGTGCTGATGGCGCTCACCCTCTCGCTTAACGGCATCGCGATCTGGATTCGCTACCGGTTACGCAAGGCGCATCGAAACTAAGCACAGGGTAGACAAAATGAACTTTGGCGAAACCGAGACCAGCATGAGTACCGATCGTCCCTCTATTATCGCCGATAGCGACATGCCGCCGCCGATCAAGCCGGCTGCGGAGCGGGAGACCCTGCGCGCGCGGCTCGAAGGGTTCAATTTCTTCTACGCGGACGGCTTCCAAGCGATTAAAGACGTCGATATGCCGATTCTCGATCGGAAGGTGACGGCGATCATCGGTCCCTCGGGCTGCGGCAAGTCCACCCTGCTGCGCAGTCTTAACCGGATGCACGACCTTTATGCGGGCAACCGCTACGAGGGGCGGATTATTCTCGAGCCCGGCGGCGAGGATCTGATCGGGCCGGAAGCCGACCCGGTTCTGGTGCGACTGCATATCGGCATGGTATTCCAGAAACCGAACCCTTTTCCGAAGTCGATCTTCGAGAATGTCGCCGCCGGATTGCGCGTGCGGGGCGTTAGGGATCGCGCGGTGATCAATGAGGCGGTGGAAAACGCGCTGAAGCGCGCCGCGGTCTGGGACGAGACCAAGGACAAACTCCAAGCCTCGGCCTATGAACTTTCGGGGGGCCAACAACAACGCCTCTGTATCGCCCGCGCCCTCGCGCCGAACCCGGAAATCTTGCTTCTCGATGAGCCGACCTCGGCTCTCGATCCGATCGCAACGGCGAAGATCGAGGATTTGGTGCAGGAGTTGTCGTCGAGTGTGACGATCGTGATCGTGACGCACAACATGCAGCAGGCGGCGCGTATTTCGCATCGCACCGCCTTCATGTATCTTGGAGAACTGACCGAATTCGGAGAGACGGGCCAAGTTTTCAACACGCCACAACACCCGAGGACCGAAAACTATATCACGGGGCGCTACGGTTGATCCCCGGCACGCGTGACGTTTTGACATGCTCCTGCGGAAGGGCCGGATAATGACTGAAAAGCATACGCTGCGTTCCTTCGACGACGCCCTGGACGACCTTTCGTCGCGGATTTCCACCATGGGCCAACAGGTGGTTCTGATGGTGGAGACGGCCCCCAAGGTGTACCGTGAGCGATACATCGAAGGGGCAAGAGGGCTGGTCAGGGAAGATCTGCAGATCGACCGGCAGCATGACGCCCTCAACGCCGCCGTCGTCGAAGTGCTGAACCGCTTTCACCCGGTTGCCGGCGACCTGCGGGAGGTGCTGGCGATGGAGCACGTGGCGGCGAACCTGGAGCGGATCGCCGACCACGCGAAAAGCATCGCCAAGCGCTCGATCGCCGGCGCGGCGCCCTTGGCGGCGGGGGGTGTGGCGGATCTCCTGGACCATCTGCACGAGGTCGTTGTGCGCTCCCTTCGCGATGTGATGCGGGCCCTCGATGATCGCGATGTCTCGCTCGCCGACCAAGTGCGCCGCAGCGACGCCGATACGGACCAGCTTTATGACGACCTGTTCCACACGATCATAGCCGATCTTCAGATATCTCAGTCAACCGCCGTCGACGAGATCCAGGCGCTGTTTGTCGGCAAGAGCCTGGAGCGTATCGGCGACCACGCGACCAACATTGCCGAGCAAATCCGATTCATGACCAAGGGCGATCTGCCGTCGGCGACACGCGAGGTGTGAAATGCCGCAGCGGGAAACGGCGCTCGATGGTGATCCGCCATCCGCAGTCGAGGAACCCGAGCCGCCGCGGTACCTGCAATTCGAAGATCTGATTGTCGACCTCCAGGCATACCGCGTCGGTCGGGGTGGTCGGGCGATCGACTTGGGGCCGATGGAATACCGAATGCTGTGCTTCTTTCTTTGCCACCCATCAAAGGTGTTCACCCGCGAAGAACTGATCGCCGGCGTGTGGCCGACAGGCACGACGATCGACGTGCGGACTGTCGATGTGCACATCGCTCGTTTGCGGCGAGCCCTGACCCGGCATGGGCATGCCGATCCAATCCGAACGATCCGCACGGTGGGATACGCGTTGGGCTGACTTCAACCATCGTCTACGCTATTGGGGCCCATCGATAACAGCGCACTCCATCCAGCGATTGACATACGGACCGTCGGAAAATGGCCCGGCCTACCAAGGCAGCTGATAGCCTTCCGCGTGCCAGAACGTCCCCGTTTCCTCCAGGGTTGCCGCGTCAAGTCGGGCGATCAGGCCGGCGACCGACTCCGGCGGGTCGATGAAGCCTTTGTAGCGGGTGAGCGCGGTGCGGACGTAGCCGGGGTGCAGCAGGACCACCGTGATGCCAAGCGGTTTCAGGTCGTGCGCCAGATTGACACCGGCCATGTTCACCGCCGTTTTCGACATCCGGTACCCGTAATTGCCGCCGGACTGGTTGTCGGCGAGGGAGCCGACGCGGCTGCTGACGATCGCCACCTTGGCGCCCTTGCCGAGGGCCGGCAGCAGCGCCTTGGTGACGCGCAGGGGGCCGAGCGTATTGACCTCGAACTGGGCGCGGATGCGCGCGAAATCGAGATCGTCTAGGGTTTCGCGGGTCATCAGGCCGGCGTTGTTGATCAACATATCGACCGGTCCCAGGGCGCAGGCGGCGGCAAGGCGGCCGACAGCCGTGTCATCGGTGACATCGATGCCGTCAACGACGGTGGCGCCGGTGGCGTCGAGTTCGGGCGTCGTGGTCCGGCAGGCGGCGATCACCGTGTCGCCGCGAGCGGTCAGTTGGCGCACCAGTTCCAGGCCGATCCCGCGCGAGGCGCCGGTGATGACAATGCGGGGCATGATCCGTCTCCTTGAGATCGCGTTGTCTGGCGTCGGGGCGTCAGGTTTCCTGCGGCGTCGAGCCCGTTTGGTCCGGTTTGGCCGCCTCGGTCTCCTCCTTCTTCTTGCCGAGTTGCGTCAGGCGGGTCATGACGACGTAGAACACCGGCGTGAAGATCAGCGACATGATGGTCGCCGCCGTCATGCCGCCGACCACCGCGGTGCCGATCGCCTGACGGCTGGCCGCGCCGGCGCCGGCGGCGACGACCAGCGGCATGAAGCCGGCGATGGCGGCGATCGAAGTCATCAGGATCGGCCGGAAGCGGACCCGGGCCGCCGTCGCCGCCGCCTCGATCAAGCTCAAGCCCTTCTCGCGCTGCTGCATCGCGAACTCGACGATCAGGATGGCGTTCTTACTCGCGAGACCAATGAGCAGCACGATGCCGATCTGGGTGTAGACGTTGTTGTCGAATTCGCGGGCGATCAAGGCGGCGACGGTGCCAAGCGCCGCCAGCGGCACGACCAGGATGACCGCCGCCGGACTGGCCCAGCTCTCGTACTGCGCGGCGAGTACCAGGAAGACAAGCAGGATCGCCAGCGCGAAGATGAAGATCGCCTCCGAACCGACCTGCTTTTCCTGGAAGGACATGCCGGTCCACTCATATCCCATCGTCTCGGGGAGTTTCTCGTTCGCCATCTGCTCCATAAGTTGCAGCGCTTGGCCGGAGCTGAAGCCGGGCGCCGCCTCGCCGGTGATCGCCGCCGACGGAAACAGGTTGTAGCGCTGGATGATCTGCGGCCCGAGAACGCGGTCGACGCTGACCAGGGTGCCGATGGGGACCATCTGCCCGGCGTCGTTCCGCACATCGAGGCGGCGAATGTCCTCGGGCTCGACGCGATATTGGTGATCCGCCTGCACCTTGACCTGCCAGGTGCGGCCGAACTTGTTGAAATCGTTGACATAGACCGAGCCGAGATAGGTCTGCAGGGTGCCGAAAACCTCGTCCAGCGAGATGCCGAGGGTTTTCGCCTTTGTACGATCCACCTCCGCGAACAACTGCGGGACATTGGCGCGGAAGGTGGAGTTGACGTTGGTCAGACCAGACTGGGCATTGCCGTCGACGACCATCTCCTGGGTGACCTGCTGCAATTCCTGCAAGCCGACGGCGGCGCGATCCTGCACCTGCATCTGAAAGCCCCCGGAAACGCCAAGGCCAGGGATCGCCGGCGGGATAAACGCAAACACCATCGCATCCTGAATGGTCCGGAACTGTTGTTGCAACCATGCGATGATCGCCGCCTGTTCCAATTCAGGATCCTCGCCGCGCGCCTCGAACGGGTCGAAGATGATGAACAGCGCTGCTGTATTGGATGAATTGGTGCCGTCGATCATGGAGAACCCGGCCAGCGTCACCCAGTCCGCGACGCCAGGCGCATCGGCAAGTATGGCATCCGTTTGGTCGAGGACTTCCTGAGTCCGTTCTAGCGACGCGGCATCCGGCAACTGGACGTGGGCGATGACGTACCCTTGATCCTCCACCGGCAGGAATCCCGTCGGCAGCTTCATGAACTGCCAACCGGTCAACCCCAGCAGACCGGCGAAGATCAGCATCATGATCGTCGAGCGGCGCAAGGTGAGCCCGGTGAGGCGCGCATACCCCGCCTCGAAACGGGCGAAGCCGGCGTCGAACTTCCGAAAGAAGAGGTTCTTGCGCTCGGGTGGCGGCCGCAGCATCAGCGCGGCGAGCGCCGGACTCATCGTCAGCGCGTTGATGGCGCTGAAGAAGGTGGCGATGGCGATGGTCACCGCGAACTGTTGATACATTTGTCCGGTAATGCCCGGCATGAACGCCGCCGGCCCGAATACGGCGAACAAAACCAACGTCGTCGCGATGATGGCGCCGCTCAACTCCTTCATCGCCTCGATCGCCGCTTCCCTGCGCGGCAGGCCCTGCTCCATCTTGGCGACCGTCGCCTCGATGACGACGATGGCGTCATCGACGACGATGCCGATGGCGAGAACGAGGCCAAACAGGGTCAGCATGTTGAGGGAATAGCCGAGCGCCGCCATGACGGCGAAGGTGCCAATCAGCGAGACGGGGATCGTCACCGCCGGAATCAGCGTCGCCCGCCAGTCCTGCAGGAACAGAAACAAGACCAGAAAGACAAGAAGAGCAGCCTCCATAAGCGTTACGTAAACTTCGTCAATCGACTGTTGGACGAAGATCGTCGTGTCGTAGGGAATGCTGTATTCGAGTCCCTCTGGGAAGGTCTTGCTCATCTCCGCCAGCGTTTCGCGGACCTGCGTCGCCACCCCCAGGGCGTTCGATCCGGGAAGCTGATAGACGGCAATACTGGCCGCCGGAATGCCGTTCAGGCGCGAAGTGAGGTCATAGGTTTGGCCACCAAGCTCGACCCGCGCGACGTCTTTAAGTCGGGTGATCGCGCCTTTATCGTCGGTCTTGACGATGATGTTCTCGAACTGGTCAACGTCGGCCAGGCGGCCCAGGACATTGACAGTATACTGGAAGGACTGGCCCGAAGGCGCCGGCGGCTGGCCGATCTGGCCGGCGGCGACCTGGACGTTCTGCTCGCGGACGGCGGCGATCACCTCGCTGGTCGTCAGGCCCATCGATTTCAGCCGTTGCGGATCGAGCCAGATCCGCATGCTGTAATCGCTGGCCGGAACGAACATCAAATCGCCAACTCCGGGGATGCGGCTCAGGGCATCGCGAAGGCGCAACGTTGCGAAGTTGGTCAGGAACAAGTCGTCATAGCGGCCGTCCGGCGACGTCAGTGAGATCAACAAAATGATGTTGGTCGACTTCTTCTTGGTGCTCAGTCCCTGCTGGGTGACCTCTTCCGGCAGGTTGGGCTCCGCCAGGCTGACCCGGTTCTGAACCAGCACCTGCGCGATGTCGAGATCGGTGCCGACCTCGAAAGTAACGGTGAGCGCATACGAGCCGTCGCTGGCGCTGGTCGACGACATGTAAATCATCCGTTCGACGCCGTTGACTTCCTGCTCGATGGGCGCGGCAACCGTTTCGGCGACGACTTGCGCGTTGGCGCCCGGGTAGGCTGCCGTCACCGACACCGTTGGTGGCGTGATCTCCGGGAATTGCGCCACGGGCAGGGTGAAGAACGAGACCAGGCCGGCGATGACGATGAAGATCGAGATGACGCTGGCGAAGATCGGCCGCGTGATGAAGAACTTGGACATTCGATAAAGAGGTTCCCTTGGCGCGGCTCGCCTAGTTTAGATCCGTATTCGAGATCGCCGCCGCGTCGGCGCCGCCCTTTTCCGATGTTTGGTCCTGTTTCTTGGTCTCCTCGGCCGCCTTTTTGAGCGCTGACGCCGTCAGCGTCGCCATATCGACTTTCTCAGGCTCGACCGGCGCGCCAGGGCGGGCGCGCTGGACGCCGCGAACGACCACCGGCTCTTCGTCGCCGAGTCCGTCCTCGATGACTCGCAAGCCGTTAACCAGTTGGCCGAGTTGTACGTTGCGCTTCTCGACGACATTGTCCGAAACGACGACGAGAACGAAGGCGCCGGTCTGGTCGAAGCCGATGGCGCGTTCGGTGACCAGCGGCATGTCGGCGCGGGTGGCGACGGGGACGCGGACGCGGGCGAACAGGCCGGGTAGGATCGGCGGCGGCCTACCCTCGTTGCGGAACTCGCCGCGGATCTGCAAGGTGCCCGTTTCCGGATCGACGCCTGACGCGGAGTAGTCGACAACGCCCTGATGCGGGGAGCCTTCTTCATTGGCGAGGCCCATCTCGACGAAAAACGTCTTGTCGCCGGAATCCGCCGTCCGGCCCTGTTGCGCCGCTTCCTCGCGCATCTGTGTGAGGATCCGCAGCAGGTCGCGTTCGTTGAGGTCGAAGTAGACGTGCATCGGGTCGTAGGCGGTGATGTCGGTGAGGATCGTCGCCTCGCCCTGGCCGACTAGGTTGCCGACGTCGACAAAATTGCGGCCGACGCGGCCCGAGATCGGCGCGATGACCTTCGTGTAGCCGAGATTGATCCGCGCCTGCGCGAGGGTGGCGTCCGCCGACTTGACGTCGGCTTGCGCGGCGCGATAGTTGGCCACCGCCTCATCGTAACGGGCGCGCGGAATATTCCCGGTTTTCAGCAGTTCCTGGGCCCGGGCCAGATCCTGGCGCATTTGCAGAAGACGTGCCTTCGCCTGTTCGAGGCTCGCCTCCGCGACCTGGACCTGCGCCTCGTATTCCAGCGGATCGATTTCGAACAACAGATCGCCCGCCTCGACCCGGACGCCCGGCTCGAAATGCATCCTCTGCAGCACGCCGGGCACCCGGGCCGGGACCTCGGCATAGGCACTGGCCCGCGTCGTGCCGGTGAATTCCAGATAATCGGTGACCTCGGTGACCATCGGCGTCGCGACGGTGACTTTCGGCGGCGGCGGCGGGACGTAGGTGTTGGGTTCCTCGCACGCGGCGATCAGGAGGAGAACCAGTAGCCCGGCCAACCAGGCGGGCACGGCGCGGGCATTGCCGGCGGCCACGCCGTTAACGGCCGATCGCGTCATCCTTTGGTGCCTCGAACATTTTCACAATGGAAATGGACGTAGACCACTCGGCCCGGCAATGCAACCAAAGCTTCCGCGAGCCGTTTATTCCGGGCTGCCCGCCGCCTAGAGAATCGCCCGCTTTTCCCGGCCCTCGGTGTCGGTCTCGACGTTCAGCGTGATCATCAGGGCGAGCGCATCGTCGACGTGCCAGAGCACTTTCTTGCCGGCGCGCGGCAGCGGGATGCGCATGCTCAGACAATACTGGATCAGCGCCTCCACCGTATCCCTACTGCTGACCGCCACCTCACCCGGTTCCGGCATCCGCGCGCCGGCGGCGAAGTGGAGGACGACGGTGGCGGTTTCGTTGTTGCGGATCGCGAGACTGGTCACCGGCGTCTGCGGCATCGGCCGGCCGGTGGCGCGGCAATGCGCGAGGGTGGCGGCGCGGATCTCGTCGCGGCTGAAGAGGATTTTTCTCAGTTCGAGGGGCACGGCGGACGTCCAGCGGGTCGAGGGATGAGGGTTCGCTCTCGCATCGTCGCAGTTTGACGCCAGGGCAGCTTAAGATCGCGTTAATCCGGGGTCATTTTGCCTCGATTGGCTGCGAATTGTTCCCGCGCGCCGGCCGCGCTGACCGGCGATCGGCGCCGCGGTCAGTGCGCGTCCGACCAGTTGGCGCCGACGCCCGTATCGCAGACCAGGGGGACGTCGAGGGAGGCGACACCCTGCATTTCCCGGGTGACGACGTCCCGCGTCGCGTCGACTTCGTTTTCCGGCACCTCGAAGACGAGTTCGTCGTGCACCTGCAAAAGCATCCGCGCCCGCAAGCCGGCGTCGGCCAGCGCCTTCGGCAGGCGGATCATCGCCCGCTTGATGATGTCGGCGGCGCCGCCCTGGATCGGTGCGTTGATCGCCGCCCGTTCGGCGAAACCGCGCGCCGACGGGTTTTTGTCGTTCAGGCCGCGAACGTGGCAGCGGCGGCCGAACAGGGTCGTCACATAGCCGCTCTCGCGCGCCGCCGCCCTGGTGCGCTCCATGTAGTCGCGGATGCCGGGATAGCGGGCGAAGTAGGCGTCGATGTAGTCGGCGGCCTCCTTGCGCGGAATGCCGAGCTGCCGCGACAGGCCGAACGCCGAGATGCCGTAGATGATGCCGAAATTGATCGCCTTGGCGCGGCGCCGGGTATCGCCATCCATCGCGTCCAGGGGCACGCCGAACACCTGCGAGGCGGTCATCGCGTGGATATCGTGGCCGGCGCGGAAGGCTTCCTTCAACGCGTCGATGCCGGCGACGTGGGCGAGCAGGCGGAGTTCGATCTGCGAATAGTCGGCGCTGAGCAGCAGCCATCCCGCGTCGGCGACGAACGCCTGGCGGATCTGCCGTCCCTCCTCGGTGCGGATGGGGATGTTCTGCAGGTTGGGGTCCGACGACGACAGCCGCCCGGTGTTGACGACAGCTTGCGCGTAGGAAGTATGCACGCGCCCGGTATCCGGATTGATCTCGTCGATCAGCGCGTCGGCGTAGGTACTTTTCAGCTTCGCCGTCTGCCGCCATTCGAGGACCCGCGCCGGCAGATCGTGGCCTTCCGCGGCGAGGGTTTCCAGCACGTCGGCGCCGGTGCCGTAGGCGCCCGTCTTGCCCTTCTTGCCGCCGGCGAGGCTCATTTCGTCGAACAGCACCTCGCCAAGCTGCTTCGGCGAGCCGACGTTGAAGGCGCGCCCGGCGAGGCCGTGGATCTCCGCTTCCAGGGTCCGCAGACGGTGCGCGAAAACCTGGCTCAACTCCCGCAGACGGTCGGCGTCGACGCCGATGCCTTGGCGTTCCATCGCCACGAGAACGGGGATCAGCGGCCGCTCGAGGTACTCGTAGACGCCGACCAGCCGCTCCTCGACCAGGCGGGGTCTCAAGGCCCCGTGCAGCCGGTAGGTGACATCGGCGTCCTCGGCCGCGTAGGCGCAGGCCTGCTCCAACGGGACCTCGGCGAACGGGCGCTGTGCCTTGCCGCTGCCGGCGACGTCCGCGTACTTGATGGTGGTGTGCTGCAGGAAGAGTTCGGCCAACTCATCCAGGCCGTGGCCGTGCAGGCCGCCCTCGAGGACGTAGGACAGCAGCATCGTGTCGTCGATCGGCGCCACCGCGATGCCGTGGCGCGCCAGCACTTCCATGTCGTACTTGATGTTCTGGCCGATCTTCAGGGTGGCGGGGTTTTCCAGCATCGGCTTGAGCAGCGCCAAGGCCTCGTCGAACGGCACCTGCCTTGGCGGTTCGGCCATCAGATCACCGACGCCGCCGTGCGCCAGCGGAATGTAGCAGGCGCGGCCGCCGGCGAGGGCCAACGAGACGCCGACCAGGTCGGCGCGGATGGCGTTCAGTGAATTGGTCTCGGTGTCGATGGCGACCGTGCCGGCCAGTTCCGCCTCGTCGATCCAGCGTCGCAGCGTCTCGGCATCCTGGACCAGCGTGTAGTCGCCGAATGTCCGGACTGGCGCGTCCGCCGTCGCCGCGTCCTCGCCGGGCGACTTGAGGAAAACGTCGATGCGGGCCTTCAACGAGCGGAACGCCTGCGACTCGACGAAGGCGCGCAACGCGGCGGGATCGGCCTTTTTAACCGCCAGGGCGTCGAGGGGCATCGGCAGCGGCATGTCATCGTGCAGTTCGACCAGCTTGCGCGAGAGCCGCGCGTCCTCGGCGTGGTCGATCAGCGACTGGCGGCGCTTCGGCTGCTTGATCTCGTCCGTTCGCGCCAGCAGCGTCTCCAGATCGCCGTACGTCTGGATCAACTGCGCCGCGGTCTTGACGCCGATGCCGGGCACGCCGGGGATATTGTCGATGGAATCGCCGGCCAGCGCCTGGACGTCGATGACCTTATCGGGGTCGACACCAAACTTTTCGCGCACCGCCTCGGCGTCGATGACGCGGTCCTTCATCGCGTCCCACAGGGTGACGTTGTCATCGACCAGTTGCATCAGGTCCTTGTCGGAGGAAACGATGGTGACGTACGCCCCCTCCGCCACCGCCGCCCGCGCGTAGCCGGCGATCAGATCGTCGGCCTCGTAACCTTGCAGCTCGATGCAGGGGACGTTGAAGGCAGCCGTGGCCTCGCGGACCAGGGCGAACTGCGGGATCAGATCCTCCGGCGGCTCCGGCCGGTTGGCCTTGTACGCGGCATAGAGATCATTGCGGAAGGTCCGGCGGTCGGAATCGAACACCACGGCGACGCGATCGGCATCCGTGCCGCCGAGGATCTTCATCAACATCGTGGTGAAGCCGAAGACGGCGTTGACCGGCGTGCCGTCGGGGCGGTTCATCGGCGGCAGCGCGTGGTAGGCGCGGAAGATGAAGCCGGAGCCGTCAATCAAGAAGAGGTGATGGGGCGTTTCCAAGGTTACATGTCGGCCGGCAAGCGGGCGCCGCGCTCAGGCGGCTTTTCCGGATTTGCCCTCTCCCTCCTCGGCGAGAATGTAGCGCCGCGAGCAGTACGGACAGATGATTTCGCCGGACTCATCGAATGTCAGATAGACCACCGGATGGCCGAGCGGACCGCCGCCGCCATCGCAGGCGACCGTGCGCGTCTTTACGATGAACGTTTCGTCGTCCATTTATGGTGTCATTCCCTTGAAGCGGTTGCCGGGCGACGCCGCGTACCTTGACCGGGTCGGAGAGCCGATGATAGCGATCCATCGCCGCCGATCAATCATTCCCGCGCCGTCGCCCCCTGGACGCCGCGCCAACCTTGTTTTTGGACCCCGTGGATGGCCCCCGTCGCCCCCGACAACGCCCTCGAATTCGTCGCCGTCGACAAGACCTACGCCGGCGGCAACGGCCAACACGCGGTGCACGCGCTGCGCGAGGTGACGCTGAGCGTGCCGCGCGGCTCGTTCTTCGGCCTTTTGGGGCCGAACGGCGCCGGCAAGTCGACGCTGATCAACATCCTCGCCGGGCTTGTGATCCGAAGCGGCGGCGCGGTGCGCATCTGGGGCCACGACATCGACCGCGAGATGCGCGCCGCCCGTCGGGCGATCGGCATCGTGCCGCAGGAACTCAATATCGACCCCTTCTTTACGCCGCGCGAGATGCTGGAGCTGCAGGCCGGCCTCTACGGCGTGCCGGAATCCGAGCGCCGTACCGACGAGATCCTGCGGGCGGTGGGACTCGCCGCGCAGGCGGACTCTTATGCGCGGCGGCTCTCCGGCGGCATGCGGCGTCGCCTGCTGGTGGCGAAAGCGATGGTCCATTCACCGCCGATCCTGGTCCTCGACGAGCCGACCGCCGGCGTCGACGTCGAACTGCGCCGCCAACTGTGGGCGACCATCGCCGAGATGAACCGCGCCGGCACGACGATCCTTCTCACCACGCACTATCTGGAGGAGGCGGAAACCCTGTGCGACCGCATCGCCATCATCAACCACGGCCGCCTGGTCGCCGACGATCCGACGGAGGCGTTGCTGCAGCGGCTGGATTCCAAGGAACTGCGCGTCCGCGTCGACGAAGCGATCGCCACGCCGCCGGCGGCGCTCAGCCAGGCCTTCAACGTTTGCGTCGACCGGCCGGGGCGGCTGATCTTCCACTACGCGCCGAGCACGGTCGATGGCGGCTCGATCCTGGCCGCCGTGCGCGACGCCGGCCTGACGGTGCGCGACGTCTCGACCCGCGAGGCCGAATTGGAGGATATCTTCCTGCAGCTGACCCGAAGCGGCGACGGCGAGCAGCGGCAGGCCGGGCGATGAGGAGTGCCACGCTGCTGTTTGTTCTCATGCTGGCGGCGGCGGCGTGCGCGCCGACCGAGCGGCCGGCCGGCCCGCGCACCGCCGAACCGGTGTTCACCGACACGGCGTTGATCGCCGGCGACGGCACCGCCCTGCCGCTGAAGACGTGGCTGCCGGCGGACGGCGCGCCAAGGGCCGTCGTTGTCGCCCTGCATGGCTTCAACGACTATTCGAACTTCTTCGCCGGGCCGGGCGCCTTCCTCGCCGAACGTGGAATCGCCGCCTATGCCTTCGATCAGCGGGGTTTCGGCGCGGCGCCGGACCGGGGCTACTGGCCGGGGACGGAGAGCCTGGTCGACGATGCCAAGGCGGCGGTCACGGCGGCGCGTGCCCGCCATCCGTCGCTGCCGGTCTATCTGCTCGGCGAAAGCATGGGCGGCGCGGTGGTGCTGACGGCGGTGGCGGACGGCGGGCCGCCGGGAGTCGATGGCATCGTCCTCGTCGCGCCGGCGGTGTGGGGGCGCCAGACGATGCCGTGGTTCCAGACAGCGGCGCTAGAGGTGGCCGCCTATACGGTGCCATGGTTGACCCTCAGCGGCCGTGGCCTCGGCGTCAGGCCGTCGGACAACCTCGAGATGCTGCGCGCGTTCAGCCAGGATCCGCTGGTCATCAAGGAGACGCGGATGGACGCCGTCTATGGCCTGGTCGGCCTGATGGACGCGGCGCTGGAGGCGGTCGCGCGGCTGCGCGTGCCGACCCTTATTCTCTACGGCGAGCGGGACGAACTGGTGCCCAACGATGCGTTCGACGCCCTCCTGGCGGAATTGCCGCGAGACGCCGCGCCGCCGGTGCGCGTCCTGCGCTACGCCGAGGGCTATCACATGCTGCTGCGCGATCTGCAGGCGGCAACGGTGCTCGCCGATCTCGCCGCCTGGGTGACCGACCCCGCGGCGCCGCCGCCGTCACGCGCCGCGGCCGACGAGGGCGACGGCGAACGCCTGCCGCTGTAACCGATGCTGGCGACGGGGCAACGCCGCGCGTATCGGCCGACACAGCGTCACCGGCCGCCCTTGTAACCGCGCCGGCGGGTGCGCTATGGTCTGGTCTCGATCTGATGTGCACTCGTAGCTCAGCTGGATAGAGCGCTGCCCTCCGAAGGCAGAGGTCACAGGTTCGAATCCTGTCGAGTGCGCCATTTTCCCCTTTATTTTCAGCGCACTATAAACCCGAGGTCTCCGCGAGGCCACACTACACGACTCTGGGAGATTTCGTTTTCCTGGAGTTGATGATCTTCCAGGG
>CAYWRP010000010.1:0-69325 GCA_964460955.1 uncultured Rhodospirillaceae bacterium | reverse complement strand
AATCCAAATCACCCCCCCGCGCCAGACCTAATCTTCAAATGCGATTCCCCTGGCCTTGTCGTCGCCTTCATCCTCGCCGTTGCCGCCCCGCCGGTCGCCGCCGGCCAGCACGCATTGGTCATCGGCAATGGCGATTACACATACCTTGAGCCCCTGCAGAGTGCGCGGCCGGCGGCATTGCGTGTCGAACAACTGATGCGCGAGAAGGGCTTTACCGTTTCCATGGCGACCGACGCCACCAACGGCGCCATGCGCGCCGCCATCCAGGCCTTCGCCCAGCGATTGGCGGCCGGCGATACCGCCTTCGTGTTCTATTCCGGTCATGCCTTCCAGTTGATGGATCGCAACTATCTCGTTCCGGTCAACGCCAACCTGCGTTCGCGCCTCGATCTCATCGCCCAGGCGGTCGATATCGCCTCTATCCTCAACGCGATGCAACGGGTGCCGCTTCGCCTTGGCGCCCTCTTCATCGACGCCGCATTCGAAACCGACTTCGCCAAAAGCGGCGACGGGATGAAGTGGGGACTAGCGCCCATCGAGGTGGACACCAGCGACTGGGTGGTAATACTGGCTGCCCAGCCCAATCGGGTTTTCCCCATCCGCCCCGGACAGACCACGTTATTCGGCCGCGCCCTTATCACCGAATTGTCCAAGCCGGATACCATGATCGATACGCTGATCGATTCGGTCGCCGAGCGCGTCGGCCGCGCCTCGGCAGGTCGCCAGACCGTTTGGGTATCCTCCACCCTGACCGGCGCGCCGGTACCACTGCGGGAACCGGAACCCGGAGCGTCGCCAACGCCCACCGTCCAGGCGCCGCCGCCGACTCCGACGGTCCCGTCCCCGGCCGCCGCCGAAACGCCGCCCACCGCCCCCGGCGATACACCGCGGCGCACCGGCGCGGACACCATTCTGTGGGAAACGATTGCCGACAGCACCGACCCCGGCGTGTTCGCCGCGTTTCTCGCCCGCTACCCGGACAGCCGGCATGCCGCCGCCGCCCACGAGCGCCTGACGGCCCTCCAGGAGCGGCAACCGCCGGCGACGCCGTCCACCTATGACTTGTCGGCGCTTATCGCCTTCGATCAGACGTTATCCTATGAGGAACGGGCCAAGGTTCAGCGGAACCTGCGGGAAATGGGGCTGTACGATGACGCCGTTGATGGCGTTTTCGGAACCGGCACGCGCAGCGCGATCCGCGCTTTCCAGGAACGCAGTGGTAGCCGCCGCACCGGCTACCTGACGCCGGAGGAACTGGACTCCCTCCTTCGATAATCCGGATGACCGTGCCCCCCCTCCCGCCGCGAGAAGCGATTACGCTTCAGTAGCAAACGGCGACAAGAACCGCCAACATCAGAGCCCAGACCACCAATCCGCTGCCGGTGATCCTGATCGGGTCATCCCCGCCGCGGTCGCCGCCGATGTCATAACCGTTCGATACCATTGTCATCCCCTCCAATCGCCTGCCGAACAGCCGGCTGCTAACTGCGATCAAAACGCAATTTCGACAATGGATCCGTCATCCCTTTCACAATTGTTCGAACCATCGTTTTTAGCTTGGGCCGGGGACCCGCCCCGGTTGCCATCTAACGGCGAATCAACCGCCTCTCGGGCCGTTTACCAACATTCCATTCGGCTGCGAAATATAGCCATTATCAATCATGTAGGCTGGCATCCTTGTTGTTGTCACAATTCCCACCCAACGCTCTCGATATCAATTAGGCGATCGGTTTTTCACAGCGAGTTTGCGTAGGGCATTTGAATCATGGAAGGAACGCGTCGCGAGCAGGGTCAATTTCCTTTCTCCGAATTGACCTTCCATCGCAGCGGCGAACCGGGGCCGGGGCCACGGATATCCCCGCAAACTAGGTCGAAAGTCGCTGACGGTATTTTGCATCAAATCCGAAGGCGTCTCATCGAATCGCTTGCCGACGCTGCTTTGTGGCTGCGCATCCGGCTGTCGCGGAGCGGACACTGGCTCGCAACAAGGCGGGAACTCGACGCCGGCAACTGGATGCGGGCCTTGGCGGACGATCCGCCGGCGGCGAATTCGCGATTTATGCCCCTTGCGGACGGGGCGCGCACGCTCGCGCGCGCCGCGGTGCGCAAGTTGGCTTTCCCAATCGGCGGCCGGGCTCGTCTCGTCGGTGTTCTTCCCGTCGCCTTCATCGCTGGGATCGCCGCCGCGTTCCTCACCCGCGAGCAGTCCATGCCGCCGCAAGCGCCGGAATTGTCGGCGATGAACAAACCGCCCAGCCTGGTAAACGTCGCGCGCTCCGCGCCTATTTCGGCTTCGGCTGGCTTCAGGGAAACCGAAACCGCCGCGCCATCCGTTCTTGTACGCGGCATCGACGGTCCACCGGACACGCCGCTCATCCTTCCTAGTCTAAAACCGGCCGTGGTGGGGCCCACGGAATCGCCGGCCCGGCGGTCATCCGAACTGGAAAGCACCGCGGCTGTGATGCCTCCAACCGCGCGTCCAGCCGGTAAGGTCCTTTTCACCCCGACTCCCCGACCCGCGCGCGCAGGTGCCATCGCCGCCGAGCCGGCGCGGCGCGGATTTGCCGTGCAGTTGGCGGCCGGCCGGACGCAGCCCGACTTGATGCGCCTTTGGCGGGATCTGCGGAACGAGCACGAGCCACTTCTCGCCGACCACGCGCCTTTATTGATAGACGGGGCCGAGCCAGGCGCTCTCATCCGTCTGCGCGTCGGCGGTTTCGCTGGCAAGTCCGAGGCCGACGCCTTTTGCGCGGCACTAAAGCGGCAACAAGCCAACTGTTTCGTCGTCGCTCCGACCGGGTGACGGAAGGCTTGCACCATGACCTGGATCACCGATCCGGCTGACACACAATTTTCTTCGCGCTTGCAGAAAGAATGGCTGCGGTGCGTGGGCATTGGTGTTAGAAAGATCGAACGGCCCTTTCGCTAAAATTTTAAGAAAAGGGGAGCGGACATGGAACTCAAGGTTCTCGCCTTTGTCCTCGCCGGCGGCGAGGGGACCCGCCTCTATCCACTGACCAAAGAGCGCGCCAAACCCGCCGTCTCGTTCGGCGGCAAATACCGAATCATCGATTTCGTCTTGTCGAACCTTGTCAATTCCGGCATCACATCGATCTACGTTATCGTCCAGTTTCGCAGTCAATCGCTGCTTCAGCACCTTTCTGACGGCTGGAACTTCCCGAGCTCGATCCTGAAGAACCAGTTCATCATTCCCGTGCCGGCCCAGATGCGGTCCGAGGGCAAGAACTGGTACCGGGGCACCGCCGACGCCATCGCGCAGAACCTGAATCTCATCGAACAATCGGCGCCGAATCTGGTCCTCGTGTTCGGCGCCGATCACATCTACCGGCAAAACATCCGCGAGATGATCGAGTTTCACGAGCAGAAACGCGCGCATGTCACCGTGGCCGCCATCCCCGTCGACAAGAAATATGCCAAGGATTTCGGTGTAATCGAGGTCGGCCCCGGCAATCGCATCGTCGGTTTTCACGAAAAAGACCCTAATGCGCCGACCATTCCGGATGATCCGGACAAGGTCTTCGCCTCGATGGGAAATTACATCTTCTCGACCGACATGCTGATGAAAATGGTCAGCGAGGATCAGTTGGATCCGAACTCATCCCATGACTTCGGTAAGAACATTCTGCCGAACGCCGTCGGCAACATCGAAATGTTCGCCTACGACTTCATGACCAACGAGATCCCCGGGGAACCGGAAGGTAAGCTGCCCTATTGGCGCGACGTCGGCACACTGGACGCCTATTTCGAAGCCAACATGGATATCCGCTCCATCTCGCCGGAGCTTAATCTGTTCAACCGCGCCTGGCCGCTGCGCACCGCCAGCTATTCCGATGCGCCGGCCAAGTTCGCCTTCGATGAGGAGGACCGGCGTGGTCAGGCCATCGACTCGGTGCTTGCCGGGGGCTGTATCATCTCCGGCGCGACCATTCACAACTCCGTCATCGGCCGCCACGTTTATGCCCACGCCGGGTCGGTGATCGAAGACTGTATTATCTTCGACAACGTCGATATCGGCCGGGGGTCCAAGCTTCGCCGCTGCATCGTCGAAAAGAACGCACGCATCCCCGAAGGTAGCGAGATCGGATTCAATCCAGAGGAAGACAAGAAAAAATACACGGTCACCGAGTCGGGAATAACCGTCATCGAAGGATCGCGGACCCCCGTCGAATTGACGAGTATCACCATGTGACCGGACACGGCGCGATCAGCGCCGGATCGACCCGACGCGACCTGGTCCCGGCGGCTATTGCTACGTCTGTTCTTTGACCCGAAGCGTATAGCCCGCCGGGCAGAAAGGTCTGCCTTCCTGGTCCCACTGCACCGTTTCTTTCTCTTTCAATCGCCAAAAGGCTTCGTCTTTCGCGCAGACGCATTGGCGCATCGGGCAAACGTCCGACATGTTAAGCGGTTTCGACGGCGCGCAAGCCGCCGTCAGCAGGGCGATAAGCCCCATCATCCGCACCGCCGGCGATGACAACATCGGTCGCATCCTCTTCCTTTTCATTCGCCGCGTGTTGTATCACGATAAATACATCACCGTCGCCAACCGCTCTTCGCAATTCGCAGCCGAACCGACGAAGCCATGTTGCGTCTAAAGCTGAATTCTCGCCTTCTTGCCATACTCTTCGGGCTCGCCGCCTGTCTTGTCACAGCCGGCGACGCGTCTGCCCCATGGACCGCCGAAACCGAGGCACCGCCGACGCTCGCCGATTTCTTCGGCCACTACGAAGGAAGATCCTTGTTTCCCATGGGCGAGGTGCGCAATCGCGAATTCCTGGTCACCATCGCACCCCACGGATCCGACGGATTCATCGTCGATTGGGCGACGGTGCTCGACGCCAATAGGGCCAGTCAGTTCAAAACGCATCGCTTCGCGTTTGTTCCGGCCGCCTCGGCGCCGGCCGTGTTCGTGGCCGAGACGCCGCCGGTAAGCCGGGCCACCCTGATTGGCGCGCCGATCGCCTGGGCGAAACGCGACGGCGCGACCCTGACGGTGCACGTTATGACCGTCGTCGAGACCGGCGACTATGTTGTGCAGACGTATGTTCGGACGCTGACGCCGACCGGGTTATCCCTGGATTTCACTCGCATTCGCTCCGGCACGGTGGAACGGACAATCAAGGGGACGCTTAGGCGCCTCGATGCTCCGGCTGGTCCGCCGTTGGGCGAAATCGCTCGGTGACCTAGTCGCGCGTGAAAGTGTCATAAACGACCATGCCGATTATAGCCAGCACGCCCGTTGAAAGAATCACCGGCCACAGACTCCAATCCAGGGAAATGGCGGCCGTCAGAAACGCCGACGTTACGTTGGAAAGCATCGCCAGCGTTCGTTCAAGCCCGTTTTCGAACACCGCCGTGGCGAACCAGATCACCGCCGACGCCAGAATGATTCTGACGATTGCATGTGCGAACCAGCGTACCATAGCCGATCTCCTCGTCCTGTCCCCATCGTCACCGCCAGCTGATTCGGTCTCGGCGTTGGGGCACGCCCACTCGACGGTGTTCGACGTTAAATACACGCCAAATTTTAGGTAAAACCCGCGCAACCGGCTGTGATAACGCTCACCTCGACATGCGGTAGAGTGGTCCGGGCGAACGGGGAGACACGCCGATGTTTCGTTGGACACGGGCGGAGATGAAAGGATGCTGCCAGGCAGCCACTGCCGCATGGCCGTTGAAACAGCACTTTGCGTCCAACGAGCAGTCGTTTATGGTTCCAGCGGCCGGCGATAGCCGATCCGGCAGCACCATCGACGCAGGCGTACAGCGGGTGCGGGAAATGCGCTTAATTAAGGGGAATTAGACACATGGCCAATCTGGATTGGAAATGGATCGGCATCGGCGTGGGCATCATGATCGTGCTCAACCTCGTTGCCGGACTGATTATCGGATTTATTGTCGCGCCGGCGGTCGAGGGAGCCACCACCGTCGAGGAAGTGCAAACCGCCCTGAGCGGCGGACAATTGCTCTTGATTGCCTTGCTCAACTTCCTCTCCTTCGCCATCGGTGGCTTCATTGTCGGCCTTAAGTCGGCGGGGCGGACCATCATCGAGCCCGGCATTTCGGCGGCGATCGCTGTCCTGATCGCGCTGGTCATCTCCGGCAACTTTTCGATCATGAACCTGCTTGTCGGCGGGCTGATACCGTTCGGCGCCGGCGTTCTCGGCGGCTGGCTCGGCGAACGCCGCCAGGGAACGGCGTGACCGGCGGGCCAACAACCACCCTGCCAAGCCGGCGGGCCGCACAATCGGCACCATGGCGACGTGCCCGCGTGGCGTCGGTCTCGCGGCCGTCCAATGTCCTATGGCGGGGGACCGATGCTGAACGGCAAATGCCGCTAGACGGCTCAGCGGGCGAGGTTCTCCGCCGCGAACTCCCAATTGAGGAGCTTGTCGACCACGGCGTCGACGTAAGCGGCGCGCCGATTTTGGTAGTCCAGGTAGTAGGCATGCTCCCAGACATCGATTGTCAATAGCGGCTTCTGCCCGTGGACCAGGGGCGTGTCGGCGTTGCCGGTGGAAACGACGCGGAGCTTGCCGCCATCCTCGACCAGCCAGCCCCAGCCGCTGGCGAACTGTTTCACCGAAACCTCCTTCAACGCGTCGGTGAAAGCCTTAATGCCGCCGAAATCGGCTTCCAGCCGCTCGCGCAGTGCTTGCGGTGGGGTTCCTCCGCCACCCGGCCTCAGACTCGACCAGTAGAAGTCATGATTCCACGCCTGCGCCGCATTGTTGAACACCGCGACATCCGCCGGATCGGCGGCGGCCTTCCCGACCACTTCGGCCAACGGCAACGCGGCAAGCTCGAGCCTTTCCGCCACCTGCCCGTTGAGACGGCGCACATAGCCCTGATGGTGTTTGCCGTAATGAAAGCCGATGGTGGTTGGCGAAATCACTGGTATGAGCGCATCGTCGCCGTAGGGTAGCGCCATTGCCGTATAGGGCGCGGCCGCTTGGCTCTTGCGCGGCAGCCAGACCATCGGCGCGGCAACCGCCGCCGCCGCCATGCCGGCCGCTGCGAGAAATCCACGCCGATCCAGTTTCGCCGCGCCGTCCATCCTTGTCGCCGCCGTCATCAATCTGCTCCTTTCCAACCAAAGGGACTCAATTCGGTCCGTCCTTGAGTGCGCTTACAACGTGTATCTCCGAATGCAGGGTGCGGTGGACGGGGCACTTATTGGCGATCTCCAGGAGTTTGGCCCGTTGCTCCTCGTCCAGATCGCCCTCGAGGATGATCTCGCGGTCGATACGGTCGATCTTGCCTTCCTTGGTTTCGCAGCCGTCGCAATCCTCGGCATGAAGCTTGGCGTGCCGGAGAATGACATCCACCTTGTCCAATGGCCACTTCTTGCGTCCGGCGTACATGCGGATGGTCATCGCCGTACACGCGCCAAGGCCGGCCAAAAGCAGGTCGTAGGGGCTGGGTCCGGTGTCGCCGCCGCCATGGCTTTCCGGTTCGTCGGCGACCAGCGTGTGACGGCCGCCGATCGAAATGCTCTGCTGGAATGGGTTGGCGCCGGTCTCGACGACCCGCACCGCCCCCTCTTCCGCCGCCGGACTTGGCCGCGCGGCGCTGACGATTTCTGGCGTCGCGGGCGCGCCGTCGAGGTAGCGTTTGGCCCAGGCGGCGACGACGTCGCCGACATAGACCGCGTCCTCGCGGCGGCTCAACAGATGATCGGCCTGATCCAGCGAAACGAAGCTCTTCGGATGCTTGGCGGCGACGAAGATCCGCGTGGCGTTCTCGATGCCCACGGTTTCGTCGCGCGGCCCATGGAACACGAGGAGCGCCCGTCGCAACTTGGCGATGCGTTCCTCAAGGCGTTGCGAGCCAATGTCGTCAAGAAACTGCTTGCTGATGCGGAACGGCCGCCCGCCGATCGTCACCTCGGCCTCGCCGTTGGCCTCGATCTCGGCGAGGCCGTGCTGGATGAGATGGGTCACGTGGCCGGGATCGGCCGGCGCGGCGATGGTGCAGACCGCCTTCACTTCGGGGATATCGCCGGCCGTCGCGAGAACTGCCGCGCCGCCAAGGCTATGGCCGATGAGCACGCTCGGCGCCCGCCGTTCGTCGCGCATCCAGGCGGTGGCGGCGATCAGATCGGCGACGTTGGAGGAGAAATTGGTGTTGGCGAACTCGCCCTCGCTGGCACCGAGCCCCGTGAAGTCGAACCTGAGCACCGCGTAGCCATCGTTGGTCAGTCCTTCGGCGATCCGCTGTGGCGCGAACATGTTGGAGGTGCAGGTAAAGCAATGGGCGAACAGTGCATAAGCCTGCGGCTCTCCCACCGGCATGTCGAGCCTCGCCGCGAGCCGGCTCTGCCCGTCGGCCCCGGTGAAGACTATTCTCTCTCGTCGCGCCTCGGCCATCCCCATCTCCCGCGCCGATCATTCCTGCCGACCTTCGACGGGCTCTTATAACAAGCCTGCCGCGCTCCGCCCAGTCCGATGCCGTCACATCTCGGCGAGCCTCAGACGCGCGGCGGCGTCGCGGTTTTCAAGAACGCGTTTTCGCGTAACCGGCCTCGAGGTCGGAAACATGGCGTTTCGCCCACGTGACAACGATTTCCGCCGCGAACGCCGCATCTGCTCCTCGCGACAGATAGTGGTCGGCGGGGTCGAGAGAAACGAAGCTCTTCGGCCACCGGGCGCGGCGAAACAAGGTTTCGGCATTGCCGATCGAAACAATCTCGTCACCAGCCGAATGAAGAATGAGCAACGGACGGCCGAGGGCGTCTGTCAGCGCCTCCATCGAATGATTGTCGAAGTCGTCGAGGAACTGCTTTTGAATGCGAAACGGACGCCCGACGATGGGCACCCCGGCTTCCCCCTGCGTTTCGATCTCCGGGATGTGATCCCGCATCACATCGCGCAGGAAAGCAGGATCGGATGGCGCGGCGATGGTGCAGACAGCCTCGCACTCGGGGACATGCCGTCCCGCCGCGACTACCGCCGTCCCGCCAAGGCTGTGGCCGATGAGAATCTTGGGCGCTTTTTTGTTGGTCCTCAGCCAGTTGGCGGCCGCGAGGATGTCATGGATGTTCGAGGTGAAATTGGTCTCGGCGAAGTCGCCCTCACTGCCGCCGAGGCCTGTGAAGTCGAAGCGAAACAGGGCAATGCCGTATTCGTTGAGCACTCTCGTGAATTTCGAGACCGCGAACATGTCATGGGTGCAGGTAAAGCAGTGGGCGAACAGGGCATGGGCTACCGGCGGATGGGGCGGTGTGTCGAGGCGGCCGGCGAGCCAATTCTCGCCATCGCCGCCGAGGAACGAGATTTCTTCCGATGGCATGGCCAGGGGCCCGGCGTCTAGCGGAGCCGACGCATCAGCGAGGTGATCTCCCAGCGCCCGCCGCCCCGCTTCTGGACGTCGGCGAAGAACTGATCGACCAGCGCGGTCACTGGCAACTCGGCGCCGTTGCGTTTCGCCTCGTCGAGGGCGATGCCGAGATCCTTGCGCATCCAGTCGACGGCAAAACCGAAATCGAACCGATCCTCGATCATCGTCTTGGCGCGATTGTCCATTTCCCACGATTGCGCCGCGCCGTTGGAGATCGCCGCCAACACCTGTTCGGTATCGAGGCCGGCGCGCAGGGCAAAGTTGAGGCCCTCGGCCAAGGACTGGATCAGCCCGGCGAGGCAGATCTGGTTGACCATCTTGGTCAGCTGGCCCGACCCGGTCGGACCGATCAGGGTGATCGCCTTCGAATAGGACTCCATCACCGGCTTCGCATGCGCGAAGGTCACCTTGTCGCCACCGACCATGACCGAAAGCCGGCCCGCCTCGGCTCCCGATTGGCCGCCGGAGATCGGCGCATCGAGGAAACCGAGGCCGTGCTCGGTGGCGACCGCCGCCAGTTCGCGCGCCACCTCCGCCGAGGCGGTGGTATGGTCGACAAACACCGCCCCCCCTTTCATGCCGCCGAAAGCACCGTCGGCCCCAAGGGTCACCTGACGGAGGTCGTCGTCGTTGCCGACGCACGCGAACACGAAGTCGGCATGGCGGGCGGCGCCCGCCGGAGTGGTCGCATAGTCGCCGCCGTGCGCCGCCACCCAGGCGCGAGCCTTTTCCGTCGTCCGATTGTAGACGGTGACGCGATGGCCGGCGTTAAGCAGATGACGCGCCATCGGATACCCCATCGCCCCCAGCCCGATAAATGCCGTTCGAACCATCATCGCCATGCCAATCCTTTGCCTGTCATTGGTCTACTGGAGGGAACCTTGCCAGCGTGGCGTGACGCTGTCGGGTCCTTCCCCTGTCACAGCGCTGCGTCGAGGGCCCGCCATGTCGCCGCATCGGGGGTGATCAAGATGGTCGCCGTGGAGATCTCCGGTCCGGGTCGATAGAGTCCCTTGCTGTAACGCAAGCCACTATAGCCACCCGCCTCCGCATGGATCAAAACGCCGGCGGCGTGATCCCACGGTTTCAGGCGAATGTATTGAGCGAAGTCGCGCTCTCCGGTGGCCAGGGCGATGTACTCGCTGCCCGTGCAGCCGAGCCGGCTGAAGCGCGACGGTGCCCAAACCGCACCCGATCCGACGAACATCCGCAACCGCTCCGCCGCCGGACCGCCGAGGAAGCCGGTCATGTCCGACAGCGGCTTTGGCTTGTCCAGACTGAGGCGGCGCGGCGCCGCCCCGGCTTCCTCGATCCAGGCACCAGCCCCCGCCTCGGCCCAGACAAAACGGTCCGAGACGGGTTCGAAGATCCATCCGACCCGCGTCACGCCGGCTTCGACGTAGGCGACGATGACGGCGAAATGGACCCGACCGTCGACGAAATTCGCCGTGCCGTCGACGGGATCAAGGACCCATACCGGTTGGTCGCCGCCGAGCGCCCGGATCACCGTGGGATCGGACTCGGCGGCCTCCTCGCCGACCACCCGCGAGCCGGGAATCAAAGCGGTCAGCCCTTCGCTCAGCAGCCGCTCGGATTCCGTGTCGGCGACCGTGACGAAGTCTCGCGGGTGGTTCTTCATGCGTACGTCGCCAGCATTCAGGCGGCGGAAGCGCGGCATGATCGCCTCCCGCGCGACCTGCCGGATGAGTTCCTTTACGGTATCGAGATCAGGCACCGGCCGCGCATCCGATCGGTCAGTGGCAGCCGTGACGGACATCGCACACGCTCCTGTCGAAAGGAGCCCGCTGCAGCGGCGAGCCGGTCACGGCGCAAACCACTCGCGATCCCGCCGATAGCTCGCGGCGACATCCTCCAGCAACTGCGCCGCTTGCGTGTCGTAGCCGGCGCGGTGGGTCAGTGCGCGTGTCGTGTAACAGGCGAAAGCGACGGCCTCGGCCTTGCCACGCAGCCCGAACTTTGCCGCGAACGCATCGAGGGCGGCATGGGTCTGGCCGACGGCCATGACGTTGAGTTGCCGTTTGACGAAGCGGTGCTTGCGACGCCACTTGGCCTGGGAATCCGTGTTAGCCATGGGGATTATCTATAAGCCGCGGCACCGGCTACGGCAACCGCGATCAACTGCCGCCGGTCTCTGTGGCCGCGCGCGATTGGCGCCGTCGGTAGCGCGCGGCTTCGGCATCGGCAAGCCGCACGGTGAGGTGGATCGCCGCCTCGTCATCGTGCCGGCTGACCACCTCGCCGTGCCGGTAAAGCCAGGCCAGGGTGGCACCATCCTGCGGGTTGATCTCGATATCCAGCACCCGCATCGATGCGCCGAGCCAGGCGTCGAGCGCCTCGATGAGCGCATCGCAGCCCTCCCCGGTCAGCGCCGATACCAAAACCACCGGCCGATTGGCCCGCTCGGCGCGATTGGCCAACGCCGCCAGCCGGTCTTCCGAGGCCTCATCGACCTTGTTCAACACCTCGATCACATTGGCTTCCGGATCGTCGCCCAGTCCGAGTTCCCTCAGAACCTTGAGGACGTCCTCCTTCTGCGCTTCCGTGTTGGGGCTCGCGATATCGCGCACGTGAACCAGGATATCGGCGGAAATTACCTCCTCGAGGGTCGCCCGGAACGCCTCAACAAGCTCATGCGGCAAGTCGGAGACAAATCCGACGGTATCGGATAAGATCGTTCGCCTCCCGGATGGCAGGGTGACGCCGCGCATGGTCGGGTCGAGGGTGGCGAACAACTGGTCCTGGGCGGCAACGTCGGCGTTTGTCAGCCGGTTGAACAGGGTCGATTTGCCGGCGTTCGTGTAGCCGATGAGCGATACCACCGGATAGGGAACGCGGCGGCGCGCCTCGCGATGCAGCGTCCTCGTGCGCCGTACATCGGCCAATTCGCGGCGCAATTTGGCGATCCGGTCGGTGATCAGGCGGCGGTCGGTCTCGATTTGCGCCTCGCCCGGACCGCCCATGAAACCGAATCCACCTCGTTGCCGCTCAAGGTGAGTCCAGCTGCGGACCAGGCGACTGCGCTGATAGACGAGCGAGGCCAGTTCCACCTGCAACTCGCCCTCGCGCGTCTTCGCCCGTTCGCCGAAAATCTCCAGGATCAGCCCGGTGCGGTCGATGACCTTGCAAGACCACCCGCGCTCGAGGTTCCTTTGCTGGACAGGCGTGATCGGCCGATCGACGATGGCGACCGGCGCCTGGCCGCCCGCCGCCTCGGTCAGTGACTTGATCTGTTCGCCCAGCCGTTCGACCGTGCCGCGACCGAAGAGTGTCGCCGGGCGAACCGCCGGAAGGTGGACCGCCTCCGCATAAACCACATCAAGCTCGATCGCCTCGGCAAGACCGACCGCTTCGGCCAATCGGGCGTCGATCGAACGGCCGAAGTCGTCCGACGCCTCCCGTCGATACGGATGAAGCACGATGCAGGTGCGCGAAGAAACTCCGCCGCCGGTGAGCGCTGCCATTCGGCTAGCCTACCCTCAGGCGGAAGCGGTATCCCTCTCCGGCTCGAACAGTTGGATCTGCACGGAAGGCATGATTGTCGAGATGGCATGCTTGTAGACGAGCTGCGTATGCCCGTCACGCCGCAGCAATACGGAAAATTGGTCAAACCACGTGACAATCCCCTGCAACTTGACACCGTTCACCAGGAAGACAGTGACCGGGGTTTTGTTTTTGCGAATGTGATTCAGAAACACATCCTGCACGTTTTGCGTTTTTTCTGAGGACATTCCTCATCCCCTTGTTTCGCCGCCTCCGGCGGCAGGCTTACGGGCTAGAGACAATGCTCAACCCTACTTTTCCTCCACCCTTTCTTAGGCCAACCACGCCATCCTTTCGTGAGTTTGGTTTCACATTCGGGTAGAGCAACACTTACATTCGCATGACACTACATTTTCTCAAACACCTTTGAAAGCATGAAGCAGTCCTTCACATGCAAGGCTGGATGACAGCCGTCGAACTCACCGTGCCTGGGCCCGTCATCGCGAAGCAGAACCGGTGTGCAGTCCGCGTTCACGGCGCAAGCCATGTCGACATCGGCATCGCCAACGAACCAAACGTCGCGCCCGGCGTCGACGCCCGAACCGTGCAGCGCCATCATCACCGGTTCCGGCGCCGGCTTATCCCTTGCGGCGTCAAACGCACCAATTATCCGTCTGAAATACCGATCCCACCCCAATTTCGAAGCCTCCTCGCGAAGGTAATCGCCCTTTTTGTTACTGACAACGGCTAAGTAATACTCCGCCGCAAACAACTTCCTCAGAAGCTGTTCCGCACCGGGGAGCGGGCTCAGCGTGTGGAGGTGCCGCTCTTCGAAGCGTTGATAAAACACGTCACCGGCCTCCCGCCATCGGTCGCCGAAAATCTGTGGGAACGTATCGCGCATCGATCCCCGCACCCGAAGCCGTGTCTCTTCCATCGTCCATGTCGGCAGCCCAAACCACTCGAACGTATGGTTTTGCGCATCGTGGATCGACGCCCAACTATCGATGAGTGTATTGTCCCAGTCAAATATGACCGCTTTAGGTGGATGCACCAACCAGTCCTCAAAACACGCCAGTCAGCGGTCAGTTCCCTGCCGCGTGGTCAGAAAGATAATTTGCGTACAACTCGACGGCGCGCAGAGTGATCGGCCCTACCGCGCCATCGCCGATTAGGGTGTCGTCGATTCGGACGACCGGCTTGACCAGGGACGAGGTGCTGGTCACGAAGGCCTCGGCGGCCAGCTTGGCCTCCGCCACGGTGAACGGCCGCTCAACCAGGCGCAAGCCATTCTCCTCGGCGCAGCGGATCACCGATTGCCGGGTGATGCCGTTGAGGATCGCCGCCGTCGGATCGCGGGTTATCAACTCGCCGCCGCGGCTTACGATCCAGGCGTTGGAGGACGTTCCCTCCGTAACATGGCCATCCGGGTCGACCATCCAAGCCTCATAGGCGCCAGCCTCGGCGGCCTGCTGCTTGGCGAGCACGTTCGGCAGCAGGGAAACGGACTTGATGTCGCACCGCCGCCAGCGGAGATCCAGCAGCGTCACCACACTCACGCCGACCGCCGCCGCTTGACGGTCGAACGGTGGCAGCGGCCGCGCGGTCATCACCAGCGAGGGGCGCGCCGAGGCCGGGAACAGGTGATTGCGCGGAGCCACGCCGCGGGTGACCTGCAGATAGACGAGCCCGCGGTCGGTTATCCTGTTGCGGACGATCATCCGCCGCAGGACTTGGCGCAGCGCCGCCCGGGATATCGGCCAATGCAGGCGGATTTCCGTCAAGGAGCGGTCGAGGCGGTCGAGATGCGGTTCCTCGTCAACCAGACGCCCGCCATGCACGGCAATGACTTCATAGACGCCATCGCTGAACTGGTAGCCGCGATCCTCGACATGAACGCTGGCCTCGCGATGCGCGACGTAGCGGCCATTGACGTAGGCTACTCGGCTCATGCGGGATGTCGCGTCGGATTGCCAAGCATGCTTGCCTTTCCCTTTTTAGAAGTATTCGAGCTTGACGGAGAACATCTTTTCGACCTTGCGCACCGCCTCCGATGCGGAAAAGAGGATAACCCGATCCGCCGCCCTAATTACGGTGTTGCCTCCGGGAATGATCACCGCCTCGCCACGAATGACGGCGCCGATCATAACGCCGGCCGGTAGCCGTATCTCGCGCAGCGGCGCCCCCACCAAGGGCGATGTCTCCAGCGCCTCGGCCTCCATCATCTCCCCGAAGCCCTCGCGTAGCGCATGTACGGAATGGATTCTTCCGCGGCGGACATGCTGGAGGATCGTCGAGGCGGTGATGTTGCGTGGCGTGACGACGACGTCGATACCGAGCGTCGTCATCAAGGGCTCGAACGTGCTTTTGTTGATCAACGTCATCACCCGCTCCGCGCCGTGACGCCGGGCCAGGAGAGATGCCAGCACGTTGGTCTCGTCATCGTCGGTCACGGCGATGGCGGTGTCGGCCGAGGAGACGCCCGCCTCCTCGAGGATCTCCGGATCCAACACGTCGCCATTCAGCACCACCGTCGACTTCAGCATGCTCGCGACCACCGCCGCCCGCTCGGGATTGGACTCGATGATCTTGGCGACGACGGAGGGAAAATCCGTTTCGATGGCCTGAGCCAGCAGCAAGGCGATGTTACCGCCACCGAGGATGAGCACCCGGCGTGCCTCCGGCTCCTCGTGGCCGAATGCCGCCATGCCACGGCCGATCTGGGTACTGTCGATGACGAAATAGACCTCGTCGTCTTGCCGCAATTCATCATCGCCGCTGAGACGGACGGGCTTGGAATCCCGCATCAGGCCGACGATCATGACCCGTAGCTCGGGAAACAGTTGCGCCAATTGCTTGATCGGCGTGCTGAGAAGCGGGCAATTGGCGTCGCAATGAACGCCGAGCAGACGAACCTTGTCGCCGGCCAACGGGATCATCTCGATGGCGCCTGGAACCTGCAGGCGACGAGTAATCGCCCGCGCCACTTCTACCTCCGGCGAAATGATGACATCGATCGGCATGTTCTCGCGCGAAAACAGGTTGGCCCATTGCGGATCCAGGTAGCTCTGGCAACGCACCCGGGCGATCTTCGTTGGCACCTCGAACAGGGAATGGGCCACCTGGCAGGCCACCATGTTAACCTCGTCGGCTTGGGTGACGGCGATCAGCATGTCGGCGTCCTCGGCGTCGGCGCGTTCGAGGACATCGGGACGCGAGGCATGGCCGACGATTCCTTGCGCGTCAAGGTTGTCGTTGATGCGCCGAATCAGCTCCGGCGACGTGTCAATCACCGTCACGTCGTTGTTTTCCATCGCCAGCTGACGGGCGATGTTGAAGCCCACCTGCCCGGCGCCACAGATGATGATCTTCATCGTCCGACCCCTGCCGTCACCGGTCCAATCGCCTCATGATCGCTTCATTCCGCCCTTGGGTGTCTTCCGCCTAATCGCCGCCGGGCCGCGGTTTCTCGTCGGTCTGTATCCCGAGCGACTTCAATTTGCGGTGCAGGGCAGATCGCTCCATGCCGACGAAGGCCGCCGTGCGCGAGATGTTTCCGCCGAATCGGGTGACCTGGGCCAAAAGATACTCGCGCTCGAAGATTTCCCGCGCGTGGCGCAGCGGCAGTCCCATGATCTCGTCGCTGCGGTCGCCGCGCCTCGGACTGGCAACGTCGCTGCAAAACTCAACCGGCAGCATGTTGGCTCGGATCGGCTCATCCGCGTCGCCCGGTGCCATGATCAGCATGCGTTCGATGATGTTGCGCAGTTCGCGGACATTGCCCGGCCAGTCGTAGCTCTGCAACGCGGCCATGGCGTCTTCGTTGATCTCCCGGGCGCGGCGGCCGGAGGACTCGGAGGCGCGTTGCATGAAGGCGCGCGCCAGGATCGGCACATCCTCGCGTCGTTCGGCCAGCGACGGCACCCGGATCGGCACAACGCTCAAACGATAGAACAGATCCTCGCGGAAGCGCCCGGCGTCAATCTCCACCCGTAGGTCACGCACGGTCGACGCGATGACCCGCACGTCGACCTCGACACGGGTGGTGCCGCCCAATCGGTAAAATGCCTGATCCTGGAGGATGCGGACGATCTTGCCCTGCGTCTCGTAGGGCATGTCGGCGACCTCATCGAGCAGCAGGGTTCCGTTATGCGCCGCCTCGAAAAGGCCAGCCTTACGGCCACTGCCATCTTCCTTGTTGGGTTTCTCGAGGCCGAAAAGCTCTTCTTCCATGCGTTCGGGTGCCATCGAGGCGCAGTTGACGACGACAAACGGACCGGCGTTCCGTCGCGAGCGGGAATGCAGCACACGCGCCGCCACCTCCTTGCCCGATCCGGACGGCCCGGTTATCAGAACCCGGCTGTTGGCGGACGCGACCCGTTCGATGGCCTGGCGCAACTGATTGATTGCCGAGGATTGGCCGAGCAGCTCCGCCACCGGGCCGGCCCGCATGCGGAGTTCCATGTTTTCGCGGCGCAGGCGTTCCGCCTCGAGTGCCCGCCGCACGACATGGATCATCCGGTCCGCCTTGAAGGGCTTCTCGATAAAATCGTAGGCGCCGAGCTTGATCGCCTGCACCGCCATCTCGATGGTGCCGTGGCCGCTCATGATAACGATCGGCAGCGACGGGTCCTCCCGCTTCAACTGTTCGAGGAGCGCCATCCCATCCATCCGGCTTCCCTGCAACCAGATATCCAGCAGCACGACGCTCGGTCGCCGCTGACCGACGGCGTTCAACGTGCGATCGCTATCGGCCGCTTCCCGGCAGCCGAAGCCCTCGTCCTCGAGAATGCCGGAGACGAGCGCACGAATATCCGCTTCATCGTCAACAATCAGAATGTCTTCGGCGGCGAGGGTTTGCTGGCGGGCCATGGTCTAAGACGTCTTGCGCCCTTGCAGCCGGACGACGTTCCCCGGTTCGGCCGGCGCGGTTTGGCCATCGACGGTAGGCTCACCGGAAACGGCCGCCGGTTGGCCGGCGGCGTGGAAAACGAGACTTACCCGCGCCCCGCCGCCGTCGCGATCCTCGATCAGGATTTCACCATTATGATCTTCCATGATTTTCTTGACGATCGCCAGGCCGAGCCCGGTCCCTTTGTCGCGCGTCGTCACATACGGTTCGGTCAACCGGTTTCGATCCTCTCCCGGCAGGCCGCGACCGTTGTCCTCGACGATTAGAGTGACGCGCGCCGACCGTTCGTCCTCGGGCTCAAGCCTCACCGAGATGCGTCCCGGTTCGGTGGCCGATACGTCCCGTGCGAGAATCGCCTCTGCCGCGTTCTTGAGAACGTTGGTCAAGGCCTGCGAAACCTGCCGCGCATCGCACACCAAATGAACGGGTTTCGGGGGCAACGCAAGGTCAATCCTCATTTCCGGATGTCGATTTTGTTCCAGAAAGACGCATTGGGTAATGATTTCGCTCAAGTTCTCCGGCTGCAGCTGCGGTCGCGGCATTCGCGCGAATGAGGAGAATTCGTCGACCATGCGCCGGATGTCATCGACCTGGCGGCCGATGGTCTCGGTACAAGCTCGAAAGGTTTCCGGATCGGAGGTGATTTCGTCCATGTATTTCCGTTTCAGACGCTCGGAAGCGAGTTGAATCGGTGTCAGCGGATTCTTGATCTCGTGCGCGATCCGCCGGGCGACATCCGCCCATGCCGCTTTTCGTTCGGCCTGAACGCGCGCCGTGATATCGTCGAAGGTGAGGACGAAACCGACCACGTCGCCATCCAGACGCTCGCTGACAACGCGCGCGAACAACGTGAGCGTCTCACCTTGGCGGACAATCTTGACCTCCTGTTCGCCGTGCCCGTGCAAGCCGACACGGGCCGCGTTGATCAACGGCGTCATCTCGGGGATCACTTCGCCGATCGGTTTGCCGATCGCCGCGTCGAGGTCGAGGCCCAGGAGTTCCGAGGCCGACCGGTTGGGCAACTCGATGAGGCCGTCGGCATCAATGCCGATAACTCCCGCCGAGACGCCACTGAGGACGGCTTCCGTGAATCGCCGGCGATCATCGAGATTCTTGTTGGCATAAAGCAGGCCCTCGCGTTGCGCCTCGAGCTGCGATGTCATCCGGTTGAAGGCGCGGCTCAGGATCTCGATCTCGCCCACCGAGCCGGCGTTCTTGACGCGAACGCCGAGATCGCCCTTGCGCACCCGTTCCGCCGCGGTGACCAGTGTCGAAACGGGTTTCGAGATTTGTGTCGCCAGGGCAAGGCCGATCCACACGGCGGCCAGAAGCAACAGCAGGGCGACGACGATGAAGATGACGACGAAGGTGATGAGGATCCCTTCCCGGCTTTCTTCCAGCCAGCGATACTGGTTCACCGCCATCGTCGTCCGCTCGATATTCTGCAGGACCTCGGGTTGGATGAAGCGGCCGACGACGAGATAGTAGTCGATGAAGCGGTTGAGCTTGATCAGCGCCCGCACCCGCTCTTCGCCGTCGGTGGTGAGAACAACCGTCTCGCCTTGCGAGGCCTGTTCCAGCGCCTCCAACGGAACGCGGTCGAACTCCAGGGTGAGGCTTAGCGGGTCGCGCGCGACGACCCGGCCATTGCCGTCCACCACCAAGGCCTCCGACAGCGAGCGGACCCGCGCCTCGACTGTCAATCGGCGGTCGAACAGGCGCTGGCTGCGCATCAGCGCCGGCGCCTCCTGATCCAGTGCGTAGGCCATGGAGAACGCTTCGGCGCGGATGTTTTGCCGATGCTCCTCAAGGTAGGCCTCGGCGATCGCATCGGAGGAGAACACCGCTGTTCGCACCCGCTCGTTGAACCAGGCCTGCAGACCAAAGTTGAGGAACAGGGCGGAAAACACCGCGACAAGGATCGCCGGCGCGACGGCGACCAGGCTGAACAGAACGACGATGCGAACATGGAGTCCCGATCCGGCGAGACCGCGGCGGCGCTCGCTCCACACCTTGGCGATCTGGCGCGCCACCACCGCGCCCAACGCCAATACCAGCACCGTGTCCACATAGAGAAGCCAGATGACCGTTTCGCGATCGGGCGTGAAGCCGCGGGCGCCGGTCCAGGCGATGACAGTGACCACACCGAAGAAAACGGCGGCGATGGCCACCGCCAGGGCGAATTTTCGCTCCAGCCCGTAGTGGCGCCCAACGGCGCGCAACGTGGATATGAACCGCCGAACGCCAGACCGCCGGACGGCTCGGATCATCTACTTCCTCCGCGAACGACCGGAATGTTCAGTTCGCGGATCTTCTTGCGTAATGTATTGCGATTCAAGCCCAGAACTTCCGCCGCGCGGATCTGGTTGCCGCGCGTCGCCTCGAGGGTCAGGGATACCAGGGGCCGCTCGACCTCGCGCAGAATGCGATCGTAGAGGCCCGGCGCCGGCAATGCGCCGCCATGCGCGTTGAAATAGGCGCGCAGATGCCGCTCCACGGAGCCGGAAAGGCCATCGTCCTCGCTGTCGGTAATCGGCGCCGCGGCCTCGGACAGTTCCGCCTCGATAACATCGAGGCCGATCACGTCCTCCGAATACAGGGCGGCGAAGCGGCGAATCATGTTCTCCAGTTCGCGCACGTTGCCGGGCCATCGGTGCTGGCGCAGCCGTTCCATCCCCGCCAGCTCGATGATTTTCGGCGGCAGGCCGTCGGCAGCGACGCGGTTCATGAAATGCCGCACCAGATCCGGAATGTCGGCGGTGCGCTCGCGCAACGGTGGGATGCGGATCGGCACAACGTTAAGCCGGAAATACAGATCCTCGCGGAACATGCCCTGACGAATAAGCGCCCGTAAATCACGATGGGTGGCGGCAACGATACGCACGTTGGCCTTCAGCGGTGTACGGCCGCCGACGGTGGTGTATTCGCCCTCCTGCAGGACGCGCAAAAGCCGGGTCTGCGCCTCCGGCGGCATGTCGCCGATCTCGTCCAGAAACAGCGTGCCGCCTTCCGCCTGCTCGAACCGGCCGGCGTTGCGCTGCGTGGCGCCGGTGAAGGCGCCCTTCTCGTGACCGAAAAGCTCGCTCTCGATCAGTTCGCGGGGTATCGCCGCCATATTGACGGCGACGAACGCGCCGGACCGCCGCTTGCCGTAATCATGCAGGGCGCGGGCGACCAATTCCTTGCCGGTGCCTGATTCACCGACGACGAGCACCGTCAAGTCGGTGGCCATCAGTCTCGCCAAGGTGCGGTAGATATCCTGCATCGCCGGCGACCGGCCGATCAACGGAAGTTGATCAAGCTCTTCGTCGACATGCGGCGCCAAAGCCTGTCGCGCCGGCTCCAGCGCCCGCTGCGTCACGTTGACGATTTCGTTGATGTCGAATGGTTTCGGCAGATACTCGAACGCCCCACGCTCGGTTGCCTTGACCGCCGTCATCAGGGTCGAATGCGCACTCATGACGACGATGCGTAATTCGGGGCGGATCTTGCGGATGCGGGGGATCAGGTCGAGCCCGTTCTCGTCCGGCATGATGACGTCGGTGATGACGACGTCGCCCTGCCCGTCGCTGATCCAGCTCCACAGGGTGGCGGCGTTGCTGGTGGCGCGGACGTTGAAGCCGGCTCGCTCCAAGGCGTGGGTAACGACCAATCGAATTCCGGCGTCATCGTCGGCGACGAGCACAGTGGCGCCATTCACGTAGGTCTCTCCTCCTCAGCCGTTCCCTCTGCCGCCATCGGCAACAGGACGCGGAAAACGGTTTTCCGCGGTTCGCTGTCGAACTCTATGATGCCACCGTGGTCGCCGACGATCTTGGCGACGAGGGCGAGGCCGAGCCCGCTGCCCTTCGACTTGGCGGAGACGAAGGGTTCGAACAAATAGGGTTTGATGTGTTCCGGAATTCCGCCGCCGTTATCCTGCACGGTCACCATCAAAGGCAGATGCACGCGCGCCTGTTGTCCGCGCACGGCGAGACGGACGCCATGGCGAAAGGCGGTGGTCAAGATCACCTCGCCGTGCTCGCGTGGCGCCGCTTCCGTGGCATTCTTGACCAGATTGAGAAATACCTGCGTCAGTTGGTCGCGGTTACCGAGCACCGGCGGCAGCGATGGGTCATAGTCCTCGGCGAAGCGCACGTGGGCGCCGAAACTGGCCGCCGCCATGGTACGCACCCGAGCCAGCACCTCATGGATGTTCACGGCCCCGCGGCGAAGGGGCGCCGTCACCGAGAATGCCTCCATGCGGTCAACGAGGCCGGTGACGCGGTCCGCCTCGTCGCGGATAAGGGCGGTCAACGGTTTGTCCTCGGGCGAGATGGTCTGCTCGAGCAGTTGGGCCGCGCCGCGAATGCCAGCCATCGGGTTCTTGACCTCGTGAGCCAGGATCGCCGCCATCGCGCCCACCGACCGCGCCGCGCCCTGATGGGTCAGCTGCCGGTCAATCTTGGCGATCAGCGAGCGCTCCTTAAGCACGACAACGACAAGATCGGGATGCTCGACCATCGGCGTCACTTGCAGATTGACCAGATGGCTGCCGATGCGTGGGCTGGCGAGTTCGATGTCGGACTCGGCGATCACCTGGCCGCTTTCCCGCGCCTGCGCGATGAGCGAAAAAAGCGGACTGTCCGCCGGAATGTAGTCGCCAAGGGCGTGGTCCTCGAGTTGTCCCGCGCTGGCCCCGAAAAAGTCTTCGGCGGCGGCGTTGACAAGGACGATGGCGCCCACCCGGTCAACCACCAGCACCACGTGTGCCAGGGCGTTGATCACCATCTCCGGTGTGATCTGCTTTTTTCGCGAGGATTTCCGAAACCGCAGGGCGGTGTTTTTCATAACCTCGTTCCCGTGATATTGTTTGTTATCTGTTCTTTTTTAACGCCTGCCGTTATCGTCAAAAAACGCGGCATCGTTTACCGCGCCGAGTTTTGGCTCAAACGGCTATCTGCTTCGCGGCGGGGTCCACGGTATTCCGTCCCGCGCAATGCCACCGCCTCATCGTTCTCGACGATTCAACGCGCGTTTTTGCTTATTCTCTAGACATCGATTGCCCAAGTCAAGCGGATGCTTATTTTTTGGGCAAGCTTTGCCGCGCGTGGCGGTGTCGCGCGACTATTGCGTTCCGACGACGATATCGGTCACGAACTTCACCCCAGGATAGCCGAGCGCGAGGATGAGGTAGGCGACGAGGACCCAGCGCGCCGCCCGCCGGCCTCGGACACCGCCGCGGAGATAACCGAACAAGACCAGTCCAATGGCGATGAAGGCGGTGAGCGTAAGCACGTTCTTATGCGAAAGCTCCAAAAGGGTTCCCGTTTCCCGGTAGCTCAACGCCATGCCAGTGACGAGACCGGCGGCCAGAATGCCCTCGCCGCCGCCGAGCAGGGTCACCACGAGGCGTTCGCAGTCGGTCATCGAGGGGAGCAGCCGGTTGAGCCGGGTCAGCCGCTTTCGCTTGATGGCGCGTTCCTGCAGGTATGTGGCCAGCGCCGCCACCGCCGCCAGGGTGACCAGGGAATAAGTCGCGAGAGCGGTGCCGATATGGACGACCAGCCACCGCATCTCGTCCGGTGTTGCCGCCAGCGGCGGACCGGGCACGCCCTGCCACAGCACGGCCAACAGGCCGAACGCGACCAGGAATGCCGAAACAAGGGGCGCCAATCGCCAACCGTGTGGCGTCAGCGCCGCGACGCCGACGAACGCCGCCATCGTTGCCGCGACCGTGGCCCACAACGTCGCCGAAAACCCCGTCTGCCACCCTTCAAGACTGGTCACGAAGACATAGGCAAGCGGGCCCGCGACGCCGATGGCCAGGCACAACCACAGGATCCAGTCGCGGTTCGGCCGCGGCCGCAGCGCCTGAAGGCCGCTGGGCAGCAAGGCAAGCAGGGAAAATACGCTCAGCACCATCGATGATCTAAATATCCGGGTTCAGATAGGCGGCGGCTTTGGCTCCGCCAGCTTGGCACGCCTCTTTTCAAGCCGCCGTCGGCAGAATAACCTGCAGGCTGGTTCCATGACAGAACAAACCGATTTATCCGCCCGATGCCCGCTTCGCCCGCCTGTTACGCCTTGATCGTCGCCGCCGGGCGCGGATCCCGCTTCGGCGGCCCGCTGCCGAAACAGTACGTGCCGCTCGCCGGTCAGTCGGTACTGCGGCATGCCGCCGGGGCCCTGGCCAACCATCCACGCATCACCGGCGTGCGCGTCGTGATCCGTCCCGAGGATCGCGCGGTCTACGAGGCGGCGGTCGGCGGTGTGCCCCTCCTGGAACCGGTGGCCGGCGGCGAGGAACGTCAGGGCTCGGTGCTCAACGGCTTGGGAAGCTTAATGGATCTGGCGCCGGACGCCGTCCTGATTCACGATGGCGCTCGACCGTTCGTCTCTCCCGGCCTTATCGACCGCCTGATCGAGGCGCTGGCCACCGCGACGGGCGCCATTCCGGCGCTGCCGATCGTCGATACCGTCAAACGCTGCGACCCGACAGGCGGATTCGTCGCCGACACGATCGACCGGTCGACCTTACGCCGCGCCCAGACACCGCAGGCCTTTCGATTCCAGGCGATCCTCGACGCCCATCGCCGGGCCGCTGGCGGGCCGCCGCTGACCGACGACGCGGCGGTCGCCGAGGCGGCTGGCCTCGCGGTTGCCCTCGTGGCCGGCGAGGAGGACAACATCAAGGTTACCACCGAGGCCGACCTCGCGCGCTCGGAAGCAATCCTCGCCTCTCTCGACGGCGATGGAACCGCGGAGACACGCACCGGTTTCGGTTTCGACGTCCACCGCTTCGCGGACGGCGATGGAGTGATCTTGTTCGGAGTGCCGGTCGCGCACACGCGACGGCTCGAGGGCCATTCCGACGCCGACGTCGGCCTGCACGCCATCACCGACGCGGTGCTGGGCGCCATGGCGCTCGGCGACATTGGCCAGCACTTCCCGCCCACCGACCCGCGGTGGAAGGGCACCGACTCCGCCACCTTCCTGGCGCAGGCGGCATGGCTTGTCCGCCAGGCTGGCGGGACGATCGTCAACATCGACGCCACCGCGATCTGCGAACGGCCCAAGGTCGGCCCACACCGAGAGGCTATGGCCAAGCGCGTCGCCGGGATTCTCGGCATCGGCTCGGGCCGGGTCAACATCAAGGCGACGACCACCGAACGCCTCGGCTTCACCGGCCGCCAGGAAGGCCTCGCCGCGCAGGCGGTCGCCACGGTCCGCGTTGGCGGAAGAAGTCCGATATGACCGTGAACCGTGAATGAATTGTAACCGGCGTCGTCAATTTGCTGCCGTTTCCTCGCCGATCCACTGCAGGAACGCCGGGTTGCCGGCGGTAACGGGAATGGCGACAACGCAGGGGCAGTCGTAGGAGTGCAATTCGAGGACACGCTCGGTCAGCGCATCGGCGAAGTCGGCGCGGGTTTTCAGGATCAACGAGACCTCGCCGTCCTCCTCGACCTTGCCTTCCCAACGGAACACCGACGTGATTTCGCCGAGGATGTTGGCGCAGGCGGCGAGGCGTTCCGCGACGGCCGTGCGGGCAATGGTGAGGGCCTCGTCGTGACTGCCGACCGTGACATAAACCAGAACCGCTTGCATGGGCGCCATTCCCTCTTCTGGCAGGTTGAACACGCCGACGAAAGTAAGCCACCGCGACCGCCTGGCAAGAGCCTGTAAAAAAGGGGTCCGCCCGGGGGCGGACCCTTTATTAGTTTCCGGGTCTTTGAGGGGGCATCCATGCGTTCCCGCTTTCACCTAACCCTCGCTCCTGGTGAAACGGGACCACCTTGATTGCCGCTATTGATGAAGCAAGGCGCATGCCAAGAAACTCGCCAACGTATGGCGCCCCGCCCACATGCCCCATAAGTACCAATATTCGGAAATAAATAGCACTGCCTTCCCGCCGCGCGATCCACAAGTCCAACACGTCGATCACATTGGCGCAGCAAGCCGGCGACTGCGGAGGCATTGAGCGCGGGTTTTTGTCACAAACCCGACGAATCTCCGTCAGTTCCCGCCTCTGATGGGGGAACCGGTGCCAGCGGATTGGGCAGCATCGC
The DNA here is from genome assembly GCA_964460955.1 of uncultured Rhodospirillaceae bacterium. GTDB lineage: Bacteria > Pseudomonadota > Alphaproteobacteria > Rhodospirillales > Defluviicoccaceae > Defluviicoccus. The sequence goes on along the minus strand of CAYWRP010000010.1, from coordinate 43,501 downwards.
TTAAAAAGCAATCGCGAGGGGCGTGTCGCCTACGGGCTCACTTTTTTCAGGAAGCCATCCACCGTCCGTACCGCCTCGCCTTCCAAAAAGCGCGAGTAGGCCAATCGCAGGCCACCGTCGACCCGGGTCCGATTATAGACTTGAAGGTCGTAACTCCCCTCGGCGGTGATCCGCATGGCATAGACCGTCAATGTTGCGTCGATGAGGCGGGCCCAGATCAGCGGATCTCCCTTTAATGGGTCCAGCGGCACGCGGCCGCCGAACTTATTCATCCGCATCTGGGAGGCAAAGATGTTTTCGCGGCGGGTATCGGTGAAGTTGACGGAGTAGCGTTTGGTGTGATCGCCGCGCCCGGAGCCGAAGGTTGTCGTGGTCCAAGTCACGTTGAAGCCATCGTCGGTGGGGCCAATTTCAACGGTCATTGCCCGCTGGGCGACGACACCCAATTCCAGTTCGATTCCCCGCCCCTCGTAGCGACCGAAGAACGCCGCGATGTCGTCCATGTCGGCACGCGCCGGCAAGGCGGTGGCGAGGAGCAACAGGACGGGAAGCAGCCTGCGTAGGCCTGAACGCATCAGCTCGGTACTCGATGTCGGTTGGCGCCCATCCCTTCCGTGGCCACTCATAAACCCCGCCCCCGGAGGAATAAAATGGTCGGAGCGGCGGGATTTGAACCCACGACCCCTACACCCCCAGTGTAGTGCGCTACCAGGCTGCGCTACGCTCCGACCGTGCGGAGGACTATACCCTGCGGGCACGCCCTGTCGCAATAAGAGCGAGGCGCAATCTCTCAGCCGTGGCCGCGGCGAAGCAGTTCCCGCACCGCTTCCAGTTCGGCGAGTACGGCGCGCGTCTCATCGCGCAGCCGCTCCTCCGGCGTCTGATCGCTGGCATCTTCCTCCGCCTCGGCTGCGGCTGTGGAGCCTGGTCGCGGCGACGTACGTGGCCCGGCGGCGCCCTGTTCACGCAGGAACTTCTGGGCGCCGCGGATGGTGAAACCGTCCTCGTGCAGCAGGCGCTTTATCTCGCGCAGCAACTCGATGTCGGCCGGCCGGTAATACCGCCGCCCGCCGCGCCGCTTCAGTGGTTTGATCTGCGGGAATTTCGTTTCCCAAAAGCGTAGCACGTGCTGTGGCAGGTCAAGTTCGACCGCCACCTCGGCAATCGTTCGAAAGGCGGCCGGCGACTTGCCTATTCCACGCAACGGCAGTTCGGGCGCGTCGGCGGTCGACACGGTCAGTTGTCCGATTCCGGTGTCCGCGCCACATTGATGCGGTTGCGCAGCACGTGCGAAGCCTTGAAGACGAGAACGCGGCGCGGCAGGATCGGTACCTCGTCCCCCGTTTTCGGATTGCGGCCAATTCGTTGCCCCTTTTGGCGCACCGAAAAACTCCCGAACGAGGATAGCTTGACTGTTTCGCCGCGGGCGAGCGCGTCGCTGATGTGGCCCAGGACGGCCTCCACAAGCTCGGCCGACTCGTTTCGCGACAGGCCCACCTCCTGATAGACCGCTTCGCTCAAATGGGCGCGCGTTATCGTGTTGTCGGGCATAGCGGCGGCACTCCCTGACCGAGATGCGCTATACTGCCACTGGAAATGATCCAATATCAAGGGGATAAAGGGTTAATCTCGGTCCGCCCCGGATCGCCCCGGAGAGCCGGGCTACCACCTGGCAAGCGCCGCTCCCCATGCCAAGCCACCGCCGATCGCCTCCATTAACACCAAATCGCCGGATTTGATTTTCTGCTGGCGCAAGGCGGCGTCAAGCGCTAGCGGAATTGATGCGGCGGAGGTGTTGGCGTGCTCGGCAACGGTGGAGATCATTTTTTCGGAAGGAAGCGCCAATTTGCGCGCCACCGCGTCGAGGATTCGCACGTTCGCCTGATGCGGCACGATCCAGTCAATGTCGTTGATGGTCAGTCCGTTGGCCGCCACCGCTTCCTCGGCGACCGCCGCGAGATTGGCCACCGCGTGCCTGAAGACCTCCTTGCCGGTCATCCGCAGGTGACCGACCGTGCGCGTCGCCGAAGGCCCGCCGTCGACATACAGGATATCGCGATGGCGGCCGTCGGTATGCAAGTGAGTCGACAAAATCCCCGAGCCGGCGGCCGCGTCGCCGTTGCCGGCGGTGACATCCACCCTGTTCTCGGCGACCAGCACCAGCGCTCCGGCGCCGTCACCGAAGAGAACGCAGGTCCCCCGATCATCCCAGTCGAGGATTCGCGAATAGGTCTCGGCGCCGATGACGAGAACGGTGGAGGCGCGTCCGGTCTTGATAAAACTGTCGGCGACGGCCAGGGCGAAGACGAATCCGGCGCAGACCGCCTGAACGTCGAAGGCGCAGCCGCGGGTCATGCCGAGCTTCGACTGCACCTGGGTCGCGGTTGACGGAAAGGTGTCGTCCGGCGTCGTCGTCGCGACGACGATCAAATCGACGGTGTCCGGCGTGAGTCCGGCATCGGCGAGGGCGTTACGCGCCGCCGCCGTACCGAGATCGGACGTGCGTTCAGTGTCATCGGCGATGTGCCGTTGCTCGATGCCCGTCCGAGCGAAGATCCAATCGTGGGTGGTGTTGAGCTTGGCGGCCAACTCGTCATTGCTGACGACGCGGCTCGGCAGGTAAACACCGCAGCCCACCGCGCGCGCGCGGACCGCTCCCATCAACCCATCGCGCTTTGCGCGCCCGGTTCCGGGTGTGAGTACAGACACTTGAAATCCTTTTTTATTTCCTCGTTGACGCGGTCCGTAATGAGATGCACGGCGACGCCGAGCGCGTTCGCGAAGCCAACGCTGTCGGTGCCGCCATGGCTCTTGACGCACACCCCTTTCAGTCCCAGCATCATCGCGCCATCGTACTGGCGCGGATCCACGCGGGCCCGTAGGTCCCTCAAGGCGCCGCGGGCGAGAAAGGCGCCGGCGCGGGCCAATGGCGAACTCGCGAGGGCGCGTTTAAGAAAATGGCTGGTGAGCCGCGCCGTTCCCTCGGCGACCTTCAACGCGATGTTTCCCGTAAACCCGTCGGTGACCACCACGTCGACGGTCCCAGCCGGGATGTCATTGCCCTCGACGAACCCCTTGAAGCGGATCGAAAGCCGGCTGTTTTCGAGGATAACGGCGGCACGTTTGACGGCATCGTGGCCCTTCAACGCCTCCTCGCCAACGTTGAGCAGGCCCAGCGACGGCTCGGCGACCCGTAAGACCTTGCGGGCGAAAACCTCCCCCATGACCGCGAACTGAACCAAGTTCTCGGCGTCGCTCTCGACATTGGCGCCGACATCGAGGATCACCGATCGGCCGCGTCGTGTCGGAAAGACGGTGGCGATGGCCGGCCGGTCGACACCCGGTAACGTCTTGAGGACGAATTTCGCCATCGCCATCAACGCGCCGGTGTTGCCGGCCGATATCGCCCCATCGCACTCACCGGCGGCGACGGCGTCGATGGCGCGGCGCATGCTGCTGTTGCGCGCGGTACGCAAGGCGACCGAAGGCTTTTCATCATTGCTGACGACTGCCTCCGTGTCGCGCACCTCGGCGAATTCCGCGACCCGTGGATAGCGGCGCAGAAACGGCGCCAATTCGGCGGCACGACCGAACAGGACAAACCGCAGATCACCCCGCCCCGAAATCAGCCGGTTGATCCCGGCAACGACGATTCCCGGCCCCCGGTCGCCGCCCATGGCGTCAACGGACAAGGTGACGGGTCGGATCATCGGCGGCACCGCCGTACCGATCGGTGATTGCCGGTACGCGCTTTTGGAAGAGGAATTTGGCACGTGGCGATCAATTTCTCTTGAGGTGGTGCTTGATGGTCAATGCCTATCGGACGCCAACCCGATTTCGCGGAATCGGCAGCGCGGCGGGCAACACGGCTGTCTGTCATCATTACTTTCAGTTTTCCGCACCCGCCCCCGATAAGCGCAGGCAAGGGCCGCGGCTCGCCGCCCCACCGCGACCAACGCGACATATCTGTACTTAACCAATAACACCGATGAGGGCAAGCGATCACCCGCCCCTAATCCCGTTTACGCAACCGGTTAAGGACCGCGAAGGGATTAGCGGTGTCGATTGCCGGCTCGGCGTCGGTTTCGTTCGTTGGCGTTTCGAATACGGCGCCAGGAGCACGCGGGAACGGATCAAGCTCGAGCGCCAGCTGTTCCGCCGCCACCTCGCCGATATCGATGGTCTCTTCGAGAATGGGATCAGCGGCATCGATTTCCGGGGTCCCCAACACCAGGTCGCGGCTGGCGTCGCCGAAGCGGGCCCATTCATCCTCGATGCCGAATTCGAAAACCCTCTCGAACGTAACGTCGAGGGTGTTGACGACCGGCTCCAGCGTCACCACGCAACTCTGCGTGACTTCCGCCGCCAAGAAGCCACCAACAACCACCTGCTTGCCTCTTGATCGCGGCCGCATCACCCCTTCGATCCGCAAGCGGCCGATCGTGAGCACGCCCAACCGGCCCGCCAGCGCTGCGCATTCTTCCACCGAAGCGGAAGCCGCGAAGGTACGTCCCTCCGACGGCAGATTGACCGCTGGGCGCGGACGGGAGAATTCAGGAATCTTGATGTCGGTCATGCCTCAGAAACGGGTTCCATGGGCGGCGGCGTATTGAACGCCACATCGCCGGCCATCAAGGCGGTGGCGGTCTGGCCGGCCAGCGATCGTTGCTCGCCGTCCACGTAGCGCGCCAACGCCGCCACCTGCGCCTCGTCCGGCGTCATCGCGCGATAGACGTTTCGACGCAGTGCTTGACACAAAGCGGGCATGTCGTCGGCGTCCAAGGCGGCATCGTAGGCCTGAATACGGCCATAGAAGCCTTGAGCCATTCCCTTGATTCGCTTACCTACCGCCAAATCGCCGACGCCGAGTTCGCGCAGATTGCGATCCATGTCCTGAAACATCAGGTCGAACAGCGTTTGCGAGAACTCGGTTGCGACGTCGCCCTCCCCGCGCAGTCGGCGCATCACCAGCCAAGCATGCACACAAAGCATGTCGAATCGCCCGTCCGGCGTGTCGGCGACCCCCAGTTCTTGATAGAACGCGGGGCGCCGCGCCTGTTCGACAATGCGCCGATAGAGCGCGTCGGGGGACGGTCCGGCGGGCGGTTTTCTGAACCATCGAAACATCTCGTCCAAGGCGCCTTCTTTTCGCACTGGGTTTTCGCGCCAGAGGCGTATGCTCGGCGACGGTGTGACGCTTAGATGTTTGTGCGGCCGCATCCGGCGTCAACACTTGGCGGCCCGCAAAGAGAGATCTTGACGGCGGCGTACTTTCATGGGTACCGGATAGTTATGATGAAGGTGAAGCTCAGGCGTAAATTTCGCCAGACCGTGTCGCGCGCCGCTGTCGCCGTGGTCATCGCCGCCGCCGTCGCCGGGTGCGCCCGCGAAACCCACAACCACGGCAGCCAGCTCGATGAACGCCATCTGCAAGCCATCCGGCCGGGAGCCCACACCAAGAACAACGTCTTCGCCATCCTCGGCTCGCCCGCCACCACGGCGACCTTCGACGGTGATGCGTGGTATTACATCGGCGGCGAACGGGCGATCCGCACGCCCTTCGCCGACGAAGAGCTAGAGCGTACCGTTCTTGTTGTCCGGTTTGATCCAGCCGGCGTCGTCGACGAGGTCGAGGTGCTCGGTCTCGACCAGGCCGAAGAGGTGGCGTTGGTGGAACGCGAAACCCCGAGCTTTGGTCAATCCGTGACGGTGATGCAGCAGTTGCTCGGCAACATCGGCCGCTTCGAGGACAACGGCGGCGACCCCAGCCCCACCAACTGATCCGCCGCTCGCATCATTCGGCGCGCCGTCCACGGTCATTGAGAGCGCCCGAGCATCGGAACCGACCCTGAATAACAAACCCGGGGTGGCGGCGCCACCCCGGGTTTGCTGGCTTGAAGTCGTGGTGGCCGGCCTCAGTGGGCGAGGATCGCCAACAACAGCAGCGCCACGATGTTGGTGATCTTGATCATTGGGTTTACGGCCGGACCCGCCGTATCCTTGTAAGGATCGCCGACGGTGTCGCCGGTCACCGCTGCCTTGTGCGCGTCCGAGCCCTTGCCCCCGTGATTGCCATCCTCGATGTACTTCTTGGCGTTGTCCCACGCACCGCCGCCAGCGGTCATGGAGATGGCGACGAATAGGCCAGTGATGATGACACCCAGCAGCATCGCACCCACCGCGGAAAAGGCCGCCGAGGTATCGGCGATGAGCAGAATGACGAAGAACAGGACGATTGGCGCAAGGACCGGCATCATCGATGGGATGATCATTTCCTTGATCGCCGCCTTCGTCAGCATGTCGACGCAGCGTCCGTATTCCGGTTTCTGCGTTCCTTCCATGATACCGGGAATCTCCTTGAACTGGCGGCGAACCTCACGAACCACCGAACCGGCGGCCCTGCCGACCGCCGTCATGCTCAGCGCGCCGAACAGGTACGGCAACGCGCCGCCAATGAACAGGCCGATGACCACGAACGGATTGGACAGCGAGAAGTCAATGACGACGCCTTCGAAGTATGGGTACAGTTCCGGATTGGCGGCGAAGAAGTTCAGGTCCTGAGTATAGGCGGCGAAGAGAACGAGCGCGCCGAGGCCGGCGGAGCCGATCGCGTAGCCCTTGGTTACCGCCTTTGTGGTGTTGCCGACGGCATCGAGTGCGTCGGTGATCTTGCGGACATCGTCGTCCATGTCGGCCATTTCGGCGATGCCGCCGGCGTTGTCGGTCACCGGCCCGTAGGCGTCGAGGGCGACCACCATGCCGGCTAGGGCCAACATCGCCGTAACCGCGATGGCGATGCCGAACAACCCGGCGATGGAATAGGTGGCGATGATCGCGGCGCAAATGATCAGCGCCGGGATCGCCGTCGCCTCCATGGAGATGGCGAGCCCCTGGATGATATTGGTGGCGTGTCCGGTCTCCGAGGACCGGGCGATGCCGCGTACTGGCCGGAACTCGGTGCTGGTGTAGTACTCCGTCACCCAAACGATCAGCCCCGTCGCGACCAAGCCGATGAGGCCGCACAGATAGAGCCCAAGACCGGTGAAGGTCTGGGCGCCGACCGTCATCTCGGTGCTCAGGCCGACCACCCAGAGCGTGATCGGCAGCATCAGGACCGCCGACAACCCCGCGCTGACCAGAAAGCCCTTGTAGAGCGCCCGCATGATGTTTTGGCTCGGGCCGAGACGGACGGCGAAGGTGCCGATGACCGAACCGATGATGCAGACCGCGCCGATCGCCAGCGGATACATCATCGTGTTGATCATCATCTCGGTGCCGTAGAAGAAGATTGATCCCAAGACCATCGTCGCGACAACGGTCACCACGTAGGTCTCGAACAGGTCGGCGGCCATGCCCGCGCAGTCACCGACGTTGTCGCCGACGTTATCGGCGATCACCGCCGGGTTGCGTGGATCATCCTCGGGGATGCCCGCTTCGACCTTGCCCACAAGATCGGCGCCTACATCGGCCCCCTTGGTGAAGATGCCACCGCCGAGACGGGCAAAGATGGAAATGAGCGATGCCCCGAAGCCGAGCGCGACGAGCGGGTCGATGATGTCACGGCCCTCGGCGCCGAGCAACAACAGCACACCGAAATAAATGGCGACCGCCAACAGCGCCAATCCCGCGACCAGCATCCCGGTGACGGCGCCGGCCTTGAAGGAGACATCAAGCCCCTCGCCGAGTCCCCGCGTCGCAGCATCGGCGACTCGGACGTTGGCACGCACGGACACGTTCATGCCAATGTAACCAGCCGCCCCCGACAGGATCGAGCCGATAAGATAGCCGACCGCGACTTTCCAGCCGAGCAGCCAAAACAGGATACCCGCGACGACGATGCCGACGATGCCGATCGTCGTGTACTGCCGGTTCAGGTAGGCGGCGGCGCCCTCCTGCACGGCCGCGGATATTTCCTGCATCCGCGGAGTGCCGGTGCTTGCTCTCAAAACCGCCCGGCTCGCCCAGACGCCATACCCGACAGCCAGCAAGCCGCAGATGATCACCAATGGATAAACGCTCATGGCAAAGAGGCCCCTTGATTTATTGTCTAGCTCGCGGACGCAGAGACCTTTTGCGACCTCTTCCCTCTTCGCCCGCGATTTATGTCCTACAAATTACATCTGAAAATGCCAGATGCCCATCCATAAAGCAACTAACGTGCATGGCGAATTTTCCCCGTCCGCGTTCGCCGACTGGCTTCGCCACACCCGCGAGTTGGAATCGTTGCCGGCCGGCGGACGGCCAGTCAGAAATGGCGATATCCGATACCGGCCATGGGGAGCGTCCGGCCTGCCCGATCGAGCAGCCGCACCACACCGCTTTGCTGCCCCGCCGGCGACCGAACCCAGCCGATACGGGTTATGGGAACGCCGGCCTCGGCGGCCATGCCGCGCAACCGTTCCTGCATCGTCAACGGCGCGGTGAAGGCGAGTTCGTAGTCGTCCCCTCCACCGAGCACCGTTACCCTCCATTTTTGCTCCGCCTCGACAATACGCCGTGCCGGTTCGGAAAGCGGGATTTCCGCCACCGGGATCTCGATATCGACCCCCGACGCGGCAGCGACATGGCCCAGATCAGCGACCAGTCCATCGGAGACATCGACCGTCGCAGTGGCCACGCCGAGCAAACTCATTCCTAGGGCCACGCGCGGGCGCGGGCGCCGGTAGCGATCGACGAGTTGATCGGCGTCGGCGGCGGATAACCCCGATATCGTGCCTCGCAGGACCCTCAAGCCAAGCGCCGCATCGCCCAGCGTTCCCGTCAGAAAAACCGCGTCGCCCGGACGAGCCCCGGATCGGCGAAGCGGCCGCTCGGCGGGCACGGTGCCGAAGGCGGTGGCGTTCAGTGTCAAGGGCCCCAGCGTGGCGACGGTATCGCCGCCGATCAGCGTGACCGAAAAAGTACCCTGCATGCATTTCAGCCCACCGGCGAAACCGTCGAGCCAGGCTTCCCGGTTTGCTTCCGACCAGGATTTCGGCAGTGCCGTGGACAGGGTATAGGCCCGCGGCTTCGCCCCCATCGCCGCCAGATCGGACAGATTGACGCCCAGCAGCTTGGCGCCAACGGTCGCCGGCGGATCGTCGGCGAGGAAATGCACGTCGGCGACGATCATGTCGGTGGTGACAACGAGGTCCAGCCCTGCCTCGACGGCGAACGTCGCCGCGTCGTCGAGCAGCCCGAAGGCGCCGGGCTCATCGGCCGCCAGCGGCGCGAAGTGGCGGGCGATCAGGTCGAATTCGTTCAATCGACCGGCTGCCCGTTATCGGACAGCCGCGGACCCGCGTCGCCCCGCGTGGCGGCGGCGATCCCGTCGAGCACGGCGTTGACGAGGGCCGGTTCGCGGCCGGCGAAGAAACTGTGGGCGAGATCGACGTATTCGTTGATCGTGATCTTGACCGGCAACTTGGGAAACGCGCCCAATTCGTAGACGCCAACACGCAGAATGGCGCGCAGAAGCGCTTCCAGGCGATCCGGTGGCCATGTCGGCGAGAGATGCGCGTCGATAGTGACGTCCAACGTCTCGCGGCGGGCCGAGACGCCCTCGACGAGTTGGCGCAGGAAGGTCATGTCGACGGCGGGTTCGCACAGCGCGTGCACGCCCGCCGGCTTCATGTCCGGATGCAGGTCCTCAAGACGCGTGTCTTCGCGGCCGCCGCCGACATCCATCGCGTAGAGGGCCTGGATCGCCGCCAGTCGGGCCGCCCGGCGGCGCTGGCGGAGGCGTGGCGGGGATTGCGGACTCACCGGTAGGGAAGCGTAACGCGGCCGCGCAGGTCGACCATCGCCAAACAGGCGCGCGCGGCATCGGCGCCCTTGTCCTTTTCCTCCGGCGCGGCGCGCACCCGCGCTTGCTCCCGCGTGTCGCAGGTCAGGATACCGAAGCCGAGCGCGAGACCGTCGCGCACGGCAAAGTCCATCAGGGCGCGCGATGTCTCGCGGCAGATGTGGTCGTAATGATCCGTTTCGCCGCGAATGACGCAGCCGAGCGCGATTACGCCGTCGTAGAGCCGGCCGTCACGGCTGCCGTTGTCGAGGGCGAAGCGGATCGCCGCCGGCACCTCGAAGCTCCCCGGCACGGAGACACGCTCAAAAGTCGCGCTGGCGGCCTCCAGCACCGCCCGCGCGCCGCGCAGCAAATCATCGGTGATGTCGGTGTAGAAGCGGGCCTCGACAATCAGGATGTGCGGCCCCTGGCTCATGACGCGTTTCCTTCCGCGAGTGGAATTGATTGTTGACCGGCGACCTGCAGCCCATACCCGTCAAGGGCGATGATGGTTCGGCGCGAATTGGACAGCAGCGTCATTTCGCGAACCCCGAGGTCGAGCAGGATCTGCGCGCCGATGCCGTAATCGCGCAACCGGCCGTCGTTCTCCAGGTCGCCGGCGAGGCGGGCGCGGACACGCGTCGACAGACTGGTGAGCAGGGGTTCGCGAATCAACACGATGACGCCCCGCCCCGCCTCGGCGATGGTCCGCATGGCGGCGTGCAGTTCGCCGGCCTTGCCGCCCTCGAGGTCGCCGAGGATATCATCCAGCACGTTGACGGCGTGCATCCTCACGAGGATCGGCTCGCCGCCATCGACGTCCCCTTTCACCAACGCGATGTGCTCGGTGTAAGCGGCACGATTGACGTAGACGTACAAACGGAAATCGCCGCCGTAGAGGCTCTTGAACGGCATGCTTTCCAGACGCTCGATGATGCGGTCGCAACGCAGGCGGTAGGAGATCAGGTCGGCGATGGTGCCGATCTTCAGCCCGTGGTACTGGGCGAAAGCGACGAGATCCGGCAGCCGCGCCATGGTCCCGTCATCGTTCATGATCTCACAGACGACGCCGGCGGGGTTGAGGCCGGCCAGCCGGGCGATGTCGACCGCCGCTTCCGTATGGCCGGCGCGCACCAGCGTGCCGCCGTCGCGCGCCTCAAGCGGGAACACGTGTCCCGGCACGACGAGGTCGTCCGGGCCGCTCGCCGGATCGATGGCGACATTGATCGTCCGCGCGCGGTCGGCCGCCGAAATCCCCGTCGTCACGCCAGTCCGCGCCTCGATCGAAACGGTGAAGGCGGTCTCATGGCGCGAGGTGTTGCGCCGCGCCATCGCCGGCAGGCCGAGTTGGGCGACGCGTTCGCGCGTCAACGCGAGGCAGATCAGCCCGCGCCCGTATTTCGCCATGAAATTGATGGCATCCGGCGTCGCCATTTGTGCCGGAATGATCAGGTCGCCCTCGTTCTCCCGGCCCTCGTCATCGATGAGGACGAACATGCGCCCATTGCGCGCGTCGTCGATGATCTCCTCGATGGGCGATAGGGCGTCCCTTTGCTCCACCGTCCGCTTCACCGTCTGCGTCAAGCCCTTACCCTTTCTCGAAGTGCCGGGCAACGTACCGCGTGAGCATGTCGATTTCCAGATTAACACGGCCCCCCGGCGCAACATGGCCGAGCGTGGTCACCTGCCATGTGTGCGGAATGATATTGACGCCAAATTCGTTGCCGTCGACATCGTTGACGGTCAGCGAGATGCCGTCCAGGGCGATCGACCCCTTGGCGGCGATGTAACGCTCGAATGCCGTCGGCGCGGAAAACACCATTCGCCACGAGTCTCCCTCCGGTTCGACGGCGCGCACCGTGGCGACGCCATCCACGTGGCCGGAGACGATATGGCCGCCGAACTCGTCGCCGAGGCGCAGGGCGCGCTCGAAGTTGACCGGCGAGCCGACGCGCCAGTCGCCCATCGTGGTGCATCGCAGGGTCTCCGCCGATGCGGTAACGGCGAACCAGTCGGCGCCGGTCTCGATGACTGTCAGGCAAACGCCGGAACAGCAGATGGATGCGCCGACCGGCACATCCGCCATGTTGTAGGCGGTGGTGAATTCGAAGCGGGTGTCGCCCTGCTTGGTGATCGAGCGCACCCGCCCGAGATCGGTGACGATGCCAGTGAACACGACGCCCTTGTATCCCTATCCTGCGGTGCCAGCGCGGTCGGTCATCCTGCGTAGATAATACGATACCGTGTCGTCGGCCACCGTCTCGCCGCCGATGCGCGTGAAACCGGGCGCCCGGGCGACGTCGGCGACGTTCAATGCGCCGACCGCCGGGATGCCATCGGCGCCGATGAGCTTCGGTGCCTGAAACCAAGCCACGGCGTCGACGAGATCGGCGTCGATGAATGACGCGGCCAAAGTGCCGCCGCCCTCGATCAACAGCCGGGTGATGCCGCGCGCCGCCAGAAGTCTCGCAATGTCCATTACCGGTGCCGCGGCGGGATCGGCCGGTTCGCGAGCCAGGATCTCGACACCCTGGGTGCGCAAGGCATTGGCCCGCGCCGCGTCGTGCTGGGCATCTGTGATGACCCAGGTCGGATGGTCGCGCGCGCCGCGAACGACGGCCGCCGTCGGCGGCAAACGCAGCCGCCGATCGGCGATAACCCGCACCGGTGAGGCGTCTTCGAGCCCCGGCAGGCGGCAGGTGAGGGCCGGATCGTCGATCAACGCCGTCTGCGAACCGACGAGGATGGCGTCGTGGCCGGCGCGCAGCCGGTGACCGATCGCGCGCGCGCCGGAACCGGTGATCCATTTGCTCTCCCCGGCAGCCGTCGCCAAGCGACCATCGAGGCTGGCCGCGACCTTCCAGGTGATCATCGGGCGGTGCTCGCGCACCCTGAGGAAGAAGCCGCGGTTGACCTCCGCCGCCGCGTCGGCGAGCACGCCCACGGTTACCCCGATACCGGCATCGCGTAACATCGCAAGACCGCGGCCGCCGACCCGGGGGTCCGGATCCTCGACCGCGGCGACGACGCGGCGGATCTTCGCCGCCACCAGCGCCTCGCAGCAGGGTGGGGTTTGGCCGTGATGGGCGCAGGGCTCCAGCGAGACATAAGCCGTCGCGTCGACCGCCCTCGCCCCGGCGCGCGCCAGCGCTTCCGTCTCCGCATGCGGGCGTCCGCCCGGCTGCGTCCACCCCCGCCCGACGATGTGGCCCGCCTTGACGATGACGCAGCCGACGGCCGGATTCGGCCACACCCGGCCCAGGCCGCGCCGCGCCAGGGTGACGGCGAGGCGCATGAAGTCGGCGTCGATGGCCGGGTTTACGGGGTCAGGACTCGCCAATGCTTTCGACGAAATCCTCGAAGTCCTTCGCCTCGCGGAAATTGCGGTAAACCGACGCGAAGCGGACATAGCCGACCTGGTCCAACTGGGCCAGTTGCTCCATAGCCATCTCGCCGATCACCTTGGAAGGGATTTCCGATTCGCCAAGGGTTTCCAACCGGCGCTGGATGCTGTTGACGATGCGCTCGACGCGGTCGTCGTCGACCGGCCGTTTGCGCAAGGCGATTTTCAGCGAGCGAAACAATTTATCGCGATCGAATGGAACCCGATCGCCGTTATTTTTTATCACCGTCAGCTCGCGCAAGTAGACGCGCTCAAAGGTGGTCCACCGCGCCCCGCAGGCCGGACAGAATCGCCGCCGCCGAATCGCCGCGTTATCCTCCGTCGGCCGAGAGTCCTTGACTTGCGTATCGTCGTGACCGCAGAAGGGGCAGCGCATCACGAGCCCCCCCCGCCCCGTCGGGACTGTCGACCGACCGCCGGCCGCTTCCGTGTTTTGCTTGGTCTCTTGGCGGCATTTCGCATATCGGCGTCGCCCCTCAGATCGGATTGGAAAGTTTCAGGATTCGCTGCGCGTGGCGTCCGCCCGTGAACTCGGAATGCAGGAAAACGTCGAGACAGTCGCGCGCCACCTCCGGGCCGATCATTCGACCGCCGAAGCAGATCACGTTGGCGTCGTTGTGCTCTCGCGCCAGACGCGCGCCGAGAGCGTCATGGACCAGTGCCGCGCGAATATCCGGATAGCGGTTCGCGGCAATGCTGATACCGATGCCGCTTCCGCAGATCAGCACGCCAAACCGGGCTTGCCGTCGGCGCAGCGCATAAGCCATGGCGTAGCCAAGATCCGGGTAGTCGGACGGATCGGTGTTGTTAACGCCAAGATCGACAATGGTCTCGGCGTGTCGGGCCAAGGCATCCTTCAACAGGCATTTGAGATCGAAGCCCGCGTGATCACTGGCTATGGCAATCGCGTCCTTGACCATCAATCCCACTCGATTACATCCACTCCATGATTCGTTTCTCTACCACATCTCGATGGTGCTGGCTAGGCTACCACAAGGATTCGCGCCGCAACTGAGGTCGACTGTCCCATCACACCGACTCACCCGGATCGGCGGTCAATCAGTAACCACGCCCTTGCACAAACCCGGCAAAATTTCGTCGATAGCCGCGTCGCCTTACACGAGTTAGGCCGGTTATTGAATTTAGCTAGCACCACATCCGTCGAATACTGAGGTAAGTCTTTTTTTTGCATTGACAGCACATGATAGCTATATGCTAAAAGTGAAATCAATGATCAGGGAAGAAGTTTGGACAAACATTCAATGAACGAAAAAATGGGCGACACCATAAACCGCGATGACAAATTAAGGATGGTCGTAGACGTGGTTGCCGCGTATCTGAGTAACAATCAGGTCGCAACTTCTCAAATACCTGAGGTTATCAATAGCGTCTTCAATTCGCTGGACAGCCTTGAGAACAACCAGACGGAACCGCCGATTGAAACGCAAAAGCCGGCGACATCTATCCGGAAGTCTGTTACTCCAGAATACATCGTTTGTCTGGAAGATGGCAAGAAACTCAAGATGTTAAAGCGTCATCTACGGACCAATTACAACATGACGCCGGAAGAATATCGGGCGAAGTGGCAGCTTCCGCCGGATTATCCGATGGTCGCGCCGAACTACGCCAAGCAGCGCTCCGAATTCGCCAAGAGCATTGGCCTGGGACGCAAGGGCGGCGGCGAGTAAGGCGCCAATCGCGGCGTTTTCATTGCCCCGCGCCGGCCGTCGTGACCCCGCCGTACGCGAAAAACAGGAAACCCCGGCAATTCTAATCATGCCGGGGTTTCGCGTTGAAGCCCGCTCCGCGGGCGTTTCTTCGTCCTATTTGTAGTAGTCGTAAGACCCGTCTTGCCAAACATAGACGATGTAGCCGGGCGCCGTAACATCGCCCTTCTCGTCGAAGCTGATGGTGCCCAGCACGGTGTCGAACTCGTTCTCCTTGAGCGCGTCAGTGACCGCATCGGTCTCGAAAGATCCGGCGCTCTCCGCGGCTTGCGCCCACGCCTGCACCGCGCCGTAGGTGTAGAGGACATATCCCTCCGGCTCGATGCCCTTGGCACGGAACTTCTCGACGATCGGCGCCGCCGCTGGATTCTTGCGCGGATCCGGGCTGAATGTCATCAGCGTGCCACTGCCGAGATCGCCGGTGATGCTCCAGTATTCGTCCGTGACCAGCGCGTCGCCGGACATCAGGATAGTATCCATGCCCTGCTCGCGCATCTGGCGGACGATCAGGCCGGCCTCCGTGTGGTAACCCCCATAATACAGGATCTCCACTCCGGCCTGCTTCAGCTTGCTGACGAGGGCCGAGTAGTCTTTTTCGCCCGGCGTGACCGTTTCGTAGAGCACTTCCTGGATGCTGCGGGCATTAAGCTGCTTCTTCGTTTCGTCGGCCAAGCCCTTGGAATAGGCCTGTTTATCATGGACAATGGCGATGTTCTTATCGGCCATGTTGTCGGCGAGGAAATTGCCGGCGACCTCGCCCTGCTGGTCGTCGCGGCCGCAGGTCCGGAAGACGTTATCCTTGCCGGCCTCGGTGAGCTGCGGATTGGTCGATGCTGGTGAGATCTGAACGATCGCCTCTTCGAAGTAGACGTCGGAGGCCGGAATTGACGAGCCGGAGCAGAAGTGCCCGGCGACGAGTTTCACGTCGCGGCCGGCCATTTGGTTGGCGACCGCCACTGCCTGTTTCGGATCGCAGGCGTCGTCGCCGATCTCGGCGGCCAAGGTGGTGCCCAAAACGCCGCCCGCTTCGTTGAGATCCTCAACGACCTGTTCCATGCCCGCCTTCATCTGCGCGCCGAAGGCCGCATAAGGACCGGTCATTGGGCCGACGGTGGCGATCACCGTATCGTCGGCCTTGGCCGCCTGGGACCCGAAAGCCAGTCCCGCGGCAGCGGTAAGCGCGATTAGCAAGGACTTCTTCATAGAGCGCTCCTCTTTTCAAAGTTAGACGAAATCGCGGCTCCTTCGTCGCGATCCCTTCCCCGTTTCGCCTGGCGCGGGATGACCCGCCCCATGGCACCGTCGGGCAGCCGGGGGAAATCCCGGCCACCTCGTTCGAAAGCGAGTTTCCGAACACCCGCCGGCGGCGGCGCCTAGCGCCTCGGCCGCCAACTGAAAACACCCGCCCTTTCATAGAGCCAAGGGTACTGGCTGACCATTTTGCGGGCGCGTGTTGCCCGGAAAGCGACGGTGCCGATGACAATCAGCGTCACCGCGTCCGCCAGATAGCCGGTAAGATGGAACAACCGCCCGTCATACAGGCCATAGATCAGGAAGCGCCCGGTGCCGCCGAGCAACAGGCAATAGATCACCACATGCCAATAGGGACGCCAAGTGCCGGCGATCGCCTGGCCCGTCATCCAGGCGGCAAAGCCGATGAGGATGCAGGTGATGCCGATGAATACGCCGATGCTGGTGCCGAGAAACGCTTCCATCGATTGTCCGCCCTAGTGTCCGCCCTCGAGATAGGCGCTGCGGATTTCCGGGTTGGCCAGCAGTTCGGCGCCGGTACCGGTCATCGTCACCTGACCGTTGACGAGCACGTAGGCACGGTGCGCCAGCTTCAGCGCGTGATAGGCGTTCTGCTCGACGAGAAAGACGGTCATCCGTTTGCTCTCATTGATCTCCTTGATGGTCTTGAAGATGTGCTTGACGACCATCGGCGCGAGGCCGAGTGACGGTTCGTCCAAGAGCAGCAGACGGGGGCGGCTCATCAGCGCGCGGCCAATGGCCAGCATCTGCTGTTCGCCGCCGGAAAGCGTGCCGCCGCGTTGATTGCGTCGCTCGCTGAGGATGGGAAACAGGTCGAATACGGCGGCAAGATCCTCTTCGAAATACGCCGGATCGGTTGTCGTCGCCCCCATGTAGAGGTTCTCCATGACGCTCATGCGCGGGAAAATGCGCCGCCCCTCCGGCGACTGGGCGATGCCGAGCGCGACAATCTCGTGCGTCGGCTTGTTGGTAATGTCATCGCCGTCCAAGGTGATGGTGCCGGCGGATGCGCGCGGCTGGCCGAAGATGGTCATCATCAGCGTTGTCTTGCCGGCCCCATTGGCACCGATCAAGGTGACGACCTGACCTTCCTCGACATCGATGTCGACCCCGCGCAAAGCCTCGATGTTGCCGTAAAACGTGTGCACGCCTCGCAAGCTGAGCATCTCAGCGGCCTCCGCCTTCGCCGGCCAAGTCGGCGGCGACGATATCCGGCAGCGCTTCATCCTCCTCTTCGCCGAGGTAGGCGCGGATCACGGCGGGGTCATTGCGGACAACCTCCGGCGTCCCCTCGGCGATCTTGCGTCCATAATCGAGGACGACGACATGATCGGAAATTTCCATCACCACGGTCATGTCGTGCTCGATCAAGAGAATGCCGATCTTCTGCTCGGCGCGGATGTCGAGAAGAAGCGCGTTAAGCTCCTGCGTTTCACGCGGGTTGAGGCCGGCCGCCGGCTCGTCGAGGCATAGCAGTACGGGTTCGATGCACATCGCCCGGGCGATTTCGAGGCGCCGCTGCGCGCCATAGGGAAGATTACCGGCTTCCATGTCGGCGCGGTCGAGGAGCCGGGTTTTGTCGAGCCAGTGGCGCGCGCGTTCCACCGCCCGCCGCTCCGCATGGCGATAGCGGCCGAGGCCAAGAACCCCGGCGATCCCGAACAGCGACGCGTCCATCAACTCGTTATGCTGGGCGACGATCAGGTTCTCCAGCGTCGTCATCGCCGGGAACAGCCGAATGTTTTGGAAAGTGCGCGCCACTTGAGCCTGCTGGGGGATGCGGAAGCCTTGCATCCGCTCGAGCAGGAACGGTCCCCTTCTCGGGTGATTGAGGGTCAACTGGCCGACGGTTGGTTTGTAAAAACCCGTCAGACAGTTGAAAATCGTTGTCTTCCCAGCGCCATTGGGGCCGATGATGGCGGTGATGTCATTGTCGCGCGCCTCGAAGGAGACGTCGTCGATGGCGACCAAGCCGCCGAACCGCATCGTTAGATGCTCGACCGACAGCAATGCCGTTTCGCTCCCCCGCGGCGTCATTCCGACGCCTCCGCCCTCCTGCCGCGGCCGAACCATCGTCGCTTGCCAGCTTCCACCAAGCGAATCGTCGGCTCCCTGTGCGCCAGTAGGCCGCGCGGCCGCCAAGTCATGATCAGGACCATGAGGCCGCCCAGCGCCAGCATGCGAAACAGCTCCAATTCGCGCAGCAACTCCGGCAGGCCAATCAGGAACAACGCGGCGACGACGACGCCGATCTGACTGCCGAGCCCACCGAGGACAACGATGGCGACGATGATCGCCGATTCGATGAAAGTGAAGCTTTCCGGGCTGATGAAGCCCTGCCGGGTGGCGAAGAACGACCCGGCGAAGCCGGCGAACATGGCGCCGATGGTGAACGCGGTCAGCTTGGTGTTGACCGGGTTGATGCCGAGCGACCGGCAAGCGATCTCGTCCTCGCGCAAGGCTTCCCACGCACGTCCGATCGGCAGCTTGCGGATCCGCAGCGTGAAAGCATTGGTCAGTAAAGCCAACCCAAGGATCACGTAATAAAGGAAGATAATTCGGTCAACGGGATCGTAGGGGATGTTGAAAAATTGGTGGAACGATTCCTGCCCCTCCTCCGGTCTTCGCGTGAACGGCAGGCCGAAGAATGTCGGCCGCGGAATTCCCGACAAGCCGTCCGGGCCGCGAGTCAGGTCGTACCAGTTGATCAGGATGATGCGGATCATCTCGCCGAAGCCGAGCGTCACGATTGCGAGATAGTCGCCGCGCAGCCGCAACACCGGAAAGCCAAGAACGCAGCCGAACATGGCGGCCAGCAAGCCGGCCAGCGGCAGACAGACCCAGAAGCCAAGGTCGAAATGCAGGGCGAACAACGCGTAGCTGTAAGCGCCGACGGCATAGAACGCCACGTACCCGAGATCGAGCAGGCCGGCCAACCCGACAACGATATTCAATCCCCACCCCAACATGATGTAGGTGAGCACGAGGATGGCGATATCCAGCACATAGCGACTGCTGAACGGCAGGAATGGCATGACGACCGCGAAGGCGACGGCCGACGGCACGATAAAGATCATCAACGGACTGACCACGGCGCCGATCGAGCGCCTTTCGAGGCCGCCCTTTTCCCGTTTCGGCGCCGCGCGGTAGAGAGCGAAGACGAAGCGGCCGACGAAGACGGCGGTGGCGGCGATCAACACCCAGTGCCAGCGATAGGTCAGCGTCAGGCCGCCGATTTCCTGAACGGTGCGGAATCCCAGCAGTGGCAAGGCGAGTCCGGCGGCGACCAGCGCCGCCAGGGCGGATTCCTTCAGTGCCGCGACAATGACCTTCGACTCGAGCACGGATGCCGTCCCGGCCATCGGCTAAACTTTCTCCACTTCCGGTTGCCCGAGGAGGCCGGTGGGCCGGAAAATCAGCACGAGGACGAGGATCGAGAACGCCGCCACGTCCTTGTATTCGAGCGTGAAATAAGCCGACCAGAACACCTCGATGAGGCCAATTAGGATGCCGCCCAGCATGGCGCCGGGGATGGAGCCGATACCGCCGAGGACCGCCGCCGTGAAGGCCTTGATGCCGGCGAGAAAACCGATGAAGAAATCGATCACCCCGTAGTAGAGTGTCACCATCATTCCGGCGACCGCCGCGAGGGCCGCGCCGATGACGAAGGTCATGGAAATGGTGCGGTCGACATTGATGCCGACCAGGGAAGCCATCTTCATGTCCTGCTGACAGGCGCGCTGCGCGCGGCCCATGGCGGTCGAATTGATGAGAAACGAGAATGCGGCCATGAGAAAGATGGTCAGGGCGATGATCATGATCTGCAGGTAGCTAAACTGGACCACGAAGGTTCCCGTCTGCATGATCTCGAAGCCGCCGGAGAGTACCGGCTGCAACGGCTTAACCCGCGCGCCCTGGGCGATCTGCACGTAGTTCTGCAGAAAGATGGACATGCCGATGGCGGAGATCAGCGCCGCCAGCCGTTGCGAACCGCGCAACGGTCGATAGGCGACACGCTCCAGCGCCCAGCCGTAAAAGGCGGTGAGGAACATCGCGACGAGGAGGACGATCAGCAACGCTAGCGGCAACCAGGTGACGCCGATGAGGCCCAAAAGAATGAACGTGATCAGCGAAATAAAAGCGCCGATCATGTAAATCTCGCCGTGGGCGAAATTGATCATGCCGATAATGCCATAGACCATCGTGTAGCCGATGGCGATGAGCCCGTAGATCGCGCCGAGCGTCAACCCATTGATCAATTGCTGCAGAAAATACGCCACCCGAGCCTACCTCTACGTTTTTTCGAGACCAGCCTTGTTAGAAGCCAGCCCCGGTCTTCCGCGGTTGCCGCGGAACCGGTGTGGCTGCGTCGGCGAAGTCCTCGACGCAGCCGGACGCGCGACAGCCAACCCTGGCGACCGCAGTTGTATCCTGATTAACCCGTGTGTCGTTTCCGCCCAGCCCGCAACCGCTTGCGCTCTTGTTGACGCCGGCCGGTGTCGCGTTTTTCTTTTCCCTCACGCGGAAAGTGGCAACAGGGAAGACGCTGCTGTCAAGGCAAAAACTTAAAACTCGACAATAACCAGGATTGATTACTGGCCGCCTCGCTTGCTCAAAATGAACGCCAGCTTGCGTTCCGCGAGGCGCATCAGGTCTTCCCGCGACGTCACCGGTGGGGCGACAACCGTTACTTCGACATTGGTCACGGTGTCCACCGCCGCGACTCGCACGACGCCGCCGATCTGTTTGAACTCAAACAATGTTTCGCGCGTCCGCGTGGCATGCGGATCGGATTTGGCCACCGGCGGCCTCCTTCTTGATGAACGGCGGGCGCCGCCGCGACCCAACGGAGATTTCGGCGGCAAAGTATCGCAGGGTGCTGGCGCTGATTTTCGGCCCTCAGCCCGACATGTAATTACCGTATTGGGGCAAAAAACGGAAGGGCGATGCCGGCCCGACAAACATACCACAAACCTCGTGGACGCTCGCGGTTGCCGATGCTAAGAAGCGCGACACGAATAAACGCAAAAAGATTTCGGCGGAGTGAGACGACAGTGGCGGACACCTCCTGGCGACCGGAAACGGTTCTTCTGCATGGCGGCTACCGGAAAGATCCGGCAACCGGGGCGGTCGCGGTGCCGATTTACCAGACAACCTCCTATCAGTTCGACTCGACCGAACACGCCGAAAGCCTGTTTGCCCTGAAGGAAATCGGCAACATCTACACGCGGATCATGAACCCGACCGCCGACGTGCTGGAAAAGCGGTTCGCCGAGTTGGAGCGAGGGGCCGCCGCGCTGGCGGTGAGTTCCGGCCAGGCGGCGTCGACTTTCGCCGTGCTCAACCTCTGCCGCGCCGGCGACAATTTCGTCAGCTCGACCGATCTCTATGGCGGCACCTGGAACCTGTTCAATAACACCCTGAAAGATCTCGGCATCGAATGCCGGTTCGCCGACCCGGCCGACCCGGAAGCCTTCGCGCGGGCGACGGACGACCGGACCCGTTGCTATTATGCCGAGACGCTGCCCAATCCGAAGCTGCAGGTTTTTCCAATTCGAGAGGTGGCCGACATCGGCCGGCGCCTCGGCGTGCCGCTGATCATGGACAATACCGCGGCGCCGATGCTTTGCCGGCCGATCGACCACGGCGCCGCGGTGGTGATGTACTCAACGACCAAGTACGTCGGCGGCCATGGCACCTCCATCGGCGGCATCATCATCGATGGCGGCAGCTTCGATTGGGAGGCACATGCCGACCGCTTCCCGACCCTGACAGAGCCGGACCCGAGCTACCACGGCGCGGTGTGGACCGAGGCGGTGAAGCCGCTCGGCCCCATCGCCTACCTCCTGCGGGCCCGGGTGATCCTGCTGCGCGATCTTGGCAGCGCGATGAGCCCGTTCAACGCCTTCCTCTTCCTGCAGGGCCTGGAAACGCTGGCATTGCGCATGCGCGCCCACTGCGACAACGCGGCCAAGGTCGCCGACTTCCTCGCCGATCACGCGAAGGTTGACCGCGTCATCTACCCCGGACATCAGGACGGCGTGTTCCGCCAGCGCGCCGACGCCTACCTAGCCGGCGGCTACGGTGCCCTGGTCGGCTTCGAGTTGAAGGCCGGACGCGAGGCCGGACGCCGCTTCATCGACGCGCTGCAACTGGTCTATCATGTCGCCAACATCGGCGACGCGCGCTCCCTGGCGATTCATCCGGCGTCGACCACTCATTCGCAGCTGTCGCCGGAGGATCGGTTGGCGACCGGGGTCTCGGAGGGCTACGTCCGGCTCTCCGTCGGCATCGAGCACATCGACGACATCCTGGTCGACATCGGCCAGGCGCTGGACGCCGCCTGACCCCGCCCATGTCCATCATCCCCGCCCCGTTACCGCTCGGCCGATTTCCTCGCACCCGGATGCGCCGCACCCGGCTTGCCGCGTGGTCGCGCCGCCTGGTCGCCGAGAACGCCGTCACCGCCGCCGATCTGATCTGGCCGGTATTCGTCATCGACGGCATGGGCCAACGGCAGCCGGTCGCCTCGATGCCGGGCGTCGAACGCCTCTCCGTCGACCAACTGGCGGTCGACGCGGCGGAGGCGGCGGCGCTGGGCGTGCCGGCGATCGCGCTGTTCCCGATGATCGATCCGGCGTTGAAAACCCCGGATGCCGCGGAAGCCTACAACGTCGACAACCTGGTCTGCCGCGCCGTCCGCGCCATCAAGGCGGAAACCCCCGACATCGGCGTGATTTGCGATGTCGCCCTCGACCCGTTCAACAGCGAAGGGCATGACGGGCTGGTCGACGATGGCAGAATCCTCAACGACGAAACGGTCGACGTTCTATGCCGCCAGGCGGTGGTTCAGGCACAGGCCGGATGTGACGCCTGCGCGCCGTCGGACATGATGGATGGCCGCGTCGGCGCCATCCGCGACGCCCTCGACGCGGCGGGATACACCGAGACGCAGATCGTGGCCTATGGCGCCAAGTATGCCTCGGCATTCTACGGCCCGTTCCGCGACGCGGTCGGCTCCGGTGGCCTGCTGAAGGGCGACAAGAAAACCTATCAGATGGACCCCGCCAACGGCGACGAGGCGCTGCGCGAGGTGGCTCTCGACGTTGACGAGGGCGCCGACATGATCATCGTCAAGCCGGGCCTGCCCTATCTCGACGTGCTGGCGCGGATGAAGGCAGCGTTTTGCGTGCCGACGGTGGCGTATCACGTCAGCGGCGAGTTCGCCATGCTGAAGGCGGCGGCGGCCAACGGCTGGGTCGATTACGATTCGGTGTTGATGGAGACCCTGCTCGCCTTCAAGCGTGCCGGCGCCGACGCGATCATGACCTATGCGGCGGTCGATGTCGCCCGGCGCCTGCTCGCGCGATAGGCGAGATCGGCCGCCGGTGGATCAGTGTTGGCCGATGTTGAGCACCTGGTCGATGTCGAGGACCACCATCAGATTGCCGTTGAGCCGGTAGACACCTTGGGCGACCTCGCGCCAGGCTGGATCGAGCGTCGCCGGGTTGTCCTCGAAATCGGCTTTCGGCAGATCGACGACGTCGCCGATGGAATCGACGAGAAGGGTATACAGTTCATCGTCGTGCTCGACGGTCACCGCCATATTGTGGCCGTTGTCCAACCGCTGGATCAGGCCGAGACGGGTGCGAATGTCGATGACGGTGACGATCCGCCCGCGCAGGTTGATCGCCCCCTTGACTTCCTTCGGCGCCAACGGGATCGGCGAGATCTTCTCCGGGGCGAGAATGTCCTGCACCTGCAGCACCGGCACGCCGAACAGCTGCTCCGATACCCAGAAGGTGACGAACGAGTTCATGGCCTCGCCGAGGTGAGGGCCAGCTTCCTTACCGGCGTCGACGGCCGTTTCCTTTTCGATCATGGTCAACTCCCGCATTGAATGCGACGACGACAGATGTCTCCTGTGGAGCGGTCACCGCATTCTAGGGGTGAGGCGTTAGTGATCGGTTAACGGACCCGCAGGCCAGCCGGCCGGTCAATCGTCTGCCAGGAACGCCCGCACGACCTCGATCTGCGCGGCATCCATCAGCATCGGGCAGTGGCCAACGCCCGAGAACTGGACCAATTCGGCCGCCGGCCCGCGCGTCATCATTTCCCGCGCCGTGTGTTCGAGCAAGACGTCAGACTCGGCGCCGCGCAGGACCAGCACCGGACACTTGACGGCATCCCACGCTGGCCAGAAGTCGGCGTCTTCCTGTGCCATCTCTCTGAAGACAACGGCGATGTTCGGGTCGTAGTGGAGATGGTAGCCGGGGCCATCGCCGCTCTGCCGGACGCTGTGTTCGGCCAAGTGGCGCCACTGGGCGTCGGTCAGCGGGCCGAACGGGGCAGCGACTTCGCGCAAATATGCTTCCAGGTCCTCGATGCTGTCGAAGACCGGATCGTGGCCGACGTATCCGGCGATGCGAGCCATGGATTCGCGGCCGATAAACGGCCCGACGTCGTTGACGACCAGTTTGCGGATCGGGCTGTTGGGCTGCGCCGCGAGCAAAATACCGAGCAGACCGCCGAGCGATGTGCCGATCCAGTCCACTTCCTCGACATCGAGGCGGGCGATCAGCGAGGCCGTGTCGGTAAGATAGAGCGGCGGACAATAGTCGGTCGGCACCAACAGCCAATGACTCCGGCCGCGCCCCGGCAGGTCCGGACAGGCGACCCGATACTCCGGAACGAGCGCCTGGGCGAGAAAGTCAAAGTCGCGGCCGTTGCGCGTCAGGCCATGGACGCAGACCGCCGTGCGCCGCGCGTCCTCTTCCCGCCAATCCCAGTAGTTGACCTTGTGAAAGCCGTGCGGCCCGAGGCTCATGTACGACTGTTCGGTCATCGGCATGCTTCTATCCCTCCTAGCCCTTCCGTCGTTCTCGGCGGATTCCCGATTTTGCCGCGCTGGCGCCGTACGGTATCATGCGCCAACTCCTAAGATGAGTCCAAGCCAACGCACGAACGCACTGGGGTTCCAACCATGCCCGTCCCAGGCCGCCGCCGCGACGACTCGACGGCTCCCCCGCGAAGGCGATCCCGCGCCGGCCAGATCCTGCGCCTTGGCCTTGCCGGCGCGGTTCTATTGGCGACGGCCACGGCGGCCGTGTTCGCTTGGTTGCTGCTTGCCTCGCTGCCCTCTGGAGATCGCGCGCTCGTCGTGAAGGGCATCGACGGGGCGGTCGAGATCCTGCGCGACCGCCATGGCGTGCCGCACATCTTCGCCGAAAGCCTCGACGACGCGACCTTCGCGCTTGGCTTTATGCACGCCGAGGACCGATTGTGGCAGATGGATATGCGCCGCCGCGCGGCGCGCGGACGCCTTGCCGAGATCCTCGGCCCCGGCGCCCTGCCGTCGGACCGCAAAGTGCGGACGTTGGGCTTGGCGGCATTGGTCGAGGCGGAATACGCCGCATTGTCGCTCGACGCCAAGCGCGCCGTCGACGCCTATGCCGACGGCGTCAATGCCTGGCTTGCCGCCAACTCAAGTCCGCTGCCGCCGGAGTTTCTCTACCTTGGCTATCGGCCGGGACCGTGGCAAACGTCAGATTCGCTGTTGTGGACCAAGCTGATGGCCTTGCGCCTCGCCGGCAATCAGAGCGAGGAATGGTTGCGCGAGGCGTTACTCGCCCGCCTGTCGCCTGGCCGGCTGCGCGAACTCTGGCCCGACCATGATGGAACCGTCACCACGCTGGCGCGGCGGGCGCCGGCGATGGATCTGGCGGCGTTTCGCCAAGGCGCGGCGACGGCCGGGCTTGTCGCCACGGAGGAACGCGGCGCCTCCAACGGCTGGGTGGTCGCCGGAGCGCGCACGGAAAGCGGCGCGCCGTTGCTGGCCAACGATCCCCATCTCGGCCTGAAGACACCGGCAACTTGGTATCTGGTCCACATCGAGACGCCGGAACAAGGCCTGATCGGCGCCAGTACGCCCGGCTTTCCGTTCATCGTCATCGGCCAGAATCGCGCCGTCGCCTGGGGGATCACCAATACCGGCAGCGATCTCGAGGACCTTTTCGTCGAACGCGTGATCGCCGACGATCCATCGCGCTACCAGACACCGGACGGTTCGCGCCCGTTCGCGGTGCGCCGGGAAATGATCCGCGTGAAAGGCGCGTCGGCGGCGGAAATCGTCGTCCGCACCACGCGCCACGGGCCAGTGGTTTCCGACCTCCTCGCCCCCTATGCCGGACCAGACAATGTTGCCCGACAAACCGTTCTGGCCCTCGCGGCGACGTATCTGCAGCCGGGCGACCGAACCATGGAAGCCGCCTGGGCGATCAATCGGGCGCGGAATTGGCGGCAATTCGTCGCCGCGTTGGTGGACTTCCATGCGCCGCAGATCAACGTTCTCTGGGCCAGCCGCGACGGCAGCATCGGCTTCATCGCCCCCGGGCGGGTGCCGATCCGCGATGGCGTTTCCGGCTGGATGCCGCGCCCCGGATGGACGGGAGACGCCGACTGGCGCGGCTGGATTCCCTTCGCCGATCTGCCCCAATCGGTCAATCCGGCGCGGGGCTACATCGCCAACGCCAATAATCGGCTGACTGGCGCCGACTACCCCTACGACCTCGGTGCCGAATGGCAGGCCGGCTTTCGCGCCGACCGCCTGGAGCGGTTGCTGGCCGACCGCGCATTGATCCACTTGGACGGGATGCGGCGGATTCAGATGGATCCGGTCTCCGCGATGGTGCGGCGTGTGCTGCCGCTACTCCTCGCGGAAACGCCGCCGACGCCGGAAACCGAACCGGTCCTGGCCGCGCTCGCCGCGTGGGACGGCACAATGGCGGTGAGCCGGCCAGAACCGCTCATCGCCATCGCGTGGATCAAGACGATCAACGAAGCCCTGGTCGCCGATGAACTCGGGCCGGAGTTCCCGCGCTATCACGGCCTGCGACCTTTGGTCCTCATTGAAACACTCACGACCAACCCGCATTGGTGTGACGATATCGACACCGATGCGGTCGAGACGTGCCCGCGGCGTCTGGCGTTGGCTTTGCGCACCGCGCTGGCGCGGCTGGAAGACTCGCATGCCGGTGGGTGGACCGAGTGGCGATGGGGCGACGCGCACGCCGCCCGTTTCGCGCATCCATTCCTCGCCCGTTTCGATCGTGCCGCTCGCTGGTTGGCGCCATTGCGCGAGACCGCCGGCGGAGAGTTCACGATCAATCGTGGCGGCATGCGGCTGACCGACCCCGAGGCCCCCTTCGCCCACGTCCACGGCGCAACCCTGCGCGCGGTGTTCGATCTCGGCGACCCCAGCCGATCCACTTTCGTGATCGCCGGCGGCCAGTCGGGGCATCCGTTTTCCCGCCTGGCGGCCAACATGCTCAATGCCTGGCGCGAGGGCACCGGCATCGAACTGTTGCGCGGCCGTGACGCCGTCGCCGCCGATAGCCTGTCGCGGATCGGTCTGCGCCCTGCTCCGCCCGCCGACACCGGCCCGCCCTAGAACCTAGTCCTCGACGACCTCGCCGATCCCGTGGTAGGCGCCGCGATAGCGCAGCAGCGGGCCCTTTTCGTTGGTCAACTCCTCGATGCCGTGAACCCGGCCGAGGATGACCGTATGATCACCCGCCTCGTGGATCGTTTCGCGCTCGCATTTGATCGCCACCAACGCCCCCTCGATCAGCACGTAGCCGTCCCGCGAGCGGTGCCACGTCACGCGCTCGAACTTATCGGCGAGTTGGCTGGCGAACACCTCCGAGGCTTCGGCCTGCTCCTCGGTAAGAACGTTGACGGCGAAACGCGGGCCGCCGACGAAGTCGGCGATGCTGCCGCTGCCGTGGCCGAGGCAGAAGAGGATCAGCGGCGGCTCGAGGGACACCGAGGCGAAGGCGCTGATGGTCACGCCGAGGGGATGCGACGCCGCATCGAGGGTCGTGACGATCGTTACGCCGGAGGCGAAACGTCCGAGGGCGCTTCGAAAAATCGTCGGATCGACGGTCAATTGATTAATCCCGAGAGTTGCACGGACATGGGCACTAAAACCGAAAAGTGTATATAAACAATTATTAACTCTTTTAGTTGTATCAAGGTCGGAGCCCCAGGGCGATGAAGCGGCGGTCGTTTCCCCGATGCGCCGCGTTGGTACGTGAGGAGGACTCCCGTCGTCAAGACGATTGGACAGCGGCCATGCTTGTAATCATCGGTTTGGTTATCGTTTTCGGATGCGTCGCCGGCGGATACCTGGCGCACGGCGGACACCTCGATGTCCTTTGGCAGCCGTTCGAGTTCGTCATCATCTTCGGGGCGGCACTCGGCGCTTTCATCATGAGCAGTTCGAAGACCGTGCTGATGGGTTGCCTGAAATCCTTCGGCCCGCTGCTGAAAGGGCCGAAGTACAAGAAAAGAAACTACATGGAACTGTTGAGTTGCCTCTACGCCGTCTTCAAGTTGGCGAAAAGCAAGGGCGACCTGGCGCTCGAAATGCACGTCGATAATCCGCACGAAAGCTCGATTTTCCAGGAATATCCGACGTTCCTCAAAGACCACCACGCGCTCGAGTTCACCTGCGACTATCTCCGCCTGCTGACGCTGGGCTCCAGTAACCCGCACGAACTCGAGGCGGTTATGGACGTGGAGTTGGAAGCCCATCACAACGACGATCACGACATCGCCGGTGCGATCCAGACCGTCGCCGATGGACTGCCGGCGCTCGGCATCGTCGCCGCGGTGTTGGGCGTTATCCACACCATGGGATCGATCACCGAACCGCCGGAAATTCTAGGCCAACTCATCGGTGCGGCTCTGGTCGGGACCTTCAGCGGCATCCTCGGTTCCTACGGCATGGTCGCCCCCATCGCCAAGTCGCTGCAGACCACCTTCGAAGCCAATGCCGCCTACCTGCAATGTATCAAGACCGGGCTGATCGCGCATATCCAGGGCTACGCGCCGCAAGTTTCCATCGAATTCGCTCGCAAGACGCTGCCGTCCGATGTTCGGCCGAGTTTCGCCGAGATCGACGACCTGATTCAAAACGTTAAAACCTAACGGAGAGCGCGTTCGTGGCCGGGCAGCCGATTATCGTCAAGAAGGTCAAGAAACGCGGACAGGCGCATCATGGCGGAGCGTGGAAGGTGGCCTACGCCGACTTCGTGACCGCGATGATGGCATTCTTTCTGCTGTTGTGGTTGCTCAACGCGGTATCCCAGGATCACCTCAAGGGGATCTCCGATTATTTCGCGCCACACTCGACCACCAAGTCGACCACCGGCGGCGGGGGACTTCTCGCCGGCAAGTCGGTCGCCGAAGACGGCGTTTTCGATGCGGACTTGCCGCGTTCGATGGAAAAAGCAGTGGAGTTTCCCCTTGTCGAGATCGGCAAACCGCTGGACCGCACGGCAAAACCGCGCGGCGAAACCGAGAACGCCGATACCCCCTTCGACGGCGAGGAGCCGGTTGACGACGACTTCGCGGAACTGACCGCCCAGCAAAGGCGGGAGCTGATCGACCGCGAGCGCGAGGTTCTCGAACAGGAACTCGAGGAAGCGCAGTTCCGCGAGGCGCGGCGGGAAATCGAGGACATGATCGCCTCGGATCCCGAATTGAAGTTGCTCGCCGAGAGCCTGACCATCGAAATGACGCCGGAAGGCCTCCTCATCCACATCGCCGATCAGCGGGGACTGCCGATGTTTCCCATCGGCGCCGCCAAGCCACTCGAGCACACCCGCGACATCTTCGAGACGGTCGCCGCAGTGATCGCCAAAATGCCCCAGGACGTTGCCATTGCCGGCCATACCGACGCCCTCAAGTTCGCCTCGACGGGCGGCTACAGCAATTGGGAACTCTCCGCCGACCGCGCCAACGCCGCTCGGCGAGCCTTGATGGAATTCGGCGTCTCCGAGGAGCGATTCGTCCGCGTCGTCGGCCGCGCCGCCACCGACCCAATCCTCCCAGAAGATCCGACGGCACCCCGCAACCGCCGGGTTAGTGTCCTGCTCATGCGGGGAACCGGCAGCCCCGCCGAGCTCGCTCGGCAAGGCGAGATCGCGGATCAGTATGAGAACCCGGCCTCTCATCCGTTCAAAACCAAGCGCGGACGTGTTATTTATTAGTCGAGGACGCGTATGACTCCAACGATGGGACGGCGACGAACGTGGGGCGTGGGCTTAGAAACCTAAATCGGTATTTTTTTACGACGGCTCCCCTGCCGTGTCCGTACCTGCCCGACCGGGTGGAGCGACGGCTGGTGACGGAGTTGTCCGGACCGCAAACTGGAGCTTTCCATGATCTGCTCTCACAGGCGGGGTTCCGCCGCAGTCACGGACTGGCCTATGTGCCGATCTGCCCTGGCTGCAGCGCCTGCATGGCGGTTCGTGTCAAGGCGATGGAGTTCCGCGCATCACGCACCCAGCGGCGGATCCGCAACAAGAACGCGCATCTCTCGCTGACGGAAGTGCCGGCGCGGGCAACCGAGGAGCATTTCCGCCTGTTCAGCGACTATCAACGGACGCGCCACGGCGGCAGCGAAATGTCCTTGATGGACTTTCAGGATTATCGGGCACTGGTCGAGACCACGCCGGTCGAGACGCGAATTCTAGAATTTCGCGACGCGGAAGACACGTTGGTCGCCGCCTGCCTAACCGATCACATGGCCGATGGCTATTCCGCCGTCTACAGCTTCTTCGATCCGGACCGTGAGAAGGATAGCCTGGGAACTTACCTGATCCTGGCGTTGATCGAGCGAGCCGCCGCCAACGCGCTGCCGCACGTCTACCTCGGCTTCTGGATCGCCGAGTGTCGCAAGATGTCCTACAAGACGGCGTTTCGGCCACTGGAAATCTACACCCGTGGCGAATGGCAACTGGTCGACCGCGAGGACCCGATCGACGTCACTGATGCATCGGCGCCGACGGACCCCCGGCGCACCGCTTGGCAGCGAATCCGCAATATTATCCCCGAATGAGCCGATATCCGACCGGCTAGCGGGTCGATCGGCGTCGAATGTGACGCAGCGGAAGCGTTTCGGAATATGGCACCGCTGTGTTTGCCGATTATAGTGTTTGCCGATTATAGTAACATTACTGGGGAAGCCTGCGAGGCGGTCTTGGGCTCGGCGGCGGGCCAACCGTCGCGCGATGGCGAAACAATCGTCTGGGAGGAAAACCGCTGATGAAACGTCGAGAGTTCCTGAAAAGCGCGACGGCTGCTGGCGCCGCCGGCGCCGCCGCATCGACCCTGGCCGCGCCGGCCATCTCGCAAGGCCGCATGGAATGGCGAATGGTCACCACCTGGCCGAAGAATTTTCCCGGCCTCGGCACTGGCGCCGAAATCCTTGCCAAGTTGATTACCGACGGGACGGGCGGCCGGCTGTCGGTAAAGGTCTATGGCGGCGGCGAAATCGTGCCGGCGTTCGAATCCATCGACGCCGTCGCCAACGGCACCGTCGAGATGGGCCACGGCGCCCCCTACTATTGGAAGGGCAAGGTGGCCGCCGCGCAGTTCCTCGCCGCTGTTCCGTTCGGCCTGACGGCGCAGGAACAGAACGCCTGGTTCCAGTACGGCGGCGGGCAAGAGATCGCCGACGAGGTCTACCGCGAACTGGGCTGCAAATTCTTCCCTTCCGGCAACACTGGAACCCAGATGGGTGGCTGGTTTAACAAGGAAATCAACAGCCTGGAAGACTACAAGGGCCTGAAGATGCGCATCCCCGGCCTCGGCGGCGAGGTCGTCAAGGCGGCCGGCGGCACGGTCGTCAACCTGCCCGGCGCCGACATCCCGCCAGCCCTGCAGTCGGGCCAGATCGACGCGACGGAGTGGGTCGGCCCCTACAACGACCTCGCCTTCGGTCTCTACAAGAGCGCCCAGTACTACTACTACCCCGGCTGGCACGAACCCGGCACGACACTGGAGAATTTCATCAATCTGGCGGCCTGGGAGGGGCTGCCGGGCGACATCAAGGCGGTCATCACCGCCGCCAACGCCGCCGTCAACCAGTTGGTGCTAAGTGAGTTCGTCGCCCGCAACAACACGTCGCTGGAAACGCTGATCGGCAAGCACGACGTCGAGCTTAAGAGGTTTCCGGACAATGTGCTGCGGGGTCTGGGCAGGCTATCCGGCGAGGTGCTCAACGACCTCGCCGCGCGGGACCAGCTTAGCCGCAAAGTGATGAACAGCCTGCTCAAGTTCCGCGCCACCGCCGCCGGATGGACGCAGCTTTCGGAAACCGCGTTCACCGCCGCGCGCGCCCTGCCCTTCGACTATGCGACGCCGACGGAAGGATAACTTCAAAAGCTAATACGTAAATCGCCATCATCTGGATAGATTAGACACAGAACCTCTTGATAAGTTGATCGGAATTCCCTGGCATTCTGGAAGCTGACTAAATTTGAATTGCTCATCTTGTCTAGGGTGTGCTACACAAGCGCTGATTTTTCTTGATGTATTTAACAGGGAGTCGTCTTGATGAACGTTAACGTTCAGAAGGTTTCTGTGATGCTGTCAGAGCCGGATGGATTGAACCTAACGTCGGTGGTTAGCGAGGCGATTTTCTCCGATCTCGCTGCACATGCCTGGACTGATGCGATCACGGTTTTGGAAGCGGGTGGCGGCTCGGCCTCGCACGTTCGGTTTCTAGCACCGAGTGTTCAGTACCACACAATCGACATCAGCCCCCAACAACTCGAACGCAACACTTACGCGACAGAGACCATTCTTGGGGACCTGCAGGAGCATGACTTTCCACCCGAGACTTATGACGCAGTTGTCTGCTACGACGTCCTGGAACATCTACCCTCCCCCGAAGCCGCCGTCGAGCGGATGATGGCGGCGACAGCGATTGGCGGGATCCTCATTCTCAAGTCGCCGCTCGCGAAGAGTTTCAAAGGATTGGTCACGAAATTCACCCCCCACTGGTTTCATGTCCTAATCTACAGGCATATTTTCGGAAATAAAGATGCCGGCAAACCCGGTTTTCCGCCTTTTAAAACGTGGCTGCGGTGGCACGCCGACCCTGATACCCTAGAAAAAATGCTGAATTGCAATGGATTTGAAATTCTTTCAAAACGATTTTTCATTCTACAGGAGCACCGCCTCCGCGAGAGATCAAAAGTAATATATGCTTTTTATAAAGCCATCGGCCGCATGGTCGAGGCAATTACTTTTGGAAAAATCCAATCAAGTGTCACCGACTACTATCTGATTGCCCGCAAACAGCATGCCGCGTCTTAAAGGCAACGTTCCAATCCTCTTTTCCAGATTGGTGCTGGAGCGTGGTCCATATTGGGCACCAACCGCTACCGGAACAGGGCAGTCGGTAGCCAGGTCGCCAGTTCGGGGAAAACCGCCAGCAGGGTCAACGCGAGCAACTGGATGACGACGAACGGGATGACGCCGCGGTAGATCTGCAGGGTGCTCACCTTCGGCGGGGCGACGCCGCGCAGATAGAAAAGCGCGAAGCCGAACGGCGGCGTCAGGAAGCTGGTCTGCAGGTTGACGGCGATCATCACCCCGAACCAGACCGGGCTGATGTCGAGCTGCAGCAGGATCGGGCCGACGATCGGCACGACGACGAAGATGATCTCGATGAAATCGAGGAAGAACCCCAGCAGGAACATCACCGCCATCACCGCCAGCATGGCGCCGAACACGCCGCCCGGCATGCCGGTCAGCAGGTCGGCCACCAGCTCATCGCCACCGAGGCCGCGGAAAACGAGCGAGAACACCGACGCGCCCAACAGGATCACGAAGACCATCGAACTGATTTTCACCGTCGTCCGCATGACTTCCTCGAGGATGCCGCCGAACACCCGCGCCAGCGAGATCAGCAAGCCCCAGCCGAGGACGAGCATCAGGGCAATGGCGACGGCGAACGCCGCCATGTCGATCGCCGGAACGACATCGCGTTGCATGCGGAGATCGAACGCGCTGGTGACGACGATTTGGCCGATCAGCGCGCCGACGCCGAGATAGACCGGTCGATTGCCGCCGGGATCGATCAATCGTCCCAGCGAGAACGGCCACAGCAGCGGATTGCCGCCCCGGCCGGCGCTCGCGGCGGAGCCCCGATTGCGCGCGGCAAGAAACAGCGCGCCGATGGAACCGACGGCGGCGGCCTCGGTCGGGGTAGCGACGCCGCCCAGGATCGAGCCCAGCACGGCGACGATCAGCAAGGCAGGCGGCAGCAGCACGGTGACGACGCGGCGGCCGAGCCCCGAGACCTTTTCGCCCCGCGCCACCAGGGCTGGACAGGCACCGGGCCGCACCAGCGCGGTGACCAGGATCCAGGCGATGTAGAGGCCGACCAGGAGCATGCCGGGCAGGAAGGCGCCGGCGAACAGGTCGATCACCGAGACCGGCGCCGGCGCCCAGTTGCCGATCGACCGTTGCGCCTCGGCATAGGCGCCCTGCAGGATGTCGCCGAGCAGAACAAGGACGATCGACGGCGGGATGATCTGACCGAGCGTTCCCGAGGCGCAGACGACGCCGGTCGCCAGCCGCGTGTCGTAGCCGGATTTCATCATCGTCGGCAGGCTGAGCAGCCCCATGGTGACCACGGTGGCGCCGACGATACCGGTCGACGCCGCCAGCAGCATGCCGACGATAACCACCGAAATGGCCAGTCCGCCTCGTAACTGGCCGAACAGAAGCCCCATTGTTTCAAGGAGTTGCTCGGCGATCTTCGCGCGTTCCAGCATCACGCCCATGAACACGAACAACGGCACGGCGACCAGCACTTCGTTGATCATGATGCCGAAATAACGCGACGGCAGCCCGCCCAGCAGCCGCAGGTCGAACACATCGAGCGCCGAGCCCAGCAGCGCGAAGCCGAGCGCGCTACCGGCGAGGCTGAACGCCACCGGAAAGCCGAGCATCAAGACGCCGCAGGCGACGGCGAACATCATGAGGCTAAGGACGCCGCCGTCGATCACACCCGGCTCCGCTCCCGCGCTGGCGCGGCGATCGCTCCGTTACCGCCGATGAGGACGAGCAGCGCGCGCGACAGCATCGCCAGACCCTGCAGTCCAACACAGACGCAAAACACCAACAGCACCGATTTCAGCAGGAACAGCCCGGGTAGCCCACCCGCCTCGCGCGACCCTTCCAGCCGGTCCCACGAGGCCACCACATACGGCCAGCAGACGATCCACACCATGGTGATCACCGGCACCAGGAGCAGCAGTACACCGGCCAGGTCGACCCAGGCCCGATAGCGTGGGCTCGCCGTCCGGTAGATGATATCGACCCGCACGTGGCCTTCGTGCAGCAGGGTATAGCCGGCACCGGCCATGAACACGATGCCGTGAAGCCAGACGTAGGACTCCTGAAGCCAGACGAAACCCAGGCTGAAGACGTAGCGCAGGATGACGACCACGAATGTGATGACGACCATCGCCAGGGTAAGCCAGGAAACGGCGCGGCCGACGCGTTCGTTCAGCCAGTCGATCGCCGTGGCGAACCCCTCCAGCGCGGTCACGCGACGGCTCCGGCGCGCGACCCGCTTAACACTGACGCCGGCGTCGGCCGACCATTCAGGGTGTGGCTTAAGATGCGTTCTCCCAAGAAAGCCTCGCGTAGGTTTTTTGTTGATCGCCGCGATTTGCTCGGGGCTGACCGGTTCCTATCAATGTTGGCGGGGGAAGTAAACGCGGCGTTCGCTCGGTGCTAGGGTGAGCCGGGCGATTTCGCCGCCTGGTTGCCCCATTTCCGCACCCGTTCGACGAAGGCGGCCCGCGCCGCCGGCATCGGCGCGCCGACCTCGGCGAAAACATGACGTTCGAGGAAGTGCCCGGTCAGCCGCAGTCCGGCGGCGATGTCGTCCCACTGGTAGCCTCCACCGTGCACCAGAAACGGCGGCACCACGAGGAGGCGGTCGGCATAGGGCTCCGCCACCTCGGCGGTGACCGCGCGGCCAGTGCGAGGCGAGACGTGCGTCAAATCATCGGCACGCCCGCTCACCGCGCAGCATCGCAGATCGAGGCCGAACCCGAGATCGGCCAGCAACTCGACCTCCCAGGCGATATACCGCGTCGGCCATCCGGGGTCGCTCTCGATGGCGCCCAGCAGAGCGATGCTGTCGTCGAACAGGCGCGGCAACGGTTCGCGTTCGGGCAGGCTGGCGTCGATGATCGCACAGAATGACGCCACGCCGGCAAGTCGCAGCGGATCGGCCAGGGTAACGGCGCCGGTGGCCTGGATCGGTTCGATCCGCAGGGTGCCGAGATGGTCGGCGAGACGGCCGCGCCAGTGCGCATCGACCCGGGCCCCTGGCTGGACCACGCCCCGCAGTCGGCGGCCCGTTCCGCCCCGCAGAAGGCCCTTATGCCGGCCCTGCCCGCGGGTGAACAGCGAGACGATCAGTCCCGACTCGCCGAAGCGGCGGCCGCCGAGGACGATCGCTTCCTCCTGCCAATCCATCAGTCGCCTTCCTGGTGGTCGACGCCGGATCGATGGGCCGGGACTCGTCGCCACAGGTATGCGTTTTCGGCATCCGTCGCCGTCTTCAAACTTGGTAAAAATTTTATCGATTCTCGAAGCGCCATGGTACGATCCGCCACCCTAGAGACAACACGTCGACACGACGCCGACCAGAAAGGAGACTGGCCTTGGCTATTCACGAGATCATGGTCTTTGAACCACATCCCGGCCGACGCGGCTTTTTCCAGCGCCTCTATGCCCGCGTGCAAGTATCCCCCCTTGACGATGAGTGGGTGTGGCAGCTGATCGACGAACTTGGCAACACGCTGACCCCCGCGGAACGGACGTTCTCGACCGAAGATGCCGCGCTCAACGACGCGGTCGAACGACTCAACGGCACCGCGGTGGTCCTTTAGGTCGTGGCGGTCATCCGCCCATGGACGTCATCGAGGCCGGCTGCATTCCCGTGGCCGGCCCGTCACGGTGATAACCCCAACAAGGCGTAAAATCGCGGATTGTCGCGCCATTTTTCCGCTACCCGGGCGGTCAAAAAAAGATGGACGCGACGTTCCAGGATGCGTTCCAACTCCATCCGCGCGGCGGCGCCGATCGATTGGATCCGCCGCCCGCCCTTGCCAACGACGATTCCCTTCTGGCTGTCGCGTTCGGTGAATATCACCTGATCGATCCGCACGCCGCCGTCGCGCTGCTCGTGCCACCGCTCTGTCTCAACGACGACCGTGTAGGGCAACTCGTTCTGCAGCTGCAGATAGACCTGCTCACGGGTAATCTCCGAAGCCAGCAAATACATCGGCATATCCGAGAGCTGGTCCGGCGGAAAATGCCAGGGGCTGGGTGGCGCCCGCTCGGCCAGCGCGTTGAACAGGTCTTCGACCCCGTCGCCGGTTTTCCCCGAGATCATGAAAATCGCCTCGAAGACGCCGTGCGCGTCCAATGCCGCCGCCAGGTCGAGCAGCTTCGGCCGGGCCACGCGGTCGATCTTGTTGAGGACGCCGATGGCGCGGCGGTCGTTGGCGCGCAGCCAGTCGGCGATGCGCGGTACGGCCGCGTCGATCCCCTTGACGCTGTCGACGATCAAGGTGACCGCATCGGCGTGCTGGGCCCCCTGCCAAGCGGCCGAAACCATCGCCCGGTCGAGCCGGCCGCGTGGCTCGAACAACCCCGGCGTGTCGACGAGAACGATCTGCATCGGCCCGCGGGTCGCGACGCCCATGATCCGGCAGCGCGTCGTCTGCACTTTTGGTGAGACGATGGTGACCTTGGCACCGACCAATCGATTGACCAGGGTCGACTTGCCGACATTGGTCGCCCCCATGACGGCGACAAACCCGCAGCGAGAGTCCAACGTGTCGCCGCTCGATGGCCAGCCGCCCGACTGCCCGTCGTCGACGGTCACGTCTCGGAGTCGCTGGAATCGGCCGCCCGAAGCCGCGTCAACAGGCGCTCCGCCGCCACCTGCTCCGCCTTGCGCTTCGACGAGCCACTGCCGACGGCCGGCCCGAGCCCGACCACCGCTACCTCGACGGTGAATACCGGCGCGTGTGCCGGACCGCTGGTCTCGACGAGGGAATAGACGGGCAGCGCGAGACTCAGCGCCTGGGTCCACTCCTGCAGCGCTGTCTTCGCATCCTTGACGCATTCCGGGCCTTCGTCGACCAGCGGTCCCCAGAATCGTCGGACGAAGTCCAACGCCGACTCGAATCCGCCGTCGAGGTAGATCGCCGCGATCACCGCCTCGCAGACATCGGCGAGAAGGCTGGGCTTATGACGTCCGCCCGCGTCTTCCTCGCCCGGCGACAGACGGATCTCGGCGTCCAGTCCGAGTTGTGCCGCGATGTCGGCCAGGGTCTCCAGGCGCACCAGCGACGAATGCCGCCGCGCCAACGCGCCCACGGCTTCCCGGCTGTGACGCCGGTGCAGGATGGTCGCCACCGCCAGGCCGAGCACCCGGTCGCCGAGAAACTCCATCTGTTCGTTGTTGCGGCGTGACCGGTGCCGGCTGTTGACCGCGCTGGCATGGGTAAGCGCCTCCTCCAACAGCGCCGGGTCGGCGAAACGATACCCGAGTCTCGCCTCCAGCTCGGCGTGGCGATGTCCGCGTTCGGAGGCAGCCGCCGTCATTCGATTGCTTTGAAAATTCGGCTGACCCGCAAGGTGCGGTACCAGTTCCATACCGCCAGCGGATGGCCGTCCACGGAAAAGAAGATGATCTCGGCGCGCCCGACGAGGTTCACCCACGGCACGAAGCCCACATCCTGCACGAACCGACTGTCGCGCGAACTGTCCCGATTGTCGCCGAGCGCGAAGAAATGGCCTGCCGGCACCTCGTAGATGCCGGTATCATCGACCATTTCCTGATCGCTCGCCTCGAGGATGTAGTGGCTGACGCCGCCAGGCAGCGTTTCCAGATAACGCTGGTATGTCTGGGTGCGGCCGAACGCCGTGTCGACGCTGAATTCCCCCGCTGGCTCGCGGTCGACCATCTCGCCATTGATGTAGAGCCGCCCGCCGATCAACTGAATGCGGTCGCCGGGCAGTCCGATGATCCGCTTGATGTAATCGGTTTGGTTGTCACGCGGCAATTTGAAGACGATGACATCGCCGCGCGCCGGCTCCGAGCCGAGGATCCGACCGTCGAACAACGGCAGCCCCCACGGCAGTGAATATCGGCTGAAGCCATAGGAAAACTTCGAAACGAACAAATAATCGCCGATCAGCAGCGTCGGCCGCATGGATCCCGAGGGAATGCTGAACGGCTCGAACGCGAACGTCCGAATGACGACGGCGATAAGCACGGCATAAATGACCGTCTTCAGGAGCTCGCCGAAACTGCTACTCACTTTTTTCGCCATTCGATTGGACTGGTAATCAGAAGACACGGACGGATCAGAACCGGATAAAAACCGTGCATGGATCAATCCACTCCGCGAACGTCGTTGTCAAGGTTTAGCGGCCGTGGCCTTTGGCCAGGCGGCGATCATGACCATCGCGTGAGCCATCGGATACTCGTCCGTCAGGGACAGCTCGATCTGGGTTTGCATGCCGGGGGGCGTCAACGCCGCGAGACGCGCCTCCGCCCCCCCATAAAGCCTCAAGTACGGTTTCCCCGAAACCAAGTTGTCGACCTCGATACCCCGCCAGGCGACCCCATGCCGAAAACCGGTGCCGAGCGCCTTAGCGCAGGCCTCCTTCGCCGCGTAGCGTTGGGCGTAGCGGGCGACGCGGTTGGGCCGGGCGTCGCAGCGGGCCCGCTCGTGCGGGGTGTAAACGCGGTCGACGAACCGTTGGCCGAACCGGTCGAGGGTCTGCTCGATGCGGCGGATATCGATGAGGTCGGTGCCAACGCCAATGATCATGAAGCCGCCGACTGGCCGAGCAGCGCGCCGGGCCGGCCCCGTGCGGTGTCCATGGCGCGGCGCATGGCGAGAATGCTGGCCTCGAAGCCGCGAAAGATCGCCTCTCCGACCAGAAAGTGGCCGATGTTGAGCTCGACGATCGGCCGGATGGCGGCGACCGGACCGACGTTATCGTACGTCAGGCCATGGCCGGCATGGCATTCGAGGCCGAGATCGCCGGTCGCCGCGGCGGCGGCAGCGAGCCGCGCCCGTTCGACTTCGCGGGCCTCGGGGAAGACCTCGGCGTAACGGCCGGTATGCAGTTCCACCGCTTGCGCCCCGGCGGCGGCCGCCGCTTCGATCTGTGCCTGGTCCGGGTCGATGAACAGGCTGACCCGTATTCCGGCATCGGCGAGCGGGCGAACGATCGCCGCGAGCGCCTCGCCTCCGGCAATGACGTCAAGGCCCCCCTCGGTCGTCAACTCGGCGCGCCGCTCCGGAACGATGCAGGTCGCGTGCGGGCGCAGCCGCAACGCGATCGCCGCCATTTCCTCCGTTGCCGCCATTTCCATGTTCAGCGGCGCCGCGATTTCCTGGGCCAGGCGTTCCATATCGCGGTCGGTGATATGGCGGCGGTCCTCACGCAGGTGGGCGGTGATGCCGTCGCATCCGGCCTGCACCGCCAAATGGGCGGCGCGGACGGGGTCCGGATGGGCGCCGCCACGCGCGTTACGCACCGTCGCCACGTGATCGATGTTGATACCTAAGCGCAGATTCGGCTCCATGCGGGTGCTTTCCGTCGATTACCGATTGGCGAGCTGGTCGGTCAACCGCGCGCCCGCTCGACGGCGTTCACCGTCGGCAGCGCACGCAGGGCGGCGATGATGTCGGTCAGATGGCGGATATCCCGCACCTCGATGTCAACCAGCAGTTCGAAGAACTCCCGCGATCGGGTCGCCATCTTCAGGTTCATGATGTTGCCTTCGTTCTTGCCAATCGCCGTGGCGAGACTGCCGAGGCTTTCGAGTTCATTGAGCACCAGCACCTGAACGCGCCCGACATGCGTGCCGGCGCCATTGCCGTTAACATCCCAGGCGACATCCAACCACCGCTCAGGGGTGTCGGCGAACTGCTCGAGGTTTTCGCAGTCGATGGTGTGGATGGTCACCCCCTTGCCGGTGGTGACGATACCGACGATGCGGTCGCCCGGCAAGGGATGGCAGCAGCCGGCGAAATGCATCGCCATGCCGGGAATTAGGCCGCGGATCGGGATCGCCGGTGCGTCACTATCCTTTTCTTTTCCCTTGTCCTTCTTGCCGCGGGCAAGCGGATTCATCTTTTCATAGAAGCTTTTCTTCTTCTGCGTGCCCGGCAGCACCGCCTCGACGATGGCGCGCCCGGTGATGTTACCGAGACCGACCTGCGCGTACAGATCCTCCACCGTCGCCTGCTTGAACTTCGGCAACACCTCCGTTACCGCCTTCTCGGAAAGGTCGTACCCTTCGTGGCGGAACGCGCGTTCGAGAATGGACCGGCCGAGCTGCGAATACTGATCGCGTTCCTTTAGTCGCACGAACCGGCGTATCCGCGCCCGCGCCTTGCCGGTAACCACGAAACGCTCCCAGGTAGGCGACGGCGACTGCGCCTTCGAGGTGACGATTTCCACCTGATCGCCGTTTTGCAGCACCGTGCGCAGCGGCATCAGGCGGCCGTTCACCTTGGCGCCGACGCAGCGGTCGCCGACTTCCGAATGCACCGCGTAGGCGAAATCCACCGGCGTCGCGCCGCGCGGCAGATTGATCAGGTCGCCCTTCGGCGTGAAGCAGAATACCTCGTCCTGAAACATCTCGAGCTTGGTGTGCTCGAGGAATTCGTCGGGGTTGCCGGCGTGTTCGAGGATATCCAAAAGTTCGCGCAGCCAGCGGTACTGCCGGCCGTTGGTGATCGGCACGCCCTGCTTGTAATGCCAGTGCGCGGCGACGCCGAACTCGGCGATTTCATGCATTTCCGCGGTGCGGATCTGCACCTCGATGCGCTGTTGTTCCGGGCCAAACACGCCGGTGTGCAGCGACCGGTAGCCGTTCGGCTTCGGAGTCGAGATGTAATCCTTGAACCGCCCGGGAATAACGGGATAAGCGCCGTGGATGACCCCGAGCGCACGGTAGCATTCCTCGACGTTGTCGACGACGAGGCGGAACGCCATGATGTCGAAAAGTTGCTCGAAGCTGAGGTCGTGCCGCTGCATCTTCTGCCAGATGGAGTATGGCGTTTTCTCCCGCCCGCAGACCTCCACGTCGAGGTCATTGGCGGCCAACGTCTCTTCAAGCTGCCGGCAGATGACGGGCACCAAGCCCTCGCCACGTTCGCGCAGGAATTCGAGGCGGGAGACGATGGATTCGCGAGCAAATGGCTGCAGCTGGGCGAATGCCAGGTCCTCCAGCTCGCTTTTCATCCCCTGCATGCCCATCCGCTCGGCCAGTGGCGCGAAGATATCCATTGTCTCGCGGGCGATCCGCCGACGTTTCTCTTCCTTCGCCACGTAGTGCAGGGTGCGCATGTTGTGAAGGCGGTCGGCGAGCTTGACGAGCAGGACGCGGATATCCTGGGACATCGCCAGGAGCAGCTTGCGGAAATTCTCCGCCTGCTTGCCGATTTCGGACTGCGACTCGATGCGGCTCAATTTGGTGACGCCGTCGACGAGGCGGGCAATCTCTTCGCCGAACAGGGTGCGAATTTCGTCGACCGACGCCGATGTGTCCTCGACCGTGTCGTGGAGGAGCGCCGTACAGATCGAGGCGGTGTCCAGCCGATAGTGGGTGAGGACGCCGGCCACCTCGATGGGATGCGAAAAGTAGGGATCACCCGAAAGCCGCATCTGCGAGCCGTGCGCCTTCATGGCGAACACGTACGCGCGGTTAAGCAGGTCCTCGTCCGCGGTCGGATCATAGGCCTTGACGGTTTCAACCAGCTCGTATTGTCGAATCATTGTCGGGACCCTCACCGTCCCGGCTGGCATTACTGCCGCATGAGTCAGTATTCGTCCGTCTCCGCTTCGAAACCGGCGCCCACGTCGGTCGCCTCGTCGGCGTACAAGCCCGTCGACTTCGGTCGGGGTGCGGATTCATCCTCCTCTTCGGCGTCGCGGCGATCATCGCTCTCCGCACCGTCGCTTTCGGCGGCGGCGGCGTCGGCGTGGGCGCCGAGGAGATTGATTTCTTCATTCATGATGTCGATGGCTTCCAGATCCGGCTCATCGGCATCGGGCACCTTGCGGAGGCTCCGCACCAGGGACTCGCGGATGTCGCGGATGGTAACCGTCTCCGCCGCGATCTCGCGCAGGGCGACGACCGGCATCTTGTCCCGATCCCGCTCAAGGGTCATCGGCGCGCCGGCGCCCAGGTTCCGCGCCCGCTGCGCGGCCAGCATGACCAAGTCAAAACGATTGGGAACGCGTTCGATGCAGTCTTCGACGGTTACACGTGCCATATACGAACCTCCACATAATAAATTCCCGGATCAATTATATTTAGGCAGGTGCCAAGCCAAAACGCAAGCCGCGCGCCATCTATGCCAGGGCTGCGAACTCATATGACAGGTGACAGGCGGGAGATTTTCTGAATCGATG
>CAYWRP010000009.1:74099-76874 GCA_964460955.1 uncultured Rhodospirillaceae bacterium | reverse complement strand
ATCCAACTGCAGGATTAGGAACAAAGTGGTCGCTGATACAGTGACGAGAACGAATCCGATGAACCAATGGACCTGGGTGTCGCGAATGAGGGCCCGTGGTTCGCGCTGCACCACCTTGAGATACAACAAGAATGGCAGACTGCCGACGATCATGCCGACGGTGATGATAGCGTCAATGGCGGCGCTGTCGAAATGACCGACGGACCCATCGGAGGTGGAATAGCCGCCGGTGGCGATGGTCGTCATCGCATGAACCGCCGCTTCCAGACCGCTCATCCCTGCCAACCACAGGGCGGTGGCACAGAGTGCGGTCAACACCGAGTAGATGCCGAACAACGCGACCGAAATCTGCGCCGCCCGAGGAAGCAGTTTCTCGCCGGTATCGAAGGCCTCGACGCGA
Source organism: uncultured Rhodospirillaceae bacterium (assembly GCA_964460955.1). Lineage (GTDB taxonomy): Bacteria > Pseudomonadota > Alphaproteobacteria > Rhodospirillales > Defluviicoccaceae > Defluviicoccus. Next base: position 76,474 of record CAYWRP010000009.1, on the reverse strand, counting down.
AACATCTGCATGCCGCCGACCCCCAGCATGGGCATGACGGCGATGGCCATGACGATGATGCCGAGCCCGCCCAACCACTGCAGAATGCCGCGCCACAGCAGGATCCCCGGTGGCGCATTGTCGAGGCCGGTGATCACCGTCGAGCCGGTCGTCGTGATGCCCGACATCGCCTCGAAAAAGGCATCTGTGAAACTGAGCGCCAGTTCGGAGAACATGAACGGCAGCGAGGCGAAGAGAGTGACCATTACCCAACTGAGCGCGGTCATGAGGAACGCCTCTCGCAGCGAGAAGCGCACCTTGTCGGATCGGCAGGTCAGGGTGAGCGCGATACCGACGAACAGCGTGACGCTGGCGGCGAGAGCGAATACGCGCCAGTCCGTATTGCCGACAGTGGCATCGACGGCCGCCGGGACGCACATCGACAGGGCAAGTACCGTCAACAGGATGCCGATTACGCTGAAAACGGGCCGAAGATCCAGCAAGCGCGAGTGCTCCAAGGGCGCCCGTTGCGGGCGCGCGCCATGGGCAGAGCATATTGCCGCCGACTAACGACGGCAAGTCACGGCAGAAAAATAAGGGAGAGTCCTGGGCGCGATCGCGGCGGCGGCGCTACATGAGCAGCGTCACTCAGCTAAGGAGGCTGTCGCTCATCGTCTGCTTACCGATCATCGCCAGCAATTCGCGGCGCGTCGCATCATCGTCGCGGAACGCGCCCAGCATTCGGCTCGTCGTCATCAAGACACCGGGCTTGTGGACGCCGCGGGTTGTCATGCACTGGTGCGCCGCCTCGATGACCACGGCTACCCCTTTCGGCATCAGGACATCCTGAATGGCGTTGGCGATCTGCGAGGTCATTTTCTCCTGGATCTGAAGGCGCCGCGCGTATACGTCGACGAGCCTCGCCAGCTTGCTGATGCCGACCACACGGCGATGTGGCAGGTAGGCGACGTGGGCGCGGCCGATGATCGGCGCCATGTGATGTTCGCAGTGGGATTCGAAGCGGATATCGCGGAGCAGCACCATTTCGTCGTAGCCCTCGGTTTCCTCGAAGGTGCGCCGCAGGATCTCTTCCGGCTCCTCCCCGTAACCGCCGAAGAACTCGGCATAAGAGTTGACCACGCGGCGGGGGGTATCGAGCAAACCCTCCCGGGTCGGATCGTCGCCCGCCCACCGCAACAGCGTCCGCACCGCCGCTTCCGCTTCCTCGCGGCTGGGTTTCACCCGTTGCGGCGTGGCCACGGACACCACGTTTTCATCGTTCCTGCTTTTCATGGTCGAAACATCTTGTCCGAGGGGGAAGGAAGTCACCCGTCGCTCTCCTTATTGTTAACTCGCGAAACCGATCCCAATACGCTGGCGGCGGTGGGCTGGATCGACCCACCGCGATCGTTCCTAATGAACGGCCGACCGGGCGTGCGGGCTGTCGAGTGAAAAAGCCGGGATAGCGACGTCGAAACATTCGCCGGCAGCCGTTTTCATCCGATAGCTGCCGACCATGAAACCCGTCGCCGTGCCGAGCGGTGTGCCGCTGGCGTACTCAAAGTATTCCCCGGGTTCGAGGAGCGGCTGTTTACCGACAACCCCGTCGCCCCGTACTTCGCGAATGTTGCCGAGCGCATCCGTGATCCGCCAGTGGCGTGTCAGCAGCTGGACGACCGTGTCGCCGTCGTTCAAGATCCGCACATGATAGGCCCAGACAAAATGGTTGGCATCCGGCGACGACTTGTCGTCCAGGTAATAGGGGCGAACGGACACGATGATATCATGCGTACGGGCCTCGTAGTCGAGCGGCTCCAAATCGGGTGACGTCATGAGGGACCTCCGCGCCAGATTGTTGACCGCCGGCATGTCACCGGATCACTCCCCTGTACGGTAAAATGAAGGCGCCCGGGACGATTGTCCAGTGCCGACCGGTTTCCGTCGGCTCCGCTCAGCCGGCCGAGCAGGAGGCGCCGCCGAGAACGCAGAATTGCGCGCAAAACGGATGGTTGAGATACACCGTCCGGTCCGCCGCGCGAAGCGTCTCGCCCAACTCGAAGGCCGGATCATACGGCAACAGGGTGCACGGAACGACCGCCGGCGCCGACGCGCCCTTTCGCTTGATGATCATGCGGGAGGTGGCGCACATCATCGCCGCCGGTTCGACGCCCAAGATGTCCCAGCAATGGGTCGAGATCTCCGGGACGTCCCGCATCGGATCCATCTCCGGAAACAGGACCAGCGCCGCCGGGTCGAACGCGTCGACGGCGATATCTTCGCGGGCGAAGAATTCGGCATAGGCGTGGCGCATGTCGGCTTCCCGCTCATCCCACAGCGTCCGTCCGGCAACGGTCAGGCGAAACCCCTCGATGGCGAGCCATCGGTCACCGACGATG
>CAYWRP010000009.1:0-74089 GCA_964460955.1 uncultured Rhodospirillaceae bacterium | reverse complement strand
GCCAGCGCAGCCCCTCGATCATCGGCCGCCACGTGTCGGCGCCGCGGACCTTCTCGTGCCCCTCGGGCGTGTGATGGTCGATGGAGACGCGGATCGCCAGCGCATCGCCGTACTTGGCGCGCAACGCGCTAAAGGCGGCGCGCTTGTGCCGCATCGGCTTCATCGCGTTGGTCAACACCAGCGCCCGATAGCCCCGCGCCAGGGTCTCCTCCAGCATCGCGATGAACGCCCGGTTCATGAACGGCTCGCCGCCGGTGAAACCGACCTCCTCCACCGCGAAACCGCCCGCGTCGAGTTCGTCCAGATAGCGGCGGACCTCCTCGGCGGAAATGTAGGCCAGCCGGTCGTTGGTCGGGCTGGACTCCATGTAGCAGCCCTCGCAGGCGATGTTGCACAGGCTGCCGGTGTTGAACCACAATGTCTTGAGATGCGTCAGCGTCACATGCGCGCGCGCATCGCCCTTCGCGGTCACGGCCGGGTGTTGGAACTTGCCCACCCGCGCGTCGGCTTGGTCTAGAAGCGTATCGTCCATGTTTCGCCTGACTGTGATTTCGGGGTCGATCACGCTCTCGACGTAACGGCTAAACCGGCCAGCGCCAAATGACAGCGGCTTCACAATACCGTGACGCGCGGCCGTCTCTTGCCAGAAGCACCGCCCCCGCGTATAGATCATGGACGGCCATGCGGGCGTGGTTCAATGGCAGAACGAAAGCTTCCCAAGCTTTAGACGAGGGTTCGATTCCCTTCGCCCGCTCCAGTCGCCACTATTTCCCGGCGCCTAGTCTTCGTCCCCGTGACCCTGTTCGTCGCCTTCCGTACGGCTGCGTGTCCCCAACGAAAGGACAGCGAGCCCCAGGAAGATCAGCGCGCCGCCGACCAGCCACAGCGGCACCTGATAGGTCGGGTAGGCCGCAGCCGCCGACCGCGCCGCGAGGGCGCCGGCGAGGGCGATGCCACCACCCAGGATCCAGTAGGCAAATCTTGGCAGGCGCATGATAAGGACGGCAACGTCCCTTCGCCGCGCGACGACGGACGGCTCCTAGAAGGAGCCGCCCTCGCTGGCGCGAACGATGGTGATCAGGATCGCGGCGAAGATCGCCGAGGTAATGACGCCGGAGATGCTAGCCCCCAGCGCGTGCGGCAGGATGATCGCCCCGGGATTGACCTCGGCGACGGTCTTCTGGGCGACCTTGGCGCAGGTCGGCACGCAACTGACGCCGGCGATGCCGATGGCCGGGTTGTACTTCTTGCCGGTCGCGTAATAAAGAATCCATCCACCGGCAAGGCCACCGAGCCCGGAGAAGAACAGCGCCAGGATGCCGATAAACAGCAGGATCAGCACTTCCGGGCGGAGAATGGTCTCGGCGCCGCACAAGACGCCTAGCAGCAGTCCGAGGAAGAAGGTCGAGCCGTAGAGGATCGGCCCGGTGAACGTCTCGTGATAGTGGGTCAGGCCACTCTCGCGAATGATAACGCCGGTAAACAAGGCAAAGAAAAGCGGCGCGGCGACCGGAAACAGCAGGCACAGGGCGGTGCAGGCGACGACGGCGAACACCAATTTCTCGCCGGAAGTGATCTCGCGGGTTTTCTCCACCGGCATCTTCATCCCCCGGATATGCCTCGGCACCAACGCCTTGATCATGAAGGGATAACCGCCGTAGGTCAGGCCCAGATAGAGGTAGGCGACGACGGTGATCGGGACGAACAGGTCCTCCGACAGCATCAGCGCGGCGAACAGGATCATCGGCCCGTCGGCGCCGCCGATGGTCGCCGTCGCCGCCGCATCGGCGAGCGGCAGGCCCATGTAGACGGCGAGCGGAAAGGCGACGATGGTACCGAATTCGGCGCACAGCGCGATGAACATGCTCTTGAACGGCCGCGCCATGACGAAGCCGACGTCGAGCAGCGCGCCGATGCCGAGAAACACCAAGACCGCAATCAAGCCGTTGGAAAACGTGAAGGAATAGATCGGCTGCATCCATTGGATCTGCAGCACGTCGGCCCATAGCTTGCCCTCGGAAATCAACGGGTTGAGGAATAGCGTCCCTTTCGCCAGCCCGGTCTCCGGATTGACATCCGCCGGCAGGGCCATCTTCGGGGTGACGAACATCACCGCCGCGTTGACGGCCGCCATGCCGATCCCCATGGGAACCATGATCAACGCCTCGAGCACGCCCTTCTTGCCGAGATAGATCAAGGCGAAACCGGTGAAAATGAGGACGATCCGGCCGATAAAGATCTTCGGATCGGACTCGGCGAGAGTGGCGATGCCCTGGAAAATACTGAGGAGTTCGATGTTACCCATGGTATGCGGACCGGCCTAGCTGATGGTCATCAGCGGTTGGCCCGCGTCGACGGCATCCCCGGCTTTGACCATAATATTGGAGACGGTGCCATCGTGATCCGATTGGACGACCGTTTTCATCTTCATTGCCTCGATGACGGCGACCTTGTCGCCGGCCTTGACCGCGTCGCCGGCCTTCACCGACACCTCGACGATGACACCGCCCAGTGGCGCCACCTGATCGCCGGCGCCGGCGCTAGGTGCCGCGGCGGGGGCGGGGGCGGCCGGCGACGCCGCTGGCGCGGGAGCGGCGGTGCGGGCGGCGGCGGCCTGGGACATGCCGGGTTGCGGATACATTTGGCTGCCGGCGTCTTCGGTCACGTCCTCGACCAGAACGTCGTAAACCTTTCCCTCGATGGTAATTTTAAGCTGCTTGACCATGGGTTTTTTCCTTAAGTTTGTCGAGCCTGGTGGATATCGCCTAACGCTTCGGCAAGGTGTGCGAGGTTTGGTGCATGGCACGGCCGGCCGAGGCCCACGTCGTGGTGCCTTTCAACTCGCCGATGTAGACCAGTCGATGCGCGCCGATCGTCGCATGAACGGCGGCGGCGATGGCGGCGACCAGTCTTTGGTTTTCCGACTCGACTTCCGGATGCGCCGCGACGGCGACCTGCACCGGCTCCGGCAGCGCCTGCCTCGATTGCCGGGCCGACATGTGCGCCAACACAAAGACGATGCCGCGAATGAGCGCGGCGGCACAGAGCGCCACCACGATGGTCAGGAAATAGGCCCATGCGCCTTGTGTGAGTGCGTCGGCGACGCCCATGTCCGTCTTCTCCCCTTCCCTTCTAAAACTCTATCCTTTGGTATCCCGACGACGGTCCATCGCCGCCGGCTCCCGTTGTTCTTGCACGCCTAGAGCGGAATGTTGCCGTGTTTCTTCGGCGGCCGCATCTCGCGTTTGCCGAGCAATTTGCGCAGCGCCAGCGAGACCTGCGAGCGTGTCTCGGAAGGCTCGATGATATCGGTGATGTAGCCGCGCGAGGCGGCAAGGTACGGCGACGCGAACTCCTCGCGGTATTCCTTGACCAATTCGGCGCGCCGGGCCACCGGATCCTCGGCTTCCTTGATTTCCTTGCTGTAGAGAATGTTCACCGCGCCGTCCGCGCCCATCACGGCGACTTCGGCGTTCGGCCAAGCGAGAACCACGTCGGCGCCGAGATCCTGGCTGCACATGGCGAGATACGCACCGCCATAGGACTTACGGGTCAAGACGGTGATTTTCGGCACCGTGCTGCTCGAATACGCGAACAGCATCTTCGCACCGTGGCGGATGATGCCGCCGCGTTCTTGTTCGATCCCGGGCATGAAGCCCGGCACGTCGACGAAGGTGACGACCGGGATGTTGAACGCATTACAGAAACGGATGAAACGTGCGCCCTTGTCGGAGGAGTCGATATCGAGGCAGCCGGCCTTTTCCATCGAATTGTTGGCCAGGATCCCCACGATGATGCCTTCGATGCGGGCAAAGCCAACCAGTAGATTGCGAGCGAAACTGGCGTGGACCTCGAAATAATCGCCGTCGTCGACGATCTGGCGGATGATGGCGCCCATATCCATGGGCGCGGACGGATCTGACTGGGCGAGTTTGTCGACGGCCAAATCCTTGCCGAAAGTGACGTGTGGCGTCGGCGTGTGCGGCGGATCTTCCGAGTTGTTCGAAGGCAGGAAACTGAGCAGCTTCTGGGTAATGGCGATGGCGTCGCGATCGTCTCTGGCGATGAAGTGGACGTTGCCGCTGACGGTGGCGTGCATGCGGGCGCCGCCGACCTCGTCCATCGTCACCTCCCGCCCAGTGACCGACTTGATGACCTGCGGCCCGGTGATGAACAGCTGGGCGTTCTCCTCGGTCATGATGATGTAGTCCATCAACGCCGGGGAGTATGCGGCGCCGCCGGCGCAGGGGCCGGCGATGACGGCGATCTGCGGGACCACCCCGGACAGGACGACGTTGCGGTGGAACACTTCGCCATATCCAGACAGGGCGTCCACACCCTCCTGGATGCGGGCGCCGCCAGAGTCCTTGAAGCCGACCATCGGCGTGCCGTTCTTGATGGCGTACTCCATCGCCAGCACCATCTTGCGGGCGTGCATCTTGCCGAGCGTCCCACCGACGACGGTGAAATCCTGGCTGAAGGCGGCCACTTGCTTGGCGCCGACATAGCCCGTTCCGACGACGATGCCGTCCGCCGCCAGGGATTTTTTTTCCATCCCGAAATGCGTGCATTGGTGCTGGATATGCGCGCCGATTTCTTGAAACGTATCGGGATTGTAGAGAGCCATCAGGCGCTCGCGCGCGCTGAGCAGTCCCTTTTCGTGCCGCTTCGCGATCTTATCGTCGCCGCCGGCCGCGTAGATCCATTTGCGTTTCTTCGACAGTGCTTCCGTTAGCTTGGCGTCGAGCGGCATGAACTCTCCTCACCCTTTCGGCCGCCTGACGCGGCGGCATCCCTGCGGACCATTCGATCTTCGTCCTGTTTTTGCGGTGTCGCGGCCGCCGATGGCAAGCCCGCGCGGCGTAAGATATCGAGAATAGGCGGACGACCAATGGACTTGTTCCCACACAGCCCGTCGCGCCTCGTGGCGGCGCCTGATCGTTTACATCGGGGAAAACCTAGCCCCGACCCCTACCCCTGTCAAAAAAAAAGGCGAATATTCGTGTCAACGAAACCGGCCTCGAGCGAGGCTTATTCCCACATTAATTAAGCAGGGATAGCCGAACTTCGATCACTCCCGGCTCCTCGCGTTTGGTGTGCTTTGAAAAACCGAGCTTTTCGCACACCGCCAGCATCCGCTTGTTCTCCCGCAGGACATCGCCGTGAATCTCATGAATGCCGCGGTTGCGGGCGTATTCAATGATTTTGTCCATCAGCAGCCGCCCGATCCCGCTGCCGCCGAGATCGCTCTGAATGAGCACCGCATATTCGGCGCGCTCTCCGTTGGGATCCGCCGTGATGTTCACGGTCCCGAAGATCTCGCCATCCAGCACCGCGTCCGGTTCGGTCAGAACCAGCGCCATCTCGCGGTCGTAGTCGATCTGCGTCATCCGCGCCGCTGCCGTATGGCTGAGCGCCCCCTTTGGCGCGAAGAACCGCATCCGCACGTCTTCCTGCGACAATTTGCCGAACATGACTTGGAAAGCCGGTTCGTCTTCCGGGCGTACCGGACGCAGCAGATACTGGCGTCCGTCGCGTGCCGTGACGATCTCTTCCAACTCCTTGGGATAGGGCCGAATCGCCAGCCGCCGACTTGCCGGCCGATCGGAGGGCCGCACCCGGATCCGCGCGTCGAGCGCCATGACGCCGAACTCATCGGCGAGCAGCGGATTGATATCCAGCTCGACGATCTCCGCGAAGTCGACGACCAGTTGCGAGACCTTGATCAGAGTCAGCGCGATCTCGTCCATCGCCACCGGCGGCTTGCCGCGATAGCCCGACAACACCCTGGAGACGCGTGTTCGGCCGATCGCCTCGCGGGCCAGATGCATGTTCAACGGCGGCAGCGCGAGGGTGGTGTCCTGCACGATCTCCGCCGCCGTCCCCCCTTGGCCGAACAGGATGACGGGACCGAACTGCACGTCCTCGGTCACGCCAACGATGAGTTCGTAGGCATCCGGCCGGTCGATCATCGGCTGCACCGTGAAGCCATCGATGACGGCATCCGGCTTTACCTTGGCGACCCGTTCCAGCATCGCGCTCGCCGCGTCGCGCACCGCCCCTGGCGCCCGCAGATCGAGCGCGACGCCGCCGACGTCGGACTTGTGGACGATGTCCTTCGACAGGATCTTCAGCGCCACCGGTCCGGCCAGCGCCGCCGCCGCCGCCGCCGCCGCATTCGGGTCGGCCGCCGTTCGTGTCGGCACCACCAAAATGCGGTAGGCGTCGAGAACCGCCTTTGCCTCCGGTTCGGTCAGCCACTCCCGACCCTCGGCGATCGCCTCGTCGATCAACCGGCGGGCCAGGTTGGTGTCGGTCTCGAACTCTTCCGGAACCGACGGCGGTGTTTGCGCCAGCGACTCCTGGTTTTCCCGGTAATGGACCATGTCCATGAAGGCGCGCACCGCCCGCTCCGGCGTGAAATACGTCGGCACGCCCGCGTCGGCGAACAGGCGCCGCGCCGGCCGCGCCGCCTCCTCGCCCAACCAGCAGGTCAGAACCGAGCGCTTGGCGCCCGCCTTGGCGATGGTGTCGATGACGCCGCGGGCGACCGAAACCCCGGACGTGATCGCCGTCGGACAGTTGAGAACCAGGATCGCGTCCGCCCCCTTGTCGGCCAGCAGCAACTCGAGCGACTTCGAATACCGTTCCGCCGGCGCGTCACCGATGATGTCGACCGGATTGCCGTGCGACCAAGTCCGCGGCAAAACCTCGTTCATCGCGGCGATGGTCTCCTCGGAAAGCGACGCCAAGGCGCCGCCGTGGTCGATCAGCGCGTCGGTCGCCATGACGCCGACGCCGCCACCGTTGGTGAGAATGGCGAGCCGGTTACCGGCGGCCGGCCGGCCGAGCCCCAGGGTTTCGACGGCGCCGAACAGGTCGCCGATCTCCTGCACCCGCAACATGCCGGCGCGGCGAAAGGCGGTGTCGTAGACGGCATCCTGGCCGGCCAAGGCACCGGTGTGCGACGCCGCCGCCGCGGCGGCCTCGGGATGGCGGCCGGCCTTGATAACGATCACCGGTTTGAGTCGCGAGGCCGCGCGCGCCGCCGACATGAACTTGCGCGCATGCGTCACCGCCTCGATGTAGAGCAAAATGCCGCGGACCTCCGGCTCCCTGCTGAGATAGTCGAGGAGATCGCCGAAATCGACGTCGCTCATGTCGCCGAGGGACGCGAAATGGGAAAAGCCGATGCCACGCGCCGTCGCCCAATCGAGCACCGATGTCACCATGGCGCCGGATTGGGCGATGAAGGCCAAATGGCCGCGTTTCGGTGCGATGTGGGCGAAGCTGGCATTCAAGCCGCAGCCTGGGGCCATGATCCCAAGGCAGTTCGGGCCGACGATCCGCATGAGGTGCGGCTTGGCCGCGTCGAGGATCTTCTGCCGCAACTCCGGTCCGTCGGGATCGCTGTCGCCGAAGCCCGCGGTGATGACGATTGCCGCCTTGGTCCCGCGTTCGCCGAGTTCATGCACCAGATTCGGCACCGTCGGCGGCGGTGTCGCGATCACCGCCAGATCCGGCGCCAGTGGCAGGCTGGCCGCGTCGCGATAGGTGAGCACCCCTTCGATCGCCGTATGCTTCGGGTTGACCGGCATCACGGGGCCGGGGAAACCGCCCTTGAACAGGTTGTGGGCGAGAACGGCGCCGACCGAGCCGGTGCGCCGGCTGGCGCCGATGAGCGCCACCGATTGAGGATTGAAGATGTGATCGATATTTCTGGTGCTCATGATCGCCTTCGCGTCGAGCCGGAATGAAGGGGCACGTCAGACTAGTGACGGACCGGAATGGGTTCAACGTATTGCACCGCACAACCGCGAGACTTCGACGTTATCCCCTGTCAGCGGGTTCTGATGGCAAGGGTTTTGTGCTATACGGCTGGCGTCTTGCCGAATGGTTTCAGGGAGTGAACGCTTTGACGCGAACCGCTTTGTTGATCGCATTGGCCGTCTTTTTCGCTGCTGGTGGCGTGGCGATGTCGCCGCGTGCGGTGGCGCAGTCATCGCCGTCGGCGATGGCGGACAAGGTTGTGGTGCTGAAGGGCGAGCGAAAGCTCTATCTGATGCGCGGCGGCGCCGTGATCGACAGCTTCCGCATCGCCCTCGGCGCCAATCCGCTCGGCCCCAAGGTGTTTCAGGGGGATGGGCGGACACCCGAGGGAATCTACACGTTGTCGTACAAGAACGGGAACAGCCGTTTCTACCGTTCCATCCGGATTTCCTACCCCAACCACGAAAACCGGGCGCTGGCGGGCCGATTCGGCATTCCGCCCGGCGGCGACATCATGATCCACGGTCAGCCGAACGGCTGGCGGCCCAACCCGACGAAGGTATTGAACGGCGGTGCGCCGGTTCGCGACGGGGACTGGACGAACGGCTGTATCGCCGTCAGCAACGCGGAGATGGATCGCATCTGGGCAAAGGTCACCCCTGGCACGCCGATCGAAATTCGCCCATGAAGGGCGGCGATCGCGTGAAGCGGCAGCAGCGACGATCGGCGGCGGCCTTTAGACCGCGGGTTGATTTATCTAAAACCTCGCCGCATAAGAACCAACTGTGCCGGCCGTGTTTTGCGAACGGCTGGCGACGCATTGAAATCGCGAACGGAGATGAATGAGATGAGGGTTTCCGCGAAGGGGCTATCGGGTGCACTCGTCATGGCGGCGCTGGTGGTGGGCGGTTGTGCCAGTTCCGGCGAGGTTGATGAATTGCGCACCGACGTGAACCAGCTTCAGCAAGACGTCCAGCAACTCAAGGACGAGATGGCGGCGACGAAAGCCGAAGTCAGCCGGGCCGCGACGGCGGCCGACGACGCGGCGCGCGAGGCACGGAACGCGGCCAACGCGGCGACGGCGGCGGCCGAACGCTCTGACCGCATGTTCCAAAGATCGTTGAGAAAATAACGTTCAACGCGGCACCGTCCCGAATCATGCCGGTGAACCTCGCGCCAAAAGCGTGATTTCATCCGGCTGAAATGCAATTGTCACGCGATTGCAACCAAAGACCGCTAACCATTCCCCATCAAGATCAAGATCGTCATGCTTGGAGGATGGTTATGCGGAACGTTGGACGTTTCTCTGCCCTGACACTCACCCGGCGCGCTTTCGTCGCGTCGACGACGGCGGGTGCTGGTTTGGCCACCGCTGGTTTGCTCGGCGCGCCGGCGTTCGCGCAATCGGGGCGGCCGGTAATCACCCACGACGTCCAAACCGGTGACGTGACGCAATCGAGCGCCGTCATCTGGGGCCGGGCCGATCGCCCGTCGCGGATGATCGTCGACGTCGCGACCACCGAATCGTTCAGCAACGCGCGCCGCGTCCAAGGCCCCGCCGCCCTGGAGACGACAGACTTTTCCGCAAAGATGGACCTCCAGGGCCTGCCGGCCGGCCAGGATGTCTTTTACCGCGTGCAGTTCGTCGACCTCGCCGACCTCAAGGCGACCAGCGAACCGGTGAGCGGCCGTTTCCGCACCGGCCCGGCCGGCAACCGCGACATCACCTTCGTCTGGTCGGGCGACACCGCCGGTCAGGGCTGGGGCATCAACGAGGACTGGGGCGGGATGAAGATCTACAAGACGATGCAGGATCTCGACCCCGACTTTTTCATCCATTCCGGCGACACGGTCTATGCCGATGGCCCCATGCAGTCCGAGGTGACGCTGGCCGACGGCGGCGTGTGGAAGAACGTGATGATCGAGGAGAAGGCGAAGGTCGCCGAGACGCTGCGCGAGTTCCGCGGCCAGTACAAATACAACCTCATGGACGCCAACGTCCGCGCCTTCAACGCGCAGGTTCCGATGTTCGCCCAATGGGACGACCACGAGACGGTCAACAACTGGTATCCCAACGAGGTCCTCGCCGACGACCGTTACACCGTGCGCAGTGCCGCCCTGCTCGCCGCGCGCGCCAACCGCGCCTTCCACGAGTTCATGCCGACCCGCCAGTTCGCCGGCAATCCGGAGCGCATCCACCGCGCCATCCACTACGGCCCGGCGCTGGACATGTTCTTCATCGACATGCGCACCTACCGCGCCGACAACTCGGCCAACGACCAGCCGGCGCCGTCGGCGGAGACCGCGTTCCTCGGCGGCGAGCAGATCCGCTGGCTGAAGAAGGAATTGCTCTCCAGCGAGGCGACCTGGAAAGTGATCGCCTCGGACATGCCCATCGGCCTCGTCGTCCGCGACGGCAAGAAGGCGTTCGAGAACGGCGCCAACGGCGACGGGCCGGTCCTAGGGCGCGAGCACGACATCGCCGACATCCTCCGCTTCATCAAGTCGAACGGCATCAAGAACGTCGTCTGGCTGACGGCCGACGTCCACTACACCGCGGCCCACTACTACGACCCGGACAAGGCGCAGTTCCAAGATTTCGCGCCGTTCTGGGAATTCGTCTCCGGGCCCCTGAATGCCGGCACCTTCGGCCCCAACGCCCTCGACAACACCTTCGGCCCGCAGGTGAAGTACCAGAAGGCGCCGGCGGAAGGTCAGCGCAACCTGCCGCCGACCGACGGCATGCAGTTCTTCGGCCATGTCCGCATCGCCGGCGACACCGGCGTGATGACGGTGACGCTAAAGGACTTGAACAACGTCGACCTTTATTCCGTCGACCTGACGCCGGAAGCGTAAGTCGCGCCTCGTCGGGTTCGCGCCGCCGGATCGGACGCCCATCGTGGCACCGGACCGGCGGCCTATCCTCCCGCCGCCATCGCCCGCCACTCCTCCTCGGTGAGCGTCTTCACGCCGAGCTCGGCGGCCTTCTTCGCCTTCGAGCCGGCGTCCGCGCCGACGATGACATAGTCGGTGTTCCTCGACACAGATCCCGCCACCTTGGCGCCGAGCGTCTCGGCGCGCGCCTTCGCCTCGCTGCGGGTCATCGTCTCCAGGCTACCAGTGAATACGACCGTCTTGCCGGCGAGCGGCGAGTCGGCCGCCGCCTGGCCGACGAACTCCTCGACGGTCAGCGCCTTTGCGAGATCGTCGAGGATATCCCGGTTGTGCGGTTCGGCGAAAAACGCCGCGATGTCGGCGGCGACCGCCGGCCCGATGCTGTCGATGGCCACCAGATCGGCGTAAGCTTCCGAGTCCGGCTCGCCGGCGGCGGTCATCGCCGCCCGCCAAGCCTCCAGGCTGCGGTACTGGCGGGCGAGGATGCGCGCGGTTGCCTGGCCGACCTGGCGGATGCCGAGCGCGTAGATGAACCGCTCCAGCGGGATGCGTCGCCGGCTCTCGATGGCGTCGAGCAGGTTGGCGACCGACTTCTCGCCCCAGCCTTCCCGCCCCATCAGGGCGTCTCGCTGTTCGCCGAGCCGGAATATGTCGCCCGGCGTCTTGATCAGCCCGTCCTTCCAGAAAGCCTCGATATTGCGCGCGCCCAGGCCCTCGATATCGAAGGCGTCGCGGGAGACAAAGTGCTTCAGCCGCTCGATCGCCTGCGCCGGACAGATCAGGCCACCGGCGCAGCGTCGGGCCGCCTCCCCCGGCTCGCGCACCGCAAGACTGCCGCATTCCGGGCAGGTTTCCGGCATCACGAACGGTTTGGCGTAGGGCGGGCGCTTTTCCGGGACGACGGAGATGATCTGCGGGATGACGTCGCCCGCCCGCTGTAAGACCACGGTATCCCCCTCGCGCACGTCCTTGCGGGCGATTTCATCCTCGTTGTGCAAGGTGGCGCGGGAGACGACGACGCCGCCGACGAGAACCGGTTCCAACTCGGCAACCGGCGTCAGCGTGCCCATCCGGCCGACCTGGACGCGGATGGCGCGCAGCACCGTTTCCGCCTGCTCGGCGGCAAACTTTTGCGCGATCGCCCAGCGCGGCGCCCGGCTGACGGCGCCCAGCCGTTCCTGCCAGTCGAGGCGGTTGACCTTGAACACGGCGCCGTCGATCAAATAACTCAGGCCAGCTCGCGCCGCCTCAAGCTCGCTGGCATAGTCGAGCATCTCGCCTAGCGAGGCGCAGACACGAACCCGAGGATTGACCGGGAAGCCGTAACGTTCCAGAGCCCGCAGCGCGTCGATATGGGTGTCGCCGATGGGTTCGCTGACTTCGCCCCAGGTATAGGCAAAGAAGCGCAGTGGCCGGGCCGCCGTCACCGATGCATCGAGCTGGCGCAGGGACCCGGCGGCGGCATTGCGTGGGTTGGCGAATACCTTGCCGCCGGTCTCCCGCTGGCGATCGTTCAGGCGGGCGAAATCCTCCTTCGTCATGTAGATTTCGCCGCGCACCTCGAACACCGCGGGGGCGCCGCCGACCCGCTCCGGGATGTCGTCGACGGTCCGCAAGTTGGCCGTCACGTCCTCGCCCTCGGTGCCATCGCCGCGCGTCGCGCCCTGGACGAAGCGGCCGGCCTCGTAGCGCAGGGCCACCGACAGACCGTCGATCTTCGGCTCGCCGACCAGTTCCAGGGGCAAATCGGCATCGTTCTTCAACTCGACCAGGTAACGCCGCACGCCGTCGACGAATTCGCGCAAATCCGCCTCGTCGAAGGCATTGGCCAGCGACAGCATCGGCCGCGAATGGCGGACCTTGCCGAACGCCGCCGCCGGCGGCGCGCCGACGCTGACGGACGGGCTGTCGGCACGCACCAGATCGGGAAAGCGGGCCTCGATCTCGGCGTTCCTCTGGCGGAGAGCGTCGTACGCCGCGTCATCGATGATCGGCACGTCCTGTTGGTAATAGGCGCGGTCGTGGGCGGCGATCTCGCGAGCCAACGCTTCCAATTCCGCCGCCGCGTCCTCTCGTGTCAGCGCGTCAACGGGGCGCTGGCGGATCTCCTCTGTCATCCCGAAGCGCCGATCAGCAGGCTTTCCGCCGCCGCCCGCGCCTCGTCGGTGACCGTCGCGCCGGCCAGCATGCGGGCGATCTCCTCCCGCCGCTCGGCCTCGCTGAGTACGTGGACCCGCGTGCGCGCCGTCTCGCCATCGGCGTCCTTGCTGATCCGCAACTGGTGATGGCCGCGCGCCGCCACCTGCGGCGAATGGGTGACGACGAGGACCTGACACGTGCCGGCGAGCCGGGCCAGCCGCTCGCCGACCGCCGCCGCCACCGCGCCGCCGACCCCGGCGTCCACCTCGTCGAACACCAGCGTCGGCACCGGATCAGCCTCCGCCAGCACCACCTTCAAGGCCAGCGTGAAGCGGGCCAGTTCGCCGCCGGAGGCGATCTTCGCCAACGGGCCCGGCGGCATTCCGGGGTTGGTCGAGACCTCGAAAGCCACTTTGTCGGCGCCGTTGGTGTTCCAGGCGGTTTCGGCCAGCGGCTCGACCCGGGTCATGAATCGGGCCTTGCCCAGCTTGAGGGGTTGCAACTCCGCCGCCATTCGCGCGTCGAGCCGTTCGGCGGCGGCGGCGCGGCGGGTGCTGAGATGGGTCGTCGCCTCGATGTAGTCGGCACGCGCCTCCGCCTCGGCGGCGGCCAGCGTGGCGATGTGCGCGGCACCGCTGTCGAGGGCATCGAGCCGCTGCCTCAGATCATCCAGCAGCGCCGCCAGTCCGTCGACCTCGACGCCATGCTTGCGGGCCAGCGCGCGGAGCCCGAACAGGCGTTCCTCGCACACCTGAAGCTGCCGCGGATCGAGATCGGTGTCGGCCATCGTCCGCTCCAGCTGTGCCTGCGCCTCGATGACCTGCGACAGCGCCGCGTCGATCGCCGCAAGCACCGCATCGAGGCGTCCGCCGACCTTGTCGGCGACGCGATCGAGTTGCCGGCGCGCCCCCTGCAGCGACGAATCGACGCCGCCCCGTTCGCCCTCGCCCGTCAGCAGAACGGCCGCCGCGCTGACCGCCTCGGAAACCTTCTCGGCATTCATCAGGAAGGCGCGGCGCTCGCTCAATTCCACCTCCTCGCCCGGGCTCGGCCGCATCGCCGCCAACTCATCGACGGCATGGCGCAGGAAATCCTCCTCCGCCCGCGCCCGCGTCAGCGCCTGTTCCGCTGCGGCAAGGGCATCGACCGCCTGCCGCCAGCCCCGCCAGGCGGTGGCACAAGCGGCCAGTTCATCCTCCAGGCCGCCGAAAGAGTCGAGAAGCCGGCGATGACTGGCCGGATCGAGCAGGCGCTGGTTTTCGAACTGGCCATGGATCTCGACCAGGTACTGGCCGATCTGGCGGAGCAGCCCGGCACTGACCGGCTGGTCGTTGACGAACGCCCGCGACCGGCCATCGCCATTGAGCGTCCGCCGGACGACGAGCCCTTCGATCTCGCCACCGACCGCCAACCCCTGGTCGGCAAGAAAGGGGAAAACCGGGTGTGCCGGGGAGAGATCGAACGCCGCCGTGACCGAGGCCTGGTCGGCGCCATGACGAACCAGCCGCGCATCCGCCCGGGCGCCGAGGCCGAGGCCCAAGGAATCGAGCAGGATGGATTTGCCAGCGCCGGTTTCCCCGGTCAGCACCGCGAGACCGGGCGCGAAATCCAGGGAAAGGGACTCGATCAGGACGATGTTGCGGATCGTCAGCGAGGCGAGCATCCACCTCTCCTCGCTGGGTCTAGAACCAAGACCCGTCGTCGTCGGCGCCATCCTGCTGCACGAGCGCGTAGGCGTCGGCATACCAGTCGCTGCCGGGGAAGTTGTGCCCGAGCACGGCGGCGGACCGGCGCGCCTCCTCCCGCAACCCGACGGCAGTATAGGCCTCGGTCAACCGCAATAATGCCTCCGGGACATGCGTCGTCGTCTGGTACTCATCGATGACGTTCCGGAACCGGTTGATCGCCGCGAGATAGTAACCACGCCGGAGGTAGAAACGGCCGATCACCATCTCCTGCCCAGCCAGGTGATCATTGCACAGGTCGAGCCGGACGCGGGCGTCGCGGGCGTATTCGGAGTCGGGGTACCGGTTGACGACTTCGGCGAAGGTTTGCCGTGCGTTCAGTGTCATTTGCTGATCGCGGGCGATATCGGAGATCTGATCGTAGTAGCTCAGCCCCTTCAGATACTTCATATAGGGCACTTGCGGATGCGCCGGATGGAGATCGACAAAGCGGTCGATGGCGGCGATCGCCTCGTCGTACTGTTCGCCCGAATAGTGGGAAAATGCCCCCATCACTTGCGCCCGCGTCGCCCAGGGCGAATACGGGTGTTGGCGCTCCACCTCATCGAACTGCTGGGCGGCGATCGCGAACTCCTCGGCCTCCATGGCATCCATCGCCTGATTATAGAGGACGCCGACCGGTTGTTCCTCGTAGACCAATTCGTCGTCCGACGACCCGCACGCGGCGACGAGACCTGTGATCACGCAGACGGCAAACAGGCGCCGCCATCGAGAGGCGGCTCCGGTTTCCTTCGTTCGACCGACGTCGCACCCTTCGTTCACGCTTACCTTCCTGCTTCTGAGCAATCCCATGCTCAGAAGTATATCACGCGCCGCAGGGCGGCGTACAAGTCACTGAACGCATGGTTCGCGCGGCGCCAGGGGGAGCGGCAGCCGTCCGCGTGACGGTCGGCCCCCGCCTGGCTTGGCGCCTAATTGGCCTGACGGCGCAGAAACGCCGGAATGTCCAACACGTCTTCCTCCGGACTCTGCGACGGTGTCGGCTGGTTCTCCGGTTTCGCCTGGCCGATCCGCCAGGCCGGGTCAGGAGCCGGTTGACGGGCCGGCGCGGAGGCAGGCGCCGGTGTGTGTTGCGCTTCCGGCTTTACCGGCCGCGTGCGAGACACGCCGGTGACCCGGGCGAACAGGCTTGCCATGCTGACACGGTTGCTCTCGGCGTCCGCCGCATGATGGTCGCCATTGGCGCCCGTGCGCGCGAACCTGCCGCCCGCTTGATCGCGGCCCGGGCCTGGACGGGCAATCGCCGGAGCCGGCGGAATGAACACCTGCGAGGGCGACGCCGCGTCGACGTTGTGGCCGCCCGGCTCGCCAGCCATCGCGACGGCGGGGTCCGCATCCGCCGCTTGGCCGGCCGGAACGGCGTCGTCATAGCCCTCCGAGGCAAAAGCCGGCGCCGGCAACCCCGAGGGTTCCGCGTCGTGCGCCGGCTGTTCGGTGGCTTCCGGTTGCGCGACATGGCGCGGCGCGGGGCGTGCATCCGCCAGACGGGTCACACGGGCATCGGGGTGCGGTTGTTGCTGCTCCAGACTCTCCATGCCGGTGGCGACGACGGAGACGCGGATCTTCCCTTGCAGCGCCTCGTCGAAGGTCGACCCGAAGATGATGAAGGCGTCGGGGTCGACCTCCGAACGGATCCGGTTGGCCGCCTCGTCCACCTCGAACAAGGTCATGTCCATGCCGCCGGTGATGTTGATCAGCACGCCACGCGCGCCTTGCATCGACACGTCGTCGAGCAGCGGATTGGAAATCGCCGACTCGGCGGCGTCGACGGCCCGCCGATCCCCCTCGGCCTCGCCGGTGCCCATCATCGCCTTGCCCATTTCGCTCATCACCGCGCGGATGTCGGCGAAGTCGAGGTTGATCAGGCCAGGCATGACCATCAGATCCGTCACGCCACGCACGCCCGAGTCCAATACGTCGTCGGCCATCTTGAAGGCATCGGCGAAGGTGGTGCGTTCGTTGGCGATGCGGAACAGGTTCTGGTTGGGGATGATGATCAGCGTGTCGACGTATTGCTCCAGATCCTGGATGCCGGTCTCGGCGATGCGCATCCGGTGGCTGCCCTCGAAGTGGAAGGGCTTGGTGACCACACCGACGGTCAGGATGCCTTGTTCGCGGGCGGCGCGGGCGATCACCGGGGCGGCGCCGGTGCCGGTGCCGCCGCCCATGCCGGCGGCGATGAACACCATGTTCGAGCCGCGGATCTCGTCGACGATCTCTTCCAGCGCTTCCTCGGCGGCGATGCGGCCGATGTCCGGGCGGGAGCCGGCGCCGAGGCCTTGCGTCACCGTTGTGCCGAGTTGGATTCGCCGTTCGGCACAGGACTGCGCGAGCGCCTGGCTATCGGTGTTGGCGGTGACGAATTCGACCCCCTCCAACTTCGAGCGGATCATGTTGTTGACCGCGTTGCCGCCGGCGCCGCCGACACCGATGACAGTAATGCGCGGCCTGAGGTCGGGCGTTGGACCTCCGAGTGGGACGCCGAGGTTCAGGGTCATGTTTGGGCCTCCGTTCATGTCTACTCCCCTTTCAAAAATTTTCGCGTAACCATTGGCCGAACCGGCCGAGTGTTCCCGCCGGCGCCGCTGGCCGGTAGGTCGGTTTGGCCGAATTGCTCGGCGCGTTGGCGGCATAGCGAAGCAGGCCGGCGCAGGTGGCGAATGCCGGTCCGGCGGCGGCCTCCGGCAAGCCCTTCAGCTTGCGCGGACGGCCGATACGCACCTGTTTGTCGAGAATCTTGCCCGCCAGCTCGGCGGCGCCGGTCAACTGCGAACCGCCGCCGGTGAGCACCACCCGGCGCCCAGCGATCCGGTGCAGACCGGCATCTTCGAGACGACTGCGGATCATCTCGAAAATCTCTTCCATCCGCGGCCGGATGATGCCAACCAGCATCGACCGCGGCACCTGGGTGTAGTCGGCCACCCCATCGTCCATCATCGGCGGCACGTCGATCGGCCGCCGGTCGTCGGCCGGCGAGGCGACGCATGCGCCGTGCAGGATCTTGATGCGTTCCGCCTGCCCCAGCGGCGTCTGCAGCCCGCGCGCCACGTCGCGGCTGACATGCAGGCCGCCGATCGGCAGGATGTCGGTGAACAGCAATTCCGAGTCGAAGAACACGGCGACCGACGTGGTGCCGCCGCCGAGGTCGATGAGGGTGACCCCCAGCGTCCGCTCGTCGTCGATCAGGCTGCCGAGGGCGGCGGCGTGCGGCGAGGCGACCCGGTCCTCGATTTCGAGATGACAGCGGGCGACGCAGGTCGCCAGATTGCGCACCGCGCCGGCGTTGGCCGAAATCAGATGCAGGTTGACGCCGAGGCGCTGCCCGAACATGCCCCGCGGATCGCGCACGCCACGACAGCCGTCGATGCTGTAGCCGACCGGGACTACCTGGATCACCTCGTGGTCCTCCGGCACGGCATGCCCGAAGCCGCTGGGATCGAGGATCCGCCGGATATCGGCGTCGCCGATTTCATGCCCCGCCACCGACACTTCGTAGGCAACCAGTTGCGACTGCGGCTGGCCCGCCGACAGGTTGACGACGACGCGGCGCACCATTCCACCGGCCATGCGTTCGGCGGCGTCGACAGCGGCGCGGATCGACGCCTCGGCGCTTTCGAGGTCGACCAGATTTCCGGCGCGCAGGCCGCGTGAGGCGTGATGGCCGATACCGACGACTTGCAGGTCGTCGCTCTCGCCAGTCGTCGCGATCAGGCAACAGACCTTGGTGGTGCCGATATCAAGCGCGGCGATCATATCCCGTCCCCACCCAGTGCTGGTTTTACGTGGTATCGAGCCATTCAACTTAATGTTTGCCTTTCGCCATCCGTGCTACACGCTGCGTTCCGCGCCGGGATCGTTCTCTTCCAGAGGTTCCGCCGGCACGATGGTGACGCGGCCCTGAATGCGGAGATCGACAACATCGGGGCTGTTTTCGAGAATGCGATGCGCGATTTGGTAGTCGGCCAGTCGTGCCCAGGCGTCCCGGGCTCCCTCCGCCGGCAGACGAACCTGCGTGCCGCTGTCCAGATGCACGTCCCAGCGGCGGCCGGAAACGCGCACGCCGGCCTTCACCTGGCCGGCGAGCCATGGCTCGGTGGCGATCATGCGGACAAAGTCGGCGGCCGCCTCCGGCGCCTGGTCGCCAACGACCAACGGCAAATGGCCATACCGGGAGACCGCGTCGCGGGCCAGCACATAGCCTTCGGCGTCAATGACCGAAAAGTTTCCCTGCAGCTGCCACAGGGCGAGCGGCGCGCGTTCGTCGAGCCGCACGACGATGATGTTGGGCAGCAATCGCTCCACCGACGCGTCGGCGACCCAGCTCAATTCGGTAACCCGGGAGCGCGCCGCCTCGAGATCGATGAACAGGATCGGATCGCCGCGTTCGATGGCGAGCGCCGCGCGCAGGTCGGCGCGCTCGGCATGCTGGCGGCCGATGACGAAAACTTCGTCCACCGCCAGCCCGAGCCCGGCAGTCGTCCCGGCGACGGCCTCGCCGAGGGCGGCGGCCGCCTGCTTCGGCCAGCCCTGGCGCCATATCCATCCACCGACCCCGGCAACGACGATCATCGCGACGACGATCGACAGGGCCGCGCCGCGCCGCGTCCGCCACGGGAGCGGCGGCAGGCGACGCGCCTGATCGCGCATCCGCGGACCGATCTCCGGCAACAAACCCGTCAGCTGTCGCATGCGGCGCTCTCCACCATCCAAGTCACCAGGTCCTCAAACGAGATCCCGGCATACGCTGCCTGCTCCGGCACCAGGGACGTCGGCGTCATGCCCGGCTGCGTATTCACTTCCAGGATGTACACCCGCTCGCCATCGAAACGGAAATCGCTCCGAGAAACTCCACGACAACCAAGGGCTTGGTGGGCATCGACGGCGAACCCCAATATCTGGTTATAGACACTTGATTCGATTTCGGCCGGTATGACGTGCCGCGATCCACCCTCGGCATACTTGGCGTCGTAATCGTAAAACCCCCGATTGGTGGTGATATCGGTGACCGCCAGCGGCCGATCGCCCATCACGGCGACGGTCAGTTCCCGACCGGGAATGAACTGTTCGACCATCACGGTGCCGCTATGGTGCCAGATGACGCTGTCTTCCAGGCGCAGGTTCGCCGCCTCCGTGACGATGTGGACGCCGACGCTGGAACCCTCGTTGACCGGCTTGACGACGTAGGGGCGCGGCAGCGGATCGCCGGACGCGGCCTGCCGGCGGTCGACGATGCAGTGTTCGGCGACCGGAATGCCGGCGGCGGCGAACAGGCGCTTGGCCTGCGGCTTGTCCATCGCCAGCGCCGAGGCAAGAACACCGGAATGCGTGTACGGCACGCCGAGGATATCGAGGACGCCTTGCACACAGCCGTCCTCGCCGAAGCGGCCGTGCAGGGCATTGAAGACAACATCCGGCGCCGGGGTCAGCGCCGCAACCATCGCCGTCACGTCGCGGCCGAGGTCGATCTCGATGACGTCGTAACCGGCGCGGCGCAAGGCCTCGGCGCACGAAGCGCCGCTGACCAGGGACACCTCCCGTTCGGCCGACCAGCCCCCCATGAGGACCGCGACGCGCCGGCTCATCTCGCCTCCTCCATCGTGGTTTCGGCCAACCCCGGCTCGCCGATGCGGCGGATCTCCCACCGCAAACGGACCCCGGTCGCGGCGAGAACGCGCGCCTGCACCTCTTCGCCGAGCCCCTCAAGGTCGGCCGCCGTAGCGCCACCGGTATTGATCAGGAAATTGCAGTGATGTTCCGAGACCTTGGCGCCGCCGCGGCTCATACCGCGGCAGCCGGCTTGATCGATCAGTTCCCAGGCGCGTGCCCCTGGCGGGTTGGCGAAAGTGCTGCCGCCGGTGCGCGCGCGGATCGGCTGTGCCGTCTCCCGCGCCTCGCGAATCTGGGCGATGCGCCGATCGATGGCCTCGCGGCTTTCCGGCGTACCGCGCAATTCGGCGCCGGTGAAGATCCAGCTTTCCGGAACCGCCGAAGTCCGATAGCCGAACCCGCATCCGTCGGCGGAAAGCCGGTGACGCTTGCCGGTGGCGTCGATGGCCTCCGCCGCCTCGACGATGTCCTTCATTTCCCGCCCGTAGGCTCCGGCGTTCATCCGCAACGCGCCGCCGATGGTACCGGGTACGCCGCTCAAGAATTCGAGGCCGCCGAGCGCCGCTTCCTGGGCGGCGCGGGCCACGTTGACGTCGAGCGCGGCGGCACCCGCGCGTACCGCCGTGCCCGCCACCTCGACGCCGGCGAATTCGCGTCCGAGCCGGATGACGACGCCGGCAACACCGCCATCGCGGACCAGCAGGTTGGAGCCCACCCCGAGCACCGTCAGCGGGACGTCTTGCGGCCGCGCCGCGAGAAAGTCGGCGAGATCGCCGGCGTCGGCGGGGCGGAACATCACCTCCGCCGGCCCGCCGACGCGGAACCAGGTTATCGGCGCCAGCGGCGCGTTTTCGCGGTAGCGGCCGCGCACCGGCGGCAGGCGGTCGATGAGGCGGTCGCCGCAGTGGATCGGCTGCATCATCCGCCTCCTCCGGCGCCGGCGCGGATGGCGGCGAGTTCGGCCGGCAGCGCGTGCGCCCACTGGGTGACGCTGCCGGCGCCAAGGCAAATGACGAAATCGCCGGGGCGCGCCACCGCCTTGACGAGGCCGGCGAGTTGGGCCGGATCGTTCAGGGCGACAACGTTGCGGTGACCATGCGCGCGCAGACCGTCGACGAGACCATCGCGGCTGACACCGTCGATCGGCGTCTCGCCGGCGGCATGAACGTCGCCGACGATCACCGTCTCGGCGTCGTTGAAGCAGCCGCAGAAATCCTCGAACAGGCTGTGCAGGCGCGAGTAGCGGTGCGGCTGCATGACGGCGATGACATGCCCCGGCGCGACGGCACGCGCCGCCGCCAGCACGGCGGCGATTTCCACCGGGTGGTGCGCGTAGTCGTCGATGATGATGATGCCGTCGACCTCGCCGGTCTTGGTGAAACGCCGCTTGACACCGCCGAAGCCGGCAAACCCTTGGCGGACCAGATCGTCGGCGACGCCGATGCCGCTGGCGACCGTGAGCGCGGCGAGCGCATTCTGCGCGTTGTGCCGGCCCAGCATCGGCAGGAACAGCTTGTCGACCGTCCGGTGGGCGCCGGTCTTGCGGTCGCGAATGACGGCGCCGAACCGGACACCGTCGGTCGCCGCCTCGAAATCGACCCCGCGCACGTCCGCCTGCGGGCTGAAGCCATAGGTGATGATGCGGCGGTCCTGAACCCGGGCGATCAGGCTTTGCACTTCGGCGTGATCGATGCAGAGCGCGGCGAACCCGTAAAACGGGATATTGGAGACAAAGGCGACGAAGGCGTCTCGCAGGGCATCGAAGTCGCCGTAGTGATCCATGTGCTCCGGATCGATATTGGTGACCACGGCGATCGAGGCCGGCAGTTTGACCATCGTCCCGTCGGACTCGTCCGCTTCGGCGACCAGCCATTCGCCGGCACCGAGCCGGGCGTTGGTGCCGTAGGCGTTGATGATCCCGCCGTTGACGACGGTCGGGTCGACGCCCGCCGCATCCAGCACCGCGGCGATCAGAGACGTCGTTGTCGTCTTGCCGTGCGTACCGCCGACGGCGATGGAGCGGCGAAGGCGCATCAGCTCGCCCAGCATCTCGGCGCGGCGCACCACCGGGATCAGCCGCGCGCGCGCCGCCGCCACTTCCGGATTGTCATGCTTGATCGCCGACGAAACGACGACGACACCGGCGCCGCCGAGGTTGGCCTCTTCGTGGCCGATGGCGACCGGGATGCCGAGATCGCGCAAGCGCCGGGTGTTGTTGCTCTCCGTCCGGTCACTCCCCTGGACACGGTAACCGAGGTTGTGCAACAGCTCGGCGATGCCGCTCATGCCAATGCCGCCGATGCCGACGAAATGGATGGTACCGATGTCGAGGGGCAGACTGGTCATGCCGCGGCATCTTCCGCGCGCACCGGGGCCGCCGGCTTGTCGATGCCGCCCGCCAGCGCCAGCACGACGCCGGCGAGACGCGCCGCCGCATCGGGCACGGCGGCGGCACGCGCCTTTTCGGCCACCGCCGTCAACGCGCCCGGCGACGCGATCAGGCGCGTGAGCTCGGCGGCCAGATGATCCGGCGTGAAATCGGGTTGCGGCATGAGCCAGCCGCCGCCCACGTCGTGCATCGCCCGCGCGTTGGCCGTCTGGTGGTCGTCGGCGGCAAACGGATAGGGCACGAAAACGGCCGGCCGGCCGGCCGCCGCCACCTCCGCCACGGTCGAGGCGCCGGCGCGGACGATCAGCAGATGGGCCGCCGCGAGCCGTTGCGGGACATCCGAGAAGAAAGCCTGCAGGTCGGCCTCGACGCCGAGCCCTGCGTAAGCACCGCGAACCGCTTCGAGGTCTTCCGGGCGACACTGCTGGGTGATCCGCAAACGCCGCCGCAGCGCCTCGTCGAGACGCTCGACGGCGGCCGGCACCACCTCGCTGAACACCCGCGCCCCCTGGCTGCCGCCGAGGATGACAAGGCAAACCGGACCGTTTGCCGCTGGCGCCTGGTAGGCGACCCGGCCCGCCTCGAGAAACGCCGGGCGCACCGGCATGCCGGTGCGGATCACCTTGTGCCGCCCCGTCGGCGGCACCCGGCCGATGCGATCGAACGAGGCGGCGACCCGCGCCACCCGCTTCGCCAGCAGCCGATTGGCGCGGCCGAGAATGGCATTTTGCTCGTGGATCATCGCCGGGGTGCTGATGAACGTTGCCGCTACCGTCGTCGGCAGCGCCGCGTAGCCGCCGAAGCCAATCACCGCATCGGCCTTCAACGCGCGCAAGAGACGCCTCGCCTCGAGGGTGCCGATCGCGGTGAACGCCAGGTTGCGGATGCGATCGACCATCCCAAGGCCGGCGACGCCGCCGGCGCGGATCTGCCGCACCTCGGTCCCCTCCGGCAGCCCCTTGAAGGCCTCTCCCCGGCGGTCGGTGACGACGACCGGGCGTGCGCCGCGTTCGACCAGCGCGGCGGCCAACGCGGCGGCGGGAAAGACGTGGCCGCCGGTGCCACCGGCGGCGAGAACGATGCAGGGCCGTGTCGGCGCGCTCATGGCGTTGCCCCCGGATTGGGCCGCCAGCGGGTCAGCGCCAGCACCATGCCCATACTCCATGCAAGCCCCAGCGTGGCGGAACCGCCGTAAGAGATGAACGGCAGGGTGGTCCCCTTCGGCGGCATCATGTGCAGGCTGGTGGCGATGTTCATCAACGCCTGCAGGCCGAACAGGGCGATCAGGCTGCTCGCCGCCAGCACCACGAACAGGTCGTCGTCCTGAAGCGCCCGGCCGAGCCCCTGCACGACGACAAGCGCAAACAGGAGGATGATCGCCAGGCAAACGAGGAGGCCGAATTCCTCGCCGGCGACGGCGAAGATGAAGTCGGCGTGCGCGTCCGGCAGCAAATCCTTGACCCGCCCCTCGCCGGGCCCGCGCCCGAACAGGCCACCGCTACGGAAGGCGTCGAGCGCCTGGCCGATCTGGTAGCCGTCACCGGCGGAGGGATCGAGGAAATGGTCGATCCGCTCCCGTACGTGGGGGAAGTTGAGGTAGGCGGCGACCGCGCCGCCGCAGAAGACGAGCGCGATGAGCGCGATGAGCACCCACGGGCAGCCCGCCAGGAAGATCTGCAAGGACCAGGTAGCGCAGACCAGCAGGGTCGTGCCGACGTCCGGCTGCGCGGCGAATACCGCGGCGAGGACGAATAGAACCAGCATGCTGGCGCCGACTTCCGTCAGGCGTTCGGAGCGGCGGGCGGCGGCGATCAGCCAGGCGCTTACCACCGCGAAGGCCGGTTTCAGGAACTCCGACGGCTGGATCGACAACCCGCCGACGATCAGCCAGCGGGTCGCCCCCTTGATCACCGGGCCGAACCACAGTGTCGCCAGGGTGGCGGCGAGGGCCAGCACGAAGACGAGGATCGCCAGCCGCCGCACCCCGTGCGGCGATAGTAAGGACGTGGCGAAAATGACCGTCATGCCAAGGCAGAGGAAAACGATCTGCCGGTGGACGAAGTGGAATGGCGGCAGCCCGAGATCCAGGGCGATCGCCGGCGACGCGGCGAAGCCCAGCATGGCGCCGATCATCGCCAGCGCGAGGATCGCGGCGAGTGTCCAGCGGTCGACGGTCCACCACCAGCGGCTGATCAGGCTCGTATCGGTGCGCGGGAAATGCATCATACGGCCATCGCTCTCACGGCGCCGCGGAACGCCTCGCCGCGCTGCTCGAAGTTGGCGAACTGGTCGAAGGAGGCACACATCGGCGACAGCAGCACCACCGCACCGGGCTCGCCGTCGGCCCCGGCAAGCCGCCACGCCGTCCAAACCGCCGTCTCCAAATCCTCGCAGAGGGTTCGCGCCACCCCCTGACGATCGAGGAAGCCGGCGATGGTCTCGGCCGCCTCGCCGATGACGAAGGCGTGGCGCACCCGAGCCAGGTACGGCGCCACCGCGTCGAAACCGCCGTCCTTGGCCCGCCCGCCGACGATCCAATAGATCGGCTCGTAGCACGCCAGGGCGCGGGCGGCGGCATCCGGATTGGTCGCCTTGGAATCGTTGACGAAGGCGATGCCATCGATGACGGCGACGCGTTCCTGGCGGTGCGCGAGGCCGGGAAAGGTCTCGAAGCCGGTGGCGATGTCCGCCGCCGCCAGGTCCAGCGTCCGGCACGCGGCATAGGCGGCGGCGGCATTCTGCGCGTTGTGGACCCCGGGAAGGGCCGGCGCCCGGGCGAGGTCGAACGCGAAACCGCTGGCCGTGCCGCCGAGGCGATCGATCAGCCGGCCGTTTTCCACCGATACTCCGCTCGGCAACGGCCGCGTCGCGGAGATCGGGACGGCACGCGGGCCTTCGGCGCCGGCGGCCAGGCTTTCGTAGATCTCGAGGCAAACCGGGTCGTCGACGCCGACGATCGCCGTGCCGCCGGCGACAAGCAGGCCGAAGATGCGCCTCTTCGCCGCGACGTAGCCATCGAAACCACCGTGGCGGTCGAGATGGTCGGCGGCGATGTTGAGCAACACGGCGACGCGAAGCGGCAGCGACTGCGTGATGTCGAGCTGGTAGGAGGAGATTTCGAACACGTAGACGCCGGCCGCCGACAGCGGCTCGAAGCCGAGGACGGGAGGGCCGAGATTGCCGCCGGCGACCGTGGCGACGCCTGCCGCGTCGAGGATATGGCCGATCAGCGCCGTCGTCGTCGATTTGCCGTTGGTCCCGGTGACGCCGACGCAGGTGGCATCCGGCACGGCGCGGGCGAACAATTCCATGTCGCCGATGACCGGCACCCCGGCTGCGTCGGCGCGGCGGACGATGGCATGCGGCGTCGGGAAATGACGCGGGATGCCGGGGCTCAGCACCAAGGCCTCGACGGCACTGAGATCCCACTGCCCCGGCTCGACAATCGGCATACCCGCTTCCGCCGCGGCGGCGCGCGTCGCCGGCTCGTCGTCCCATGCCCAAACCGTCTTGCCGGCGGCTGCCAGGGCCTCACAGGTGGCGAGGCCGCTGCGGCCGAGCCCGAGGACGGCGTACACGCGGTCAGCAAGCGGAGCGAGCGAGATCACCGGCCCCTCCTCATCGCAACTTCAACGTCGACAGGCCGATCAGCGCCAGCACCGAGGCGATGATCCAAAAGCGGATGACGATTGTCGGCTCCGCCCAGCCCATCTTCTCGAAATGATGGTGCAGCGGCGCCATGCGGAACACCCGCTTGCCGGTCAGCTTGAATGAGAGCACCTGAACGATCACCGACACGGTCTCGAGCACAAACAGGCCGCCGACGATGGCGAGGACCAGTTCGTGCTTGGTGACGACGCTGATCGTGCCGAGCGCGCCGCCGAGGGCCAGAGAGCCGGTGTCGCCCATGAATACGCGCGCCGGCGGCGCATTGAACCACAGGAAGCCCAGCCCGCTGCCGACCAGCGCGCCGCACAGCACCGCCAACTCGCCGGCCCCCGGCACGTAATGGATTTGCAGGTAATTGGCGAACACCGTGTTGCCGGTGAGGTAGGCGATCAGGGCGAAAACGCCGACGGCGATCATCACCGGCACGATCGCCAGGCCGTCCAGCCCATCGGTCAGGTTCACGGCGTTGGAGGCGCCGACGATGACGAACACGGCGAAGGCGAGAAAGCCGAGCCCAAGATTGATCAGGATGTCCTTGAACAACGGCACCGCCAGCATGTTCTGCAACGGCTCCGGCGTCAGTTGGGTGATCCAAAGCGCGGCACTCAGGGCGATGATGACCAACAAGAACAGCTTGGCCCGCCCGGGCAGGCCGCGGCTATGCTTACGGGTCACCTTACGGTAGTCATCGAGGAAACCGATGGCGCCGAAGCCGAGCGTCACCAGCAACACCAACCACACAAACCCATTGGTCAGATCCGCCCACAGCAGCGTCGAGATGCCCATCGAGAGGAGGATCAAAAAGCCGCCCATGGTCGGTGTGCCGCGCTTGGTCAGCAAATGCGTTTCCGGCCCGTCTTCGCGGATCGGTTGGCCGCCGTTCTGCCGGCTCTTGAGAAGCCGGATCAAGCGCGGCCCGACGATCAGGCCAATGAACAGCGCAGTCAGCACCGCCGCGCCGGTGCGGAAGGTGAGATATCGGAAAACGTTGAAGATCGTGAAATCTTCCGCCAGCGGCACCAGAAGATGGAAAAGCATGTCTCTTCCCCCTCGCCTTCAGGCGCCGTCCGCGGCGCGCGGGTTGGGCGCGTTCCGGCCGCTGGTTGTCGCAAGGGCCTTCAGGGCCTTGACGATCGAGCCCATGCGGCTGCCGGCCGACCCCTTGACCATGACGGCGTCGCCGGCGCGAACAGCGGCGGCGACCACGGCCGCCAGCGCCGCCGCGTCTTCGGCATGCGCGCCGCGTCTCTCCGCCGGCAGCGCGTCGTGCAGGCGGCGCATCATCGGCCCGCAGGTAAACACCCGATCCAGGCCCGCCGCCGCGATGGGCTCGGCAAGGCCGGCGTGCTCGCTTTCCGCGTGCGCGCCAAGCTCGAGCATGTCGCCGAGGATGGCGATGCGGCGCCCGCCGTCCGTAATCTCGGTGCGGCCGAGGACATCGACGGCGGCGCGCATGGAGGCGGGATTCGCGTTGTAGCTGTCGTCGATGAGACGGAACGTTCCACCCGGCACAGGAATGCTCTCGGCATTGCCGCGTCCCTCGGGCGCCTGGAGCGCGGCCATTTCCGCCGCCGCCGCCATTACATCGCCGCCGGCGGCATGCACCGAGGCAAGAACACAAGCGGCATTCATCACCCAATGCGGACCGGGCGCGCCGACGATGAAGGAAACCGCCCCCCCTGCCACGTCGAGGTGTACCGACGAGCCGTCGGCGCGCAGCTCGGCCGAGACGATGCGCACGCGCGCGTCGGCGGCATAGCCAAAGGCGCAGACCTTGGCGCCCATTCTCTCCGCCGCCGTGCGCAAGCGGCCGAACTGCGGGATATCGGCGTTGAGTACCGCCGCCCCCCCAGGCACGAGCCCGGCGAAGATTTCCGCCTTGGCATCGGCGATGGCGTCGAGGGATGGGAAAAACTCAATGTGTGCCGGCGCGATGGTCGTGATCACGGCGACCTCGGGGCGGACGAGCCGGCTTAGAGGATCGATCTCGCCCGGATGATTCATCCCGAGTTCGAAGACGGCGTATCGCGCGGCGCGCGGCAAGCGGGCCAGGCTCAAGGGCACGCCCCAGTGGTTATTGAGGCTCGCGAGGCTGGCGTGCGTCATCCGTTGTTTGCCAAGGACGTGCCGGAGCGCGGTCTTGACGCCGGTCTTGCCGACACTGCCAGTCACACCGATCACCCACGCGGCGGTGCGGGCGCGGGCGGCGGCGGCCAGGTCGCGCAGCGCCCGCAGGGTGTCATCGACGACGAGCAGCGGCGCGTTATCCGCGACGCCATCCGGACGACGTGCCACCATCGCGGCGGCGGCACCCTTGTCCAGCGCATCGGCGACGAAATCATGGCCATCGAAATTCGGCCCCTGGATGGCGACGAAAAGATCGCCAGCGGCCAGGGTTCGGGAGTCTATGGAAACGCCGCCGGCCGTCCAGGCGCGGCGCGTGTCGCCGCCGGTGGCGGCAGCGGCCTCGTCGGATGTCCACAGCGCGCGCTCCATCAGCCGGCCCCGCACGTGGCCGCGACGGCTTGAACGACCGCCACGTCGTCGAAGGGCACGACACGCTCGCCGACGATCTGCCCCTGCTCATGGCCCTTGCCGGCGACCAGCAGCACATCATCCTTCTCGAGACGGGCGACGGCTTCGGCAATGGCCTCGGCGCGATCGCCGATCTCGACCGCCCTCGGGCAGCCGACCAGGATGGCGCGGCGGATGGCGGTGGGATCCTCGCCGCGCGGATTGTCGTCCGTGACATAGACGCGGTCGGCCAACCCGGCGGCGACGCAACCCATTTCCGGCCTTTTGCCGGCATCACGGTCGCCACCGCAGCCGAAAACAACGACCAAGCGGCCGGCGCACGCCGGACGCAAGGCGGCGAGCGCGTTGGCCAGCGCGTCCGGGGTATGCGCATAATCGACGAAAATCGGCGCGCCGGCCTGCGTGGTCGCCGCTTTCTGTAGCCGGCCCGGCGCTGGCTGGAGGCTCTCGAGCCCGGCCAGGGCGATGTCCGCCGCAAGCCCGGTGACAAGACCGAGGGTTAGCGCGCAAACCGCGTTGGACGCCTGGAAATCGCCGACCAGCGGTAACGGAACTTCGTGTCGGACACCGTCGACGGTGAGCGTGAGCCGTTGGCCGCCGGCGATCGGCACAACGCCGTCGACACGCACGTCGCCGGCGCGGCCAAAGGTCCGAACCCGGATACCGCGGGCGCGCGCCGCCTCCGCCATCGCCGCGCCTTCCGTCGAGTCGGCATTGACGACGGCCGAGCCGTCCTCCGAGAGCAGGTCGGCGAACAGCCGCCGCTTGGCCGCCCGGTAGGCGTCGAGGCTGCCGTGATAATCGAGATGGTCGCGCGTCAGGTTGGTGAACGCGGCGGCTCCGACGCGCACTCCGTCCAATCGGAACTGGTCGAGGCCGTGACTGGATGCCTCCATGGCCAGGCAGGTGATGCCGGCATCCGCCAGCCGGGCGAGTTCGGCGTGCAGGGCGACCGGATCCGGGGTCGTCAGCGAACCCGCCCGCGCAACCCCGGGCCCGTCGATGCCAAGCGTCCCGAGGCTGGCCGCCGGCCGCCCCGCGAAAGCCCACAACTGGCGCAGGAACGAGACCACGGATGTCTTGCCGTTGGTGCCGGTGACGGCGGCCACCGTCTCCGGCTGGCGGCCGAAAAATCGCGCTGCGAGGCGCGCCAGACCCCGCCTCGGATTGCCGGCGGTGACGATGGGAACCGACCCGCCGGCGCCATTTCGCCGAATCAACGGAGGGTCCGGCGCGGTCAGCACGGCCGCGGCGCCGTTTGCCACCGCCTCGTCGATGAAGGCGCGGCCATCGACGCGCGCTCCTGGCAAGGCGGCGAACAGGAAGCCGGGGCGGACCTGCCGGGAGTCCGCGGTCAGCCCGGTGATGTTGATCGCCGCCCCCGAGACATGCGCCGTTTTGATGCCCTCATCCGCTTGCAATAGCTCAAAAAGCTCCAAGTCGCGCATCCTCCGCGCGGAAAATGGCCTGGCGGACGGCATCGGCCCATGGGGCGCCGGCGGGCGCCATGATCCGCCAATCGGCCTCTTCAAGTCCCTGCCGCGCCGGCGCCAGCCCCAGCATCGGCGCCACGCGGCCAACGATCTCGCCAACCACCGGCGCCGCAACCCAGCCACCAGTGGCATATTGGTGCGTTTGGCGCGTCCCCTTCGGTTCGTCAAGCATCACGAAGATGGCGTATCGCGGATCGTCGATGGGAAACGCGCCGGCGAAAGATGACAGGCGACGTTTTGACGAATAGGCGCCGTTGATCAACTTCTCAGCTGTTCCGGTCTTGCCACCCACAAAATAGCCGGCTTGATCGGCGCGGGAGCCGGTGCCACGGGTGACCACGAGGCGCATCAGGCTGCGCATCATCCGCGACGTTCCCTCGCCGATGACGCGTGCCTCGGCCACAGGCTCCTCGGCCGCTTGCTTGAGCAGCGTCGGCTTGACGAGATTGCCGCCGTTGACGAGGGCGGAGATGGCGCGGGTCATGTGCAGCGGTGTCACGGCGAGGCCATGACCAAAGGCCACCGTCATCGCGTTGACCGGCCGCCATGTTTTCGGCCTCAGGCTCGTTCCGACCTCGGGCAGCTCGATCATCGCCGGCCTGAAAAAACCGAAACGCTCGAGGTATCGCTGCTGCAGGCCGGGCCCGACATCGAGCGCCATCTTCGCGGCGCCGATGTTGGACGAGTGCATGATCACTTCCGGCACCGACAACCAGCGCTTCTTGGCGTGGTAGTCGGAGATCGTGAAGCGGGCGACGCGGATCGGTTCGCTGGCGTCGTAGCCGCCGTCGAACGTCGTCACCCCGGCATCGAGCGCCATCGCCGCGGTGAACAGCTTGAACGGCGAACCCAGTTCGTAGACGCCCTTGGTCACGCGGTTGAAGAGCGCATCCTCGCTGGCGGCGGTCGGTGCGTTGGGATCGAAGTCGGGCAGCGACACGCAGGCGATCAGCTCGCCGGACTCCACATCGAGGATCACCGCCGCGGCGCCGACGGCGCGGAAGGTCTCCATCGCCTGGCTCAACTGCGTCCGCACCACCGCCTGCACGCCGACGTCCAACGACAGTTGAACGGTCTGGCCGCGCGACAGGACCCCCTCGAAACTCTGCTCCACGCCGGCGATGCCGACGTGCTCGCTCGACGTCAGGCCCAACACGTGCGCCACCGTGCGCGCCTGCGGATAGACGCGGCGACTGTTTTCCTCGAAATCGATGCCGGGAATACCGAGTTCGTTGACGGCCTTCTGCTGGCGCGGCGTCAGGTTCGGGCGCAGGCGGACGTAAGCCGCGTCACGAGTCAGCCTGGCCAACCACCATTGCGAGTTGGAGCCGGCAAACACATCGGCCAACGCCTGGGCGGCTTCCTCGACGTCGATCACACGGCGCGGATTGGCGATCAGCGTCGCCGTCGGCAGGCTTGTCGCAAGGAGAACGCCGTTGCGGTCGACGATATCGCCGCGCATCGGCGCGATCTCGGATCCCGCCGCCAAGGGAGCCGAGGGCGCGGCCGCCTCGACAACCCCGAGTTCCACCAATCGGACGGCGGTGGCGGCGAAGGCCAACACAAAGACCGTCAACGCAACAAGGACGCGGGTGCGCGCCGTTTCCAAGCCGCTGAGCCGGCTACCCTGCAGGCGAACCGGGTTGCCGGTCTCACCGCGCCTGAATTCGCGATCTTTCAGTGTCATCGTTGCCCCCCGGGGCCGAAAACGGCATGGACATCTGCCTCTTCGCGCAGGAATTGCGCCAGCGGGTCCTCGTCACGGCCAAGGCTCTCGAAGGTGGTGAAGGTATGAACCTGCCCCGGCTTCAGCGGCACCAGTCCGAGAACGCTCTCGGATACCCGGCGCAGGCGTTCCGGTTCGGTGAGGAAATTGAACTCGGCCTTGAGGACACGGGTTTCCTGGCGATCGGCGGCGATGCGCTTCTCAAGGTCGGCGATCTCGCGTTCCAGGTCGCGGATCTGGTAGTTGATCGCCATCAGCATCACCGCGAGTCCAGTGGCGACGAGCAGGCACAGCGCCGCCGCCTGGCGTGACAAGCTGGCCCATCCGTTCACGCCGCTCTCCTTAAGCCGGTTTCATCCTCGGTCGGTGGTTCCGCTGTCCGCTCGGCGGCGCGCAATCTGGCCGAACGGGCGCGCGGATTGACCTCGATCTCCGCCGCCGACGGATAGACCGGACGCCGGGTGAGGACACGCCAAGCCGGCCGCCGCTCGGCCGCCCCGCCCTCCGTCAGCGGGCGATGCCGAGACGGCCGCGGCGCGCCGGCGGATCGGTCGCGCAGAAACGTTTTCACGGTTCGATCTTCCAGCGAATGGAACGAGACGACACAAAGACGGCCGCCCGGGAGCAACAGGCGTTCAGCCGCCCGCAAGCCCGCCTCGAGTTCGCGCAACTCGTCGTTGACGCGGATACGCAGCGCCTGAAAGGTCTGCGTCGCCGGGTCGATGCCGGGCTTTGGCCGCCTGACGGCGCCACGCACGATCGCCGCAAGATCGCCCGTGGTTCGGATCGGCGCCGCATGGCGCGCCTCGACGATGGCCCGGGCGATCCGCCGCGCGGACGGCTCCTCGCCGTAGCGGAAAATGATATCCGCCAGCGCCGCCTGATCGAGCCCATTGACGAGATCGGCGGCGGTGGTCTCCTCGCCCGGATCCATGCGCATATCGAGGGCGGCATCGTGACGGAAGGAGAAGCCGCGCGCCGCATCATCGAGCTGCATCGAGGAGACTCCGAGATCAAACGCCACGCCGTCCACCGCGGTGACGCCAACATCGGCGAGCAACTGGTCCATCCGGCTGAACCGACCGTGCAGGATGGTCAAACGGCCGGCGAAGCGGTTGACGATTTCGGCGGCGGCGGCACACACATACGGGTCGCGGTCGATCCCGTAAACTCGGCAGGAAACAGCGGTCAGCAGGGCTTGGGCGTAGCCGCCGGCGCCGAAGGTGGCGTCGACCAGCACCGCGCCGGACGAAGGGGCCAGATGGCGCACGACTTCGCCAACCAGAACCGGCGTATGACGACGAGCCCGTGGATTGGTCACGATGCTATCTCCCGGGGCCGCTTTGGCAGCGAGGCGCCCTTCGCCCGCAACCGGGCGATGGCCTCGGAACGATGCGCCTCGAACGCCGATGGCTCCCAGATTTCGACGTGATCGCCTTGGCCGACGAACAGAATCTCGCCGGAGATGCGCGCTTCTTCCAAGAGTTCCGGCGACAGGACGGTGCGGCCCTCGGTATCGAAGGTCAAAACATGCGCGCTGGCGAGGAGAACAGACGCCATGTCGTTGCGCTCGTCGGAAAAAAAATCCAGCTCGCCAAGACCTTCCGCGATCTGCTGCATCACGTCGTCGCCAAAGACCCAGATCGACGGATATTTGAAATGTGAAATGGCATAAATCTGCCCCGCCGCCTCATCCCCTTCGAGCAAAGCATCGCGGAACAGTTTCGGCATCGACACGCGCCCTTTACTGTCGATCTTCTTCGGGTGTTTTCCGACCAAATGCGGCATAGCCGCTCCAAGCACCCTATAACCGTTCCAGCAGACGGATGAGCCGGATGCGCCCTTCTGGGCGTCTGCCTCCTACATAAACCGACACATACCGTGAAGCTGAATTAACATGGGCCTGACTGGGCGTCAATGGGAAAAATTGGGATGTTCTTGATCTGCGCCCAGTATAGCCGGGAACAATAACACACGGTTCGCCGCGTTATTCGCGAGCGCGCGACCCGATCGGGGCTTTTTGTTAACTATTTCTGGCGATGTGCTTGACGAGGCGGCGCCGATGCTGACGCGCGGTCGAGATGTGCCGCGAAGACACTCGTTAATTATTTGTTCGTTTTATGTTCTACTAATCAACGATGAGAACAAACTCGCCTTTCCGGCCGACGGTTCAGTTGGGTCGGGTGCTTCGCGAGCAAGAGCGGCGCCCTCATGTCAACGCCGCTCTGGGTCGGGGTGGCGCCGCCGCGGGTCGACGGCGGCGTCACGCGGGTCAAATGACGCGTTTATCCTTCAACTCGGCGATCTCGCTGTCCGACTTGCCGAGCAACTCGCGCAGAATTTCCGTCGTGTGGGCGCCCAGCCGCGGCCCGAGATGGCCGATCCGCCCCGGCGTCTTCGAGAGCCGCGGCACGGTATTCGGCACGATGACGGTCTCGCCGACGTCCGGATCGTCAACGGCCACCGTGTTACGCCGGGCGTGAAACTGGCGGTCGGCAAACATATCGGCGACGTTGTTCAACGGTGCCGCCGGTGCATTGTGCGCGTAACAGCGTTCGAGAATTTCGGCGCGGGTCAGCGAACCGCACCAGTCGCGAACGATCTCGTTGACGTCATGGCGGTTCTCGAGGCGGGTCTTCTGTTCGCCGTAGAGGTTATGCGACGCCAGTTCCGGCCGCCCCATGGCCTCCGCCAACCTGGCGAACAGCTTGTCGGAGGTACACGCGATGGCCACCCACTTGCTGTTCTTGGTCGGGAAATGCCCGTGTGGGCAGGCGAAGTCGGTATGCGACGGCCCGCGACGTTCGCGCACGGTGCCGAACATGGCGTAAGCCGGCGCCAGTTCATCGGTGCAGCGGAACACCGATTCATAGAGGGCGGTGTCGATATACTGCCCCTGCCCGGTCCGGTCGCGATGCCGCAGCGCCAGCAGGATCCCAACCGCACCATAAAGGCCGGACATGTAGTCGCCGAGCGTCGTCGAGCCCGGCGTCACCGGGGTCCCCTTGGGCATACCGGCGAGATAGGCCAGCCCGCCGACGGCATGCGCGATGCGGGCGAAGCCGGGGCGGTCCTTGTAGGGCCCGGTCTGCCCATAGCCGGTCACGCGCAGCATGATCAGCTTCGGGTTGACCTCGCGCAGCGCCTCCCAACCGAGACCCCACTTCTCCAGGGTGCCGGGCCGGAAGTTCTCGCAGACGACGTCAGTTTGCGCCACCAGCTGCTTGAAGATCTCGACGCCTTCCGGGCGGTGAAGATCGATGGTCACCGAGCGCTTGTTGCGCGACTCCGAGACCCAGGTCAGGGTATCGCCGCAGGGCGTCGGGGTGCCGAAATGGCGGCAGGCATCGCCGCCGATCGGATGTTCGACCTTCAGCACATCGGCGCCGAACTCGCCGAGGATCCCGGCGCTGTAGGGGGCGGCGATGACGGTGGCGACGTCGATGACGCGGATGCCTTCGAGAGGCAGTTTCCGGGGATTGGCTTCGGTCATGAAAAAAACCTCGCAGGAGCTTGGAATAACGCGGTCGGTCGGCGGCGGGATCAGATGATCCGCTTGTCGCGCAACCGTTTGATCTCATCGGCGGAAAGACCCAGCGTCTCGCGCATCACCTCGTAGGTGGCGTTGCCGAGCGCGGGTCCGAGATTGGTGATCCGCCCCGGAGTTTCTGACAGCGTGGGCACCACCCCGGGAATGGCCAGTTCCATCCCGTCTTCCTGAATCTTCGCCAGATTGCCGCGGGCGATGAAATGCTCGTCCTCGAAGATGTCGGCGATGGAATTCAGTTTGCCGATGGGCACTTGGCCCTTCAGACACCGCTGCATCAACTCGGCGCGGTCGAGCGAACGCGTCCATTCGGTGACGATGGCGTTTACGGCGTCGCGCGCCGCCAAGCGTTGCCGTTGCGGCCCGAACATGGTCGAAGAGGCCAACTCCGGCCGTTCCATGACATCGGCGAGGCGTTCGAACATCTTGTCGGTGGTGCAGGCGATCGCCACCCATTTATCGTCCTTGGTGCG
The DNA here is from genome assembly GCA_964460955.1 of uncultured Rhodospirillaceae bacterium. Classification (GTDB taxonomy): domain Bacteria; phylum Pseudomonadota; class Alphaproteobacteria; order Rhodospirillales; family Defluviicoccaceae; genus Defluviicoccus. Next base: position 38,101 of record CAYWRP010000009.1, on the reverse strand, counting down.
GAAATGGCCGTGCGGACAGGCGACGAAACTCCCCGAGCCTTCGCGCTCGCGCACCTTGCCGAACATCCCGTAGGCGCCGGCGAGTTCGTCGAGCTGGCGGAACACGGCTTCGTAGATGGCGATGTCGATCACCTGCCCCTCCCCCGTCGCCTCCTTGTGGCGCAACGCCAGCATGACGCCGATCAGACCGTACAGGCTGCACACGTAGTCGCCGAGGGGCACCGTACCGGGGATCACCGGCGTCTCGCCCGGGAACCCGGCGAGATAGGACAGGCCGCCGAAGGCATGAGCGAGGTGCGCGAAACCAGGCCGGTGGCGGTACGGGCCGGTTTGTCCGTAGCCGGAAACGCGCAGCATGACGAGGCCGGGATTGGTCTTCTCGAGGACGTCCCAACCGAGGCCCCAGCTTTCCATGGTGCCCGGCCGGAAATTCTCGACCAGCACATCGGCTTTTTCGAGCAAGCGCAGGAACAGATCGACGCCGTCCTTTTGGCGTAGGTCGATGGTCACCGACTTCTTGTTCCGCGCCTCGCTGAGCCAGGCGAGGGTGGCATCGTGACGCTTTGTCGGCGTGCCGAAGCGCCGCATCGGATCGCCGGCGACGGGGTGTTCCACCTTCCAGACTTCGGCGCCGAATTCGCCCATAACGGAAGCGGCGTAGGGTCCGGCGAGGAAGGTTCCAACATCGATGACGCGGACACCCGCCATCGGCAGATCGGCCGCCGGATCGGTTGGCGAAGCGGGCGCCGGGTTTTCGGGCGGGGCGGTCGCTTCAGGCGCCGCCGCTGGCTTGGGCGTTTCCGACGCCCCCGCTTCCGGCGCACCTGCCGTCGGCTCGGTATCGGGGGTGGATGGCGCGCCGCCGCTGACGGCGCTGGGCTTTTTCGCGCTCACGGACGTGTCTCCTCACAGGTTTAGGACGCATTTTTACGGTGGGTCATTTGTCCCTTTTTATTTTGAACAATAAAGCACAGACCCACCACGTTGGAACATTGTTTTTGCGTATAGCCTATGCATTTCTCGATTTTTCGAACAAAGTGCCGAATGATAAGCTATGTCGGAGTAGGTTTACGGATATCGATGCGGCTGCAATGGGCAGCGTCGATTGAAATCAACAATCGTTACTTGTGAGGAAACGGTTTCATGAATTCTATCCTGAAAGGGCTGCGCGTTGTCGAGGGCTCGGCGTTCGTCGCCGCGCCTTTGTGCGGCATGACCCTCGCCCAACAGGGCGCCGAGGTTATCCGCTTCGACCCCCTCCAGGGCGGGTTGGACGCGCGTCGCTGGCCGCTCACCGCCGAGGGCAAGAGCCTCTACTGGGTGGGCCTGAACAAGGGCAAGCGGTCGATCGCCGTCGATACCCGCAAGCCCGAGGGCCAGGAGTTGATCATCAACCTCATCGCCCAACCCGGCGACGGCAACGGTATTTTCCTGACCAACTTCCCCACCTCCGGATGGCTCGGCTACGACAACCTGAAGAAGCACCGAGACGACGTCATCATGATGAACCTGTTCGGCAATCCGGACGGCAGCTCGGCGGTCGACTACACGGTCAACTGCGCCATCGGCATCCCCTTCGCCACCGGCCCGCAGCACGGCGACAAGCCGGTCAATCCGGTCAACCATGTGCTGCCGGCCTGGGATGCGATCACCGGCGTCACCGCGGCGATGGGCATCCTCGCCGCCGACCGTCACCGCCGGCTGACCGGCGAAGGGCAATTCATCAAGCTGGCGCTTTCCGACGTCGCCGTCGCCATGATCGGCAACCTCGGCTACATCGGCGAGGCGCAGGTCAACCAGCAAGACCATTATTCCTTCGGCAACTACCTCTATGGCGCCTACGGCCGCGACTTCGAGTGCAGCGACGGCCGTTACGTCTATGTCGTCGCCATCACCAAGCGGCAATGGCAGGCGCTCGGCGAGGCCACCGGGCTGACCGAAAAGCTGGCGATGATCGAGACCCTTCTGAACGTCGACCTTGCCAAGGAAGGGGATCGGTTCAAGGCGCGCGACGCCATCTCCGCCGTCCTCCAGCCATGGTTCCACGCGCGCACCCTGGACGAGGTCCGCTCCGCTTTCGCCGGCGGCGGCGTTTGCTGGGGACCGTATCAGACGTTCATCCAAATGGTCGAAGAGGATGCCCGCTGCTCGACGAGCAATCCGATGTTCGCCGAGATCGAGCAGCCCGGCATCGGCTCCTATCTCGTCCCCGGCTCGCCGCTCCACTTTTCAGGGATAGAACGCGAAACCCCGCGCCGCGCGCCGGCGCTTGGCGAACACACCGACGAGGTGTTGTCCTCGGTGCTGGGTTTGAGCGATGGTGCGATCGGCAGCCTGCGCGACAACAAGGTGGTCGGCGGGCCGATCGAACTCTAGGCTCGCCAGGCGCTCAACCAGACAACGAGGGACCGATGCCGAACGATGCGAACGAATACGAAGCCTGGGTCGGCAACACCGACACCCAGACCGACACCATCACCCTGGCCCCGGCGCTAGCCGCCGCCGCCGTGCTCGACGACACCGAAACGGCGTTCGCCGAGGGCGACGCCTTGCCGCCGATCTGGCACTGGCTCTATTTCCTGCCCAAGGCGCCGCGATCGAAGATCGGCCCGGACGGGCATCCGGAGCGCGGCGCCTTCATGCCGCCGATCCCGCTGCCCCGGCGGATGTTCGCCGGCGCGCGGATGACGTTCCACGCGCCGCTGATCATCGGCCAGCCGGCGCGGCGCGAGGCGCGCATCGCTAGTGTCTCCCAGAAATCCGGGCGCAGCGGCACGCTCGCCTTCGTCACCGTCGACTACGCCATCCACCAGGGCGACACCTTGTGCGTCGAGGAACAGCAGGACATCGTCTATCGCGAGGCGGGCGGCAAGGCACCGGCGCCGCAGCCGGCTCCCATGCCGCCAGTACCGGAAGGGGCCTGGGCGAAGGAAATCACCCCCGACCCGGTGCTTTTGTTCCGCTTCTCGGCGCTGACCTTCAACGGCCACCGCATCCACTACGACCGCCCCTACGCGATGGAGGAGGAAGGCTATCCCGGCCTTGTCGTGCACGGCCCGCTGACGGCGACCCTGCTCATGGACCTGGTGCGCCGCAACACCGACCGGCGGGTGACCGGCTACAGCTTTCGCGGCCAGGCGCCGCTGTTCGACCTGCACCCGTTCCGCCTCGTCGGCATTGCCGAGGGCGACACCGTCAAGCTTGAGGCGCAGGGCCCCGACGGCAAGGTGGCGATGGCGGCGACGGCCGACTTGGCCTAGGCCGCCGACCGCCACCCTGGAACCGCGCGCGTCACGCCGCCCGGGCGGCGTCGCTTTCCATCTTCTCGATCGCCTCGGCCATGGCGACGAGACGCTCGGCGCTTTCGACGTGCAGGTTCTCGATCAGCTTGCCATCGACCACGGCGACGCCCTCGCCCTTCGCCGCCGCTTCCGAATGCGCGGCGATGATGCGACGCGACCACTCGACGTCTTCCGGCCTCGGCGTGAACACCTCATTGCAGGGGGCCACCTGACGCGGGTGGATCAAGGTCTTGCCGTCGAAGCCGAGATCCGCCCCCTGGCGGCAGGCATAGCGGAACCCGTCCTCGTCGCCAAGATCGAGATAGACGCCGTCGAGGATGGTCAGCCCGTAGGCGCGGGCGGCGAGCATGCACAGGCCGAGCGAGGTGATCATCGGCAACCGCTCGCGGGTATGCGTGCAGTCAAGCTCCTTGGCCAGGTCGGACGTCCCCATGATCAGGCATTCCATCCGTGGCGAGGCGTTGGCGATGCGCTCGCACGACAACACGCTGCGGGGCGTTTCCATCATCGCCCAGATCCGCATGCTGTCCGGCGCCTGATTGGCGATCATGATCGCCTCCATGTGGCGGATGGCGTCGGCGCTTTCGACCTTCGGCAACAGGATCGCATCGCAGCCGGAGCGCGAAGCGGCGGCGATATCCTGGTATCCCCACTGGGTTGACAGGGCATTGACGCGGATGATGAGCTCGCGCATACCGTAGCCGCCGCCCTTGACCGCTTCGCAAACCTGCTCGCGTGCCATTTCCTTGGCATCGGGGGCGGTGGCGTCCTCGAGATCGAGGATCAGGCCGTCGGCAAGGATCGTTTTCGCCTTCTCCAGCGCGCGGGCGTTGGACCCCGGCATGTAAAGGACACTTCTGCGTGGGTGAGCCGTCTTCGGCATGACTGTAACTCTCCTCCTTGGTCCGATCCGGACAAATGTCTTGGCGTCTTGTTCGCGTATGCGGAAACCGTACCGCGCCACACCCGGCCTGACAAGCGGCTGACCGCCGCGCCCGACAACAAAAACCGGGAGCCACCCGCTCGTGATCCTCTCCATCCAATCCTCCCTCGCCCGCGGCTATGTCGGCAATTCCGCCGCCGCCTTCGCCCTTCAGCGGCATGGCCTGGAGGTCGCCCGTCTCGACACCGTAACCTTCAGCAACCATCCGGGTTACGGAGCCTTGCGCGGCCGCACCACGCCGGCGGAAGACCTGCGCGCCCTGCTGGACGGTCTGGAGGAGCGGGGATGGCTGGAGGAGTGCCAGGCGGTCCTGTCCGGCTACCTGGGCGCGCCGGCCAACGGCGCGGTGGTCCTCGACGCGGTCGCCAGAATTAGATCGACCCAAGGGCGAGCACTTTTTTGCTGCGACCCGGTCATGGGAGACCGCGCCGAGGGGTTGTATGTAGACCACGACATTGTGTCGTTTTTCACGACGGAAGCTCCCAAATGGGCTGATATCTTGACACCGAATCATTTCGAGTTGGAGGTGTTCGCCCGCCACCCGCTCCCGACACAACAGGCGGTCATCGGCGCCGCGCGGACGCTGTTGTCGGCCGCACCCAGCGTTATCCTTGTCACCTCCGTCACCACCATGGACCTGCCAGGCGCGACAATTTCGACGCTGGCGGTGACGCGGGAAGCCGCCTGGCGGGTCACCACGCCGCTGCTGCCAGACTTCCGGGCCAAGGGCAGCGGCGACGTGCTGACCGCCCTCTTCCTCGCCCACCTGCTGACCCGCGCGGCGCCGGCGGAAGCCCTGGCGCGGTCCGTCTCCGGGGTCTTCGCGGTCATCGAGGCGACCGTCCGCGCCGGCGCGACAGAGCTATGCCTCGTCGCCGCCCAGGATCTCATGGTGCGCCCGCCGAACGCCTTCGCCGCCGAGACGATCGCCGCCTTCGACGATTAGCCCTGCGCCGGCTCGCGGACTAACGTTTTCTTTACCCCTGATTTCCGATACTTGCCTCGCATTTCGCAAAAAAACATATCGCGAACACGGGGTAGCCACGATGCAGGCTGTTTGGAAACGCCTTACCATTTTTCAGCGGATGATGCTGATCGTCGCCGTTGCCGGCGTCGGCTGCATCGCCGCCGGCGGGGTGTTCCTCGCCATCATGCGCAGCGAATTCCTCGAAAACCGACAGGAAAAGGTCAAGGACGTCGTCGAATCGGCGCACAGCGTGATCCGCCACTTCGGCGAACTGGAACAGAGCGGCAGGATGACCCGCGCGCAGGCACAGGCCGCCGCCCGCGATGCCATCAAGGACATCCGCTACTCCGACGACGATTACCTGTGGATCAACGACTACGACGCGGTGATCGTGATGCACCCGATCAAACCCGCGCTCGACGGCAAGGATCTCTCCACCTTCGAGGATCCGCATGGCACCCGCCTCTTTTCCGAGTTCGCGCGGATCGTCAAGGCGGAGGGCGAAGGCTTCGTTCCCTACCACTGGCCGAAACCGGGATTCGACGAGCCGGTGGAGAAGATTTCCTTCGTCAAGGGCTATCAGCCGTGGCAGTGGATCATCGGTTCCGGCATCTATATCGACGACGTGGCGGCGGCGGTTCGCGAGAACGCCATCCGTGCCGGCGGCATGATCCTGCTGACGCTGCTGGTCGCCGGCGGCATTGGGTTCTTCATCGCCCGCGCCATCGCGCGGCCGATGCACCAGATGGCGGGCGCCATGACGGCACTCGCCGACGGCCGCGACGATGTCGAAATCCCGGCGCGCGACAACGCCAACGAACTCGGCGAGATGGCGGCGGCGCTGGCTGTCTTGAAGCAGAACGTCGCCGACAAGAAACGCCTCGAAGCCGAGCAGGTGGAAAACGAGCGCCGCGCCGAAGAGCGTCGCAAGCAGGCGATGCGCGACCTGGCGGGGAGATTCGAGGCCGACGTCGGGCGGTTGATTGGCGGTGTCGCCGCCTCGGCCTCGCAAATGCAGATAACCTCCAGCAGCATGTCGGCGACCGCCGACCAGGCGTCGCGTCAGGCCTCCTCGGTGGCCAGCGCATCGGAACTGGCGTCCGGCAACGTGCAGACCGTCGCCGCGGCGGCGGAACAGCTCTCGGCTTCCATTCAGGAAATCAGCCGCCAGGTCTCCACGTCCGCCGGCATCGCCCGCGACGCCTCCGACGAGGCCGCCCGGACCCAGGCCACGGTGCGCGGCCTCGCCGCCTCGGCGGAGAAGATCGGCGAGGTAGTCAACCTGATCAACGACATCGCCGCGCAGACCAACCTTTTGGCGCTCAACGCCACCATCGAGGCGGCGCGCGCCGGCGATGCCGGCAAGGGCTTCGCCGTCGTCGCCAACGAAGTGAAAAGCCTCGCCAACCAGACCGCCAAGGCGACCGATGAGATCGCCGGGCAGATCAACGCGGTGCGCTCGGAGATCACCGGCACCGTCGGCGCCATCGAGGGCATCGCCGGGACGATCTCGAAGATCAACGAGATCGCCTCCGGCATCGCCGCCGCCGTCGAGCAGCAGCAGGCGGCGACCAGCGAGATCGCCCGCAACGTCGAGCAGGCTTCAGCCGGCACCTCGGAGGTCTCCTCCACCATCACCGGCGTCACCCAGGCCGCCGGCGAAACCGGCGCCGCCGCCGGCGAGGTGCTTACCGCCGCGCAAGCGCTCGCGCAGCAGTCGGAGGAAATGCAGCGCTTCGTCGAAAAATTCTTGAACGAGGTCCGCGCCGCGTGACCGGCAACGACCCTATCCGCGGGGGGGCTTGCTTTGGCCCCCTTCAACCGATCCGACCGATCAACCACTCAGTCAATTAGACCAGCAGCTTCCGCCTCGAGCATTCGGCGGATGCGCAAATGAGCAAGGGATGGCGTTACCGATGATCCGTTTCACCGACTTGAAAATCAATATCCGTCTGATGGCCATCATCGTCATCGCCGTACTTGGCTTGACGGCGATCCTGGCGATCGCCCTTTCCCAGTCCTGGCATAACCTGTTCGCCGATCGCCGCGCCGAACTCAAGCACAGTGTCGAGATGGCTGTAGAGATCGCCGACCATTTTCATCAGTTAGCGAACGCGGGAAGGCTTGACCGCGACGAGGCGCAACGGCAAGCGCGGTCAGTGATCCGCGATCTCCAGTTCGGCGAAGACGGCTATTTCTTCATCTTCGATCAAGATGGATTGAACCTCGTGCACGGCTTCAAACCGGAACTCGAGGGAACCAACATGTCGCAGGTGCAGGATTCCGACGGCGTCTACTTCGTCCGCGAAATGATCACGCGGGCCAACGAGGGGGGCGGCTTTGTCGACTATCGTTTCCCGAAAGCGGGAGCGAACCAGCCGCAGGGCAAAATCGGTTATGCCGCTAGCTTCGATCCCTGGGGCTGGATGATCGGCACCGGCGCCTACATCGACGATCTGGAAGCCACCTTCATGAACAACGCGACAACGACGGGTGGTTTCGGCCTCGGGATCGCGGGTCTCCTCGTCGCCATCGCCTTGTTCCTGGGCCGCACCATTTCCCGCCCCCTGTCACGGCTGACCGAAAGCATGAATGCCCTCGCCACCGGCGATACCAACATCGAAATCGAGTATGCCGAGCAGAAGGACGAGATTGGCAGCCTCGCCCGCGCGCTGGCCGTCTTCAAGAACAACGCGATCGACAAACAGCGTCTGGAAGCCGAGCAAGTTGAGAACGAGCGACAGGCCGAGGAACGGCGCAAACAGGCGATGCGCGAATTGGCGGCGAAATTCGAGGCCGACGTCGGGCGCGTCATCAACGGCGTCGCCGCCTCCGCTTCCCAGATGCAGACCACGTCGAGCAGCATGTCGGCGACCGCCGAGGAAACCAGCCGCCAGGCCTCCTCGGTGGCGAACGCCTCGGAACTCGCGTCCTCCAACGTGCAGACCGTCGCCGCCGCCGCCGAGCAGCTGTCCGCCTCCATTCAGGAGATCACCCGCCAGGTCAACAGCTCCGCCGAGATCGCCCGCGGCGCCTCCGACGAGGCGGCTCAGACGCAAGCCACGGTGCGCGGCCTCGCCGCCTCGGCGGAGAAGATCGGCGAGGTGGTCAACCTGATCAACGACATCGCCGCGCAGACCAACCTTTTGGCGCTCAACGCCACCATCGAGGCGGCGCGCGCCGGCGATGCCGGCAAGGGCTTCGCCGTCGTCGCCAACGAAGTGAAAAGCCTCGCCAACCAGACCGCCAAGGCGACCGATGAGATCGCCGGGCAGATCAACGCGGTGCGCTCGGAGATCACCGGCACCGTCGGCGCCATCGAGGGCATCGCCGGGACGATCTCGAAGATCAACGAGATCGCCTCCGGCATCGCCGCCGCCGTCGAGCAGCAGCAGGCGGCGACCAGCGAGATCGCCCGCAACGTCGAGCAGGCTTCAGCCGGCACCTCGGAGGTCTCCTCCACCATCACCGGCGTCACCCAGGCGGCCGGCGAAACCGGTGCCGCCGCCGGCGAGGTGCTCTCCGCCGCGCAGGCCCTTTCCGAGCAATCGGCGGAAATGCAGGCGTTTGTCGAAAAATTCCTCAACGAGGTCCGCGCCGCCTGAGCTTAGCCACCCGTGCCGGCGAGGCGTTCGCCTTTCCGGCACGCCTTCCCGCGCGTGGTCGAGATACGGTCCCGTGTCGGCGACGCCGAGCGGGCCGCTCAGGCCGCCTGGCGCAGGTGTTCGCGGATCAAGGTCTCGGCGATCTGCACCGCGTTCAGCGCCGCGCCCTTGCGCAGGTTGTCGGAGACGACCCACAGGCTGAGGCCGAAGTCGACGGTCGGATCGCGGCGGATCCGGCTGACGAACACCGCGTCGTCGCCGGCGCACTCCTGGGGCGTCACGTACCCCTCGTCCTGGCGATGGTCGACGACGCTCACCCCCGGCGCGTCCCGCAGGGCGGCGACCGCCTCCGCCTCGCTGACCGGCTCCTCGAATTCCACCGACACCGCCTCGGCATGGCCGACGAACACGGGCACGCGCACGCAGGTCGCCATCACCTGAATATCCGGATCGAGGATCTTCCGCGTCTCCACCGCCATCTTCCACTCTTCCTTCGTCGAACCGTCATCCATGAACACGTCGATGTGGGGGATGACGTTGAAGGCGATCTGCTTGGTGAATTTCTTCATGTGCTGATGCGCCGGCTCGTTCATGTAAATGCCGCGCGTCTGATTGAACAGTTCGTCCATCCCCTCCTTGCCGCTGCCGGAGACCGACTGATAGGTGGCGACGACGACCCGCTTGATCGGCGCCAGATCGTGCAGCGGCTTCAGCGCGACAACCATCTGGATGGTCGAGCAATTGGGGTTGGCGACGATGCCGCGGCGATTATAGGCGGCAATGTCCTCCGGATTGACCTCCGGCACGACGAGGGGGACGTCCGGCTCCATGCGGAAGCGCGAGGTGTTGTCGATGACCACCGCGCCGGCGGCGGCGGCCTTGGGACTGTAGACTTCCGACACCTTCGCCCCCGGCGACGACAGGACGATATCGATGCCGCGGAAATCGAAATCGGCGAGGTTGTGTACCTTCAGCGATCCCCGATCGCCGAACGAAACCTCCTTGCCGATGGACCGTTCCGAGGCGAGGGCAACCACGTCGTCAACCGGAAAGGATCGCTCATCCAGCGTGTTGAGAATTTCCCGGCCGACGTTTCCCGTCGCCCCGACGACGGCGATGCGGTATCCCATGACACCTTAACTCCTCACAAAAAGATCGTTTCGCCGCGAGACCCCATCGCATCGTAGGCTACCCTGATCGCGAATTGATTGCAACGGCTGCAAGCCGCGGCGTCGGCCAACCCGGATCTAGCCGAGGACGATATCGTCGGTGGCCCGCCACTCGGCAAGCACCGCTTTCGCCGGCTGAGGCCGACCGAGGAGGAAGCCTTGCGCTTCGTCGCATCCTTCGTCGCGCAGGAATTCGAGCTGCTGTTCCGTCTCGACCCCCTCGGCGACGACCGACAGGCCAAGGCTGTGCGCCAGGTTGATGATCCCGCACACCAAGGCCCTGTCCTTGCGGTTTTGCAGCATGTTGCCGATGAAGCCGCGGTCGATCTTCAGCCGTTTGCCGGGGAACCGGCGCAGATGCGCGATCGACGCACTGCCGGTGCCGAAATCGTCGAAGGCGAATTGTACGCCGAGGCCATCGAGGGCCCGCAGGCCGGCGAAGGCGCGTTCCGTGACCTTGTTGGCGATGATGTCCTCGCTGAGTTCGAGCTCCAGCGCGTCCGGTGCCAAGCCGTTCTCGGTGATCGCCTGCTCGATCTTGCCGACGAAATCGAGGGCGAGCAGTTGCGGCGGCGCGATGTTAACCGCCACCCGGTGGCCCGGGCGGCGCAGCCAGGCCCCCAGTTCGGCGCACGCCGTATCGAGGACCCAGTGGCCGATGGGGACGATGAGGCGGGTCTGCACCGCGACGTCGAGAAACGCCGCCGGCGCGACCAACCCGCGTTCCGGATGGTGCCAGCGCAGCAACGCCTCCAAGCCGACCGTCTCGTTGCGGCGCAGGTCGAGGATCGGCTGATAGTGGAGCATGAAGTCGGCCGTTCCAAGGGCGCGGCGCAGCAGCGTCTCGACCGAATGGCGGCGGCTGACTTCCGTGCGCAAGACCTCGCTGAACAAATGGACCGTATTCTTTCCCTCCGCCTTGGCATGGTACATGGCGATATCGGCGTGCTTGAGGACGGCATCCGGCGTCATGCCGTGCAGCGGATAGGCGGCGATCCCGACGCTCGCCGCCGGGTAGATTTTCTGGCCATGACAGACCAGCGGTTTCGACATCTCGTTGAGGATCTTGTTGGCGATCGCCACTGCATCGGCGAGTTCGCGGAGCCCCGATATCTGCGCCGCGAATTCGTCGCCGCCGAGGCGCGCGACGACATCGCCGCCGCGCAGGACCTGCGAGAGACGCTGCGCCATTTCGCACAACATCGCGTCACCCGCCGAATGCCCCAGGGTATCGTTGATCGTCTTGAAATCGTCGAGATCGATCATCAGCACGCCGACCATCGATTCGGAGCGGCGGGCATCGCGGAATGCCCGCGTCAGGCAGGCCTTGAACGCGGACAGGTTGGTCAAGCCGGTCAGCGGGTCGTGCCGCGCCAGGTGATCGAGCCGACCGACCATCTGTTCCAGTTCCTCGCGCTGTTCTTCCTTCTGCAAGGCCTGCGCGGCCAGCGGCGCGAAGGTCTCGACGGCCCGCAAATGCGGTTCCGCGAACCAGCATTTCGCCGTATGGACGCACATCAAAATGCCGCGCGTCCGGTGCCCCGCCAGCGGCGCCAGGAGCGCGGACTGATAGGAACACGGCACCTGCGGCTGGATCTGTCGCCACTCCTCGAGCTTGGCGAGCGAAGCGATCGCCGCCGGCTTGCCATCAAGTACGGCGAGCAGCGTTTTCTTCGGTTCAATGCGGCTGAAACTGAAGTCTTGCGAGGTCGTCGAGGCGGTATGGAACAGCCGGTCCTTCTCGATGAGGATCGCCGCCTCGGTGAACGGGACCATGCCATGCAGCGCGACGAGGATGCCGTCGAACATTTCGCGCACCGTATCCGCGTCGACGAGAACCCGCAGCCCGGCGACCAGGGCCTCGGCCTCCTTGCGCGCCGCCTCCTCCTGTTCGCGCAAGCGCTCGACGTCGAGCACCGCGTCACGCAGTCTCTGGGGGGTCGCGTCTTGCGAAGGGTGTGGTGTGCTCTTGGCCATTCCTTAAGGTCCTTGTGGACTTAAGTTGGCGATCGGGCGAGACGGTAACAACCCATGGTCACCGGTGCGGCCGCCAACGCGTCCGTCCGATCCCCGCCCCCAACCGCTCGCGAGGCGCCGCCTCGCGGACAGAGGTTATTCCTTATGCCGAAAACGCCGAAAAAGTGAAAGCCGCGACGTCACAACAGCCGCCATCGGTCAGCCGGCGATCTTCTCGAATTCGCGCAGGATCGACTCGCCCATGACGCGGGTCGACACGCGTGCCTTCCCCGGCTGCATGATATCGGCCGTGCGCAAGCCGCCCGCGAGCACCGATTTGACCGCCTGTTCGAGCAGATCGGCCTCGCGGACCATGTCGAACGAGTAGCGCAGGCACATGGCGAAACTCAAGACGACAGCGAGCGGATTGGCCAACCCCTTGCCGGCGATATCCGGGGCGCTGCCGTGCACCGGCTCGTACAGCGCCGGCCGGCGGCCTTCCGCGTCCGCTTCGCCGAGCGACGCCGACGGCAGCATGCCGAGCGACCCCGTGAGCATCGCCGCCTCGTCCGACAGCATGTCGCCGAACAGATTGTCGGTGACGATGACGTCGAACTGACGCGGCTGGCGGACGAGTTGCATGGCGCAGTTATCGGCATACATGTGGGTCAGTTGGACGTCCGCGAACTCCGCGTCTCGCAGCGCCTGTACCTCTTCGCGCCACAAGACACCGCTTTCCATGACATTCGCCTTATCGACGGAGCACACGTTGTTGTGCCGTTTGCGCGCCAGTTCGAAGGCGACGCGGGCGATGCGGTGGATCTCCGAAGTCGTGTACACTTGCGTGTTGACGCCGCGACGCTGGCCGTCCGGCAACGTCTCGATGCCGCGCGGCTCTCCGAAATAGACGCCGCCGGTGAGTTCGCGGACGATCATGATGTCGAGGCCGGAAATGATGTCGGCGCGCAGCGGCGAGGCGGCGACGAGAGGTTCGAACACGATCGCCGGGCGCAGATTGGCGAACAGCCCCAATTCCTTGCGCAGCTGCAGGAGCCCCCGCTCCGGTTTCTGCTCGAACGGCAGGCCGTCCCACTTCGGGCCGCCAACGGCGCCGAGCAGCACCGCGTCGACGGATCGCGCCTGATCCATTGTCGCATCGGACAAGGGAACGCCTTCGGCATCGATGGCGGCGCCGCCGACGAGCCCGTCGGCGATCTCGAACGAGGTGTCAAGCCGGCGCTCGAAGGCGTCGAACAGGCGCCGCACCTCGGCCATCACCTCCGGGCCAATGCCATCACCGGCGAGGATCAGCAGGGATTTCGTTTTGCTCATTTCGCTCCTGTTTGCGCAATGGCGGCGGCGGGCCGCGGCCGCGCGGTCAATTCGTGTAGAGCCACGGGCACTCCTTGCGCTGCCGGGCCATGAACGCCGCGATCTCGGCCTTTTTCTCAAGGGTCAGGCCGATATCGTCCAGGGCGTTGATCAGGCAATGCTTGCGGAAGGGGTCGATGTCGAACGGGATAGCCGCCTCGTTCGGGGGGCGGATTGTCTGCGCCTGCAGGTCGACGGCGAACGGCGCCCGCGGCGTCGTCTCGGCGATGGTCATCAGGCGCTCCACCGTGGCCGAGTCCAGTTCAATGGGAAGAACGCCGTTCTTGAAACAGTTATTGTAGAAGATATCGGCGAAACCGGGCGCGATGATGCAGCGAATACCGAAATCGAGCAGCGCCCACGGTGCGTGCTCGCGCGACGATCCACAGCCGAAATTGTCGCCGGCGATGAGGATCCGCACGCCGGCGTATTCCGGCCGGTTGAGCACGAAGTCGGGCGTTTCCGCCCCGTTTTCATCGAAGCGCAGCTCGTAGAACAGGCCGCGTCCGAGCCCGGTGCGTTGGATCGTCTTGAGGAACTGTTTCGGGATGATCTTGTCGGTATCGACATTCGCCATCCGCAAGGGCGCGGCGGCGCCGGTCAACTCGGTGAAGCTTTCCATCGAAGGAATTCCCTCGGAGCAGTTTGGCCGCCAATCTCAAGTGCGCGGCGAGAAGTCGCGAACGTCGGCAATCCGTCCCGTGATCGCCGCGCAGGCGGCCATCGCCGGGCTCATCAGGTGGGTCCGGCCGCCCCGCCCCTGGCGCCCCTCGAAATTGCGGTTCGAGGTCGAGGCGCAGCGCTCGCCCGGACTTAGGCGGTCGGCGTTCATCGCCAGGCACATCGAACAGCCGGGCTCGCGCCACTCGAAGCCGGCTTCGCGGAAGATCCGATCCAAGCCTTCGCTCTCGGCGAGCTGCTTGACGAGGCCGGAGCCCGGGACCACCATCGCGCTGACCGTATCGGCGACCTTGCGTCCGCGCACCACCGCCGCCGCGTCGCGCAAGTCCTCGATGCGGCCGTTGGTGCAGGAACCGATGAACACGCGATCGACCGCAAGGTCCTGCAGCCGGGTGCCTGGGCGAATATCCATATATTTGAGCGCGCGTTCCATGCCGGCGCGTTTTGCGGGATCGGCCGCGTTGGCGGGATTGGGAACTGCTTCCGTGACGGGGAGGACATCCTCCGGACTAGTTCCCCAGGTGACCATTGGCGCGATGTCGCCGGCCGACAGCACCGCCTCCTTGGCATAGGTGGCGCCCGGATCGGACGGCAGGGTCCGCCAGTAGTCGACCGCGCGATCCCAATCGACGCCACGTGGCGCCATTGGGCGGCCCTTCAGGTACTGGAACGTGATCTCGTCGGGTGCGATCAGTCCAGCACGGGCGCCCGCCTCGATGGACATGTTGCAGACGGTCATGCGCCCTTCCATTGTCAGCGAGCGGATGGCGATCCCGTCGTACTCGATGACGTGGCCGGTGCCGCCCGCCGTGCCGATGGCGCCGATCACGGCGAGGATGAGGTCCTTCGGCCCGACACCGAACGCCGGCATGCCGTCCACGGTGACCCGCATGCTCTTCGCCGGCGCCTGGCGCAGGGTCTGCGTCGCCAGCACGTGTTCGACCTCGGAGGTGCCGATGCCGAAGGCGAGCGCGCCGAAGGCGCCGTGCGTCGCGGTGTGCGAGTCGCCGCAGACGATGGTCGTGCCGGGCAGCGTGAACCCCTGTTCCGGGCCGACGATGTGAACGATCCCCTGCCGGGCGTCCGACATCGGAAAGAATCGGATGCCGAACTCGGCGCAGTTGCGCTCCAGCGTTTCCACCTGCAGGCGCGACTCGGCGTCGTCGATACCCTCGGAGCGGTCCGTCGTCGGCACATTGTGATCGGCGACGGCGAGCGTCGCATCCGGTCGGCTGACCCGGCGCCCGGCGGCCCGCAACCCTTCGAAGGCCTGCGGGCTGGTCACTTCGTGCACGAGGTGGCGGTCGATATAGAGAAGGCAGGTGCCATCCACCTGGACATCGACCAGGTGCCTATCCCAGATCTTCTCGAACAGAGTCTTCGGCTTCGACATTCCGTTGCGCTTTTACTGTCCTTGGAAACAAGCGTCCCGCACGCCTCGCGCGCCGACCTTAGCATTGCGTCCGTGCGGACGTCACGAGCCTTGCTTGGTTTCGTCCGCCGTCTCGGCGTCGCCTTCGGCGGCGGCGTCCGCCGCTTCCGCCTCGGCTTGCGCCGCCTCGACCTCCGCCGCCTTGGCGGCCTCGGCTTCCGCCTTCATGGCCCTGGTCTTGGCGATCTCCTCGGCCCGGCGGCGGCGTTCCTGGGACTTCTCCTCCGCCGACACCTTGGCCTTGAAGCCGTCCGTCTGCTCGGCGATGCGCGCCGCCTTGCCGCGCAGGTTGCGCAGGTAATAAAGCTTGGCCCGCCGCACGTCGCCGCGCCGCACCACGTCGATGCCGGCGATGGTCGGCGAGTACAGCGGGAACACCCGCTCGACCCCCTCGCCGTAGGAGATCTTGCGCACCGTGAACGACGAGTTCAGGCCGCGGTTGCGCCGCGCGATGCACACCCCCTCGAAGGCCTGGGTTCGCTCACGCGAGCCTTCGACCACCTTGACGTGCACGCGCACCGTGTCGCCGGGAGCGAAGTGCGGAACCGGCCGTTGCGCCGCCAACGCACTTACTTGCTTGGCTTCGAAGGTCTCGATGATGTTCATGATCGCACATCCTTTTCGCTTATGATTCGTTGTTGCCGGCGGCCGCCTGGGGCGCTAGCCGGCCCTTTTTCGCGGGGCCAGGCCATCGCCGGGCCGATTGCCGCCGCCACGCGCCCGGCCAGCCCACAGATCCGGGCGGCGGTCGCGGGTGATTCGCTCGGCCTCCGACTGACGCCAAGCCCGCACATGGGCATGATTGCCGGAGACAAGCACGTCCGGTACTTCCAAATCCTTCCAGATCCGAGGCCGGGTGTAATGCGGGTATTCCAGCAAGCCTGATTCGAAACTCTCTTCCTCCAGGGAGGTGGCGGCGCCGACCACCCCCGGCAGCAGGCGAACGCAGGCATCGATCAGGGCGATCGCCGCCGGTTCGCCGCCGGACAGGACGAAATCGCCGAGACTGATCTCCTCGGGCCGGCGAACCGCGAGAACGCGTTCGTCGATACCCTCGTAGCGGCCGCACAAGAGGATGCACCCCGGCCCCTCGGCCAGACGGTGCGCCATCGCCTGCGTGAACCGTTCGCCGCGCGGCGAAAGATGGATCAGCGGCAGCGCCGGCGGAGCGGCGAGCGCCGCGGCAATCGCGTCATCGACCACGTCGGCGCGCATCACCATGCCGGGGCCACCGCCGAAGGGCGGCGCATCGACGCCGCGGTGCGCATCCAGGGCGAAGTCGCGGATATCCATCGTCTGCAGGGTCCAGCAGCCGCGCTGCAGCGCTTCCCCCGCCAGCGACAGGCCGAGCGGGCCGGGAAACATCCCCGGGAACAGGGTCAACACGCGCGCCGTCCACGGCAGCCCATCCATCATGGGGTCTCCTTATTCGATTGCCGCGTGCCGTCTTCCGCCGGTTCGACCGGCAACGCTGTCACCACCAGGGTGCCGGCCTCGAGGTCTATTTCCGGCACCGCGTCGCGGCTGAACGGCACCATCGCGGTGCCGAACGCATCGCCGCCGATCTCCAGCATGGCGGTGTCGCCGACCTCGTGCACGGCGCGCACCCGGCCGACCGGCTCGCCGCGTGCGTCGCCAGCGAGCACCGCGCGCAGGCCGACGAGGTCCGCATGGTAGAATTCGTCGTCTTCCGGTTCTGGCAGGGCAGCGCGCGGCACGTGCAGCCGTATGCCCTTCAATGCCTCGGCGCGGGTGCGGTCTTCGACGCCGTCGATGCGGCCGATCAGCCGGTCCTTGTGGCTGCCGACCACCCGCAGGATAAAGGTGCGCCGGCCCGTTTCATCGAACAGCGGGCCATATCCGGCAATCGCCGCCGGATCGGCGGTGAAACTCTTGATCCACAGGTCACCGCGCAGCCCGCGCACGCCGGCAATGACGCCGAGGCAGATAAGCTCCCCATGGACTTGCGTCGCCGGCACGTTGATCTCCCAATCTCACCCGTCGCACCCGAACCGGTCCGACGCCGCTTTAGGCCGGCTCGGCGGCGGACTCGCCGCCACCCTGTGCCGCCGCGGCCGCTTCGGCCGCCTCGCGCTGCCGCGCTTGCGCTTTCGCCTTCGGCTGCGACTTCTTCGTCTGCTCGGACCGGGGCCGCGGCTCAATCAAGCCGGCGTCCGAGCACATCCGGGCCACCCGGTCGGTCGGCTGCGCGCCGACGGAAAGCCAATGGCGGACCCGGTCCTCCTTGAAAGTCAGCCGCTCCGGATGGTCCGACGGCAGGATCGGATTGTAGGTGCCGAGGATCTCGATGAAACGCCCGTCGCGCGGGCTGCGGTTGTCGGCGGCGACGATGCGATAGTACGGGCGCTTCTTGGCACCCCCACGGGTCAAACGGAGCTTGACGGCCATCTTTCGGTATCGGTCCTTTCGTTACGTCAGTGGGTCGGCGGGCGTCAGCGCGGCGGCATCGGCGGAATCAGCCCCGGCGGCAGGCCCTGCGGCAATGCGCCTCCCGGCGGCAACCCGCGCTTGCCGAGCTTGCCCATCTTTTTCATCATCGTTTGCATCTGCTGGTACTGCTTGAGCAGGCGGTTGACGTCCTGAACGGTCATCCCTGCACCGGCGGCGATGCGGCGGCGGCGGGACGCGTTGAGGAGTTTCGGATTACGGCGTTCGGCCTTGGTCATCGACAGGATGATCGCCTCCTGGCGGGCGATCGCCTTCTCGTCGATATTGGCGCCGTCGATCTGCTTCTTGATCTTGGCGATCCCCG
The DNA here is from genome assembly GCA_964460955.1 of uncultured Rhodospirillaceae bacterium. Lineage (GTDB taxonomy): Bacteria > Pseudomonadota > Alphaproteobacteria > Rhodospirillales > Defluviicoccaceae > Defluviicoccus. The sequence goes on along the minus strand of CAYWRP010000009.1, from coordinate 19,902 downwards.
GCATCATGCCGAGCAGGCCCTTCATGTCGCCGATCTTGCGCAATTGCCGGAACTGCGCCGCCATGTCGTCGAGGGTGAACTCGCCCTTCATCATCTTTTCGGCGAGTTGCTCGGCGTCCTCCTTCTCGATCACCTCGGAGGCGCGCTCGACGAAGCCAACCACGTCACCCATGCCAAGAATGCGGTTGGCGATGCCGGACGGCTGGAAGGCTTCGATGGCGTCGAGTTTCTCGCCGATGCCGATCAGCTTGATCGGACAGCCGGTAACGGCGCGCATGGACAACGCCGCGCCACCGCGCGAGTCGCCGTCGACGCGCGTCAGCACGATGCCGCTGATGCCTACCGCGTCCTTGAACGCTTCGGCGACGCTCACCGCGTCCTGACCGGTCAACGCGTCGGCGACCAGCAGCGTCTCGATGGGATCGACGACGTCCTTGACGGCGGCGGCCTCGCTCATGAGCGCTTCATCGATCACCGATCGGCCGGCGGTATCGACGATCACCATGTCGTAGCCCTGGCGGCGGGCGGTCTCCATCGCCCGCCGGGCAATCGCCGTCGGTGTCTCGCCCGCCTCGATGGGCATGACGTCGGTCTCGGTCTGCTCGCCGAGCACTGCCAACTGGTTCTGCGCCGCCGGCCGGTAGACGTCGACGGAGGCCATCAGAACCTTCTTGCGGGCGCGCTTGCGGATGCGCATCGCCAGCTTGCCGGCGGTGGTTGTTTTGCCTGAGCCCTGCAGTCCGACCAGCATGATGGCCACCGGCGGCGCGCCCGCGAGATCGAGGCCAACCGCCAACGGATCCCGCGGGTCCTCGGCGTCGCCGCCGCCACCCAGCATCTCGACCAGGTGGTCGTGGACGATCTTGACGACCATCTGCGCCGGCGTGACGCTGCGTAGGACTTCCTGACCAATGGCGCGCTCGCGCACGGAGGCGATGAATTTCTTGACCACGGGCAACGCGACGTCCGCCTCCAGCAAGGCGATCCGCACCTCGCGCAAAGCTTCGCCGACGTCGCTTTCCGACAGCGCGCCGCGCTTGCGCAAGCGATCAAAGACACCGTTGAGTCGGTCGCTTAAACCTTCGAACACCGCAATCCTGTCGAACCCCTCGGGTTCGCTCCAACCAAAAAAGCCAGCTGCGCGACCCGCGAACTGGCTCAGCACCACACCTGATTCCCCGGCAAGCTATGACTCGGTCACAGAGAAGTCAAGAAACTGCGCGATGAAGGAGAAACATGCTGGTGCAAGCAGCCGGTCTTATGTATACTTAAGCGTGTTTTTAATCCACTGGTACACGCTTTAAGGGTTATGTTGAGCACCCCCTCAGAAACTGGGCAACACCGCTGGCGGGTGACCGAAATCGATCTGCGTGTCGCGCGCCAACTGCGGAAGCTGAGAACCCATCGTGGGATCCATCCGCAACTGTTGGATAGCGCCATCGGGGCGCCATCGGGAACGGTGTGGCGTTACGAGGAGGGCGAACGGCCGATCAGTGCCGTCAACCTATATCGATTGAGTAAACTGCTCGACACGCCGATGGAAGCGTTTTTCCGCGACACCGAGACAGAGGCCGCCGACAACCGGTCGGCCGCCGCCGAACGTCCGTCCCCGCCGACATCGGCGCCGTCGCCAGCCGAGGCGCAGCGTTTCCTGGCGCTCTACGACAAGATCGACGATCCGGAAATCAAGCGGAATGTCCGCGAGATGCTGCGGTCCCTGGCCGAGGGTGAGGACTGACCGCAGCCCCGGCACTGCGACGGTCGCGAGCAAGGGCGTGGACTCCTTGCCCTTGCGTGTCATATCTAGCGGGTGATGCAGATACCGACGTTTCTCAAAATGCATGGGCTCGGTAACGATTTCGTTATCATCGACGGGCGCCGGGAAGTGCCTCGGATCGATGCCGCCGCGGCGCGCGCCATCGCCGACCGGCGAACCGGCGTCGGCTGCGACCAGGTGATCGTCATCGAGTCGCCGCGCCAGGAATTGGCCGACGCCTTCATGCGCATCTATAACGCCGACGGCGGCGAGGTCGGCGCCTGTGGCAACGCGACCCGCTGCGTCGCCTCGCTGCTCGGCGCGGAAACCGCCAAGTCGCATATCATCGTCGAGACAATGGCCGGCCTGCTCGACGCCGAGATCGTCGACCGCGACCGGATCACCGTCGACATGGGCCGTGCCCGCTTCGACTGGCGGGATATCCCGCTCGCCCGGGCCACCGACCCCCTGCACCTGGACATCACCGCCGGGCCGCTCAGCGATCCCGCCGCGGTCAGCATCGGCAATCCGCACGCCGTGTTCTTTGTCGACGCAGCCGACTCGATCGCCCTCGACGTCTACGGGCCGATGATCGAAAAGCACGCGATGTTTCCCGAGTTCACCAATGTCGAGGTGGTTCAGGTCGTCGCGCCGGACCGGCTGCGGGTGCGCGTCTGGGAACGCGGCGCCGGCATCACCCAGGCCTGCGGCACCGGCGCCTGCGCGGCGGTCGTCGCCGCCAACCGCCGCGGCCTCGCCGACCGCACGGCGGTGGTGGAGCTGGATGGCGGCGCGCTGGGCATCGTCTGGCTGCGCGACGACCACATCCTGATGACCGGCCCGGCGCGGTGCGTCTTTTCCGGACGTCTCGACCCGTCCTGGCTGGCCGACCGGAACGGCGGCGATGGCTGATTTGCGCGTCGTCACCTTCGGCTGTCGGCTGAACGCGCTCGAGTCCGAGGCGATCCGCCGCGCCGGCGCGGCAGCCGGCGGCGTGCGGTCGGACACCATCGTCGTCAATACGTGCACGGTGACGGCGGAAGCGGTCCGCCAGGCCCGCCAGGCAATCCGCCGCGTCCGCCGCGACTCGCCCGAGGCGCGGATCGTCGTCACCGGTTGCGCGGCGCAAGCCGAACCGCAAACGTTCGCCGCCATGCCGGAGGTCGACCGCGTCCTCGGCAACGCCGAAAAGCTCGACCCCCGGGCGTTGCGCGACGATGCCGCGCCGATCCTGGTTTCCGACATCATGCAGGCGCACGAGGTCGCCGGCCCGCTGATCGATGGCTTCGACGGCCGCGCGCGCGCCTTCGTGCAGATCCAGCAGGGATGCGATCATCGCTGCACCTTTTGTGTCATTCCCTTCGTGCGCGGGCCGAACCGCAGCGTGCCGGTGGCGCGCATCGTCGAGCAGACCCGGCGCCTGGTCGATCGCGGCTTCCGCGAGGTGGTGCTGACCGGCGTCGATATCTGCTCCTACGGCCGCGACCGGGATGACGCGCCGACGCTGGGCGGCCTTATCCGGACGCTGCTGGCGCGGGTGCCCGCTCTGCCGCGTCTGCGCCTGTCGACCCTCGATCCGGCGGCGATCGACGACACAACCTTCGAGGTGCTTGCCGACGAACCGCGCCTGATGCCGCACTGGCACCTGAGCCTGCAGGCGGCGGACGATCTGACGCTGAAGCGGATGCGCCGCCGCCATTCTCGCGGTCAGGCGGCGCAGGTCGTCGGCCGCGCCCGCGCCGCCCGCCCGGACATCGTTTTCGGCGCCGATCTCATCGCCGGCTTTCCCACCGAAACGGAGGCCATGTTCGCCAATACCTTGGCGGCGGTCGAGGAATTCGGCCTGACCTATCTGCACGTCTTTCCCTACTCGCCGCGCACCGGCACGCCGGGAGCCCGCATGCCGCAGGTCGACAAGGCGACGCGGCTGATCCGCGCGCGGGCGCTTCGGGAGGCCGGTGAGGCGGCGAAGCGGCGGTTTTTTCACTCCCGCGTCGGCGCGTCGGTGGACGCCGTTGTCGAAAAACCCCGCCTCGCCCGCTGCGCCCATTACGCGCCGGTGCGGCTCGACCTCGACGCGGAACCGGGCTCGGTCATTCAGGTGCGCATCGTCGGCGCGGCGGCGGACGGGCTTGAGGCAATGGTGGTCCGATGAACGACGAAATCCAGGTCGGCGAAGCCGGCGACGCATGGCGGCAAAAGCTCAAGCAGGGGTTGAACCGCTCGTCGATCAAGCTGACCGGCGGGCTGTACGGCTTGCTTGGCCAGCGCAAGCTCGACGACGAGGCGCTCGACGATCTCGAGGAGGCGCTGATCGCCGCCGACCTCGGCGTCTCGACGGCGGCCAAGCTACGCGAGACCTTCGCCGAACGCCGCTTCGGCCGCACCGTCACCCCGGACGAGGCCCTGGAGGCGCTGGCCGACGACATCGCCGGAATCCTGCGGCCGGTCGCCCAGACGATCACCCTCAATCCCGGCCACAAGCCGCACGTCATCCTGGTCTGCGGCGTCAACGGCAGCGGCAAGACGACGACCATCGCCAAATTCGCCAACCTGTTCAAATCGGTCGGCTTCAAGGTGGTGCTCGCCGCCGGCGATACCTTCCGCGCCGCCGCCGTCGAACAGTTGCAGATCTGGGGCAAGCGCGTCGGCTGTCCGGTGATTTCGCGCCCCACCGGCTCGGACGCCGCCGGCCTCGCCTACGAGGCGCTTGAGACGGCGCGCGAGGACAAGGCGGACGTCTTGCTCATCGACACCGCCGGCCGCCTGCAGAACAAGAAGGACCTGATGGCGGAGTTGGAGAAGACCATCCGCGTGCTGAAGAAACTCGACGCCGGCGCGCCGCATGACTGCCTGCTGGTCCTCGACGCCACCGTCGGCCAGAACGCCCACAACCAAGTGGAAACATTCCGCGAAATGGTCAACGTCACCGGCCTCGCGGTGACCAAGCTGGACGGCACGGCCAAGGGCGGCGTCGTCGTCGCCTTGGCCGAGAAGTTTGGCCTGCCGATCTACGCCGTCGGCGTCGGCGAGGGGATCGACGACATGCGCGCCTTCGACGCCAAGACCTTCGCCCGCGGCCTGCTCGGCCTCACCGCCTGAGCCACCACACCTCCCATTTCACACCTTTGTCATAAACATGTGTTCAGCGGTGAACGCATAAACCCCTCGTATTCTGTATGATGCTAAATAAATCGAAGTCAAAAAATATGAACTAGGTCACAGTTCCGGTGTCCAGCGAGGGGTAACGTCCAGAAGTGATGTGGAGGAAACTCGGCGACTTCATTTTCGGCAGGCGGGTCGAACGCAAGCTTCCCGACCGCATCCGCGCCGAGATCGCCCGCGAACAGGCGCAATCCGAACTCCTGATCGCCTGGATCCAACTCCTCCTCGTCGGATTTTTCTGCGCGCTTTATACGGCGACGCCTAAGACCTCGTACGGCACCCCGTTCGAACCGGTCCCCTACGTGCTGGTGAGCTTCTTCCTTTACGCCGGCATCCGCGTCCTGCTCACCCATGCCGGCTGGTTGCCGTCCTGGTTCCAGATCACGTCCGTGATCATCGATATCGCGCTACTGCTATTGCTGATCTGGAGTTTCCACCTGCAGTACCAGCAGCCGGCGCCTTTCTACCTGAAGGCACCGACGATGCTGTATCTGTTCATCTTCATCGCCGTGCGGGCACTGCGGTTCGAGCCAACTTCCGTCCTCGTCGGCGGCATAACGGCGGCGATCGGCTGGATCGCGCTGGTCGCTTACGCCTACATCGACATGGGCCCCGAGCCGCCGGTGACCCGCGACTATGTGGAATACCTGACGTCCAACGTCATCCTCATCGGCGGCGAGGTGGACAAGGTGATCACCATCGTTCTCGTCACCGCCGTGCTGACCATCGCCCTGATCCGCGCCCGCCGGTCGATGATGCGGTCGATCGTCAATTCGCGGCTGGCCGACGATCTGACCCGCTTCGTCGCGCCGGAAGTGGCCAGCCAGATCGCCTCCTCGGAGCATGGCATCCGCCCCGGCGACGGCCAGGTTAAGACGGCGAGCGTGGTGTTCTGCGATATTCAGGGCTTCATGTCGATTTCCGAACGCTTGAGCCCGGATCAACTGATGCGGACCCTGAACGACTATTTCGAGGCGGTATCGACGGTGATCGACCGCCACCATGGCGCCATCGCCCAATTCCAGGGTGACGCCATGCTGATCACCTACAACACGGTCACACCCGACGCCGATCACGCCGCCAACGCGCTAAAGACCGCGCTCGGCATCCAGGAGGTGCTCGCCGAACGCCGGTTCGGACCGGACGTGCCCATTCGCGCCCGCTGCGGCGTCAACACGGGCGACATCGTCGCCGGCGCCGTCGGCACCCGCGACCGGCTGCTGTTCACCGTGCATGGCGACGAGGTCAACATCGCCGCCCGCCTGGAACAGCTCAACAAGACCTATGGGACCTGGATCCTCGCCACCGAACAGACGCTGGCGGCGGCGGGAGACGGATTCTTCGGCGTGCCCATGGGTACGGTCCAGGTGCGCGGCCGCCAGGCGCCGGTGCGCGTGTTCGCCATCGCGGCGCGGTCCTTGCCGTTAGAAGCCCGGCTTACAGGGTGATGTTGAGATAGGTGCCGCGCGGCGCATCGGCGCGTGGCGGCTCACCGCTGGCGAGAAAGCGATCCAGGCGTTTCAACGCGGCACGCAGACGCGGGTCGGCGTCGTCGGCCGTCGGCCGGGGAAATGTTTCGCCGTCGCCGCGCGCGCCCCGAGGCGGTTGGCGGTGGTATGGGCGCGGGCCCTGCGTGAGATCCGAGGAAAGCGGCGACGTATCCATGGCGCGGCAGTGTAGACCGCGGGCGTTTAATGATCCCTTAAAGCGCGCCGCGCACGCCCGGGCGGTCTTCCTCATGGGCGACGTGGAACGCCGGTTCTCCCCCCGCGCGGTAACACTCGAGCGCCCACTTGACGCTCGGAAAGGCAAGATACTGCCAGGGGATCTCCGACCAGTCGAGCAGCGCCACGGCCTGACTCTCGACACCGGCGGCGAAGTCCGCGTCGCGCATTCGCGCCCGGTAGATCATCATCACCTGGCTGATGTGGGGGATCTCGTAGACGCCGATCAGGCCGCCGATATCGACCCGCGCGCCGGCTTCCTCCCAGACCTCGCGCGCCGCGCCGGCGGTAGTGGATTCGCCGGCCTCGAGGAATCCGGCCGGCAGCGTCCAGAGGCCGCGCGCCGGTTCGATGGCCCGACGGCAGAACAGGATGCGATGCTCCCAGGTGCAGACGGCGCCGACGACGATCTTCGGATTGGTGTAGGCGACGTATCCGCAGTCGGGACACACCAAGCGTGTTCGGTTGTCGCCCTCGGGGACCGTTTCGATGCTGGGACCGCAGCCGTGCTTCTTGCTCATAACGCCGAATGTGGCCCGGCGCGCCGGCGAAGGCAACCCTCGGCCGCCGGCATCCCCTTCAGGCGCCGGCGGCCGGGCTTGGATCAGGTGCGCAAAACGGCGACACCGGGCAGGGTCTTGCCCTCCATCCATTCGAGGAAGGCACCGCCGGCGGTGGACACGTAGGAGAAATCGTCGCCGACCCCGGCGTGCGCCAGCGCCGCCACCGTGTCACCGCCGCCGGCGACACTGACCAGGCCGCTTTCCTTGGTCAGGCGCGCCGCTTCCCGGGCAACCACGTTGGTGCCGGCGTCGAACGGCGTCACCTCGAAGGCGCCGAGGGGGCCGTTCCACAGCAGGGTCTTGTAGCCGGCCATCCGCCCTTTCAAATCGTCGACCGCCTTGGCGCCGACGTCGAGGATCATCTTGTCGGCCGGCACCGCGCCGACATCGACGGTCTCGGCCGACGCGCCCTCCTTGAACTCCGGCGCCACGACGACATCCGGCGGCAGGACGATGGTGCAATTGGCCTTCGCCGCCGCATCCATGATCGCCTTGACGTTGTCGGTCATCTCGCGCTCGCACAGCGACTTGCCGACGTCGACGCCCTGGGCGTGCAGGAAGGTGTTGGCCATGGCACCGCCGATGATCAGTTCGTCCACCTTGGCGACCAGGTTGCCGAGGACATCCAGCTTGGTCGATACCTTGGCGCCGCCGACCACCGCCGCGACGGGATGCTGCGGCGCTTCGAGCGCGGCGACCAGGGCCTCCAGTTCCGCCTGCATCAGGCGGCCGGCCGTCGCCGGCAGGATGTGCGCCAGCGCTTCGACGGAGGCGTGCGCGCGGTGGGCGCAGGAAAACGCGTCGCTGACCAGGATATCGCCGTTCTCGGCGAGTTTCTTGGCGAACTCGGGATCGTTCTTCTCTTCCTCGGCGTAGAACCGGACGTTTTCCAGCATCGCGAAATCGCCGGGCTTCATGGCATTGACCACCGCCGCCGCCTCCGGGCCGATGCAGTCGGGGGCGAACGCCACCGGCTTGCCGAGGCACTCGGCCAGCGCGTCGGCGACCGGCTTGAGGGTGAATTCCAGGTTCTTCTGCCCCTTCGGTCGCCCGAAGTGGGCGAGGAGGATGACCTTTGCGCCCTTATCGGCCAACTCCATCAGCGATGGCACGGTGCGGTCGATGCGGGTGGTGTCGGTTACCTTGCCGTCTTTCATCGGCACGTTGAAATCGACGCGGACCAGTACCCGCTTGTTGGCGACATCCAAGGTATCGATGGTCTTGAAACTGGCCATAACGAGTCTCCCCTCTCCCAATTGCGTTTTGCGGACGGAGGGCCGCCGGCCCTCGCGTTCAGTCGCGCCGGATGCCCGACCGCCGGTGGGGTAGGCACGTCGTGACGGCCGGCCGGATCGGCCCTGTCACGCCCAGCATGCCGAGTTATGCGGACAACCCTCGGAAAACGCAAGCACGGCAACGGTCGACATCAATCTTTCATCTCCGGGGTTCCGCCGTCGCCCGCGGCGGCGACGGCGCGGCGGCGGCGGCGCGCATTGCCGGATATTTATTATGGGCAAGGTGCACCTATAACGCGCCAGATGATATATAATAAGTAATCAGGCGGTGATGTCGGGAGCTCTGGACGCTTTAACGATGGTCGACACGTCTCACGAATTCGCCCAAACGAACAACGCGGCGATGCCGCCGTTCGACCTGCGGGAAGGCGAGCGGATCATCGCCCGCCTGCTGCCGGCCGAGCGTCAGCACACGGCTTGGGTTCACGCCGTGCACACGGCGCTGATCTGCCGGTCGCGGCGGCAGATCGACGCGTTGCTGCATGACGGGGCCAAGGAGACGCCGTTCGGCCGCTGGCTGAACGACGAGACCGATTCCTACATCCGGGCGCATCCCGACTTCGCGGCCGCCGCGGCGGCGCTCGAGGAGGCGCATGACCGCGCCCGGCGGATGCTCGGCATCGTCGCCGGCGGCGGTCAGATTCCGCGGTCCGAATACGTCGCCTTCGCCGATGCCCTGCAACGTTTCGACAAGGTGCTGGAGAGCATTCTGAAGGAGCTGTGGGACCTGTTGCGGTATACCGACCCGCTCACCGGCATCGCCACCCGCTTCGCCATGACGCCGCGCCTCAGACAGGAACGCGAGCGGTCCTTGCGCACCGGCCAGCCGTGCAGCGTCTGCATGATCGACCTCGACCATTTCAAGGAGATCAACGACACCCACGGGCATAAGACCGGCGACCGGGTGTTGACCGCCGTGTCCGGTTTTCTCAGCGATCACCTGCGCCGGGACGACCAGGTCTACCGTTACGGCGGCGAGGAGTTCGTGCTGGTGCTTCCCGACACCGACCTGACGGCGGCGTTCGAGCTGGTCGAACGGCTGCGCGAAAGCATCACACGGCTGTCAATTACCCTGCCGACGGGCGAGGAGTTGGGCATTACCGCCTCGTTCGGAATCGCGCCGCTGAGGCCGCGCGAGGCGATCCGCACCGCCATCGACCGCGCGGATCTGGCCATGTACGCCGCCAAGCGCGGCGGCCGCAACCGCGTCGAGCTTTGGCGTTTCTAGGCGCGAACGCGGGGCCTCAGTTGACGGCCTCGGCGCGGGCGCGCGCCTCCTCGGCTTTCTCCGTCTCGCCGAGCACGTCGTAGGCGCGGGCGAGGCGCCGCCAGCCCTCGGCGTCGTCCGGATTCTCCGCCAGCCGCGCGGCGAGCCGGTCCACCATATCCTCGATCATCGCCTGGCGTTCGGCCGGCGTCATCTCGGCGGCGGCATCCATCTGCTCCTGCGTCGGCCCCGGAGTCGAGGCGGTGGCCGGCGGATCGGGCGAGACGGCCGGTGCCGGGTCAACCGGCGGCGGCTCGATACCGATTTCGGCGGCGGCGTCGGCGATGCGCTGGCGCACCCCCGGCAGCCAGGGCGCATCCGCCGGCGACGCGGCGGCGAGCGTCGTCCATCCTTCGAGGGCGGCCTGAACATTTCCCGCCTGCGCCTCGGCCAGGGACAGGTAGTAAAGGGGCCTCGGGTCGCCGGCATTGCTGTCGCCGGCGTGTTCGAACAACGCCCGCGCTTCCGCCGACACGCGGCCACGGCCGGCGAGAACCATCGCCTCGCCAACATCGGCGGCCAACCGCGGCGGCTCACCGAGCAGGTCGTAGCCACGCCGCAGCGCCCCAACGGCGTTTTCGAATTGGCCGAGGGTCAGGTAGGACCGACCAAGCAGGATCCATCCTTCCGCGTCGTCGGGACGCTCCGCCATCCGCTCGGCCAGTTGCGCCACCGCCGCTTCCATGGTCACCTCGCGGGGGTCCCCGCCGCCGCTTTCGGCGACGGCGGTCGCCCGGGCGGCGAACGGCTGATCCGGCGCGTGCGGCGAGCCGAGGCCGAGATAAAGCGCGCCCGCGCCGACCGGGATGGCCACGGCGAGTCCAATCGCCACCATTTTCGCCCCCCATCCCGTCGTCAGTGGCGCCGATGGATCGCTCGGCTCGGCGCTCTGCAGTGCCTCCAGCATCCGGCGCTTGATCTCCAGGCGCGCGGTCTCCGCCTGGTCGGCATCGATGACGCCTTGTTCATGGTCACGGGCGATTTCCGCCAACTGGTCCTCGGCGATGCGCAGATCATACGTCGCGCGGTCCTCGCTTTCTGTTCGGCGCTGCCGCATCAGTGGCAGCACGAGGACCCAGACGGAAGAGACGCACAGCGCGACAACGGGGATCCAAAGCGCCGTCACCGGGTATTATCCTTCAGCCAGCTGTCGACGCGCGCCTCGTCTTCCGGAGACAACGGCGGCGCCGTCGTCTTCGCCCGCTGGCCGCGATAGAAAAACCATGCGCCGACCAGGCCGAGAAGGACGATGGCGACCGGGCCCAGCCAGAGCGCCAGGGTTTCCACCTTGAACGGCGGCTTGAGGAGGACGAAGTCGCCGTAACGCGACACCACGTAATTGACGACCTCCTCGTTACTGTCGCCCTGCTGGATGCGCTCGCGTACCAACACTCGCATGTCGCGCGCCAGTTCGGCATCCGAATCGTCGATCGACTGGTTCTGGCAGACGACGCATCGCAGATCCTTGGAAACCTCCCGCGCCCTCTCCTCCAATGCCGGATCGGCGAGGCGTTCGTTCGGGTCGACGGCCAGCGCCGGGGTCACCGGCCCGCCGGCGAGACAGACCGTGACGAGGATCAAGATGCTTGCGAAAACTGTTCCGCGCGCAGCCGTTGCACGATGGGCCACAGTGTCTCCTCCCAATTCTCTGGCGTGATCGGACCGATATGCTTGTAGCGGATGACGCCCTCGGCATCGACGATGAAGGTTTCCGGCGCCCCGGTGACACCGAAGGCGATCGCCGCTTCGCTCTCCGGGTCGTCTCCGACCAGCGTGTAGGGATCGCCGTGCCGTCTCAGCCAAGCCGGCCCCGCCTCTGGCGTCTTCTCCCGCCAATCGATCCCGTAGACGGGAATGACATTCTGCTCCTTGAGACGCATCAAAAACGGATGTTCGACATGGCAGGCGACACACCACGAGCCGAAAATGTTGACCAGGCTGACATGCCCTTCGAGATCGTCGGACGAAAAGCCGCGGTCACGGCCGGCGATGGGCGCCAGGTCGAATTCCGGCACCGGCCGGTCGATCAAGACGGACGGGATCACCTGCGCGTCGCGTCCGAGACCGACCCAGAAGTAGCCGGCGAGAACCAGGACGATGAGCAGCGGCAGCAGAAACAGCAGGCGCCAGGAGCGATTGCGAGGCGGCTTGGCATCCGCCCGCGAAAGCGAAGAGGGGGTGGTCATCTCGGTGGTGCCTTCGTCTTACCGAAGAGGGGTTCCAAGGGAATCACTTTCCTAAGACATAGTCCGTCAGGCTCGGTTATTCACGGTTTCGGCGGCATTTGACAAGTCCGCCGAAGGCTGGCGAGGGGGCGCCGGGTTGACGCTGCCGCTCCGGCGATGAGACATTGATTTGAAATCACGGCGTCAGCTATCCTAGCGGCGCTTCGCCATTCCCATTGACTTTTACGTGGCCGCGCTTCTAACAAAAGCACACAAAATAAGTCTGTAAACATAATCAGAATTAAAGAAACGGTCGACACTACCGGAAAAAAAGGACCAGCAGAGTGTACATCGTAATGATTTCGCCGGAACTGGCTCCGGTCGCCAAAGTCGGCGGGCTCGCCGACGTCGTGTTCGGCCTCAGCCGGGAAATCGAGATCCGCGGCAATCCCGTCGAAATCATTCTGCCGAAATATGATTGTATGTGGTACGACGAGATCTGGGGGCTCCACAAAATCTGGGAAGACCTCTACGTGCCCTGGTACGGCGGCATCGTTTCGTGTGCCGTCTGGTTCGGTTTTGTTCACGGTCGCAAGACCTTTTTCATCGAACCAAAATCGAATGACAATTTCTTCAACCGCGGCGCCTTTTACGGATTCAACGACGACGTCATGCGTTTTGCTTTTTTCTGCAAGGCGGCGATGGAGTTCATATACAAGTCGAACAAGCGCCCGGACATCATTCACTGCCACGATTGGCAGACCGGTCTCGTTCCGGTGCTTCTCTACGAGATGTACGCCAACTCGGGCATAGAACGGCAGCGCGTCTGCTACACCATCCACAATTTCAAGCATCAAGGGGTGCACGGCGACGAAGTCTTGTCGGCGACCGGCCTGGGGCGCCCGGAGTATTTCCACCACTACGACCGGCTGCAGGACAATCACAATCGTTCGGCGATCAACCTGATGAAGGGCGGCATCGTCTATTCGAATCACGTGACGACCGTCTCGCCGCATCACTCCTGGGAAGCGCGGCATACCGAACAGGGCTACGGACTGCAGCCGACGCTGGATATCCACCAAGGCAAGTTCGGCGGCGTTTTGAACGGCATCGATTATGACGTCTGGAACCCGGAGATCGACCGGTTTATCCCCTCCCACTACGACAAGTGGAACATCGAGGCGAAGTACGCCAACAAGGACGCACTGCGCGACCGGCTGTGGCTGAGCAAGGAGTGGAAGCCGATCATCGCCTACGTCGGCCGCCTCGACGCCCAAAAGGGCGTCCACCTGATCCAGCACGCGCTGTTCTCGGCGCTTGAGAATCACGCCCAGTTCATCCTCCTCGGCGCGGCAGCGGAAAGCGGCATCAACAACCATTTCTGGAACCTGAAGCACTATCTGAACGACAACGCCAACTGCCATCTCGAGATCGGTTTCAACGAGCAACTGGCGCACCAGATCTACGCCGGCGCCGATATGGTCATCGTGCCGAGCCTGTTCGAGCCCTGCGGGCTGGCCCAGCTCATCGCCATGAAATACGGCTCCATCCCGATCGTGCGCGCGGTCGGCGGCCTGGTCGACACCGTGTTCGACCGCGACTATTCGGACCGGCCGTTGGAGGAGCGAACCGGCTACGTGTTCCACGAGGCCGACTTCGCCGGCATCGAATCGGCGATCACCCGCGCCATCGGCCTGTGGTTCGACTTTCCGAACGAGTTCCGCCAGCTGATCGTCAACGCGATGTCGGCGGATCACTCCTGGGGCACGTCCGGTCACTACTACATGGACATCTACGAGCACATCCGCGCCAAATAGCCGCCGTTCCAGGACGCCCGAACGGCGCTTCGGCTCCCCTCGACGGCGACGGGCTGACCTCCGGCAGCCAGCGGCTCACGCCCGCGAGGGCGCCGCCACCGGCTTCCTGGCGCCAGCGGCCCGCCGGCGCGATGGGACGCCGATCCGCAGCCGGCGATCGGTCAGGCTAACGATGCCGCCCACCGACATCACCAGAACGCCGGTCCACATCCAGGCGACAAGCGGATTGAAATACAGCCGGGTGACGTAAGCACCGTTGTCGCGCGGATCGCCGATGACGGCGTAGAGGTCACCAAGGACGGTCGTCCGGATCGCCGCTTCCGTCGTCTCCTGCCGCTCCACCGGATAGGCGCGCTTCTCCGGCGTCATCACCGCCAGCAACGCGCCGTCCTCGTCCCGCGCCTCGAAGGTGCCGCGCAGCGCGACATAGTTGGGCCCCCGCACCGTCTCGGCGCCGATGAAGGTGACGTCATAGCCGGCGACCCGAACACTGTCGCCCGGCGTCATCACCTGGATGTGCTCTTCCTTCCAGACGCCGGCGCCGGTCATCCCGGCGATGGCGATCGCCAGGCCGGCGTGCGCCAGCATCATGCCCCAGGCCGAGCGCGGCAGGCCGGCCATGCGGCGCAAGCCGTCGAGTGGCCCGCGGAGGCTGAACCGCGCCCGGTACGCCATTTCGCTCAGCGCGCCGACGAACAGCCAGGCGGCGAAGGCAAGCCCGATGATCCCGACCACGTCCCGGTAGGACCAATGCAATGCGCCGAGGCCGGCGGCGACGACGGCCGCCAGCGCCGCCAGCCAAAGCTTTGGCAGCGCCTTGGCGAGATCGCCCCGCTTCCACGGCAGCATCGGACCGATCGCCATCGCGATGACCAGCGGGATCATCAGCGGCACGAAGGTGGCGTTGAAAAACGGCGGGCCGACGGAGATCTTGTCGCCGGTGACCGCTTCCAGCAGCAACGGGTAGAGGGTCCCCAACAGCACCACCGCCGTTGCCGTCGCCAGCAGCAGGTTGTTCAGCAGCAGGCTGCCTTCGCGCGAGATTGGCTGGAACAGGCTGCCGCCGCGCAGCGCCGGGCCGCGCCAGGCGAACAGGGCGAAGGCACCGCCGACGATGATCACCATCAACAGCAGGATGAACACGCCGCGCGTCGGATCGGTGGCGAAGGCGTGCACCGAGGTCAGCACGCCGGACCGGACCAGGAACGTGCCGAGCAGACTGAGCGCGAAGGTGGTGATCGCCAGGAAGATGGTCCAGCCCTTCAGGGCGTCACGCTTCTCGACGACGACCGCCGAATGGAGCAGCGCGGTACCGGCCAGCCACGGCAGCAACGAGGCATTCTCCACCGGATCCCAGAACCACCAACCGCCCCAGCCGAGCTCATAGTAGGCCCACCACGAACCAAGGGCGATGCCGATGGTCAGGAACACCCACGCGGCCAGTGTCCACGGGCGCACCCAGCGGGCCCAGCTGGCGTCCACCCGACCCTCGATCAGGGCGGCGACGGCGAACGAGAAGGCGATCGAGAAGCCGACGTATCCCAGATAGAGGAACGGCGGATGGAAGGCGAGACCGGGGTCCTGCAGCAGCGGATTGAGCCCCTGCCCGTCGAGCGGCGGCGGGACGATCCGCTCGAAGGGATTCGAGGTGAAGAGAATGAATAGGTAGAAGCCGATGGCGGTCCACGCCTGCACGGCGAGGACGCGGGCGCGCAGCGTCGGCGGCAGGTTGCCGCCGAACAGCGCCACCGCGCCGCCAAAGATCGTCAGGATCAGCACCCACATCAGCATCGAACCTTCGTGGTTGCCCCAGGTGCCGGCGATCTTGTAGAGCATCGGCTTGCTGGAATGGGAGTTCGCGACCACCGCGGCGACCGAGAAATCGGACGTCACGTAGGCCGTCATCAGGCAGCCGAACGACAGCGTCATGAGAGCAAGCTGGACGATGCCGGAACTGCGGGCGAGGTCCATCGCCGCGACGTCGCCGCGCGCCGCCCCCCACAACGGGATGGTCCCCTGCACCAGCGCGACGAGCAGCGCCAGCACGAGGGCGAAGTGGCCAAGCTCGACAATCATCGCGCCGCTCCCGGCGCGCCGTATGCTTCACCCGTCATCGTGTCTCCCACCTCTTTCCACTGGCCGGATTCCTTGAGCGCGTCGGCGACTTCCGGCGGCATGTAGTTCTCGTCGTGCTTGGCCAGCACCTGATCGGCGACGAAGATGCCGCCGCGCATGTACCCCTCGGCGACGACACCCTGCCCCTCGCGGAACAGGTCGGGAAGGATGCCGTTGTAGACCACCGGCACCACCGCCTCGAAATCGGTGACGCGGAAACTGACCTCGGAGCCATCGCTGCGCTGCACACTGCCGTCCTCGACAAGGCCGCCCAGCCGCAGGCGGCGTTGTTCATCCGCTTCGCCGCCGGTGAGTTCGCTCGGGGTGCGGAAAAAGACCAGTGAGTCCCGGGTGGCGTTGAGGATCAGCGCGGTGGCGATGCCGAGCAGCACAAGGCCGACGGCGACGAAGGTCAGGCGGCGCTGTTTCGGTTTCATCGGCCGGCCCGCCGTTGATCGCCGCCAAGTTGCGCCTGCAGGGCCGACAGGCGCTGCTCACGTTCGCGCGCCTGGCGAATGCTGATGGCGAGGAGGCCGATCAGCACAAGTGCGGTGAGGCCGAAGGAGCCCCAAACGAAGGCGCCGTAGCCGCCCATCGCAAAAAACTCGCTAACACCTTCCATGGTCTCTTAATGCTCTCAAACCGAGGTTGCCGCATGCGCTTCCCGCATGCGCAGCGCGCGGATCTTGTTGGCGATGATCTCGCCGCGCACGCGGACCAGCAGCACCCAGAGGTAGTAGGTCGTGAAGCCGACCGCCATCAACAGGAGCGGCCACAGCATGCTGGAATGGATCGCCGGGCCATCCACGCGCACGACGCTCGCCGGCTGATGCAGCGTGTTCCACCAGTCGACAGAAAACTTGATGATCGGGATGTTGACCAGACCGACGAGGGCGAGAATGGCGGAGGTGCGGGAGCCGCGTTGGGCGTCATCGAAGGCGTTGTTGAGCGCCATGTAGCCGAGGTAAAGGAAGAACAGCACCAAAACCGAGGTCAGGCGCGCGTCCCACACCCACCAGGCGCCCCACATCGGTTTGCCCCACAACGAGCCGGTGACGAGGGCGAGGAAAGTGAACGCGGCGCCGATGGGCGCCGTCGCCCGCGCCGCGAGATCGGCCAGGGTGTGGCGCCAGATCAGGCCGACAGCGGCGGCGATCGCCAGACTGACGTAGCAGAACAGCGCCATCCAGGCCGACGGCACGTGAACGTACATGATGCGCACGCTTTCGCCCTGCTGGTAATCGGCCGGCGAGGCGAATAGCGCGAGATACAGGCCGACGCCGACGGTGCCGATGGTGAGGGCGGCGAGCCAGGGAATGGCCACGCCGCACAAGCGCAAGAAGCGGGTCGGATTGGCGTAGTACTGGAGGTCGATGCTGCGGGCCACCCTATCAATAACCCCGGATTTTCGGTTCGTGGTTACGGTCACTCATTTCAGACATATGGTCCTGTCCTGTTATGCTGTCATCTGCCACCTCGTGTCCAGACGCGAACGGTATCAATCGGACTCCGCCGCCTGGCGCACCGCCGCCCCGGCGACCCACGGCCCTAATGCGAGGGCGCCGCACAACAGGCCGCCCAGCAGCATCAGGTGTGGCGTCACCGGATAGCCGCCGGCGGCGGCCTCCACCGCGGCGACGCCGAAGATCAGCACCGGGATTTTCAGCGGCAGCACCAACAAGGCGACAAGAACGCCGCCGCGCCGGGCGCCGAGTGTCAGCGCGGCACCGACGGCGCCGATCAGGCTCAGCGTCGGCGTCCCCAGGAGCAAGGCGGCGATCAGGCTCGGCATCGCATCGCCGGGCAAGCGCAGCAGCACGCCCAGCAGCGGCGATGCCAGGACCAGCGGAACGCCGGTGGTCAGCCAGTGGGCGAGGATCTTCATGCCGACCGCCGCCATGAGGGGTACCGGCGCGAGGACGATGAGTTCGAGGCTGCCGTCGTCGTAATCGCCCTGGAACAGGCGTTCGAGGGAAAGGGTCGCCGCGAACAGCGCCGCCACCCAGATGACACCGGCGGCGATGCGCGCCAGCATGTCAGGCTCCGGGCCGACGCCGAAGGGAAACAGCACCACGGCAAGGACGAAGAATGCCACGGCGGTGAAGCTCTCGGCGCTCTGGCGGACGGCCAGCCGCAAGTCGCGCCGCAGCACCTCGACCAGGCCGGTCAGCATTCCGCTCCGATCGGCGCCGCGTGGTGGGTCGGCTCACCGGGCATGAAATCGCGCATGTCGAGCGTCTCGGCGGCCGGCGGATGGCCACCGCCATGCAGGGCGACGACAACCAGGCCGCCGGCGGCGCGATGATTGGCGATCAGGGCATCGAGGCGGGCGATCGCATCCGTGTCCAACGCCGTGCGCGGCTCGTCGAGCAGCCACAGCGGCGCCGCGGCGGCAACGAGGCGCGCCAGGGCCAGCCGCCGCCGCTGGCCGGCCGAAAGATAGCGGGCGGGAAAATCCGCCAGCCGCTTGAGACCAACGGCATCGAGCGCCGCATCGGGATCGTCGTCGCGGCCGGCGCCCCAGATCCGCGCCCAAAAACGGAGGTTTTCCCGTACCGTGAGGGCCATCTTCAGCGCATCGTGGTGGCCGACGTAATGCAGCCTGGAACCGTGCGCCAGGCGGTCGGCGGTGGTGTCGGCGCCCTGCCACAACAGGCGTCCGGCGAACGGACGGCCGAGGCCGGCCATCAGCCGCAGCAGGCTCGATTTGCCGCTGCCGTTGGGGCCCGTCAGCACGAGGGCACCGCCCGGCTCGAGGTCGAAGGCCAGATGGCGGAAGATCAGTCGTTCCCCCCGCACGCAGGTCAGGTGTTCGCCCGAAAACAATCCCATGCGCCGTTTGAAGCGCGATCCGGCGCCGATTGCAATGGGAACTCGCGTCAGGGCGCCCGAGGAGCGTGCCGGACGGCGAGCCCAGCGTCGACTTGATGTCGCACACGCGCCAGAAAAATAGAGCGGTCGGTGCGAACACCGACCGCTTGAGTGCGGCTTATCTAGCCGATCGGGGTTACCAGAGATGGGGAGTCTCTGGTCCTGTCTCGTAGGAGGTCTATGAACCAGAACGTCGCGCCGAACTTTGTCAAAATTATGCTGATCTTTACAGTTTTGTTGCAATGCGGAAAAATCAGCGCGCCGACTGAAACCAGGATTTTCCTAGGGATTTCCTTTCCGCTTCGCCGACAATGGACCCATTTGAATTTTCCCATCAACGGCTTATGCGAACGGCTGGCCGTGTCGATGGCTGCCACAATTTAGCCAAAAGTCCGGAGTCGCCGTCTCCCCGCCGGCTGAGAAGAATGTTACTTCGGCGAAACCGGCGTGGGCCCCGCCAGCGCCTTTGAAGGCCGCATCGAGCGCGCCGGGTCGGCGACGGCTGGACGGATCGCGGGCTTAGTGCTACGCCCTTCGCCATGCGACTCCATCACCAAATGTTGTGTCCCTTCTCGCGCAAGGCGCGGATCGTTCTCAGCGAAAAGAAGCTGCCGTTCGAGCTGCGCGAGGAACCGGTCTGGCAGCGCGATCCGGCGTTCCTGGCGCTCAATCCGGCGGGCAGCGTGCCGGTCCTGGTGGAAGCGGATGGCGGCGTCATCTGCGACAGCCAGGCGATCGTCGAATATCTGGAGGAGACCTGCCCCAACCCCAGCATCCTCGGCATGACCCCGCGGGAACGCGCCGAGGTGCGCCGCCTCACCGCCTGGTTCGACATCAAGTTCAACGAAGAGGTGACATGCCTGCTGGTCGGCGAGAAGGTCGGCAAGCGGCTGGCCTCGGCCGGCCCGCCGGACTCCAACGCCCTGCGCGCCGGCAAGAGCAATCTCGCCATCCATCTCGACTACATCGCCTTCCTGAGCGAACGGCGGCGCTGGTTGGCCGGCGATGCGTTCAGCCTCGCCGACGTGGCGGCGGCGGCCCACCTGTCGTGCGTCGACTACCTCGGCGACGTCCCTTGGGCGAAGAACGAGGTCGCCAAGGAGTGGTACGCGCGCATGAAATCCAGGCCCAGCATTCGCCCGCTGCTGGTCGATGTCGTCCCCG
>CAYWRP010000008.1:0-78671 GCA_964460955.1 uncultured Rhodospirillaceae bacterium | reverse complement strand
GACGCCGCCTACGCCGACTTGGACTTCTGACCCGGAATGCCTTAAATTTATGGGTGAAAAGCGGTGATCGGCGGCTGGCCCGCCGCCGTAACGCGGTGGAATGGGTTGAGGGAAGGAACGGTGCTTCAGCGGAATACTGACAACGGGCCCGGCCACCTATTCTGTTTCGGCGCCGGCTACTCGGCCCACGCCCTCGCCCGGCGCCTGCTCGATGGCGGGTGGACCGTCTCGGGTACCGCGCGGACGCCGGAGAAGGCTGCCGCGCTGCGTCATCATGGCATGCACCCGCATCGCTTCGACCGCGACCACCCCCTCGCCCCGCACGCCCTCGACGGCGTCACCCACGTCCTGAGTTCGGTGCCGCCGGACGACGAAGGCGATCCGGTGCTGGACGCGCATGGCGACGACCTGGCCGCGCGGCCGGGCTTGGCCTGGATCGGCTATCTATCGACGACCGGCGTCTACGGCGACACCGGCGGCCGCCCCGTCGACGAGACGGCGCCGCCGCGGCCTAGCGCGCCGCGCTCCAGGCGCCGCGTCGCCGCCGAGGAACTGTGGCTGGCGTTGTGGCGCGACCATGGCCTGCCGGTTCACGTCTTCCGCCTCGCCGGCATCTACGGGCCCGGCCGCAACACTCTCGAACAGGTGCGCAGCGGCCAGGCGCGGCGCATCGACAAGCCGGGCCATGTCTTCTCGCGCATCCACGTCGACGACATCGCCGCCTGCCTGGAAGCGTCGATCGCCACGCCGGCGCCGGGGGCCGTCTACAACGTCTGCGACGACGAACCGGCGGCACCGGCGGATGTCGTCGCCCATGCCTGCCGGCTGTTGGGCGTCGCGCCGCCGGCGCTGGTCGCCTTCGCCGAGGCAGAAGCCGCCATGTCGCCAATGGCGCGCAGCTTCTGGGAGGACAACCGCCGGGTTCTGAACGACAAGATCAAAACCGACCTCGGCGTCGCGCTGCGCTATCCGACTTATCGCGAGGGCCTGGCGGCGATCGCCCGCAGCCTCCCGGCGGAGGCCAGCCCATCATGACCGCCACCCGCACCCGCCCGCTCGCCCGCCTGTGGCTGTGGCTCGCCCTGCTGCTGACCGGCGCCGTGCTCGCCATGGCGTCGTCGATCGACACAGGGTTCGGCGAGACGGGGCTCGGCAGGTCGGCGGTGACGCTGACCATCGAAGGGCCGATCGGCCCGGCGACCAGCGACTACATCGTCCGCGGCATCGACAAGGCGGCGGAGCAGGACGCGGCGCTGGTCATCCTGCGCATGGACACGCCGGGCGGCCTCGATACCGCCATGCGGGAGATCATCCGCGCCATCCTCGCCTCGCCGGTGCCGGTGGTCAGCTTCGTCGCCCCCAGCGGCGCCCGCGCCGCCAGCGCCGGCACCTACATCAGCTATGCCGCGCACGTCGCCGCGATGGCGCCCGGCACCAACCTCGGCGCGGCGACTCCGGTGCAGGTCGGCGGCGCCCCCGGCATGCCCGGCGGCGACGAGGAGAGCCCCAACGATCCGGGTGGATCGCCGGACGCCGGCCCGTCGCCCGATGAGGAGACGGACGCCAAGCCGGAGGGCGAGGCCGGCGACGATGCCGAGGCGGAACCGGATAGCAAGCCGGCCGGCCAGGCGGGGATGAAGGAGAAGATGGTCAACGACGCGGTGGCCTACATCCGCAGCCTGGCGCAGCTTCGCGGGCGCAACGTCGAGTGGGCCGAGAAGGCGGTGACCGAGGCGGCCAGCCTCAGCGCCGAGGACGCGCTGGAGAAGAACGTCATCGACCTGATCGCCGCCGACATCCCGGCGCTGCTGGCCAAGCTCGACGGCCGCACGGTGACCATCGACGACGAGCCGGTCACCCTGGCGACCAAGGACCTGCGGATCGAGACCGTCGACCCTGACTGGCGGACCAAGCTGTTGGCGGTGATCACCAACCCGAACGTCGCCTCGCTGTTGATGCTGATCGGCGTCTACGGGCTGATCCTCGAGTTCTACAGCCCCGGCCTGGTCGGCCCCGGCGTCATCGGCGCCATCTGCCTGATGATGGCGCTCTATGCCTTCAACGTGCTGCCGGTCGACTATGCCGGCGTCGGCCTGATGCTGCTCGGCATCGGCCTGATGATCGCCGAGATGTTCCTGCCCAGCTTCGGCATCATCGGCCTTGGCGGCGTCGTCGCCTTCGTGCTCGGCACCATCATGCTGATCGACACCGACGCGCCCGGCTATCAGGTCTCGTGGGGCATGGTCGGCGGCATCGGCCTGGCGCTCGGCGGCGGCATCGTCCTGCTGGCGCTGACCCTGATGCGTTCGCGGCGCGAGGCGGTGGTCTCCGGGCCGGAGCAGATGATCGGCAGCGAGGCGGTGGTGGTCGACTGGCGGGGCAGCGCCGGCACCGTGCGCGCGCACGGCGAGACCTGGCGCGCCCGCGCCGCCGCCGCCCTGGCGCCGGGGACGCGCGCCCGGGTCACCGGCCTCGACGGCCTGACCCTGGAGGTGGCGCCGGACGCCGATTCCCCCCGCGGCAACGCAAAAGAGGAGTGACCCCCATGCCCGAGCTCGCCGGCCTGCTCGCCTCCTTCGGCCCCGTCTACCTGATCCCCATCGCCGTCGTCATCCTCATCCTCGCTGCGTCGCTGAAGGTGCTGCGCGAGTACGAGCGGGCGGTGGTGTTCTTCCTCGGCCGCTTCTGGTCGGTGAAGGGCCCCGGCCTGATCATCGTCATCCCGGTGATCCAGCAGATGGTCAAGGTCGACCTGCGGGTGCGCGTCCTCGACGTCCCCCAGCAGGACGTCATCTCGCGCGACAACGTCTCGGTGCGGGTCAACGCGGTGATCTATTACCGGGTGATGGACTCCGAACGCGCGGTGATCCAGGTCGAGGACTTCCAGGGCGCCACCAGCCAACTGGCGCAGACGACACTGCGCTCGGTGCTCGGCCAGCACGACCTGGACGAGATGCTGGCCGAACGCGACAAGCTGAACGCCGACATCCAGCGCATCCTCGACGACCAGACCGAGGCCTGGGGCATCAAGGTGGCCAACGTCGAACTCAAGCACGTCGACCTCGACGAGAGCATGATCCGCGCCATCGCCCGCCAGGCGGAGGCGGAGCGCTCGCGGCGGGCCAAGGTGATCGACGCCGAGGGCGAGTTCCAGGCGGCGAAGCGGTTCCAGGAGGCGGCGGAGGTGCTGTCGACGCAGCCGCAGGCGATCCAGTTGCGCTACCTGACCACCCTGCAGAGCCTGACCTCGGACCGCTCGTCGGTGCTGGTCTTCCCGCTGCCGATCGACCTGATCAACGCCCTGGTCAAGGACAAGGGCTAACCCCGGGGCGCCCGCCGCCCGCCGCCGCGACACGGGCTAAGCGGCTGATCCGATTGGCGTTTTCTCCGCTCGGGGCGACCGGCGGCGGCGTGGGTGCGGATTTTGTTAAAGCGATCTCGTCAAATAGGCTGTTAACCAATTGACTTTAAACGTTTTTTCGCGCCGTGGCGGCCTCGGCGGCGAAAGAATGTCGTCAAATGTCGTCAAATGTCGTCAAAACCGCCGCCAAGTCCTTGATTTCATTGCATCGGCGATGTCGTCAAATGTCGTCATTTTCGGCCTCCATTGTCGTCATTTGTCGTCAACATGTCGTCATTCTTCCGCCGCCGTCCCATCGCCCCCGCCGGGCCGTCTTCCCCGTCCCCGTCCCCGGGCTTGACCCGGGGACCTTCCGGCGGCGATCCGTGAATGGCTGGAGGCGAGCCCTCGACAAATGGAACAAGAAAAGAACATACCCGATTTCCCCGCCCGACACAACGCGCCCGTTCGAGGCACCGGCGGCGGATTGCGCTTCGTTTTGAATCCCCTCCTAGACGGGCTTGCAACCTATAAGCCGGCCGAATAGGATTACTTAGCGACGTATAATTGCGCCTGTCCCGCCTTCTGCCTGCTTCTATTGTGGGGGAAAAATGACTTCAAACGAAGCTGAGCAAGTTCGCCGGAAGTTAAGAGCCAAACAATTTGAAATGAGAACATTTCTTGGTGCATCGATATCTGCATCTATATTTATTGTTGGGTCCATTTTTGTTGGCTATCGTTTGCATAGTGCAAATTTAAGTGATTCTCAAATTGGTATATTTTGGATGATGGTATCCCTTGGGCTGGGGTTAATATCTCTTTTTATCTCTCAGTTTCTCGCCGTAGACAAAACCATGAAAGCGCTATCGGACAATCTTTTAAAATCACATGACCTACGGCACTTGGGTGATGCGAATAATGCCATTAATTATTTTGTCAAGAAACTGCCTCGGGCGATATCTGTAAAAAATACAGGGATACGCTATATTCCTCAAAATGCTGAAGTTGGAACAGCTTTCGGCAAGAGTATTCACAAACTTGACGAGGTTATACTGAAGGGTATTAAAGACGGGCGGCTTAGTTGGAAAGATCTATTTGGAAAAAATTCCGCCTATAGATTTAAATTGGTTGAAGAATACGAGATAGAACATCGAACACAACAATACGTTCGATACCGCGTTGATAATAATTTTGCTGCAATAAATTTCATTATTTTGATATATGAGGAACCTTTAGAACGTGAAGTTCTTTTTGGATGGGGCTTCGGAGTGGGTGCTGAGGGTGGAATGCCTGTTTTTCAGAGTTCTGACGAAGAGGTGATTCGTCTTTTCGAAGAATATTGGGCAACACTGGTTCTAATTGCTGGGGAACCGGAAGAGATTGGCGATGAAAAGAAGCCGTAAGATGGTGGGATCGTCTGTCTGAAAACGGGCGCGGGGCGACAGAACGCTCCGGTTTCTGTAGCCGGCAACCATGATCTTTCTGTCCGCTCGATCTTCGTCCGCTTCCGGGCGACCATTTCATCGTCGGTTAGGACCGCTTAGGGTTATGAGCATTCATATCTCGAGATTCCGAATTTGCCATGCCCGCCGATATTTTTTGGCCTTTGTCTCCCTTTACTCGCTCGGTCTCGCAAGGACGTACGCCGCGAAAAGCGAGTCTTTAAACCTGTAGACCCGTTCACGTAGCTTTTCCAATTCTGCTCCGTACTCGTCTGTGACTAGTTGACCGACGTATTGGCTTGCATTGTCTACTCCAGCATCCAAAGCAACCTTATAGGCGTCAGTTGTCAAACACTCACCATCCGGGGCTCGGACCGACGCCAAAGCCCGCAACACAGATTCGCGCTGATGAGAGAACCCTACGGCCTTCTTGTAACGGCCTTCCAGTACCGGATCGGCGCGGCGGTGCGCGATCGACCGAAGTGCTTCGTTGATTGCTTCTTCCTCAATAATGGAAGTTCCCTTTTGAAAGGCGCTGCGCAGGGCGTACTTTCCGACCAAGTGGACCATATACGGATGGCCTTGCGACAACAGGACTAGCCTGCGTGTAGCGTCATTAGAAAAGCAAATTTTTCTTTTTATCATCTTTTCTGCGATGCGAACAATTTCAGATAGCTCTCCTGGCGACATTGGGGGAAGATTCACGATGCTTCCCGCGAAAAGACGATCCGAAGATTGATGCTCTTTCATCAGGTTCTGAATGTCTCGCGCCACGCCTACTATACAGAACTTCACTTTGGAGACATTGGTTGCAAGTGACTTAAGGAGTCCAGCCATGCCACTCGGGTCGGGAACTTGGTCAAACTCATCGATGACAATAAGCAGTCCGTCAGAAGCGATGCCTTCTGCGCATATCGCGTGGCAAACGTTCGTGAAAATGGTGTCGATCGAGTGAGAACCGATTACGGGTTTTGACCCGGTCTCAGTGGTCGTTTTTCCCGCAAGTTTGCCTCCAATGCCGAATAATTTTGCGCTCAGTTCGGGCGAGTAGGAATTTACTTCCCTTCGTGCGTTCGGTACGTCGTAGACCCAATCGCCGAGACAGCTTGAAGTCGTAAGAAGTCTCTCCAACAGATGGTCAACATTCTGCACGGACTTCCCACAGGCCAAGTACACGGTTAAGAAATCTAACTTTCGATCATGAGTTAGATTAAGTCGGTCCAAAAGGCTGTTATCCCCACAGGCAATGCTCGCGATCTGTCGAGCTAGCGAAGTTTTCCCGATGCCACGATTGCCGACAATCGCGATATTTGCCCCTTCGCCAATGAGGGCATAGTAACCGTCTAAGACAGCCTCTTTGCGGCCAGCAAATCTTTCAGCGGCCTCAATTTCATGAGCAGGCTGGAAAGCATTCTCGATTTCCGCCAAAGTAGGTTTGGTCATGTAATTATCTTCGACCTAACACAATCATAAAAATCTTCGTAAGAGCGTCCGTAAAGCCTCTCAAGCTTTACCGGCCGGTTAGACGAACGCGGACAAGCCGTGATCACGGTCGGGGTTATAGACCATAGTTGACTTTGGGTCGAGGTGGCGGGGGAGCCTCTAAAACAGCCAGACATTGGCGCGCGGCAGAGAGAATGCGTCGCGGATAAATGGCGGGTTTGGGTCAAACTGGGACTTCATCAGGCCGCCAAGGAACGGCGGGGATCTGCCCGAGAGCCGACGTTGGGTGCTGTATTCCGGCGCCTGGCCTGGGAAGGCGACCGTCCTCTTGTACGCATCCGGCGGATTACGCTCTGTTCTAACTCCATCCTACGCCCTCGGCGCACTGCACGTGACCGGTAACCGACACCGTCGCTCGGGAATTTGCGGCGGCGCACGACTTCCCCCTTGAACGCGGCGGGGCGGCTTGCTTGTATGCCGGTCTCAAAGGGGCCGACCGAGCCCGCGGGAGGACGTCGCTTCGTTCGCGTAGGACACTTCACCACAAGTTGACACTTCAGGAGAGGGGAGACGCTATGGCTGGCATCGCCGAATACGTGGACGGTTTGCCGAACATCGCCGGCAACGAAGCCGAAATCGACGCCTTGATCAAGGAGACGGCGGATCGGCCGGTTTTCAAGCCGCAAAGCCCGATCGATTTCGGCCGCATCAAGAGCGCGTTCGCCATCGCGCTGCACATGCATCAGCCGCTGATTCCGGCGGGCGGACACGATCTCCAATCGGCGGAGATCATCAGCAATCTCAAGCACATGATGGACAACCAGGGGATCGGCGACAACTACAACGCGCCGGCGTTCGCCTGGTGCTACAAGCGGATCGGCGAATTCGTGCCGCAGATGATCAGCGAGGGCAAGGAGCCGCGGGTGATGCTCGAATATTCGGGCACGCTGTTCCACGGGCTGCGCCAGATGGGTCAGCACGATGTCCTCGACGCGTTGAAGCACATGACCTGCAACCCGGACTTCCAGCGCGGCGTCGAATGGCTCGGCTGCCCGTGGGGCCACGCGGTGGCGCCGTCGACGCCGGTGCAGGACTACGCGCTGCACGTCAAGGCGTGGCAGCAGCATTTCGCCGGCCTCTTCGGCATGGACGCTTTGGCCCGGGTGCGCGGCTTCTCGCCGTCGGAAATGGCGCTGCCCAACCATCCCGACGTCGCCTACGCCTTCGTCAAGACGCTGCGCGATGCCGGCTACCGCTGGGTCTTGGTGCAGGAGCACACGGTCGAGAACCCGGAGAACGGCCACGGGCCGGAGCGCAAGCACCTGCCGCACCGCCTCGTCTGCACCAATTCCGAGGGCGACAGCGTCGACATCATCGCCATCATCAAGACGCAAGGCTCCGACACCAAGCTGGTCGCCCAGATGCAGCCCTACTACGAGGCGAAGTCGCTCGACCGCTGGGACCTGGCCGGCAAGTCGGTGCCGCCGCTGGTGACGCAGATCGCCGACGGCGAGAACGGCGGCGTGATGATGAACGAGTTCCCCGGCAAGTTCTTCGACGCCATGAACGAGGCCTCGCATTCCGACACGCCGGCGATGAACGTCACCGAATACCTGGAGCATCTGGAGGCGATGGGGATCGACGAGAATGATTTCGCGGTCCTGCAGCCGATCCATCAGAAGAAGATCTGGGACAAGATGAAGCCGGGCGCCGGCCCCGACAAGCTGGCGAAGACGATCGAGGCCTGCAAGGCGGACGACCATCAGTTCCACATGGACGGCGGCAGTTGGACCAACGACATCTCCTGGGTCAAGGGCTACGACAACGTCATCGGCCCGATGGAGCAGATGAGCTCGCGGTTCAACGAGGCGGTGCTCGCCCGCGAGGCGCCGACCGATGAGCAGCGGTTCCGCAACGCCCTGTTCCACCTGATGTCGGCGGAAACCAGCTGCTATCGCTACTGGGGCCAGGGGGTTTGGACCGACTACGGGCGGGAACTGTGCCGCCGCGCCGAAGCCATCATCGATAGCGATTACGCGTCGTCTTGATCGCCGCACGGTGGATCGCCGGCGCCGCCATCGGGCTTGGGCCGGCGCCGGCGACCTCCCCTCGGCGAGGCACGCCGGGCGGGCGGCGTGCCGTGCCGGCGGGGAGAATTTCACTCGATTTCGCGGCCATTCTCCCCCATGATGCGCGCCATGCCTGGATAGCAATCAAACGCTCGACTGGGCTTCCTGCAAAGCCTTGTCGATAAATGGCAAAGCCACATTCACCGCGGCGGCCGGCCGCAAATTTCTGCTCGCGACGGGATCAATTCAGATGGACAAAACGAGAAACGACGCAATCGAGCGCTTTGTGATGGGCGATGATGACGATCCGTTCTCCATCCTCGGCATGCACGTCGAAAAACGCGGCGGCAAATCCGTTGTCGTCGTCCGGGCGTTCGACCCGCGCGCCGAGGAAATCTCGGTCGTCGACGCGGCGACGGACAAACCGGTTGCCGACCTGACCCGCGTCCACGAGCAGGGATTTTTCGCCGGCGACGTTCCCGGCAAGACCGCCCTCTTCAAGTACCGCCTGGCGGTGAAGTCGGCCGGCGAGACGGCGCCGCGGATGGTCGAGGACGCGTATCGCTTCGACGCCGTGCTCGGCGAGCTGGACCTTCACCTGCTGACCGAGGGCACGCACCTGCGGGTGTTCGAAAAGCTCGGCTCGCACGCGATGACCAAGGACGGCGTCAAGGGCACCTCTTTCGCCGTGTGGGCGCCGAACGCGCGCCGGGTCAGCGTCATTGGTGACTTCAACGGCTGGGACGGCCGCGTCCATCCGATGCGCAAGCGACACGAGAGCGGTGTCTGGGAGATTTTCCTGCCCCACGTCGGCGTCGGCGCGATCTACAAGTACGAGATCGTCGACCGTTTCGGCAATCTGCTGGCGGAAAAGGCCGATCCGTTCGCCCAGGAAGCGGAACACCCGCCGAAATCGGCCTCCATCGTCCCCGACGAGACGCCGTACGTCTGGGATGACGCCGAATGGCTGGCCGTTCGCGCCGAGAAGCACGGCCGTGAGTCGCCGACCATGGTCTACGAGGTTCACCTCGGGTCGTGGAAACTCAAACCCGAGGAAGGCAATCGCTGCCTGACGTACCGTGAATTGGCCGACGAGTTGGTCCCCTACCTGACCGATCTCGGGTTCACGCACGTCGAACTGATGCCGATCCACGAATTCCCCTTCGACGGTTCATGGGGCTATCAGCCGACCGGACTGTTCGCGCCGACCAGCCGTTTCGGCAAGCCGGCGGACTTCAAGTATTTCATCGACACCTGCCACAAGGCCGGGATCGGCGTGTTGATCGACTGGGTCGTCGGCCACTTTCCGACCGACGCGCACGGCCTCAGCTATTTCGATGGCACGCATCTCTACGAGCACTCCGATCCGAGGCTCGGCAAGCACATGGACTGGGACACGCTGATCTTCAATTACGGCCGGCGGGAGGTCAGCAATTTCCTGCTGTCGAATGCCCTCTATTGGATGGAGGAGTATCATATCGACGGCCTGCGCGTCGATGCCGTCGCCTCGATGCTCTATCTCGACTACAGCCGCAACGAAGGGGAATGGATCCCCAACATGTTCGGCGGCCGCGAGAACCTGGAGGCGATCGACTTCCTGAAGCGGATGAACGAACTCGTCTACGGCCACCACGACGGGGTGATGACGGTCGCCGAGGAGTCGACCTCCTGGCCGATGGTGTCCCGGCCGACCTACCTCGGCGGTCTCGGCTTCGGCTACAAGTGGAACATGGGCTGGATGAACGACACCCTGCGCTACATGTGCAAGGACCCGGTGCATCGGCGCTATCATCACAACCTGCTGACGTTCGGGCTCCTTTACGCGTTCACCGAGAACTTCGTCCTGCCGCTGTCGCACGACGAGGTCGTGCACGGAAAGGGCTCGCTGCTGTCGAAGATGCCCGGCGATTCCTGGCAACAATTCGCCAACCTGCGCTGCTACTACGCCTTCATGTACACGATGCCCGGCAAGAAGCTGTTGTTCATGGGCGGCGAGTTCGGCCAGGGTGACGAGTGGAACCACAAGAAGAGCCTCGATTGGCACCTGCTTGAATATCCGTTCCAGAGCGGTGTCTTGTCGCTCGTCCGCGACCTCAACAATTTCTATGCCTCGAATCCGGCGCTGTACGAGACGGACTGCCTGCCGGAAGGCTTCATGTGGATCGACTGCCACGACTCCGACAACAGCGCGATCTCCTACATCCGCCAAGCCAAGGACCAGGACGACATTATCGTCGTCGTCTGCAACTTCACCCCCATCGTCCGCGAGTCCTACCGCATCGGCGTGCCGCTGGACGGCCCCTACGCGGAGGCGATCAACACCGACGCGACATGCTACGCCGGCAGCGGCGTCGGCAACGCCGGACGCGTCGACGCGGAGCCGATCGAGGCGCATGGGCACCCCTATTCGTTGGACCTCAAGCTGCCACCGCTGGCGACGCTGGTCCTGAAACCGTTTCCGCGTCCGAAGAAGGTGGCGGCGGTCGTCGAGGAAACGGCGACCCCCGGGGCGGAGGCGTTGGAACAGCCGCGGAAGGCAACCGCGCCCGAGGCGGCGCCCGAGGCCGAGGCCGGCGCCGAGCCCGGCAAGGTCGACTGAGGTTTGCTCCTGGTTCCGTTGCAAGCGATGATCCGAGGGTAGGCGATGCCACGGCAGAAACGCATTGGCGCGGGGAGCCCCTCCCCGCTTGGCGCGACCTGGGACGGGCGCGGAGTCAACTTCGCGCTGTTCTCCGAGCACGCCGACAAGGTTGACCTGTGCCTCTTCGACGAGAGCGGGCGCAAGGAGACGGAACGAATCCAGTTGCCCGAATACACCAACCAGGTGTGGCATGGGTACGTTCCGGGCGTTCAGCCGGGCCAGCTCTACGGATATCGCGTGCACGGACCGTACGACCCGCATAACGGCCATCGGTTCAATCCGAACAAGCTGCTGATCGACCCCTACGCGCGCGACTTTTCGGCACCGCTGCTGCTCAACGACCCGCACTTCGGCTATCGGAAGGACAGCTCGCGCGGCGACCTGTCGTTCGACCGGCGCGACAGCGCGCGGGTCACACCGAAATGCCGCGTCATCGACCCCGCATTCACCTGGGGCGGCGAACGGTTGCCGAACCGGCCCTGGTCGCAAAGCATCATCTATGAGCTGCACGTCAAGGGATACACCAAGCTTCACCCCGAAGTGCCGGAGCCTCAGCGCGGCACCCTGCTCGGGCTGGGATCGCCGGCGGTCATCGATCACTTGGTCAAGCTGGGTATCACCGCCGTCGAGCTGTTGCCGATCCACGCCTGTGCCGACGAGCAGCATCTCGTCTCCAAACAGCTGCGAAACTACTGGGGCTACAGCTCGGTCAATTTCTTCGCCGCCGACGCCCGGTTCCGCATCCGCGACTGGATCCGCGAATTCAAGACGATGGTCGCCAATCTGCACGACGCCGGAATCGAGGTCATCCTCGATGTCGTGTACAACCACACCGCCGAGGGCAACGAATTCGGCCCCACGGTCTGTTTCCGCGGCATCGACAACGCCTCCTACTACATGCTGCACGGGGACAAGCGCCACTACATCGACGAGACCGGCTGCGGCAATTCACTCAACCTGACGCATCCCCGCGTCCTGCAGATGGTCATGGACTCGCTGCGTTTCTGGGCGCAGGAAATGCATGTCGACGGATTCCGCTTCGACCTGACGACGACGTTGGCGCGCGAAAGTCACGGTTTCGATCCCAGGTCCGGTTTCTTCGACGCCATCATGCAAGATCCCATTCTGTCGCGCGTCAAACTGATCGCCGAGCCCTGGGACATCGGTCTCGGTGGCTATCAGCTTGGCAACTACCCCCCCGGTTGGGCGGAGTGGAATGACCGGTTTCGCGACACCGCGCGACGCTTCTGGCGCGGCGATGGCAACGTCATTGGCGAACTCGCGGGACGCCTGACGGGGTCGTCGGACCTCTTTCAGCACCTGGGTCGGCGCCCCTGGTCCAGCATCAACTTCATAACCGCGCACGATGGTTTCACCCTGCACGATCTAGTCAGCTACAATCAAAAGCACAACGAGGCGAACGGCGAGAACAACCGGGACGGAACCGACAACAACAACAGCTGGAACTGCGGTCACGAGGGCCCGACCGACGACGCGAACATCGTCGCCCTGCGCGAGGCGCAAAAGCGCAACCTGATGGCCACCCTGCTGCTGTCGCAGGGAACGCCCATGATCACCGCCGGCGACGAGATGAGCCGCACCCAGGGCGGCAACAACAACGCCTACTGCCAGGACAACGAAATCAGCTGGGTGCATTGGCAGTCGTGGGGAGACGCCGAACGGGAGATGCTCCGTTTCACCCGCAGACTCATCGATATCCGGCATAAACATCCCATCTTCCGCCGCAGCAAGTTTCTCACCGGCAAGGAAGTCGGCGAGAAGGGAATTCGCGATGTCGTCTGGCTGTCGCCGCATGGCCATGAAATGAACGACCACGACTGGAACGAACCCGGCGCACGCTGCCTGGGCGCCTACCTCTTCCGCTCGATCGAGGCGGGGCCGGCGCCGGCCGACGATGAAATGTTTTGCATCCTCATGAGCGCCGCCGATCATGCGATCGACTTCCAACTGCCCGAGCCAATGCTGCATGGGAAGTGGCGGACGGTGTTCGACACGTCGAAGCCGTCCGAGGAAACGAGCGGCGAGACGTTCGGCGGCGGACATCGATACAATCTACAGCCACGATCATTCGTACTCCTTGAAGATCGACAATAACATCTGGGATGGAGCGGGACATGAATAGTCCGAACGATCTTGATCGTTTGGCCGAAATCGCGGGCATTGAGCCGGAGTACTGGGATATCTGGGGCACTCATCACCCGATCAGCGAGGACTCCAAGCGCGCCATTCTCAAGTTGCTGGGATTTCCGGCGGCCAATGACCTCGACATCGCGAAGAGCCTGCGGAAGCTGGAGGACGAACCCTGGCAGCGGACGCTGCCGCCGGTTTTGGTGGTCCGGGAAGACGAGCCCATCGTCGTCCCTCTGATCATCGGCGATCGTCACCTTGGCCAATCGTTGACGGTGACGGTCGAAGAGGAGACCGGGGCGAAACATCGGATTTCCGTTGTCCCGGCGGCCGGCGCCGCCACCGAGGAATATTGGCTCGGCGACAGCCACCGCCTCAAGATCGAGGTGGCGATCCCCGAGCGGCTGCCGCTCGGCTATCACCGGGTCGGGTGTGACGCCGCCAGCGCCGAGACCACGCGGCTGATCGTCGCGCCTCGGAAAGCCTACCTGCCGCCACCGCTGGAAAATGGCGACAAGCTGTGGGGCATTTCAACGCAACTCTACGCACTGAAACGGGAAGGAAGCTGGGGGATCGGCGATTTCCAGGACCTCAACGAACTGGTCACCACGGCCGGCAAGTTCGGCGCGTCCGTTATCGGCATCAACCCCCTGCACACGCTTTTTGCCCGCGAACCGGAGCGCGCCAGTCCCTACCAGCCCTCGAGCCGCCTCTTCATCAATCCGCTCTACATCGACGTTACCGCCATCCCTGAGTTCGAGGCTTCCGCCGCGGCTCGGCGGAAGGCGGACGACATGGCCGCCGCCCTCGCCGAATGCCGGGCAGGCGACAGTGTCTCTTACGCCAAGGTGACGGATCTGAAGTGGTCGGCGCTGGAAAGCGCGTACGCGGAATTCCGGGACCGCCACCTTGCCGCCAACGATCTTCGCGCGGCGGAGTTCCAGGCGTTCTGCGAACGGGACGCCGAGCAACTGCGCCGCTTCGCGCTCTTCGAGACGTTGTCGGAGAAATTCCGTCCGCGGCCCTGGCAGGAGTGGCCGGAGGCCTACCGCGATCCAGGCTCGGACGCGGTGGCCACGTTCGAGCACGAGCACGCCGCGCGAATCGATTTCTATCGCTATCTCCAGTGGATCGCCGACGTCCAGTTGAATGCGGTGGCCCAAAAGCCGAGCGATTTGCGCATGGTGATCGGGCTCTACCGCGATCTTGCCATCGGGTCCGCCTATGACGGCTCGGACACATGGAGCAATCAAGACACCTTCGCGTTGCAGGCGTCGACCGGCTGTCCGCCGGATCCGTTCAACATGATGGGTCAGGACTGGGAGATACCGCCGCTCAACCCGCATGCCCTGCGGCGCGGCGCGTACGACCTTTTTATCAGCGTCATCCGCGCCAACATGCGCCATGCCGGCGCGCTGCGCATCGACCATGTGATGGGCCTGCTGCACCTGTTTTGGGTGCCGAAGGGCGACACACCCGCCCATGGAGCCTACGTCAAGTATCCCTTCGACGACCTGATGGCCATTGTCGCCCTCGAGAGCCATCGCAATTCCTGCCTGGTCATCGGCGAGGACCTGGGCACGGTGCCGGAGGGGTTTCGGGAGAGAATGGCCGAGGCCAACATCCTGTCCTATCGCGTCCTCTACTTCGAGAAGGAAGGCGACCGGTTCAAGAGCCCGGCCGAATATCCGCGATTGGCGCTGGCCTGCGTGACCACCCACGATCTGGCCACCCTGCAAGGCTTCTGGGAAGACCTCGACATCGATCTGAAGCACCGGCTGAGCCTCTATCCGTCGCCGGACGCCGAGACCGGTGAACGGCAAGGCCGCCAGCACGACCGCTATCTGCTGCTCCGCGCCTTGCAAGGCGAAGGGTTGCTCCCCAACAACCGCGATCCCGAGGACGCCGACGCGATCGGCATGGACGCGGCGCTCAATGTCGCCATTCATCGCTATGTCGCCCAATCGCCTGCCAGCATCGTGCTCGTTCAGATCGACGATCTGATGTGCGAGAACGACCAGATCAACCTCCCCGGCACCGTCGACGAGCGGCCGAACTGGCGACGCCGGCTCTCCCACGCGACCCAGGAGTTGGCCGACATGACGATGGTGAAGGCCCTGCGGGAGGCGCTCAGCGACCGCGGGACGGCCTCGGGCTAAGAAGGGGCTTAAGGCGCCGGCGGCGTTCGCCGCCGGGCGAGAAGGCGCATCAAGCCGCGCAGCGGCACCGTCACCCATTCCGGCCGGTTGGCCGCCTCGTAGCGCACCTCGTAAAGCGCCTTCTCGAGCAGAAACAGATCGAGCAGCGCTTGGAATGTCGCCGTCTCCGAGGGCACCGAGGGGCAGTCCTGGGTGGCTTCACGGTAGCCTTCGAGAAGCGCGTTGGCGGCCAGACGTTCCCAAACCTCGACCGCTTCCTGCAGCGTCGCCTCGACCTCGGGCCGCGGCGCCGCCCGCTGTTTCACGCCGGAAAGCGCGGCATAGTTCAGCGAGCGGAGCATGCCGGCGACGTCTCGCATCGGCGATTGCTTGAGGCGCCGCGCGTCCATGTCGCGCATCGGCTCGCCTTCGAAATCGAGGAAGTAGAAATCATCGCCGGCGACGACGACCTGGCCGAGATGGAGGTCGCCGTGGGTGCGGGTTTTGAGGATCTGCCGCTTGAGCTTGATCGGACGGTCGATGATCTTCAGCAACTCGTGCCAGCGGCGCAAAAGGTCCTCGATCAAGGTGCCGCTCTTGGCGGAAATCGCCTCATCCCGGGCCAGACGCTCGACGGTGGCATGAACCTTTTCCGCCTCGACACTGATGCTGTTGCGCCAGGCTTCGATATCGACATCGGTTATCGGTTCCGCCTGGAAAGCCGGATCGTCCGTCTCGATCGCCAACGCCGCGTGCAGTTCACCCAGCCGCGTTCCCAGGCGGTTGGCCATCGACGTGTAGACGACATGCATCTCCTGCGGGTCATAGTCGACACCGGCCGGCAGGAACTCCAGCTGGGCCAGAACGCGCTCCAGGTAATCGAGGGTGAAGGTCCAACCGTCGCCCTGATTGCGCACGAACCCCTGCAGGATGGCGATCGCCGTCGGCACATCGTGTTCGTCGATCATCTCGACCGAACCCAATGTCGGCGGCACGTTGGCGAACGCCGCCACCTCGGTCAAAAAACGGCCGATTTCCAGTTCCGGGTGTACCCCGGGTTCGAGACGGCGGAAAACCTTCAAGATCATCGTCTCGCCGACGAACACCGAGGTGTTGCTTTGTTCCCGCCCGAGACGCTCGATGGCCGGGTTGTCGTCGTCCGTTTCGTGGGCGTCCAGCGCGGGGGATTTTCGGC
Organism: uncultured Rhodospirillaceae bacterium; assembly: GCA_964460955.1. Taxonomy (GTDB): domain Bacteria; phylum Pseudomonadota; class Alphaproteobacteria; order Rhodospirillales; family Defluviicoccaceae; genus Defluviicoccus. The sequence continues at coordinate 62,255 of CAYWRP010000008.1, read as the reverse complement.
AGACGAGCCGCCCACCGCGGATCGTCGGCGCGCTTGCCTCGTCGCGAATCGCCGCCACGAGCGCGCGCGGGAAGCCGGGCGCCGCCATGGCGTCATGCACCGACGCAACGTCGGCGCCAACCCGGGCGCGGGACAACGTGAACGACTGCAAATGGCCGAAGGGTTCGGTCAGCCCCTGGTCCCAATTCAGCGCCAGCGGCAGGAAGTATTGTTGGCTGTCGCCGCTCGCCACGGTCACATTGATCGTACAGACGAGATAAGAGCCGCCATCCTCGTTCATCTCCAGGGCATCGGCGAGCCTGACGCCGACGATGCGGTGTTCCTTGGCGGCGAACCAGCGCTGATTCGGCAGGAATTCCGGCAGGATCCGTTCCCCTAGCGCGCGCGTGTTCTCGCCGCGCAGGATGTCGTCCCATCCGTTCGGCAATACCAGGGTGCGGAATTCGGGCAGCGCCGACACGTACGGCTCGTGCCAGTTGGGCGCCTCGGCTTCCTCGGCGAGGAGGAACCAGTAGAACCCGTATCCCGGCAACGTGATGAAATAGGGCAGATCGCCGACCGGCGGAAAGGCACTGCGTCCCAGCATCTCCACCGGCACGCGGCCCTTGAAGGCCGACAATTCGAGCTCGGCCGCCTGCGGCGCGTTCGAGACGTTGGCGACGCACAGCACCGTGTCGCCCTCGTAGCTGCGGAGGTAGGCGAGGATCTTGCGGTTTCCGGGATAGAGAAAAACCAGCGATCCGCGGCCGAACGCCGGGTGGGCCTTGCGCGCGGCGATGAGGCGGCGCATCCAGTTCAACAGCGACGACGACTGGCGCAGCTGCGACTCGACATTGACCGCCTCGAAGCCATAGACGGAGTCCATCACCGGCGGCAGATAGAGGCGCTCGGGGTCGGTCTTCGAAAAGCCGGCGTTGCGGTCGGGAGACCACTGCATCGGCGTGCGCACACCATTGCGGTCGCCGAGGAAGATGTTGTCGCCCATGCCGATTTCGTCGCCGTAATAGATGATCGGCGTCCCCGGCATCGACATCAGCAGACTGTTCAACAGTTCGATCTTCCGCCGGTCCGCGTCCAGCAGTGGCGCCAACCGGCGGCGGATGCCAAGATTGATCCGCGCCCGCGGTTCCGGCGCGTAGAAGCCCCAGAGATAATCCCGCTCCTCGACGGTCACCATTTCCAGGGTCAACTCGTCGTGATTGCGCAGGAAAATCGCCCACTGGCAGCCGTCGGGAATGTCCGGGGTCTGCCGCATGATGTCGGTGATTGGGTAGCGGTCCTCGCGCGCCAGCGCCATGTACATGCGCGGCATCAGCGGGAAATGGAACGCCATGTGGCATTCGTCGTTGTCGCCGAAATAGATCCGGACATCCTCCGGCCACTGGTTGGCCTCGGCGAGAAACATCCGGTCCGGATAGTACTGATCCAGCCATGCCCGCAACCGCTTCAGGACGGCATGGGTTTCCGGCAGGTTTTCGTTGTTCGTGCCGTCGCGTTCGCACAGGTAGGGGACGGCATCGAGGCGCATGCCATCGACCCCGGCATCGAACCAGAATTTCATGATCCGCGTGATTTCGTCGAAGACACGCGGGTTGTCGTAATTGAGGTCCGGTTGATGCGAGAAGAAGCGGTGCCAGTAATAGGCCTGCGCCTCGGGGTCCCAGGCCCAGTTCGATTTCTCGGTATCGCAGAAAATGATCCGCGTGTTCTGATACTTTTGGTCGGTGTCGCTCCAGACGTAGTAATTCCGCCACTTCGAGCCTGGCGGTGCCCGGCGGGCGCGCTGGAACCAGGCATGCTCGTCCGAGGTATGGTTGACGACCAATTCGGTGATGACGCGCAGACCCCGCCGATGCGCCGCCCGGACGAATTCGCGGAAATCGCGCATCGCCCCGTAGGAGGGGTGGACATTCCGATAGTCGGCGATGTCGTAGCCATCGTCCCGCAACGGCGACGGATAAAACGGCAGCAGCCAGACCGCGGTGACGCCGAGATCCACCAGGTAATCGAGCTTTTGCGTCAACCCGGCGAAATCACCGATACCGTCTCCCGTCGAGTCGAAGAAAGCCTTGACGTGGAGCTGGTAGAAGATGGCGTCCTTGTACCAGTCGTGCGCGGTCTTCCTTGTCGCGTGGATTTGTTCGTCCAGGGGATTCAGGGGAGAATCTCCTCTTTCCCGTGCGATCGCGCGGGTCTTGCTACGGGTCTTACTTCGATGCGAAAACGCGGACTTCACCCGGTTTCAAGGTGACCTCCATGCCCGGCTTGAATGCCTTGGACGGATATCCGGGTGTCTTCTCGACGCCCTTGTCGAGGCCGCCGTCGAGACCGTCGAGCCGCGCCGTCACCGAACCGCGCTTGTCGGAATTGATCACCGTGACGCACCAATGACGACCATCGTCGGTGCGCCGCAGCAGGCAAACCAGGCGATCGTCGTTGAAGCGGATCGCCCGCTGCGGCCCCTCTTCGTGCAATGCCTTGATCGAGGCGCGCATGCGGTTCACCTCGCCGATGAAATCGGAGATATCGATCACTTCCGACTCCCAATCGGACGGCCGCGTCTTCACGACGTGCAGCTGCTTCTCGAAACCGTACTCGAAACCGATCGGAATCATCACGCCGGTCGAGAACGTCGCGGCGAACAGATAGCCATTCCGGCAATGCCACGCCAAATCCTCCGGCCGGGTGAAGCCTTGATCCTTCAGGTCGGCGGCGAAACGCGTCGTGTCGTGGGTTTCCGGGAAGGCGATCGAAGGGGCGATGGAGCGGAACTTCTCGTACTGGTCGAGGAGCCAATTCTCGCGGAAGTTCCACCACTTGGCGCTGTTGAACAGGTAATGGAAGCCGGCCGAGCGAAGCTGTTCGACCTGGTGCTCCGGCGCGCCCAGGCTTTCGGCGGCGAACGTCGCGTCCTTGTCGACCTCGTAACCATACCGCATCAACTCTCGCCAGATGTTGCTGTCGACCTTGTAGGCGGCATCGCACCGATAACCGCGAATGCCCAGTTTCAGGTAGTGTTGAATGACCTTGCCGAAGTAGTCGATGATTTCGGCGCGCTCCGGACGGTCGGAATAGTCGATTTCGCCGAGGTCTTCCCAAACGGTCTTGTTATCGGGCGCGCCCGGATCAATCGCGAAGGGACGCTGGATCGACCCGTCGGGTTCGTGCACGAACCATTCCGGGTGTTCCTTCGTCAGCACCGAATCGATGCCGGTATGGTTGACGACCAGGTCCATCATCACGGAAAGGCCGCGCTTTTTCGCCGCCTTGGCGAAATCGGCGAGCTGGCGCTCGTCGGATTTCTTTTTCGCCGAACGAAACATCGGATTGAGCTTGTAGTAATCCTTGACCGCGTAAAGGCTGCCGGAGGCGCCACACTCGTGCACCGGATTGAGAAAAACCCAATTGAAGCCCATCGACGCGATGCGATCGAGATGCTTTTCCCAATCGTCGACGGTGCCGACGAGAAGCGGAAACAGATTGTAGATGCGAATGCCCTCGCTCACGCATGCCTCCCAGGGTTATGAATGGCCGTCCGCGCCGCGGATCGGATTTTGGCGCTCTTTATCAATCTCAGGAATGATCGATGGCCAGCGTCTTGTAAAGGGCGAGCGTCCGGTTGGCAATGCTCCGCCAGCTAAACACCTCCTCGACCCGACGCCGTCCGGCGGCGCCCATCCGCCGCGCCAACTCAGGGTCGGCGACAAGCCGATTGATCGCCGCGGCAAGGCTGGACGCGAAAGCCTCCGGATTTCGGGGCTTGTTGTCCGTGCTGTCATCGATGTCCAGATCGACGAGAGTTCCCGTTTCGCCGTCGACGACGACCTCCGGAATACCGCCGACGCGGCTGGCGACGACGGGCGTGCCACACGCCATCGCTTCGAGATTGATGATCCCGAAGGGCTCATACACCGAGGGGCAACAGAAGATTTCCGCGTGCGAATACAGGGCGACCATGGACTCCCGGTCGAGCATTTCCGGGATCCAGTGAATGCCGTCGCGGCGCGCCCGCAGGCCCGCCACCAACTCCTCGGTTTCGGCCTGCAGTTCCGGCGTATCCGACTCGCCGGCGCACAGGACGAGCTGGATGCCGGTATCGAGTTTATCCGCCGCCGCGAGCAGATGGGTGATCCCCTTCTGCCGCGTCACCCGGCCGACGAACAACACGAAGGGCCGCGTGGGCTCGATGCCCAGTCGCGCAAGGATGTCGGGCCGGTCAACGGCTTGGTATTCCGCCGTGTCGACGCCGTTGGGAATCACATGCACCAGGTCCGGCGCCACATTGAACTCCGCTAGCACATCTTCTCGCGTGCTGGTCGACACGGCGATGACCGCGTCGGCCATCTCCAGCGCCGTCTTTTCGACCCAGCTCGACAGCACGTAGCCGCGGCCGATCTGTTCACGTTTCCACGGACGATGCGGTTCGAGCGAATGGACGGTGATGACGAGCGGAATGCCGTACAATTGCTTCGCCAATATCCCGCCGAGATGGGTGTACCACGTGTGGCAATGAACGATGTCGGCATCGACGCCCTGGCCGTTGAAGGCAACGCAGGTGGCCAGTGCCTTGATCGGCGACACGAGTTGCTTGGGACAGGTGAATTGCGCCGCGTCGATCTTCGTCCCGTTAACCGAGAGTTGGCCTCTGGTATATTTCTGATCGTGAAAACTCCGCACCTCGACGGGGGTCAGTTCGGCGAGTTCGCGCGACAGATATTCGACGTGAACACCCGCGCCACCGTACACATGCGGCGGAAATTCGTTCGTTAAGAATAAAACGCGCATTGTCCTCACGCCCGATCAACGGCTGTTTGCGAGCTTAGTGGGTAAGCTCAATCGGTCGTTAAACCTGATTGACTAGGGCCCGCTTTTTCTAAACCGATACGCGCGCCGCACGGAACGTACGGTAACATCGCCCACGAGTTTTGCCGCCGCGCCTCACCGGTTCGCCAGCGTCGGAATAAACCACACGGTTGAGGCGAATTACCAGAGAAAACACTGACTTCCGGGAAAAGCCCCTCACCGGGTGCCTGTGGCGATGAAACGGCGCGCGCGCCCTTCCAGCACGAGGCAGGTCAGCCGGTCACTGTAGCAGGCCCCGGTGTCGATGCCGATCCGATTGCGCCGAATGTCCGGATCGTCGGAAACGGAATGCCCATGGACGATCACCTTGCCGAGATCGGCGTCGCTCTTCAGGAACTTGTCGCGGACCCACATCAGATCCCGGGCGTTCTGGCAGTCCAGCGGCTTGGCGGGATCGACGCCGGCGTGGACAAAGAGGTAATCGCCAATTTCGTGCGCCAGTTGACAGTTGGCGAGAAAAGAGATGTGCCGCGCCGGCACGGCCTCCAGCAACTGGTCGCGCAGCGCCGCCAGGCTGTCGCGGGAAGCGGCGTCGGTCGGCGGCTTGACGCCATAACTGTAGAGGGTCGCCTCGCCGCCGTACTTCAGCCAAGCCTCGCCGCATTCCGGGTTGTCGAGAAAATCGAGCAAGAACTGATCGTGATTGCCGCGCAAGGTCACGGTCTGGAATCCCGGCAATGGCGAATCGATGAGTCGGTCGACGACTTCGCGACTGTTAAGTCCGCGATCAATATAATCGCCGAGATAAATCAGGATCTGCGACGCCGAAGCGGTCAATTGTTGCGTATCTTCGAGGATCTTCCGCTGTAACTGATCGAGGAGATCGACCCGGCCATGAATATCGCCGACGCAATACACGCGCATGCCTTCCGGCACGGCGGCGTTATCACTGGCACGCTGATTCGACGTCTTGCCGAACAGGCCTTTTAGCATTGGTTGACCAATCGCCCTTATTTCTTCGTGTTGGCGCGGCGAATGGACCATCGCCCGGCGCCTCTTAGCCGCCGGCCGATTCGGCCGAACGGTTCTCCGCCGATGCTAACCTGACGCGAGCGACCCCGCCTTCGCGGCCACAGTAAGTGATGAGTTTGCTACAATCCTTGCGCTCATGCAAATGACGGTGTGACCCGCTTATCGCGAAATTTCTTATCGTTACCGGGATTCCGGTGCCGTGTCGCGCGCCACCAAGGGGCCGCGAAGAGATCATCGCCGACGATCAAATATGTTGCATAAATGAAACATGCAAGGGCCCTGTTTGATATCACATTCAATCCTGATACCAGCACCCGCCCATTTCCCGATATCGTGTCGGCGCTAACCGGTAATTTTCTTACTCACCAAAACAGATTATCATCCGCCCAGCGAAAGTCGAAGGGAACCATGATGGACCGAAAACTCGTCACGGTGCTTGCTGGCACATACCTCCTCTGCTTCGGCGTCGGCGACGCGCTGGCGCAGGCCCTACCGCCACGTGGTGAAACCGTGGAAACACGGCGACGGCCGGAAATCGATCCGCTCGGTGTCCGCGTCCGCAGTTTTCTCTTCTTTCCCAAGATTCAGCTGGAAGAAGAATATAACGATAACGTCTTCGCGACCGAAAACGATCGGGAAGACGACTTCATTACGCGGGTGATGGCGAGTCTGACCCTCGAATCCGATTGGTCGAGGCACTTTTTCCGGGTCTCCAGCGGCGCCGAGTTCGGCCTGCACGCGCACAATCAGAACGAGGACTACACCGACTATTTCGCCGAGACCGAAGGCAGGCTGGATGTCACGCGCGACATCAACCTGGGCCTCGGCGGCGGTTATGCGCGGATCCACGAGGAGCGGGGCGACCCCGACGCGACGGCGGGCCGAAATCCGACCGAGATCGACCGCTATCGCGCGTTCGCCGCCTATGACCAGAATTTCGGTCTCTTCGGCGCCCGAGTCGAAGGGAATTTCCTTCGCCTCGATTACATGGACGACGACATCAGCGGTCCGGGCGAAATCAACAACGACGACCGCGACCGCAATATTTTCGAGGGCAGCCTGCGAGCGAGCTACGAAGTCCTTCCCCCCGACTACGAGGCCTTCATTCAATTCGGCGGCAACAGGCGCAAGTACGACGAGACGCCGGACGATACCGGGTTCGAGCGTGACAGTTATGGATGGGACGCGCGGACCGGGATCGCCTTGGATCTCGGCGGCCTGGTTTTCGGTGAGGGCTACATCGGCTACTTCGATCAGATCTTTGACGAGGACGATAGCCTCGATGACGTCGACGGCCTGACTTACGGACTGACATTCGATTGGAATGTCACCCCGCTGACGACGGTGAATATCTTCGGCGACCGCACGGTCCGCGAGACCACTCAAAACGAGCGCGAGGACGGGCGTCTCAGCAGCGCCTCCGCCGCGCTCCGCTCAAGCGTCGGCGTCGGTGTCGACCACGAACTCCTGCGTAATTTGATCCTGGGTTCCGATTTCGTCTATTTCAACGACGATTTCGAAGGAATCGATCGTGAAGACGACAATTTGGAGTTCGGGCTCGGCGCCCGCTATTTCGTCAATCGCAACCTCTACCTGAACGCCGATTATGGCCTTCGCCGTCGCCTGTCGAATACGGACGGCAATGGCATCGACGGGTCCGACGACTTTCTCGAGAACAGTTTTCGCATCTCTGTCGAGGCTCAGTTATAATTCGCGAATGGGATGGAGGACGACAAAAGGACCCGCGGCCATGAGGCACATTCATCGTGGTCACGTATTGGATTTGGAAAAATGCTGAGTTTTGAATACCTTTCGCTAAAAAAAATCATGCGCATGGCGGCGTGCGTGAGCGTGCTCGTTTTCGCTGCCTGCAGCCAAACGTCCGAAACCTCGACGCCTTCGGCTGGCACCGCGACAATGGGGGCGGATCCCGCCGCAACGACGCTTGCGAATACCGAGTCGGCCGCCGCCGTTTACCGCCTTGGCCCGAGCGACCAACTTCGCGTCACCGTCTTCGGTCATGATGACCTCTCCGGTGAATTCGAGGTCGACGGCTCCGGCAACATATCGATGCCGTTGATCAACAATGTCGTCGCCAAGGGCAAGACGCCCGACGAACTCGAGGACGCCATCGTCGAGAAGCTCAGCCCGGATTATCTCAAGGATCCCCGCGTCAGTATCGATGTCCTCAACTATCGGCCGTTTTACATATTCGGCGAAGTCAACGCGCCGGGCAGCTACCCTTACGTCAATGGCATGACGGTGTTGAACGCCGTTGCCATGGCCGAAGGGTTCACCTATCGGGCGCGAACCAGCGAGGTACGGATCATTCGCGCCGCCGATGAGTCACGAACCCCGAAACCGGCACAGCGCGATACGGTCGTCCTGCCGGGCGATGTGATCGAGGTGCCGGAACGCTTCTTCTAACAGGATGCGGGGCCGGGGTATTCTGGCACGCTTGCGGCAAAAACACCCAATGTCCCTGTTAGTCCTCGTGGCGGCGTTGGTCCTATTCGTCTCGGGACCGATGCCCGCTCACGCGGAACGCGCCAATCTCGCCATCGGCATCACCCAGTTCCCATCGACCCTGCATCCCGGCATCGAGTCGATGATGGCGAAAACCTACGTGCTCGGCATGACGCGGCGGCCGATCACCGCCTACGATGCCGACTGGGAACTCGTTTGCCTCCTGTGCACGGAATTGCCGACGCTTGAAAATGGCGGCGCCCGCCTCGAGAAGACGCCCGACGGCGCCGACGGCATCGCGGTTACTTATACGCTAAAGCCGGGGCTGACATGGGGCGACGGCACCCCGGTGACGACCGAGGATGTCGTCTTCGGCTGGCAGGTCGGCCGGCACCCGCTCTCCGGGGTGCTGCCGAAAGAATTCTTCCGCCGCCTATACAAAATCGACGTCAAGGACGACCGCACCTTCACCTTGCACTACGACAAGGTCTTCTTCGAGTACAACGCGGCGGCGGCGCTGGGAATCCTCCCGGCGCACCTGGAAAGAGCCCCCTTTGCCGACCCAGAGAACTATCGCGATCGCACCCTTTACGCGATCGAACCAACGATGCCCGGCCTTTATTTCGGACCCTATGTGATCAGCGACGTTGTCGCCGGCTCCCACGTCGTGCTGGCCCGCAACCCGCACTGGGCCGGCGAGAAACCGGCATTCGACCGCATCGTCGTCCGCGCCATCGAAAACACCGCCGCGTTGGAGGCCAACATCCTGTCCGGCGAAATCGACATGATCGCCGGCGAACTTGGCCTCAACATCAACCAGGCGATCGACTTCGAACGTCGCCACGCGGACCGGTTCCAGATCCTGTTCCAGCCGGGACTGTTCTACGAACACATCGACCTGATGCTGGCCAACCCGATCCTCGCCGACCGGCGGGTTCGCCGGGCCCTGTTGCTCGCCCTCGACCGCGAATTGATCGGCGAGCAGTTGTTCGCCGGCCGTCAGCCGACGGCGCATGGCAGTGTCAGCCCATTGGATCCGATGTTCGCCGAAGACGTGCCGCGCCACGCGCACGACCCGGCCCAGGCGGCGACGCTGCTCGACGCAGCGGGGTGGCGGCTCGGCGACGACGGGGTGCGCCGCGACGCGGGTGGCAATCCGCTCTCCCTGTCTTTGATGACGACCGCCGGCGATCGGACGCGCGAGCTGGTGCAGCAGGTTCTGCAGCAGCAATGGAAGGCGATCGGTGTCGAGGTTCGCCTGCGCAACGAACCGGCGCGGGTGTTTTTCGGCCAGACGGTCAGCCGGCGGCAGTTCGATGCCATGGCGATGTTTTCCTGGATCAGCGCGCCGGAGAGCGTGCCGCGGACGACGCTGCATTCGGCGCACATCCCAACGGCGGACAACGGATGGTCGGGACAGAACTACACCGGCTACAGCAATCCGAGGATGGATCAGCTGATTGAGCGCATCGAGGTGGAACTGGACGAGGACCGGCGGCGCGCCCTGTGGCGGGAGCTGCAGATCCTCTACGCCGAGGATCTGCCGGCGCTGCCGCTTTATTTTCGCGCCCAGAGCTTTATCCTGCCGCCATGGTTGGACGGGCTGACACCGACGGGGCATCAGTACCCCTCGACGTTGTGGATCGAGGACTGGCGGGCCCGCTAGGCGGTCTTCCCGAATCCCGCCCGCTCCCCACCGACACCCCCTCGCCCCGCCTCGGGCACACCAACCGCGACCCAGGCGATGATTAATTTCCTGGCCCGCCGGCTGCTTCATGCCGGGCTCGTTCTGCTGGTGATGTCGGCGGTCGTCTACGGCCTGATCGGTCTGATGCCGGGCGACCCCATCGACCTGATGATCAGCTTCGATCCGGAGATGACCTCCGAGGATGCGGCGCGCCTGCGCGCCCTGTACGATCTCGACCGGCCGCTGATCGAGCGCTACCTCAGCTGGCTCGGCCGGGCGCTCGGCGGCGAATTTGGCTACTCGCGCCTGCAGGGGCAACCGGTCCTCGACGCCATTCTGCCGGCGCTCGGCAACACGGCGCTGTTGATGCTGGCCGCCTTCGCGCTTTCCGTCGCCGTGGCGCTGCCGGCCGGCATCGTCTCGGCGGTGGCGCCGCGCTCCTGGCTCGATTACGCCATCAGCGGGATCGCCTTCGTCGGCATCTCGACGCCGCCGTTCTGGACCGCCTTGATGTTGATCGTCGTCTTCGCCGTCCTCCTCGGGGTGCTGCCCGCCGGCGGGGCGGCGCCGCCGGCCGGCGGCGGCATCGTCGACCGGCTCGAGTACCTCGTCCTGCCGGTGATCGCGCTGGCCTTCGCTTCGGTGGGCGGCATTGTCCGCTACGTGCGCTCGGCGATGATCGAGACCTTGGGCCAGGACTACATCCGCACCGCGCGGGCGAAGGGGTTGGCGGCCCGCCGCGTCGTGCTGGGCCATGCGCTGCGCCCGGCGATGATCCCCGTCGTCACCATCCTGGCGTTGGATTTCGGCACCCTGTTCTCCGGCGCCCTGGTCACCGAAACGGTGTTCGCCTACCCGGGAATGGGCAAACTGATCTTCGATGCCATCATGGGCAACGACTTCAACCTGGCGCTGGCCTGCCTCCTGTTCGCGACCGCCGTCACCCTGCTCGCCAACCTGTGCGCCGACGTCGCCTATGGCCTGTTGGACCCGCGCATTTCCGACACCCAAGCAGGCGACTCGTGAGCCGCCGCGAAACGCCGCTCGGCCTTGCTGCCGGCCGCTTTCTCGGTCACCGAATGGCGGTCACCGGGATGGTCGTCCTGGTCGTCTTGAGCGTCGCCTGTCTCGCCGCGCCGCTCGCCGCTTTGGTGCTGCAGACCGACGGAACGACGGTCAACCTTCTCAACCGGTTCGGCCCGCCGAGCCCGGCGCACCCCCTCGGCACCGACGAGCTTGGCCGCGACGTGCTCATTCGCCTTCTCGAGGGGGGACGGATTTCGCTCGCCGTCGGTCTGGCGGCGGCGGCGACCTCGGCGCTGATCGGCACCCTGATCGGCCTGATCGCCGGCTACAGGGGCGGCGCCATCGATGCCTTCCTGATGCGGCTCACCGACAGCGTCATCGCCCTGCCGCTGCTGCCCCTGCTGATCGTCCTGGCAGCAGTCGATCCGACCAAGATCGGCTTCTCGGAAGAGGCGGCGGCGACGGCGACGTTCCAGGTCGGCCGGATCATCCTGATCGTCACCCTTGCCGGATGGACCACCGTCGCCCGGCTGACCCGCGGCTCGACGTTGGCGCTCCTGCGCCAGCCCTACATCGAGGCGGCGCGGGCGCAGGGAGCGAAGACGCCGCGCATCCTGCGCGTCCACATGCTGCCCAATCTGGCGTCGCCGATCATCGTCGCGGCGACGCTGGCGGCGGGCAACATCATCCTGCTGGAATCGGTGCTGAGTTTCCTCGGCCTCGGCATCCAGCCGCCGACGCCGAGCTGGGGCAACCTGCTGACCAATGCCCAGGAGCTGATCTGGTCGGCGCCCAGCCTGGCGATATACCCGGGCTTGTTGATCCTCCTTGTCGTCGCCAGCCTCAATTTCGTCGGCGACGGCCTGCGCGAGGCCTTCGACCCGCGACAGAGCCGCCGGATTTTTTAGGGTACGGATTTTGTCAACCGGACCGTTCGCCCCGGAAGCCACAATGATGCAGGCTCTCGTGCCGGTCGGTCGCCGCGAGTTTCACGAAACGAGGCCCGTCGAGTTTGTCGCCGACGAGATGCCGCGTTGGCGAACGCCATCCACCCCGGCGCGCGGCTCAATCGGCGCTGACTGGAAAGGCCACCTCGTTGCGGCGCAGGAAAGGCAGGGTCCACGGCGGGTCGTAGAACATGGCGTTCGGCTCGCCAGCGACCTGCCATCGCGAGCGTTCGATGGCGCGGGCGAGGGTCCGGCGCTTCTCGGCGACGTTCTCCGTCCCCGTCGAGCCGGAAAACCGCAACACAGCGAGCAGCCGTTCCGGAATTTCGCGGATCCGCACCTTCTCATCGGTCGGCTCCGGCGCCGTTTCGAGACTGTAAGACGCCGGCAGGACGAAGCGCATGGCATAAGGCCCGTCCTTGGTCGCGGCCGTCTCGACGGGCACCGTCATCTCGATCTTCTCGGAACCGCGGACGGTCTCGACCGGCGCCGTCATCTCCACCTTTTCCCGCGCCTGGTTGGCACCGGAGATGTAGTCGAACAAGCGGCGAAAGGCCTCGCTGCGATCCCCTCGGCCATTCGTCGCCGGGACCGTTGTCTCGGCGACGACGAGTGGCGGGTACCGCCTGATCTCGACCGTCTCGCTCAGTCGCTCCACCACCTGATAGGGCGCCTGTTCGGTACCGGAGCGAATGCCAAACACAGAGCAGCCGGACAAAAGCAGGGCTCCAAAAAACGCCACAGCCGATTTCCTCATTGACTCACCTTCCCTTTCCAGTATTGAGCCGCGGGACACGGAGTCAACGGCCCTTCGGTTTACGTAGTGCGGCGGTGCCGCTCTACCCGCTCAGAACACGCAAACCCGGCGGATTGATCCCCACGGGCGATATCCGCCCCTCCTTGAGCGGGAACCGAGGCAAGCCGGATTGTGTTACCGAGGCGCAATGATGTGTCCTTGCTTCTCCGCCCCGTCTCGCCGGACGCCGGCCCTTGAGCGTTGACGCGCTGTCCCTGCCGGGCGTCGTTTTCGCCCTCCTGGGCGCGACGATCGTCATTTTCTTCGCCGGCGTGCGCATATCGGCGGTCGCCGACCGCCTCGCCGATGTCACCGGCCTTGGCGAGGCGGTCACCGGCGCCATATTGCTTGGTGCGGCCACGTCGCTTCCCGGCATTGTCACCTCGGTCACCGCGGCGGCATCCGGACATCCCGAGTTGGCGATCAGCAACGCGGTTGGCGGAATCGCCGCTCAGACCGCCTTCATCGCCATCGCCGATGCCTCCTACAGATCCGCCAATATCGAGCACGCCGCCCCGTCGGTAACCAATATCCTGCAGGCCGTGACGCTGATCGGGCTGCTCACGCTGCCTATCCTGGCGTTACGGACCCCGGAATTCGCGGTTGCCGGCATCCACCCGGTCACCGTGCTCATCTTCGTCGGTTATGCCTTCGGACTTCGCCTGGCGCGGGGAGCCGAAAAGAGCCCGATGTGGCGACCGAAAGAGACCCTGGAGACGCGCCTAGACACACCGGACGAACCGCCCGGGAACACGAAAACGATCCTCACCCTGGGGGCGACGTTCCTCGTTCTCGGCCTCCTGGTTGGCGGCGCCGGTTACGTGACAGCGAAAACCGGGATTGCCATCGCCGTTCGCACCGGCCTTTCGGAAGGCGTCGTCGGCACGCTGTTCACCGCCGTCGCCACGTCCCTGCCGGAACTCATCACGACGCTGGCCGCCGTCCGACGCGGCGCGCTGACCCTCGCCGTCAGCGGGATCATCGGCGGCAACATGTTCGATGTCCTGTTTCTGGCCCTCGCCGACACCGCGTACCGGCCAGGGTCAATCTATCACGCGGTCGGCGACGCGCAGGTATTCATGATCGCGCTCACGATCTGCATGATCGCTTTTCTGATCGCCGGTCTGATTCATCGCGAAAAACATGGCCCCGCCAACATCGGCTTCGAATCGATGGCCATCCTCGCCCTCTATGGGATAGGAGCCGTCTTGCTTGGAACGCTCAGGTAAGGGCCGGCCGGTCCCCTTCCGTGCCGCCCCGAGTCAGCCTTGCCGGGCGGCCGCCACGAGGCCCTGCATGGTTTCCAGATCAATGGCGCCGGGAACCAGTTTGCCGTCGATGACGAAAGCCGGCGTGCCGCGCACATTGATCGACTGCGCGAGCTGGAGATTGCTTTCGAGCATGGCCATGACGTCGGCCGAATTCATTTTCTCGGCCACGGCCTGCCGGTCGGCGCCCAGTTCGGCCGCCATGTCGAGGATCCGGTCCTCGGTCAAGCTGCCACGGGCGCTCATCAAGTCGAAATGATACGGTGCGTAGAGTTCCGGCTCGACCAGCCACACCGCGAGTGCCGCGCGGGACGCCATCACCGAGGTGTCGCCAAGCACGGGGAATTCCTTGAAGATGTAGCGAATGCCTGGATCGTTTTCGAGGGCCTCGCGGACGGTCGGCAAGACCCGCTTGCAATAGCCGCACTGGTAGTCGAAAAACTCGACGATCACGACGTCTCCATCCGGGTTTCCGCCCACCGGCGACAACGGATCGTTTTCGAGGGCTTCCCGATTTGCCTCGACCGCCAAGGCCGCCTGTTGCTCCATTTCGGCGCGCTGGCGGTTCTGATACTGCTCGAGCGATTCGATAATGACTTCGGGGTTTTTCAGGATAAAGGCGCGAATCGCCTCGTCCAGCGCTGGATCGGATGCCGTTGCCGGGCGCGAGATCGACTGCACGGCGACGAAGCACAGGAGCACGATGATGGCTCCGATGATTGGCATGGAAATCCCGCCGGCGCGGCGTGCGCCGCGTGCTTGGCCGGTTCGTGAGTTCATCCTCGGTTCTCCTGTATGGAAATCGCGCTCAAGATGTCTTGCGCCTTAAGCCAACCGGGAGACCCCTGGGGAAACATCTGTTCGGCCTTTCCGGCGTGGAATTTTGCTTCCGGATACTTTTGGCGCAACATCGCCTCCTCGGCAAGGGCGAGCGCGCTTTCCGCTTCGTTACCGAGGCGGCCCTGGGCAATCCCCAATTGCCGCCACACCGATGGCCGCTGGCGCTCGTACCGCAACGAGGCTTCGAGGTTCTCCACGGCGCGCCGCAGCGACTCGGGATCCCCCTTGGCGATCTGTACCTGGGCAAGATTGGCGCGGATCAACGGCGCGTCGGGCAGCAACATCGCCGCCGTCTGATAGGGTTCGTATGCCGCGTCGACGCGCCCGCTCTCGAACAGGATTTGCCCCTTCAGTTCGTGAAAGTACGGGTCTTCGGGATATTGCGCCAACAACGGTTCGATTTCCGCCAACGCCGCGTCGAGATCTGCGGCGCGATGGTAGGCGACGGCGCGTGCGTATCGGGCGACCAGCCGATCATCGTTCGGCGGATACCGACGCATCGTGTACTGGGGATCGTCGAGAAACGCGAACAACTTCGCGCGCATCCGCGCGTGCAGTCCGCGGGTCGATTCCGGGAGCGGCCGGTCCGAATACTCGGACGTCGCGACATGGGCCTTTACCGCCTCGATACGCTCGCGCGTGAGGGGGTGTGTCCGGATATACGGATCCTGCCGAGACGGGCTCAACAGTTCCTGGCCCGACAGAACCTCGAAGAACTCCATCAGGCCGCGCGCCGACTGTTCCGTCTCGTCGAGGTATGACAGGGCCGCCGCGTCCGCCGCCCCCTCTTGCGTACGCGAATATTGCAGGAAGTTCCTCACCGCGACATTCTGTCCGCCGCCGATGATGGCGCCGGCGAGATCGGGGCGGCCGGTCGCCAACCCGGCGGCCGCGCCAAGCACCAGCGCCAGGATGGTTTCCGCCGCGCCGCGCTCCAGGGCGTCGTGCACACGGCTCAGATGACCGCCGGCGATGTGACCCGCTTCGTGGGCGATCACGCCGATGACCTGCCCGGCATCCTCGGCGCGCATGAGCAGACCGGTGTTGATGAACAGGTTCTGTCCGCCGGCAACGAAGGCGTTCAGCGACCGATCGTTGACCAGAAAGATGCGCACCGACGCCGGGTCCAACCCCGCCGCCTCGAACAGTGGCGTCGCGTAGGTCCGGATGGTATTCTCGATTTCCGTATCGCGAATGAATGAAATGCTGCGGGCACTCGCCGGCGTTATCGTGCTCGCCACCAAGATCACCACCGCGATCAGCGTATGAAAGAGAATGTTGGGTTTCAAAAGAATAACCTCGTTAATCCCCTCAAAAGCTAGTTTCGTCGGTCCGTTGCGTCAAATCACGGTTTCGCTGGGTCTGATGGCCCTCGTGGGCTGCGGCACCGATGCCGAGACCAGCCCCGGCACCATCGGCTTCGTCGAGGGACTTTATGGCGGCGTTGCCACCGACGAGCCCCGCGCGGCCTTGGTCGGCCGCGATGTGCTGACGGCCGGCGGCAACGCGGCGGACGCAGCGACGGCGATGTATTTCACCCTCGCCGTCACGCTGCCCAGTCACGCCAGCCTCGGCGGCGGCGGTGTCTGCGCCGTGATCGATCCGGAACGCGAGGAAGTGCGGATGCTGGACTTCGTCGCCCGCGCGCCGGATCCGTCGACCGAGCGGGGAGACAGACCGTCCGCGGTCCCCGGCGCGGTACGCGGAATGTTTGCCTTGCATGGCCGTTACGGCCGCCTGCCGTGGGGACAACTGATCGTCCCGGCGGAACGCCTGGCGCGATTCGGCATCCGGGTATCCCGTGCGTTGGGGAACGAGTTGCGGTCGGTCGAGGGCGCGTTGATCGCCGACCCGGCTTTCCGCCTAGTCTTCGGCAATCCGCAAACGCGCCGCCTGGTCCAGGAAGGCGATTCCGTCATCCAACTGGATCTTGCCGCCGCCCTCTCACGGATCCGCGTCGAGGGGCCCGGCAGCCTGTATGCGGGATCGTTCGCCGCCAGTTTCGTCGACGCCGTCAACGCGGCGGGGGGCTCGCTGTCGCGGACCGATCTCGAGGCATACCGGCCGGTCTGGCGCGAGCCGATCGAGGTGCCGATGGGCGACGACGTGGCGTATTTCGCGCCGCCGCCAACCCTTGGCGGCCTCGTCGCGGCGCGGATGTGGGCGATGCTCGTCGCGGATGACACCTTCGAGGACACCCCGGCGGACGCCCGCGAGCACCTGTTGGTCGAAGCGGAGCGACGCGCCCGCGCCTACCGGGCTCAGGTGGCCAACCAAGTCGGCGGTAATGGGGAGCCAGCGACCGGTTTCGACGCCGACGATATCGAGTCGACGCTCGTCAGTTACCGCGAGGAGGCGGTGACGCCGCTGGGAGATGGTCGTGCCGACCCTCCGGCCGCGGAGAACCCGGCCGCCGCGACGCTGGTCGCCGTCGACCGCCGAGGTGGCGCCGTCGCGTGCGGCTTCACGCTGAACAATCTGTTTGGGACCGGCAGAATCGCCCCCGGAACCGGCATCGTTCTTGCTTCGACGCCGGGACCCGGCGGTCGCGGGGCGACCGCGTTGGGACCGATGCTGGTCGCCAATCCCGTCAATTGGACGCTGCATTTCGCCGCCGCCGCCGCCGGCGGCACGCCGGCGGCGGCGGCCCTGGTCGGCGTTGCGGCACGCACATTAATCGACGCCGAGGATCTCGACTCGGCGATCGCCCGCAAACGGGTTCACGCCGCGGGTAACGTGACGTTCATCGAGACCGGCTTTGCGGACGGTCGAAGAGCCGCCCTTCGCGCTCGCGGACATGACCTGAGAGAGACGAGCGAACTCGGCATCGTCAACGCCGCCGCCTGTCCGACGGGCTTCGGAAGTGAGGACGCGCGCTGCGCCGTCGGCGCCGACCCGCGCGGCCAAGGCCTGGCCATCGGCTTCGACACCGACCCCGCCGGCGAGAGGCAACGTCTACCGGGCGATGCGAGGCAACGGTGAAGATCTCGTCCCGCGGCACCATTGCCCCGTTCATCGTCATGGACGTCATGCGACGCGCCGAAGAGCGGGCGAGTCAGGGCAATGACGTCATCCACCTCGAAGTCGGGCAACCCTCGACGCCGGCGCCGAAAAAGGTCATCGAGGCGGCGCGAGCGACGTTGGCGGACGATCGCCTGGGATATACCACCGCGCTGGGACTGGAGCCGCTGCGCAAGCGGATTGCCCAGCATTACGCCGACCGTTACGGGGTGTTCATCGATTGGCGCCGCGTGGTTGTCACCACCGGATCGTCGGGCGGATTCATCCTCGCCTTCATCGCCGCCTTTGACGCCGGTGACCGCGTGGCCGTCGCCAGCCCGGGTTATCCCTGCTACCGCAACATTCTGGCGGCGCTCGATATCGAGGCGGTTTCCGTGCCGATCGACGCGCAAACGCGCTTCCAGGTGACGCCGGCCCTGCTCGACCGCCTCGACGGGCGCCTCGACGGGCTGATCATCGCCAGTCCGTCGAATCCCACCGGCACCATGCTGCGCCGGGACGAATTCGCGGATCTCGTCGCCTACTGCGCCGACCGGCGGATGCGCTTGATCTCCGATGAGATTTACCACGGGATCGAGTATGGCGAACGCGCCGAAACCGTGTTGGCTTTTACCGACGAGGCGATCCTCGTCAACAGCTTCTCGAAGTATTTTTCGATGACCGGTTGGCGGCTCGGCTGGATGATCCCGCCGTCGGACCTGATTCGCCCGGTCGAACGGTTGGCGCAGAACCTGTTCATTTCGCCGCCCACCCTGTCGCAACACGCGGCGGTCGCGGCGTTCAGCTGTGGCGAGGAGCTGGACGCCAACGTCAAAAGGTATGCCGACAATCGCCGCTTGCTTCTGGCGCAACTCCCCGGCCTCGACATCGACATCGACCGGCTGGCGCCGAGCGATGGCGCGTTTTACCTCTACGCGGACGTCTCGCACATGACCGACGACAGCCCATCCTTCTGTCAGCGTCTGCTGCAGGAGACCGGCGTGGCGATCACGCCCGGCGTCGATTTCGACCCCGAGCGCGGCCGCCAGACGATCCGGCTGTCGTTCGCCGGTTCGCGCGCCGATATCATCGCCGCGCTCGAGCGCTTGCGCCTATGGCAAGGCTAGCCGGCCTTCTCGGCGGTCTCATCGCCGTGCGGGACGGGACTACTTGACCAACCGTTGCCACCAGCCGCGACGCGGTTCGTCCGAATTGTCACCGTCGACATCAATGATCTGGGTTCGCCGCGCTTCCTCGACTTTTTCGTCGCTGACGTCTTCTTCGCCGCTGACGTCGCCATGTTCGCCGTTTTCCGGGTAATCGTCGCGATGATACTCGGGCGGACCGGATGTCTCGTCGGCGAACCTTGACTCCGACGCCGGCGCGAAATCATCGTCCGCCTGATCCACCTGGTCGCTCGGATCACCGTCTTGCGGTTCGGCCATCTCGTGTTCGGCCCCAGCCTCGGCGACCGCCGGTTCTTCAACCGTGCCCGCGTCGCTGTCGGACGGGACGGCCGCATCGTCTTCCCGCTCCCCTTCGGCCACGGAAGGCCAAGGCTGCTCCGCGCTTTCGCCGGTTGCGGCCGACGGGCCGGCCGCCGACGCCGCGACGTCCGCGTCCCAGGCGTGGGGCGGCTCCTCCGCCGGCTCCTCCGCGATCGGCGCCTCGCTTGCTTGACCGAGTGGCGACTCCTCGTACCCGTCAGCTCCGGGCGTCGCCTCCGTATCGCCGCCCTCGAACGCGGCGATGGCCTCGCCTTCGCCGGTTTCCTGGTCGCCTTGCGCTGTCTCGGCTGCCTGTTCATCGGCCGCATGCGGCTCGGGCGCAACCAGCGCGACGTCGGGTGAAGCCGCCTCGCCCTCCGGGCTGTCGGCGGACTCGTCCGTTGCCGCCGCCTCGTCCGCCGCCGGTTCCTGGCTTGTCTCGGATAAGGCGGAGACTTCTTCGCCGACGGCGACCGATTTCGGCCGCCGGCGCCCGCCGCGCTTGCCACGGCGCCGCCGTTTGCGGGTGGCGTCGTCCGCCGCGTCACCTTCTTCGACATCGTCGCCGGCGGCGCTTTCGAGTTCGTCTTCCGCCGCTTGCGGCATTTGCTCATCCGCCGCCGCCTGCTCCGGCGCGATGTCGCGATCCTCTTCCGGCCGTTTGCGCCGCCTCGGGCGTCGGCGCCGCTTCTTGCCGCCATCCTCGCCGTCGGACGCGCCGGCAACCTCGGCGTCGGACGCTTCCGACTCGACCGGCGCCTCCGACTCCGCCGCCACGGTTTCCGTGGCGGGCGCGGCGACCGCCTTTATCCGGTCGATATGGAAATTCGCCCCCAGCAACTCCTCGTCGCCCGTTATCGAGACCGAGACGCCGTGGCGATCCTCGATCGCGTGCAGCATCCGCCGTTTGGTATTCAGCAAATACATCGCCACGGGTGCCGGCACGGTGAGCTCCAGATCGGCGGATGGATCGGTGGCGGCTTCCTGTTCGATCCGCCGCAAGACGCTCAACGACAGGGACTCGGTCGTCCGCATGGAACCGGTGCCGGCGCAATGCGGACAAACCGAGAACGCGGTCTCGAGGATGCTGGGGCGCAACCGCTGGCGCGACATTTCCATCAGGCCGAACGGACTGATGCGGCCGATCTGAATGCGCGCCCGGTCGGATTTCGTGGCGTCCTTCAATCGACGTTCGACCTGGGCCTGGTAACGGCTGTTCATCATGTCGATGAAATCGACGACGATGAGCCCGGCCAGGTCGCGCAGGCGGAGTTGCCGCGCGATCTCGTCCGCCGCCTCCAGATTGGTCTTCAGTGCCGTCTCTTCGATATGCCGCTCACGCGTCGACCGGCCGGAGTTCACATCGATGGAGACCAGCGCTTCGGTCGGCTGGATGATCAGGTATCCGCCGGATTTCAGCGTCACCTGGGGATAGTGCATGGCGTCGAGTTGGTCCTCGATCTTGTATCGCTGAAAGAGCGGGGTATCAGTGTCCTGATAGTGTTTGACCCGCTTGGCATGGCTCGGAATGAAGAGCTTCATGAACTCCTTGCTGGTCTTGTACTCGGCGTCACCCTGAACCAGGATTTCCTGGATGTCGCGTTCGTACAAATCGCGGATCGATCGCTTGATGAGGTTGCCTTCCTCGTAGACCAGCGCCGGAGCAATCGAACTCAGCGTCAGCTCGCGAATATTGCTCCACAAGCGAATCAGGTACTCGTAATCCCTCTTGATCTCCGCCTTGTTTCTGCCGGCGCCGGCGGTGCGAACGATCACCGCCATGCCCGCCGGCACCTGCAGTTCGGCGAGGATTTTCTTCAACCGCTTGCGATCGGTCACGCTGGTGATCTTGCGGGATATGCCGCCCCCACGCGAGGTGTTCGGCATGAGAACGCAATAGCGGCCGGCCAGGGAGAGGTAGGTGGTGAGTGCGGCGCCCTTGTTGCCCCGCTCTTCCTTGACCACCTGGATGAGCATGATCTGCCGGCGCTTGATGACTTCCTGGATTTTATAGCCGCGCGATACGATGCGGGGGCGAGGCCGCTCCAGCTCGTCGTCCTCGTCGACCGATTCGCCCGCCGGTTCGACGTCCTCCTCGTCAGCCGCGTCCTCGTCGCGCGACTGCGCCTCCTGTTCGGCGATCAATGCCTCCCGGTCGGCGACGGGGATCTGATAGTAATCGGGATGGATTTCATTGTACGCCAGGAAGCCATGCCGGTTACCGCCATAATCGACGAAGGCCGCCTGCAGGGAAGGCTCGACTCGCGTTACCTTGGCGAGATAGATATTACCTTTTAACTGTCTCCGGGAAGAAACCTCGACATCATATTCTTCCAACCGACTTCCATCGATGACCGTCACCCTGGTTTCTTCGGGGTGTGCGGCATCGATTAGCATTTGCTTTGCTGCCATTTACAGAACTCCGACCGCCGTTCGCATGGTCATTGCCAAGACCAAACAAAGGCGGGAATAGAAATGCCGCAGGCGCCAGCGCTCGATCCCGGCATCCCGAGAAAAGTCGAAATTCCTTTCGAATCGAACGTGCTGCTCTAAGCGGCATAGAAGATTTAAGACCTCATTCGTGCAGTCTTTTCAGACTGCCCAAGAATCGGGACGGATGCTGTCGGACGCGGCGGTCACGACACGGTGGCTGTGGCCCACGCGCAACAATACCGCATTTCGTCCGCACGATTAAACATAGAGGCAACAATTGCGTTCGACAATTCCCATCTGCTCATGGCACACGTATATGTCTTTGCAATTACCTGAAAACATGTCCTGCAACCGGAGATAAGTGGTGGCGTGCGGAGTCGATGGAACCTGGGTACGCGCATGTGTGCGGTCGATGCGCATCGGCCGCATGGGCGGCTGGCCGGGGGCGGAATCGGCTTGCGGCGGAGCGGCGATGCGCGCCCGAGGGCACCGCGTTCATCCCCACTCGGGATCGGGACGCCGCGCGCCTTCCTTGCCGATCGACGTGGCGAAGCGTTTCAAGGCGATATCGTGCCTGTTGGCCGCCTTGGTCCTGGCAAGCCTTTGCGTATCGGTATCGGTGGGTTCCGCATCGGCGGCCGACTTGCGGCCCCGCGTGGAACATCGAGCAAACGCCGCCCGGGTGATCCTCGCGTTCGAACACGAAAAGCCGTTCGACCTGTTCCAGTTGACCAACCCGGAACGCGTCGTTCTCGACTTGCCGCTTATCAAGGGCGAGCCGGCGCAAGTCATCCCAATCCGACCGGCCGGCCTGGTCGAACAGATTCGCCACGGCCGTTTCGCCGCCAACACAAGCCGAATCGTTGTCGATTGCATCGTGCCGGTGCGCGTCGTGAAAACCTACTTCACCGAGGCCAGCGGCGCGAACGGAGCGCGCGCGAACGACGTCGAACTTGTCATCGAACTGGCGGCCGCGTCCGGTGCGGCGGCGGAATCGACACCGGCGGCCGCCGGACGCGAAGGCTCGGCCGGGAATTTCACCGAACAAATCAAGGCCGCCCTCGATCGGCCGGCGCCGCGCGCGACACGCCAAGCGGATCACGACACGTCGGCGCAAGGCCGGCACGCACCATTCGTCGCGCCGCGCCCGCGCGCGCCGCTTCTGGCTGCCGGCGGACTGGCGACGACACGGCTCGGCCCGCCAACGCCGCGCCCGCGCACCCCCGTCATCGTCCTCGACCCCGGCCATGGGGGCAAGGATCCCGGCGCCATAAGCCGTTCCGGGATTCGCGAGAAGGACGTCACCCTGGCCGTTTCGCGGGCGGTTCGACGTCAGCTCGCCGATATGGGGCGATACAAGATCCTGCTCACCCGCGACGGGGATGTTTACCTCCGATTGCGCGAGCGGATGGCCATGGCGCGTGCCGCCGGTGCCGACGTCTTCGTTTCCATCCATGCCGACTCCATGCGCAGACGGTCGGTCAGGGGGGCTTCCGTCTACACGCTGTCGGAAAAGGCCTCCGATGCCGAAACGGCTGCCTTGGCCGAACGGGAGAATAAGGCCGACCTGATCGGCGGCGTCGACCTCAGGGGCGAGTCGCCGGAAGTGACCAACATCCTGCTCGATCTCGCGCGCCGGGACACGATGAACCGGTCCATCGTCCTCGCTTCGCGCCTGGTGCCGGAATTGGGACGGGTGACACCCTTGCTGGCGAACCCGCATCGCCATGCCGGCTTCGTCGTCCTGAAATCGGCCGACATCCCCTCGGTTCTGGTGGAGCTTGGCTTCCTGTCGAACCCGCAGGATGAAAAACTGCTGCGGTCTCGCGAACACCAGATTGTCCGCGCGCGAGCGATCGCCCGCGCCATCCATGGCTATGTGAGCGAAACCATGCAAGCTAGCGCCCTCTAGTCTTGGCGCGTGTTGGTGTGCATACGGGGTCCGGGTGAATACGTCAAAGGGATCGCCATCCTTGCCTTGGCCGGGCGGACGGCACACCCATCGATTGCGATCATCCGGTGTTTATCGCATTCTGGATCATGGTTCTGAAGTACTGGGATTAAGATTATTCGCCCATGAGAATTGTCGCTTATCTGTTTGGTCTGAGCTTCATCGCCGTCATCCTCGGCCTGATCGGCCTTTTCGTCGTTGTCGATCATTACGGCCGTTCGCTGCCGGAATACGCGCAGCTCAGCGAATACGAGACCCCGGTGACGACGCGCGTTCACGCCGGCGACGGCAGCCTGCTCGCCGAGTTCGCGACCGAACGTCGGGTCTTCGTCCCCATCACCGATATCCCGGAGCGGGTCAAAGAGGCATTCCTGTCGGCGGAAGACAAGAACTTCTACACGCATCACGGCCTCGACATGCTGGGTATCGTCCGCGCGGCGATTACCAATATCCGGAATTATGGGGAGGACCGGCGACTGGTCGGCGCCTCGACAATCACGCAGCAGGTAGCGAAAAATTTTCTGCTTTCGAATGAAGTAACATTCGACCGAAAATTGAAGGAAGCGATACTCGCCAATCGGATCGACAGCCATCTTCCGAAAGACAAAATTCTCGAGCTTTACTTGAATGAAATCTACCTCGGCTATGGTTCTTACGGCGTGGCGGCAGCGGCGCTCAACTATTTCAACAAACCACTGGAGCAGCTTTCCGTCGCCGAGGCGGCATTTCTCGCGGCGCTGCCCAAGGCGCCCAACAATTACGATCCCGTCGATCGCCACGAGGCGGCCGTTACCCGCCGCAACTGGGTCATCGGCCGCATGCAAGTGGATGGGCACATCGATGCCGAAGCGGCCGCCGTGGCGCGCGCAACGCCGTTAACCATCCATCCCCGCGAGATGGAAAAGCGCGCCGACGCCAAGTACTTCGCGGAGGAAGTGCGGCGCGTGATCGCCCGCAGCTACGGCGAAGACGCCCTTTATAAAGGCGGATTGACGGTTCACGCGACGGTGTCGCCGGACCTGCAGGACATCGCCGATCAAATGTTGCAAGACGGCCTCCGCGCATACGACAGGCGGCATGGGTGGCGCGGCCCGATCACTCGCCTCGCCAACATCGACGGGACAAGGGAAAGTGGCGGCGAAACCTGGATGACCGGCTTGAATGGACTCGAGGCGCCGGCGGGTCTCGGAGCCTGGCATCTCGGCGTCGTCTTGGGCGTTGATGCCGACGGCGCGGACATCGGGCTCAAAATGGGGGAGATGGGCCGCATGCCGTTCTCGGCGATGAGTTGGGCGCGGCAATGGCTGGAAGGTCAACGCATCGGCGCGGCGCCGCGGCAGCCGAGTGATGTCCTCTCCCCTGGCGATGTCATCGCCGTCGACGTCATTGAGCCATCCGCCGACGAAGCCGCCGACGGCGTCACCTTCGCGCTGCGCCAGATCCCGGATGTGGACGGCGCACTGATCGCCATCGACCCGCACACAGGACGCGTACTCGCGATGAGCGGCGGCTATGCGTTTGCGCGAAGCGAGTTCAACCGGGCGACCCAGGCGCTGCGACAGCCCGGTTCCGCCTTCAAACCGATGGTCTACCTCGCCGCCATGGAGCACGGCTACACGCCCTCTTCGATTGTCCTCGACGCTCCGTTCGTCATGGAACAGGGCGCCGGTCTGCCGGTCTGGAATCCAGCCAACTACTCCAAGCGGTATTATGGCCCGACGACCCTGCGCAATGGCCTCGAAAAATCCCGCAACGTGATGACGGTACGCCTCGCTCAACAGATCGGCATGCCGGCGGTCGTCGACGTCGCGACGCGGCTCGATGTTTTCGACCAGATGCCTCCCTATTTATCGTACGCACTTGGGGCCGGGGAAACGACGCTGCTCCGCTTGACGACCGCCTACGCCATGTTGGTCAACGGCGGCAAGCGGATCGAGGCGACCCTCATCGACCGAATCCAGGACCGCTATGGGCGTATCATCTATCGCCACGATGATCGTGACTGTCCGGGCTGCCAGGATGTCGCCTGGTCCGACCAACCGGTACCGGAGATCGCCGACGACAGGCAGGCGGTCACCGATCCCCACAGCGCCTATCAAATCGTTTCGATGCTGCGGGGCGTTGTTCTGCGCGGCACCGGGCAGCGGGTCAACGCCGTCGGCAAACCACTCGCCGGCAAGACCGGAACGAGCAATGAAGCGAAGGACACCTGGTTCATCGGCTTCTCGCCCGATCTCGTTGTCGGCGTCTTCGTCGGCTTCGACGAGCCGACGCCGCTCGGGCCCCGCGAGGCCGGCTCCACGGTGGCGGCACCGATCTTTCGCGACTTCATGAAAATCGCCCTGGCGGACGCCCCGGCGACGCCGTTTCGGATCCCGCCCGGCATCCGCCTCGTTCGCGTCAATGCGAATACCGGCCGGGTCGCCGAACCGGGCGACAACAACATGATCTTCGAAGCGTTCAAACCCGGCAGCCAACCGCCGCCGCCGATGACGAGTCCCGAAACCGCGGCCGGCGCCCCGTACGTCGGCCCCTCGACGGGCACCGGGGGGTTGTACTGACGCTGGACCTCAGCCATCTTGCGCCGCCGCCCCGAACGCCCAGTTCACCTTCGGCATTCCAGAGAGGATCAGAACATGCGTGCTGAAATCGCCGCCGTGGCCGAGACCGCCAGCCAGTCCATCGAGCGCCTGCGGAGGCATCTTTGACTACGACACCGCGCTCGAACGTCTCGCCGAACTGAACAGCAGGGCCGAAGACCCGAACTTGTGGAACGACCCCGAGATGGCGCAGTCGATCATGCGCGAGCGAACGCGCATCGAGCAGCGTATCGCCAACCTCGATACGCTCCAGCGGAACCTGCGCGACGCCGTCGACTTCGTTGAACTCGCCGAAGCCGAGAATGACGCGGACGCGCTGGCCGAGGCCGAGAACGCCATCCTCGGCCTGCAGGACGATGTCGCCCGAGCGGAGTTGCAGGCGCTGCTTTCCGGCGAGGCGGACAGCAACGATTGCTTCCTCGAAGTCCATGCCGGCGCCGGCGGCACGGAAGCGCAGGACTGGGCGGAAATGCTCGTGCGCATGTACATGCGGTGGGCCGAGCGGCGAGGGTTCAAGATCGAGTTGATCGAGGAAAGCCCGGGAGAAGAGGCGGGGATCAAATCGACGACCCTGCGGATCAGCGGCGCCGACGCCTACGGCTGGCTGAAGACCGAAAGCGGCGTCCACCGCCTGGTGCGCATTTCGCCCTTCGACTCCGGCGCCCGGCGCCATACCAGCTTCGCCTCGGTGTGGGTGTATCCGGTGATCGACGAGACGATCGAGATCGACATCGAGGACAAGGATCTCCGCGTCGACACCTACCGCGCGTCCGGTGCCGGCGGCCAGCACGTCAACCGTACCGACAGCGCGGTCCGCATCACCCACCTGCCGACCGGCATCGTCGTCCAATGCCAGAGCGACCGCTCCCAGCATCGCAACCGGGAGGCGGCGAGGGACATGCTGCGGGCGCGGCTTTACGAGCTGGAACTGCGCAAGCGCGAGGAGGCGTCACAGGCCGCGTACGAGGAAAGGAGCGAGATCGGCTGGGGAAACCAGATCCGGTCCTACGTGCTGCATCCCTACCAGATGATCAAAGACCTGCGCACCGGCGTCGAGTCATCGAGCCCGCAGGAAATCCTCGACGGTAACCTCGACGCGTTCATGGTCGCGGTGCTGTCCGGTCAAACGCGCCAAGGCGAAGCGAAACGCTAACGCCGCGGCGGCCGGATGTCCGCCCCCCGGCCGCCCCTTTCACGCCGCGCTCGAACCGGCGGCGGAAACCGGTCGCGGTCTCGGCGACCTCGCGCCGGGATCGTCGACCCCGCGGTAGATGCCGCGCAGGCCGGCGACGGGTTGGAAGCGGTCGGTAATCCCAATGACCGTTTCCGTGCCGCCCAGGAACAGCACGCCGTCCGGCGCCAGCACCGCCGCCATTCGATCCAGGATTTGCCCCCGTGCCTGGGAGTCGAAGTAGATGAGAACATTTCTGCAAAAGATGATATCTAAGCAACCCAGGGGCCGGTAGTCATCGAAAAGATTATGCCGCCTGAATTGCACCATTTTCTTCAATTCAGGCTTGATTTGCCAGTCCGAGCCAATTTTCGTGAAATGTTTCAATAAAATTTTTATCGGAAGGCCGCGCTGAACCTCGAACTGGCTATAAATGCCATTCTTCGCTTTCTTGATCATGTCACTCGACAGATCGGTGGCGACAATATCGATTCGCCAAGCGGATAAATCGATCCCCATTTCATGCAAGGTTATAGCGACCGAATACGGCTCCTGGCCGCTCGAGCATGCCGCGTTCCAGATACGGATGATCTTCTTCGATTTGTTGCGCTCCATCAGGTCCGGCAGGACATGGGTACGGAGCATCTCGAACGGCCTGGTGTCACGAAAGAACAGCGACTCGTTGGTCGTCATCGCCTCGACGATTTCATCGCCGAGCGGATCGCGGCTGTCCCGCCGGAGCTTGTTGACGAGCGCCGGAATGCCGTCGAGCCCGCGCCGAAACGCCAGCGGATTCAATCTGTTCTCGAAAAGATACGCCTTGTCGTCGGTCAGAATGATGCCGCTGCGTTCCTTCACCAACTGGCGCAGAAAAGACAGATCTTGCGGATTCATGCATGCCCCCCGTTGGCGAATGAAGCGATGGAACGGGGAATTTCATCGATCGGCACGATGGCGCTGCACAACCCGGCGCTGGCGACAGCTCCGGGCATCCCCCAAACGACGCTCGTCGTCGTGTCCTGCGCGATGATCGTCCCGCCTTCGGCGACGATGCGGCGGCCTCCTTCGCGGCCATCCGAGCCCATGCCGGTGAGCACCACCGCGAGGACCCGTCCGCCGAACACCCGCCGTGCACTGTCGAACGTCAGATCGACGGCCGGCCGACAGAAGTTCACCGGCGGATCGCGGGTCAGCCGAATCCGCGCCGTGCCGGACTCTTGCACCACGATCATGTGGTAATCCCCCGGCGCCAGAAGGGCGTGGTCGGGCCGGAGCGTGTCGCCGCTCGCGGCCTCGGCGCATTGCCACTGGGATGAACGCGAAATCCGTTCCGCGAGGATCTTGGTGAACGCCGCCGGCATGTGCTGGGTAATCAGAATCGGCTGACGGATGACGCTCGGTGGCAGCGCCTGCAGGACACTCAAGAGCGCCTGCGGCCCCCCGGTCGAACAGCCGATACAAATGACCTTCGGCCTATACTTGCCCGCCGGTCGAAGCGTCGGCGTCACCGGATCGGACGTTGTCGGCAGGGCCGGGGCCGCCGGTCTCGCCGCCATCACGGCGCCTGGCGTGGCCGATGGCGCAGGCCGCCGGTCATTCTTCCGCCGCCAGGCACCACCGAGCGCGGCGATCTTGCGCATCAACTCGTCGCGGAAACCCTGTTGGTTGGTCAACCCACCGGCCGTCGGTTTCGGGATGTAGTCGGCTGCCCCGGCCTCCAGGGCCTCGAGGCTGATGGCGGCATTCCTTTGCGTCAGGGTCGACGCCATGATCACCGGCAGGCCGGGCTGCAATTTGAGGATCTCGGGCAACGCCGCGAGCCCATCCATTTCCGGCATCTCGATATCGAGGATGACGACGTCGATATCGTGGCGCCGCGCCAGGGCACGGACGGCGAGCTTGCCGTTGGCGACCGATTCCACCACCGAAGCCCCCGGTTCGGACTCGATCATGCGCGTGATCAACCCGCGCACGATCGCCGAATCGTCGGCGATCATCACCCGGATGTCGTCCCGGTCGGCCGCATTCATCTCGATCGGCCCTCGCGAGGCAGGGCGTGATTCACAGAAGTCCAACCTGGCAGAGTTTGGATTCGATGATTTCCGAATCAAAGGGCTTCATGATGTATTCGTCGGCGCCCACCTCCATCGCCTCCTGGATTCTTTCGAGGTCGTTCTCGGTCGTGCAAAAGAGGACGATCGGCCGGTCTCCCCCCGGCAACTGCCGCAGGGCACGCAGGAAATCGAGGCCATTCATCACCGGCATGTTCCAGTCCAGGAGGACGGCGTCCGGCATCGCCGACACGCAAGTCTTCAACGCTTCCTCGCCGTTCTCGGCCTCCCGGGTGTCGAACGCCAAGGATGCGAGGATCTTTCTCGCCACGGTCCGAATGACGCGGGAATCGTCGACGATCAGGCAGCACTTCGTCAAACCACGCACTCCTAAGCTAATGGGATCCCCTGGGCCGCCCCGGCAAGCCCACCCGGCCGGGGCGCCCGGGTGTTCGTGCCAGTCGCCGCGCCCCCCGCCGCCGGTACGGTGTGACAGCCAAAGGTTTGTGCCAGGCTGTGAATGAGGCCGTCGCGGTCGAATTTCGCGACATAGTCGGTGAATCCGGCTTCCCGCCCCTTCTGAAAATCCGCTTCACTGGCGAAACTCGACAACGCGATCAGCGGGGTGTCACGCCAAGCGCCGGCCTCGCGGATGCTCGCGGCGAGTTCGAAGCCGTTCATGCCCGGCATTTCGATATCGCTGACGATGGCGTCGAAATGATGCCCATTCTCCCGTAACGCGAGCGCGTGCGACGCCGACTCGGCCGTCGCCACGCGGAACCCGGCGGCGGTGAGGATGGGGGTTATCAGATTGCGGAAGAAAACGCTGTCATCGATGAGGAGGAGGCTTCGCTCGGTCTTGCGGGAAACCTCACAGAAGCTGGTCGTCGAGGAAAACCAGTCCGGAAACGCCATCGTGAGGTAGTAGCCGACATCGATGATATCCGTCGCCCGGCCCTCGATGATGGCGCTGCCGACAAATCCCTCCCGTTCGGACGTGACTTCGATATTCAAATTATCCTCGACAATGTCGACGATCTCGTCGACGACCAGGCCCATGGAATGGTTGCGGTCGGTGAAAACGAGCGTCGGGCGCGAGGCCGTGCCCCCGTCCCACGCGTCCATCTCGCCGCACGGCACGAGGGGCATCAGGTGGCCGCGATACTGGATCATGTGGCGGCCTTGCGAGACCTCCACCTTGCCGAGATCGAACCGCTCCAACCGTGCCAGCAGTTCCAACGGGATCGCCTTGTAATCGTCGCCGCCGGCGCGGAACACGAGCAGCCGCTTCAGGGTCTCGTGCGTGGCCTGGGTCTCGGTGATACGCTCGATCACCTGGCCGGTTCGGGGACCGATTTCGCCGGCGATGCCGTTCGGATCGAGGATCATGACGACGCCGCCGTCGCCCAAAATCGTATTCCCGGCGTAGTATCGGATGCCCTGCAGGATCGGCGCGACGGGCTTGACGACGATTTCCTCGGTGTCGAACACGCCGTCGACGATGATGCCGAAATGCGATTGCCCGACCCGGGTGACGATCACGAAGCAGCCCCCTTTCTTCGATGCGGCCTCGATCGCGTGATCGGCGTTGGCGTTGGCCGGCGTGGAAATGCCGAACAGGGATTTCAGCTCGATCAGCGGGAGCAGTCTGTCGCGAAGCCGCAAAAGCGGGGTGCCGTTGATCGTTTCGATCCGCACCTCGCTGGTCTCGGCGACCCAAACCAACTCATCGACGCAAATCTGCGGTATCGCGAAGCGCTGGCCGCCGCAGGCGACGATGAGCGCCGAGACGATGGCCAGGGTCAGCGGGATCTTGATCGTGAAGGTCGACCCGATGCTGGGCGCCGAGGCCAGTTCGATCGTGCCGCCGATGCGTTCGATGTTGGTCCGCACGACGTCCATGCCGACGCCGCGCCCCGACACATTGGTGACCTTGGCGGCGGTGGAAAAGGCGGGCTTGAAGACGAACAGATAAATCTGCTGGTCGGACATCGCCGCCAGTTCGGCTTCCGTCGCCAAGCCGAGCGCGACCGCCTTGCGGCAGATCTTTTCCTTGTCGAGTCCGCGCCCGTCATCCTTGATTTCGATGATGATGTGGCCGCCCTCATGATAGGCGTTCAAGGTGATGGCGCCGGTCTCGGACTTGCCGGCGGCGCGCCGTTCGGCCGGCGGCTCGATTCCATGATCCGCCGAGTTGCGCACCATGTGGGTGAGCGGATCCTTGATCAGTTCCAGGACCTGTCGGTCCAATTCGGTATCCGCCCCCTTCATAATCAGATCGAGCTTCTTGCCGGTGTCGATGGCGAGGTCACGGACGATGCGCGGCAGCTTCGCCCAGGCGTTGCCAATCGGCTGCATGCGCGTCTTCATGACGCCTTCCTGCAGTTCGCTGGTGATATGGCTAAGCCGCTGCAAGGGCGCGGTGAATTCGTCGTCGTCGCGCTGACGGACCATCTGCAGCAGTTGATTGCGGGTCAGCACCAACTCGCTGACCGTCGTCATCAGCGATTCCAGCGTGTCGACTGCGACGCGAATGGATTGTTTCGCCACCGAGGATTCCTTGATCTCGGCGTCGATCTTCGGCGCACCGGACGCACTCTCGGCCGGCGAAGCGGCTTTTTGCGGCGAAGAATCCGCCGGTTCGGCCGCGGTGCCGGCGGCGCCATCGTTGACCCGTTCGGCGGCCATCTCTTGCTGGATCGCATCGTCCGTCGCGGCGACGATCCCCGATGCCTTCGCCGCGTTGACTTCCGCGAGAAGTTCCATCGCCACCGGATACCCGCCGCTGCCATCGAATGGCGGCGCGGCGGCGGCGGCTGACGGCGTCGCCGATTGCGCATCGGCATCCGTCATCGCCGCGGGTTCGCCGGGGTCGCTGTCGCCCGTCGGCGCGGCCGGTTCACCCGCCGCCTCGACCTGCTTGCCATCGGCAAGCGCGTTCAGCCGTTCGATCAGCCAGGTGTCGTCGCCGGCGGGTTCGGCGGCGGTTTCTTCCAGTTGACTGAGGATGGCGCGGATGGCGTCGATGCACTGCAGGATCACGGTGACGGCGGCGGGCGTGACCGCGAGCTTGCCATCGCGAAACTTACCCAGGACATTCTCGCCGGCGTGGGCGACCGCCTCGAGCCGAGCCAAGCCCAGGAAACCGCAGGTTCCCTTGATGGTGTGCACGAGCCGGAAGATGCTGCCGATGGACTCCTTGTCATCCGGATTGCGTTCCAATCGGACGATCTCGGCGTCGAGAACGGCAAGGTTTTCGGATGATTCGGTCAAGAATTCATTGAGTAGATCGTCCATTTTTGCTCGGTCTCGTCATCAGCGGATGGAAGTCCAGGCCGGGCGCGCGGGCACCGCCGGCCACCGAAACGGACCGCCATTAGACCGACAAAACGTAAAGGATTGCTAAATGCGCCAGGAGATCACGCCCGCCGCCGAGGCCGCTTTCAAGCCGCCGGCCCCGTCCGCGATGGCGACAAGACGTCGCCCGCCGCCCAGCGACGGCACCCCCAGCGCCCCGGCGATGATCGCGCTTCTCGGCGCTAGAAACGCAGCGCCTTGCAGCGAATGACCTGCGGCAGGGCGCGCATGCGCTCAAGAACGCCGTCGGCGGGACTTTCGTCGACCTCGATCAGCGCGATGGCATCGCCGCCGGCGGCGTCGCGGCCGAGGTGGAACGTCGCGATATTGATCCTGGCATCGCCGAGGATTGACCCGATGCCGCCGATGAAGCCAGGCTTATCCAGGTTGGTCACGAAGATCATGTTGGCGCCCAGGCTGGCATCCATGGCAATGCCATTGACGTCGACGATGCGGGGCTGGTCCTCGCCGAACAACGTTCCGGAGAAGGTCCGTTGCTGGTTCTCGGTGCGCAGGGTGAGGCGGATCAGCGTCTGATACCCCCTGCCGCGGTCGAGGTGGACCTCCGAGACATCGATGTCCCGTTCGGCGGCGACCGTCGGCGCGTTGACCATGTTCACGGTCTGCGTCGACGGGGACAGCAGCCCTTCTAGCAGAATGGCGGTCAGCGGCTTGCAATTGAGCGTCGAGACATGGCCCTGATACTCGATCGTCACCGCCTCGATGGCGCTTTCGATGATCTGCCCGGCCAGGCTGCCGAGTTGATTGGCCAGGCCCATGTAGGGCTTGAGGCGCGGCATCTCCTCGGCGCTCACCGATGGCATGTTCAGCGCGTTGACGACGCCACCGGTGAGCAGATAGTCGGAAATCTGTTCGGCGACTTGCAGCGCTACCTTCTCCTGCGCTTCCACCGTGGAGGCGCCGAGGTGCGGGGTGGCGATCACTTGGTCGAACCCGAACAGCGGGTTGTCGGTCGCCGGTTCCTCGGCGAACACGTCGAGCGCCGCCCCGGCGACGTGCCCCGATGCCAAAGCCTCCTTGAGGGCCGCCTCGACGACCAAGGCACCGCGCGCGCAGTTGATGATGCGCACGCCCTTGCGCGTTTTCGCGAGCGTCTCCTTGTTGATGATGCCGCGCGTCGCCTCGGTCGCCGGCGCGTGCAGGCTGATGAAGTCGGCCCGCCCCAGCAGCGTGTCGAGGTCGACCTTTTCGACGCCGAGATCTTCCGCCCGCTCCCCCGAGAGATACGGATCGTAGGCCAGCACGCGCATCTTGAGCCCCTGGGCCCTGCTGGCGGCGATCGCGCCGATGTTGCCGCAGCCGATGATGCCCAGCGTCTTGCCGGCCAGTTCAACGCCGAGGAACTTGGATTTCTCCCATTTACCGGCGCGGGTCGACCGGTCGGCCTCGGGAATCTGGCGGGCCAGCGCCATCATCATGGCGATCGCGTGCTCGGCGGTGGTGATCGAATTGCCGAACGGCGTGTTCATGACGATGACGCCCTTCGCCGTCGCCGCCTTGATGTCAACGTTGTCGACGCCGATGCCGGCGCGGCCGATCACCTTCAACGAACTCGCCGATTCCAGGATATCGGCGGTCACCTTGGTCGCCGAGCGGATGGCGAGGCCGTCATA
The DNA here is from genome assembly GCA_964460955.1 of uncultured Rhodospirillaceae bacterium. Taxonomy (GTDB): domain Bacteria; phylum Pseudomonadota; class Alphaproteobacteria; order Rhodospirillales; family Defluviicoccaceae; genus Defluviicoccus. The sequence continues at coordinate 27,706 of CAYWRP010000008.1, read as the reverse complement.
GTCGCCAATGATCGCCTTCAATTCATCCGCCGCCAAGCCTGTCTTGACGTCGACCTCGATGCCGCGGGCCCGAAAAATGTCCGCCGCGTCCGGACTCATCTTGTCGGAAATCAATACCTTGGGCATGGAAACGCCTCTTCATTCTGCTGTTCAGGATTTTGCTTGTAGGGGAGAAACGCTTACGCGGCGGCCAATTCGCCGGCGGCGACGGCGAACGCCCAGTCGAGCCAGGGAAACAAGGCTTCGAGGTCGCCGCGTTCGACCGTGGAACCGGCCCAGATGCGCAGGCCCGGCGGCGCGTCCCGATAGGCGCCGATGTCGTGCGCCACCGCCTCGGCGTCCAGCAGCGCGACAATCCGCTTGGCGAGTTTGTTCTGCGCGTCCGCCGGCAGGCTCGTCACCGCCGGGTCGACGATTTTCAGGCAGACCGACGTTCGCGACCGCGTCGCCGGGGCGGCGGCGAGGAAATCGACCCACGACGTGCGGTCGACCCAGGCGGCGATAGCCGCCGCGTTATCGGCCGCGCGGCGCGTCATCGCCGCCAGCCCGCCCAGCGACTCGCCCCACCTCAGCGCGTCGAGGGCGTCCTCGACGGCGAGCATCGACGGCGTGTTGATGGTCTCACCCTTGAACACGCCCTCGATCAGCTTGCCGCCCTTGGTCAGCCGGAACAACTTCGGCAGCGGCCACGGCGGGGTGTAGGTCTCCAGGCGTTCGACGGCGCGCGGGCCGAGGATCAGCATCCCGTGCTGCGCTTCGCCGCCAAGCACCTTCTGCCAGGAATAGGTGACGACATCGAGCTTGTCCCACGGCAACTCCCACGCGAACACCGCCGAGGTGGCGTCGCACAGCGTCAGCCCCTCGCGGTCGGCGGTGATCCAGTCGCCGTCGGGGACAGCGACGCCGGAGGTGGTGCCGTTCCAGGTGAAGACGATGTCGCGCGCCGGATCGACGCCGCCAAGGTCCGGCAGCTCGCCGTAATCGGCTTCCAGCCGCCGCACGTCGGAAAGCTTGAGCTGCTTGACGATGTCGGTGACCCAGCCGCCACCGAAGCTTTCCCAGGCGAGCACGTCGACGCCGCGCGGGCCGAGCAGGGTCCACATCGCCATCTCGAAGGCGCCGGTGTCGGAGGCCGGGACGATGCCGATCCGATAGTCAGCGGGAATCTCGAGCAGCTTGCGGGTGCGCTCGATCACCTCGACGAGTTTGGCCTTGCCGTCTTTCGAGCGGTGGGATCGGCCGATGCACGCATCATCCAAAGCGGCTGGCGACCAGCCGGGACGTTTGGCGCAGGGACCGGAAGAAAAGCGGGGATTAGCGGGCCGAACGTTCGGCCGGGCAACATCTGTCATGATTTGAACTCCCATCCTCACAGATGGGTCGCGACCCGTTGGGAGGTCGTGGCCCGGCGTTGTTTATACGCCCACCGCCGTCCCAGGGTCAACCGCGCTTTCGGCCGTCCGAGACGCGCGACGGCGCGCCGCTTGACGCCGGCGGGCGACTGGACGAGGCTGGCGCTTCCCGCCATCGCAACCGGTGATCCCGCCCATGTCCCGCCTTTCCGTGTCCAAGGACAAGATCCGCGTCGTCTTGTGCGAAGGGGTCAGCCCCGCCGCCGACGACGTGCTGGCCGCCCACGGCTACACCTCCGTCCAGCGCGTCGACGGCGCGCCGGACGCCGATGCCTTGCGCGGCCTGCTCGAGGACGCCCACGTGCTCGGCATCCGCTCGCGAACGCAAGTCACCGCCGATGTCCTGGCCAGCGCCGACAAGCTCTTCTGCATCGGATGTTTTTGCATCGGCACCGACCAGGTCGATCTCGCCGCCGCCAAGGCGCGCGGCATCGCGGTGTTCAACGCCCCCTACTCCAACACCCGCTCCGTGGCCGAACTGGTGCTCGGCGAAATGATCATGCTGTTGCGGCGGATTCCGGAAAAATCGGCCGCCGCGCACGAGGGCCGCTGGCTGAAATCCGCCGCCGGGTCGAACGAGATCCGCGGTCGCACGCTCGGCATCGTCGGCTACGGCCACATCGGCTCGCAGCTCTCGATCCTGGCGGAAGCGCTCGGCATGCGGGTGATCTATTTCGACATCGTCGACAAGCTGACGCTGGGCAATGCGCAGCCGATGGGATCGCTGGATGACCTGCTGGCGGCGGCGGACGTGGTGACCTTGCACGTGCCCGACACCGCCGAGACGCGGGGCATGATCGGCCCCGAGCGGATCGCCCGGATGAAGCCGGGCGCCGTCCTGCTCAACGCCGCGCGCGGGCGCGTCGTCGACCTCGAGGCCTTGGCCGAGGCGATCAAGCGCGGCCACGTCGCCGGCGCGGCGGTCGACGTGTTCCCGACCGAACCGAAGGGCGCCAACGCGGCGCTGGAGACGCCCTTGCGCGGCCTTCCCAATGTCATTTTGACGCCGCACATCGGCGGCAGCACCCAGGAGGCGCAGCATCGCATCGGCGTCGAGGTGGCGGAACGGCTGATCCGCTACTCGGACACCGGCTCCACCGCCGGATCGGTCAACCTGGCGGAGGTCGCCCTGCCGCCGCAGCAGGGGGTCACCCGCTTTCTCCACATCCACCGCAACGTGCCGGGCGTGCTGTCGCGGATCAACGAGGTCTTTTCCGCCCGCCGCCTCAACATCGCCGGACAGTATCTGCGCACCGACGCCGAAATCGGCTATGTCGTCTCCGACATCAACGGGCAACTCGAAGAGGGACACGGCATTCGCCGCGCCCTCGAAGGGATCGACGGCACCATCCGAGTCCGCTTCCTCTATTGAGGCGTGCTGCCCGTCAACTGCGTGGCGACCAGATAAGCGACGAAGAGGAGAACGATCACCACGCCCGCCCGCCTGGCGGTGCGTGCGTGCCGTTCGATCCACTTCTGCACGCGTTGGCCGAAAAGCCGAACGAGGAGGGCCAGGCCGTAGTAGCGGATGGCCCGGGCCAGGGTAATGGCGACGAGAAACAGGATGAACGGATAGCCGACAAATCCGCTGCCGACGGTGGCGACCTGGAACGGTACCGGTGTGATGCCCACCGCGACGATGATCCAAAAGCCGCTCTCTTGCAGATCGGCCTGAAAGGCGGTGAAGCTCTCGGTGAACCCGAGCATCTGGATCAGCGGTAGGCCGAGCGACTCGAAAAAGAAAAGCCCGACGACATAGGCCGCGATGGCCCCGGCGAGGCAGCCGAGGAAGGCGACCGTGGCGAACAGCCAGATCCGCGAACGGTCGGCCAGCATCATCGGAATCAGGATCGCCTCGAACGGGATGGGGACGATGATCGTCTCCAGAAACGAGGCGACGAATATCCCCCACAAGCCGCCCGGCGACCGTGCCCAGCTCAGCAATGCGCGGGTCAGCCTGTCCCACATGACATCCTCGGGCAAAAACTTGTGAATCCGCCGCGTGTGCGTCAACACGAGAAGCCCAGGCCGGCGGCAGTGGCGCGGATCGGTTCGAGCGCTTAGTTTTTCGATTGTATCTTTAAACCGTCAATGGGAATGCCGGCCATGTTCATGACCTCCGAGGCGTATCGGGACTCGCTGCGGCGCCAATCGCCGCGCGTGTTCGTCGACGGGCGGCGGATCGACAGCGTCGCCGACGCGCCGGAGTTGCAGCCCGGCCTCAACGCCGTCGGCGTCACCTACGATCTCGCCCGCGATCCCCGGCATGCGCCGCTGATGACGGCCCGCCAGACGACGTCCGGCAAGACGGTCAACCGCATGCTGCATGTCGACACCACCAGCCAGGACCTGCTCTACAAGCTGGAGGCGATCCGCCTCGTCTGCCGGGAGGCCGGCTGCGCTCAGCGCTACCTCGCCCACGATGCCTTCTCAGCCCTCCACGAGGCGACGCGGCAGGCCGACGACACCCATGGCACCGACTACCACGCGCGCCTCATTGCCTACATGCACGACGCGCAAGACCGCGACCTCACCCTCGGCCTGGCGATGACCGACGCCAAGGGCGACCGCTCGCTACGCCCCGGCCAGCAGGCCAACCCGGACGTCTACGTGCACATCAAGGAGCGCCGACGGGATGGGATCGTCATTCGCGGCGCCAAGGCGATCGTCACCGGGGCGCCCTATGTCCACGCATTCCTCGTCATCCCCTGCCGCACGCACACCGCCGACGACGCGGCCTGCGCCGTCTGCTGCGCGGTGCCGGTCGACGCCGAGGGCGTCACCATCGTCGCCCGCCCGGCCGGGCGGCCCGGCGAGGCGGCGGCCAGATTCTCGGCGAAATATGGGCAGTCCACCGGCGTCGTGCTGTTCGACGACGTCTTCGTCCCCCACGAGCGGGTCTTCCTCGCCGGCGAGCACATCGAGGCCGGCGTCGCCACCACCGCCTACGCGACCCACCATCGCCATTCCTGCATCGGCGCCCGGGCCGGTTTCGGCGACCTGCTGATCGGTGCCGGCGCGCTGATGACCGAGGCCAACGGGCTCGATCTCGACCGCCACGCGCATCTCCGCGAGACCATGGTCGAGCTGATTTCCCTCGTCGAGGGGTTCTTCGCCTGCGGCGTCGCGGCGTCCGTCTACGCCGTCCTGCAGGCCGGCGGCTCGGTGATGCCGGATCCGGTGTTCGCCAACATCGGCAAGCTGCTGCTGGCGACAAAAATCTACGACATGCACCGCCTCGCCCACACCGTCTCCGGCGGCCTGATCGTCGCCCTGCCGGGACCGGACGAGGACCACAACCCGGAAACGCGCGCCTCGCTCTCGGCGGTGCTCGCCGGCCGCGCCGACATCCCCGCCGAGCGGCGGCTGGAGGTGGCGCGGCTGATCGAGGACCTGACCGCGTCCTACCAGGGCGGCTGGTATTCGGTGATCTCCTTGCATGGCGGCGGCTCGCCGGAGGCGATGAAGCGCGAGATCTGGCGCCACTATCCGCTCGCCGACAAGACCGCGCTGGTCGACCGCCTGCTCGATCGTGGCGTCGTCGACCAGGGCCAGCGCGCCTCGAAACAGCCGGGCCGCTGCTGCGTCACCGGCTGCCAAGTCCCCGAACCGCCGTCGCCTAGATGAGGGCGCGAAAGAACCTGGACACCACCACCTTTGCCGCGTCGTCCCCAAAAACCACTTGCGCCAATAACGGTGGTTTTCGCGTACGACAGAGACGCCCGAATTTTGTCCGTGGCGACCGTCGCGAAGAGCCTGCAGCCGGTTCGCAGACCTTCTTCAAATGCTGCAGTGGCAGCAGAACGGTCTCAGCCCCTCTGCGGATGGTCGTGCAAGATGCATCGCCAGCCATGCTGCGACTGCCGAATTCCATGGAAGCGCTCGAAATTCGTTCCAATTTTCGGATATCGCAACCAAGTAAAAATGTCAGCGGTGAAGGAAGCGCTTGTGCGCTCAATCCGGTGTCGTGCTGTTCACGCTCATTCATGCCAATTTGGCGAGTAGGCCCACTGTAGAGGCTCTTGCGACAGGGATATTAAGCGATTTATTCGTTTTGGTGGGGAAGACAAACGCTCGCTTCCAGCCCGCCTTTGGGCATGTTGCGCAGCGTGACAGTGCCGCCGTGGGCCTGAACGATGGTGCGGGTGATGGCGAGGCCCAGACCGGTGCCGCCGGTCTCGCGGCTCCGTGAGGGCTCAAACCGCGCGAAGGGCTCGAACACGGCCTCTAGCTGGTCTTCCGGCAGGCCGGGGCCGTTGTCGGCGATGGTGATGATCGCAGCACCCGCGTCCTCGGCCAGCGATATGGTCGCCGTCCCGCCATAGCCCACGGCATTGTCGATCAGGTTGCGCAATGCGCGGCGCAAGGAGGGCGCGCGGCCCGTGATCCTGACGGGCGGGGACGCGGCCAGCGTCACCAGATCGCCGCCCGCATCCGCCGCCAACTCGTCCAGCAGCGCGGCGAGGTCGATCTCGGTCGCAGGCTCGTCCTGCGCTTGGCCGCGGGCAAAATCCAGCGTCGCCTCGACCATCGCCTGCATTTCGGCGATCAGCGTGCGCAGGCGGTCGCTGTCCTCGGTCTCGTCCAGCGTCTCGACCCGGAGCCGCATCGCGGTCAAGGGCGAGCGCAGATCGTGGCTCAGCGCGGCCAGCATGCGCGTGCGCTCGGCGATCATCCGGGTCAGCCGCTCCTGCATCTGGTTGAAGGCGCGCGTGGTTTCGCGCAACTCCTTGGGGCCGGTGGCGGCAAGCGGCGCGGTGTCCGCGCCGCGGCCCAGACGGTCGGCCCCTTCGGCCAGCGCGCGCACCGGCCCGACCACGCGGCGCGCCACCCACCAGACCACGAGGATCACCGCGATCCCCATCAACACGAGCGGCACCAGCGACCGCGCCGAGACCTGCAGGCCCGGCTGGCGGAACTGCGTGCGCACGTTGAGCCAATCGCCATCGGCCAGAGGGATCGACAGTGTCAGCTCGACCGCGTCACGCCGCCCGCCCATCATCGAGTCGTGCATGGCCTGCATCCGGTCGGTCATCATCGCGTGGTGCATGGCCTGCATCCGGTCGGTCCTGCGCATCGCACCGCCCATGGGCATGCCCATCGACGTGTCGGACCGGGTCTCGGTATCCACCCGCACATCGCGCGCCGGATCGCCCATGATCTGCTCAATCTGACGCAGGATGGCCGCGCCGCCGGGGTCGTTGCGGGCCACGTCTGGCACCGGCGTGACCTGGAAGCGGACAAGCGGCGAGTCGGCAGCGCGCAGGATCGCGGCACGCAGATCGTCCGGGGCCGCCTCCAGCAGCAGGGCGATATTGGCCGCGCGCCCCGCCGCCTCCGACGCGAGTGCCGCGCGCACCGCGCGGTTGCGCTCGTCGGTCAGAAGCCAGACACCCAGCCCCTGCGTCACCGCCAGCGCCAGAAGCAGCATGGCCAGGATCTGCCCGCCGAGGGTCTGCGGCAACATTCGCCGTATCACGACACCACCTTCACATCGGCGGCCAGGCTGTAGCCGCCGCCCCAGACCGTGGTGATCAGGGCCGGCTTGGCGGGATTGGCCTCGATCTTGCGGCGCAGGCGGCTGATCTGGTTGTCGATGGCGCGGTCGAACACCTGCGCCGCGCGTCCAGAGGTCAGATCGAGCAACTGATCGCGGCTCAGCACGAAGCGCGGTCGTTCCAGAAACACCGTCAGCAGGCGAAACTCGGCGGTGGTTAGCGCAACCTCTGCACCGCCTGCGTCGGTCAGACTGCGTCGGTCGGTATCCAGCACGAAGCGGTCGAATGCCAGGCGTCGCCCCGCAAGGCTGCCGCCGGTGATCTCGGCGCGCTCGGAGCGGCGGAGGATCGCCCTGATCCGCGCCAACAGCTCGCGCGGGTTGAACGGTTTGGCCAGGTAATCATCGGCCCCCATCTCCAGCCCCACGATCCGGTCGGTTTCGTCGCCGAGCGCGGTGAGCATCAAGATCGGGATCTCGTGCGTCGCGCGCAGCCGTCGGCAGACCGACAGACCGTCCTCGCCCGGCATCATCACGTCGAGCACCACGAGATCGAACCGCCCCACCTTCATTGCGGCGTCCATCGCCACGGCATCGGCGGCCGTGGTCGCGCGCAGGCCGTTCTTTTCCAGATACTTCACCAGCGCATCGCGAATCTCGCGATGATCGTCGACGATCAGAATATGCGGCGGCTGGGTCATGTAGTATCTCCTGCGCCAACCCTAGTCGATCTTGCGCAGTCCCTGTCGCCAAAAAACTGTCGCAAACTGTGGCAGCGTCTTGGTTTGCGACAGTTTGATAGAAAACACCGCCCCGGCTGACAAACCTGTGCGACATCGCACCGCTAGATTGACCTATAGTAACGCGAACCAGGAGACAGTCCCATGAAACGCTCAACAACTCTCACATTCGCCACGGTGGCGGTCCTCGGCCTCGCCGCCCTGTCCGTGCCGGTCATCGCTCAGGAAAGCCAGATGCGCAGTGACGGCATGATCAGCGGCATGATGCAGAATTGCATGACGGGCGGCGGCATGATGAACGGGGGCATGGGCATGCCGATGCTCAGCGGGCGCGACACGACGCGCGCCGAGGTCGAGGAGATGCGTGCCATGTTCATGCGCCACCCCGACATCACCCGCAGCGTGACCAACCTGCCCGACGGTATCGAGACGCGGACGGAATCGACCGACCCCGATCTGGCCGCCGCCATCGTCGGCCATGTCGTCAAGATGGTCGAGCGCATGGAAGACGGGCGCGACCCGATGGTCCCGATCCAGAGCCCGACCCTCAATATCCTCTTCGAACGCGGCGACAGCATCACGACCGAAATGACGCCCACGGATAACGGCATCATCGTGACCCAGACCTCGACCGATCCAGAGGTCGTCGCCGCCCTTCAGACCCACGCCGCCGAAGTCTCGGACCTTGCCGCGCGGGGCATGGCCGCAGTGCGTGACAGCATGATGGGGCGCCACATGGGCGGCCGGGGCATGGGCATGATGCGCGGGATGTTCGGCAGCAACTGAACCGCCGTCCGATTTTGTGCCGAATGATCACTGTGAACACACGAAAATGAGACGAGAGATGATGGACTGTTTTGGTTGGGGCATGGGAATGATGGGTATCGGGTGGCTCGGAATGGTCCTCGTCCTGGTGCTGGTCGGCCTCGCGGTCGCGGCGCTGATCAAATACCTGCGCAATTGAGCGAAGGGTAAAATAGACCGCACTTCACCACGTCGCGCCGGTCAGCTCATGCTACAACCACAGCGAAAGACCGGAAGGTCCGCATTGCTGACGGTCGATCAGGACAAAAACCTTTAGTCTGGACATGTGGGACAAATACGGTGGATTTCGCGTATGACAGAAACGGCTGAGTTTTGGCCGCTGAGCGCCAGACAGCGGACGTTCGCCGCCAGTGGCTCGACCGGCAGCAGTGCGGGACAAACCTGCCGTCTGTGTCGCCGACCCGAACGGCCGCTTTAGCTGTTGAACATTAGCTTGCTTTCTCGGAGGCTTCCCAAAAACTAAGCAGCCTATGGATCTCAATATGGATAAACGTAGCATCAACTCGGCGGATGCCCCAGGAGCTTCGGGTGGATACGCTCAAGCTGTCGAAACAATTGGCGCACAACGCGTTGTATACGTCAGTGGACAGATACCAGTCTCGACAGACGGAAAGATACCGGAGTCATTTCGCGAGCAGGCCGAATTGGCGTGGCGCAACGTTGAAGCGCAACTCCGCGCAGCAGACATGGGGTTGGAGAACATCGTAAAACACACGACCTTTCTCTGTGATCGGCGGTATCGTCAGATCAACTCCGAAGTTCGACGAGAGGTTCTAGGTGACCTCGAAGCGGCTTTGACCGTGATCATCACAGGTATCTATGATGAGGCATGGCTGCTGGAGATCGAGGTCGTCGCTGCCGCGTAGGAAGGCTTGATCAGACATTCGTTCCGGACGCAGCATTCGGCAAGTCTGGGCTCAAACTGGGATTTCACCGCAGATGTCACGAAGGGCCGCTGTCGGACAAAAACCTCTGGTCAAAATATGTGGGACAAAAACGGTCGTTATTGTCCGTTTCGCCGGGATGACGCAGACTCAGTGTGTTGACGGGGACAGAAACCGGGGGCGAAACGGGGCCGGTGCCGCGCCGCCCCACCCAGCGTCGGATCAGGGCGCGTAGACGCGGAAGTTGAGGTGGGGGAAGATGTTGTCCATCGTCTCCAACGCCAGCAGCTTTTTTTCGTCGACGCGGTGGCCGTCGATGGCGTCGGCGAGGTAGTGGAACCGGGCGAGGTGGTCCTGGGTTCGGCCATGCGCGTAGTCGACGGCGGTACCGGTGCGCATGATGAACGCCCAGTCGGACGCCTGCGCGAGGAGCAGTGAGCGGGCGGCCTGGTTGAGCGCCCGTTCGCGCAGACTGCCATGGGCGCAGCCGAGATGCTTGGCCGCCAAATCGGTCATCCGCCCCCCGGCGTCGTGCAGGTGGCGATAGATCCAGTCGTTGCCGGGATTGAGCCAGAAATCGCTGTAGCCCTTGTCGCCCCAGCTCGAGGCCGAGGGAACCGCCTCGTCGCCATCCGGGTGGCGGGCGAGGTAGTCGCTCGGCGTCACCAATTCGATGGCGTCCTGGTCGAAGGCCAATTTGCGCAGCAGGAAGTCCAGCCACTGCGGCCCCTCGAACCACCAGTGGCCGAACAACTCCGCGTCGTAGAGAGCGACGACGAGCGGCGGCCGGTCCATGCTCGGCGCATACTGGTCAACCGCCTCGGTGGTCCGGCGGATGAAGTCGTCGGCGTGCGCGGCGGCGCGCTCGGTCGCCTTCTCCGGTTCGTACGGTTGCTTGTCATCGGTATCGCCGGTGATGCGATAGTACTTGTAGCCGGTGAAGATGCGGGTCTGGCCGTCGAGGATGTACGGCTTTATGTAGTCGAGATCGAGATCGAAGCCGATGTCTCGGTAGAAGTCCCGATACCAGGGATCGCCGGGATAGCCGGCTTCCTGACTCCACACTTGGCGCGACGAGGCGGGATCGCGGGCGAACGCGGAAACGCCATTCGGGCAGGCCAGCGACGCCAGATAGCCGTATCGCGGCGCCGGCCGCGCATGCGTGATGCCATGCGTCTCCATGAAGAAGAACCGGCCGCCGGTCTCGGCGACGTAGGCCTCGACGCCCGGGTAATAGCCGCACTCCGGCAGCCAGTATCCCGGCACCGGCCTGCCGAAGGTCTGGCGGTAATAGTCGGCGGCCACCCGCAGTTGCGCCCGCGCGCAGGTCGGCTGCGTCTTGAGGATCGGCAGGTAGCCATGCGTCGCGCCGGCGGTCGTCAACTCCAGCACGCCGGCCTCCTGCAAGCGGGCGAACGCGCCGACGATATCGCCATCGTGTTTATTCCGCAGGTCATCGTCGGCCCGATAGATGAGGCCGCGATGGACGCGCGCCGACTCGACAAGCCGCCGATCGCCATGCCGGCGCAAGATTTCCTTGTCGCCCAGTTCGGCCATCCGCGCCAGATGATTGGCGTAACGCGCCTGCAGGAAGGGATCGCCAAGCATCGCCATCAGCGGCGGCGACAGCGACACGGTGACGCGAAACTTCGCCCCATCGGCGACGAGGCCGTCAAAGACGCGAAGCAGCGGCAGGTAGGTGTCGGTGATCGCCTCGAACAGCCACGATTCTTCCAGAAAATTCTCGTATTCCGGGTGCCTGATGAACGGCAGGTGAGCATGCAGGACGAGCGCCAAGTATCCTTTCGCCATCGTCAGCCGTCCACGCGGCCCCAGCCATCCCGGCTGGCGAAGAGGGCGTTCAACAACGCCGGGTCACGCGGCAGAAGGCGGCGGATCCAGAAGGTTCCGTCGGGCCGCAGGGGGATCGGCTCGCCGAAAAGCTCCAGTCGGGTTCCGGGCTTGGCGCGGCCATGCAAATGGACCTCGGCGACAATCTCCAGCGCCACGTCGACGCCGCCTTCGCCCTCGCTGAAAACGAAGCTCGACAGCGGGAGGACGGTCTCCAGGGCCAGCGGCTGTTCGGTGAGGGTCTCGGGATCAACGACGAGATTGCCATCCACCGGCCGCAACTCGGCGCGGGCGCCGGCGGTCTCTTGCGCCGACACCCCCCCGCCGGTGGTCTCGCCCGGCGCCGCCTGGCGGCTATTCGGCGCGGCGATGGATGGCGGGGTGAACGTTTCCCCGGCCCCTGGCGGCGGCGGAAATTCCTCCGGCGCCGGCGATGTCTCGCCATGATTGGCTGGCGGCGCGGTGCCGCCGTTCAGGCCCAGCGTCGCCGCATTGGCGACCGCTTCCGGCACAGCGGCGTAGACGGCCAGGGCATCGATGGCCTCGAAGGACGCCTGTGGACTTCGCCAGGGCGCCGCCCTCGGAGATTTGACACCCAGCGCGACGGGGCCGGGGAGCGCGGGGGGCGGGAACGGCAGCGCCGCCGGGTTGGAGACGGCGAGCGGGACGAACCCGCCGTCGGCTTGGGCAAAGCCGATTTCCGCTTGATACACGGAGCCGGGCGGACCGGCCTGCAGATAAACCCGACTCTGCAACCCGCCGACTGGGATATCCTCGGCGGTCGCGACCGCGTCCCGGCCGATCCGCGTCAGCCTGAGGAGCGGTTCCGGTGAGCCGGCGGCAAGATGGTGCGCCGCCACCGCCTCCTGATAAGCCGCCAATGGAATGTTCCAGAAGGCGAACAGCCGGCCCGGATCGATATCGACGAGGACGACTTCGCTCCGCGAGAAAGGCCTCGGAAAACCGCTTTTGATCTCTTCGGCGACCTGTTTCAACCAGTCGCGATCCAAGGCGTTCGCTGCCGCCGTCCCGGTCCGCCCTTGACCCGCCTCTAGTCCCAAAATGCCCGCTTCCCCATCTTATGGTTGTCCACCCCCACCGTCCGTCAGCGCGTTTTGGTACGCCGGATGTTTTAGCTTGTTTAACGTAAATGCTCCGACGACTTCACCGTAAATGCTCTGACGGTCATTCTAATGCAGGACCTTACATCCCGCGCGGCCCTTTTCCAATGCAGTCATGAGTTGAATATCGCGGGTCGTTACATTCGCCACCGCCCAACCTCCGCCAGGGACGCCGATTGATCCTCGCCGCCCATTCACGAGGCGGCTTTCGTCGGAAAGCCGCTCCGCCAGGCAGCCTTCTTGCGATGTCTGCGAACGGTGCGACGAAGATTTTTCGGTTGATCTCAATTCTTGGCCGATCATGATTGAACGCAGCATCGACGGTCGACCGACAGAAATCAATGGAATCGCGGGAAACGCCACCTTCGCGAGCCGAGGTCGGGGAGAGCGCCCATGGCGCCCCTGTCATCGGCGAGCGGAGTTATCCGTCGCACCGCGCCAAAAGTTTGAGTGAGTAACATGGCGAATACCATACACCACGCGCTGGTTTTGAATATGCATCAGCCGCCGAGCAATCTCGACATGTTGCTTGGCAGCAACCCGTGGGAAGTGAAGGAGATCCTGTTCGCCTACGACAGGATGCCCCGCACGTTGTGGGACTACGAGGATATCGCGCGGGTGAACCTGGTGTTTTCCGGCACGCTTCTGGAGACGCTCGCCCATCCCGATTTTCAGAGCCGCGTCTACGGGATCGTCGATTGCGGTGCCCTGCTATGGAACCTGCAGAACCAACGCCTCTTCGAAATCCTCGGCTCGGCCTACTACCATCCGGTGTTGGCGCTGATCCCGGAGACGGATTGGGACGAACACATCAAACGCTGGCTTGGCATCGGCCGTCACGTCTTCTGGCGGAAGACATTCGCCGGCTTCTGGCCGCCGGAAATGGGTTTCGACATGCGGCTGATCCCGCATCTGAAGAAGGCCGGTTACCGCTACGTCATGGTCGACTCCGAATACGTCGACCCCGTGGACAAGATGAGCTGGCAGGAACTGCGCTACCGGCCACATATCTGCGAATACGAGGGGGAGGAGATCATCGTCGTCGTCCGCGACCGCGATCTTTCCAATGCTCAACTCTCGGGCATGGAATACGAATGGTTCCACAACGAGGTCAGCGAGCGAACGAAATGGTGCGATTTCCCGCCGCTGGTGACGACCGCCACCGACGGCGACAACGGCGGCTGGTTCCGCAACACCAACGCGCAGGCCAATTTCTGGACCTATTTCTACAAGACGGCGCTGGAGGCGATCCGTGCCCGGCAGTCAATGCTGCGGCCGACGCATATCAATGCCTATCTCGACGAATTCGGTGCCGCCGGGCGGGTTACGGTGCGCCGGGGAGCCTGGAATACCGACACCCACCATGGCTATGATTTCCACCAGTGGCAGGGCTCGCAAACGCAACGCGACGCGTTGAAACGCATGTATTCGGTCAGCGAGGAATTTCACGCGTTCGAGGACGCGTTCGAAGGCTCACCCGATCCCTTCGGCGAGATCTATAACCAGTTGCACGAAGCCCACTGGCACTTGTTGCGCGCCGAGACCAGTTGCAACCTCTACTGGGGAGAAGCGTGGGTCTACAAATGCCACGAGGACCTGGATGTCGTCCTCTATCACCTGAGCGAGGCGAGAAAGGCGCTGGCGCGCGGATAACCGGTCTCGCGCCGACGCCAGGCCCGGTTGGCGAGACGATGGATCGGGGCAGAGATGAGCGGTGACACGAAACGGCACGCGCCGGCGGCGGCGCGCAATCGGGAGCCCCTCCGACGGGTGCTCGAGGGCATGTTGCCGGCCACCGGCACCGTTCTTGAGATCGGCGCCGGGACGGGGCAGCACGCGGTCCATTTCGCCGCCGCGTTCCCGGGCCTCGCCTGGCTGCCGACCGACGTCGAACCGGAATACCTCGCCAGCATCGACGCTTGGGCGGCCGAGGCCGGGCTTGCCAACCTGCGCCCGGCGATGCACCTCGACGTCACCGCGACGCCCTGGCCGGCGGCCATCCCCGCCGCCCTCGAGGCCGTCTACAGCGCCAACGTCATCCACATCGCCCCCTGGCAGGTCGCCGAGGGGCTGATCGGCGGCGGCGGCGCCCGGCTGGTGGCCGGCGGCGCGTTGATCCTCTATGGGCCGTTCACGCTCGACGGCCGGCACACCGCGCCGTCCAACGCCAGTTTCGACGCCAGCCTCAAACGGTTGAATTCGCGCTTCGGCGTCCGCGACCTGGCCGAGGTCGCGGCGGCGGCCGCCAGGCATGGATTAGAGTTGACCGAGCGGATTGCCATGCCGGCTAACAATCTCACGCTTGTCTTCCGCAAGGCTCAGCCCCCGGGCTCTGGATAAATTACGGCTATGACGCATCGCCTTCTTCGGGGAACGCCAATGGGACCATCACCCCGCGATCGACCGCACCGGGGGCGCCGCCTTGCCCGCGGGGCCGCCGCGCTGGCGCTAATCGTCGGTCTCGCCACCTGGTCGGCCGTCAATGCCGCCGAGGACCCGCCGCTGCCGACGCTGGCCATCGACCCCGCTTCGGTGACCGTCTCCGGCGTCTCGTCCGGGGCCTACCTGGCGCACTACCTGCACGTCATTCACTCCGAAACGATCAACGGCGCCGGCCTGATCGCCGGCGGTCCCTACGACTGCCCGGACGGCGCCTACCCCTGGAACCTGTATCGGATCTTCGCCGTCTGCATGGACCTGGACGACTTGCTGCCCTTTGGCGGCCCCCCCGACCCCGGCCGCGGCATCGCCCTGGCGCGTGATCACGCGGCGGCCGGCGCGATCGACGCGACACCCAACCTGGCGGACGATCCGGTGATGCACATTTCGGGCAACGCCGACCCGACGGTGCCCACCTCGGTGGTCAAGGCCGCCGCCACCTTCTACGAAGCGTTCATTCCCGCCGAGCGGGTCGACCTCAGCATCGTCGAAGGCGCCGGGCATGGGATGCCAGCACTCAATGCGGTCAATACGTGCGGCGCTTCGGCGTCGCCCTTCATCAACGACTGCGATTTCGACAGCGCCGGCGTCATCCTGACCCATCTGTATGGCAATCTTACCCCTCCCGGCGAAGCCGCCGATGCCGCAGCCGGCACCCTGGGCGCCTTCGACCAGACCGCTTTCCTCATTGATGCGGGCCGCGAACACGGCATCGGCGACCGCGGCTACCTCTACGTTCCCGAGACCTGCGCCGACGGCGCCGCCTGCCGGCTTCATGTCGCCCTGCACGGCTGCCAGCAGACCTTGGCCGACATTGGCGAGACGTTCGTCCGGGAAGCCGGCTACAACCGCTGGGCCGACGCCAACGGCATCGTCATCCTCTATCCGCAAGCCACGGCGGTGACTCGCCGCTTCCTCGGCATCCCCATTCCCTGGCCCAACCCGCGCGGCTGCTGGGACTGGTGGGGCTTCACCGGCGACGATTACGCCGTGCGCGCTGGAGTTCAGCCGCGCGTCATCAAGGCGATGATCGACCGGATCACGGCGTCCCCGCCTCAGTGACTCAAGAGGACCGGCACCGTCATGTGGGTAAGCAGATAGCGGGTGACGCCACCCAGCACCACCTCGCGCCAGCGGGCGTGGCCGTAGGCGCCGGAGACGATCAGGTCGATGCCTTCATCGACGGCGCGGGCGGCGATCATCTCGCCGACGGTGAGGTCGTGGGCGTAGATGTGCTGCGCCTCGGCATGGACGCCGTGGCGGGCCAAATGCAGACCGATATCGGCGCTGGGGATCTCGCCGTGCCCCTCCTCGCCGCCGTGCGGGTTGACCGCGAGCACGACGACATGCTTGGCCTCGACCAGCAGCGGCAGCGCGTCGTTGACGGCGCGCGTCGCCAGGCGGCTGGCGTCCCAGGCGACGAGAACGCGCTCGCCGATCATCGGATACTGTCCGACCTTGGGCACCACCAGCACCGGCCGGCCAAGCGAGAGGATCAGTTTGTCAGGAAGGTCGTCGCCCGGATCCTCGTCGCTGTCGATATCCCGCTGGCCGACGACGACGACGTCGGCGTAGCGGCCGTGCAGGGTCAGCGCGTTGTACGGTGTCGTCTCCTCGCGCCGCCATTCGCCGACCACGCCCGCGAGGCGGCACTTGTCGTTGAAGATCCCCTCCATGCGTTCCGCCGCGGCGAGCGCCGCCTCGGCGGTCTTGTGCAGCGCCTCCTCGGAGATCTGGGCGCGGACATAAGGCGGGATTTGCGGCAGCGTCAGCGCGTACAGGCCGACGACATGGGCGCCATGGCGGCTGGCAAGCTCGAGCGCCGCCTCGATGCGATGCTCGCACTGCTTGCTGTTGCCGACATAAACCAGGATGTCCTTCAGTGCCATTTCGGCCTACTCCTTATCCGTTCCACCCGTCAACGGCGCCCCGAGGACCGGTCGCCACAGCCTACTCTTAAGTGACATTGTAAACCTCTCGGAGCCCCGCCGCCATCGCCATCGCCGCCCAAAAGCGTTGAAAATCAACAACCAGCTCCCGTCCGTGCGCACTCAATCAGATTTTCGGTGAAGCGCGCCGGGGTTCGGGTCCGCCGCCGCGGGGGTCGATCGCTCCATCGGCGGCTTTTTTTGGTTTTGGCTGGCGGCAAAAACTTTCTATGGTCTTGGTCCTGCCAAATCCGCCATCAACACCATGTATGACGGTAGGGTTAAACTGGACGAATCAAGGGCCGAAGCACCCATAACATGACCACCGCCCCGCAGATCGACCCGCCTCGCGTCGCCCGGCGCCTGACCGACCGCGAGGCGGATATCGCCTATTCCGCCCACCCCTACACCAACCTGCATCGCCATGCCGAAACCGGCCCGTTGATCATCACCGAGGGGCGCGGCGTCTATGTCATGGACGAAGCCGGCAAGGCGTACATCGAGGGGATGGCGGGCTTGTGGTGCGCCGCGCTCGGCTTCAGCGAGGGCCGACTGACCGATGCCGCCGCCGCGGCGATGCGCCGCCTACCGTTCTATCACGGGTTCGGTGGCAAGGCGGCGCCGCCGACCATCCACTTGGCCGAACGGCTGATCGGCCTGGCGCCGGTGCCGATGTCGAAGGTCCTGTTCGCCAATTCGGGCTCCGAGGCCAACGACACGGTGATCAAGCTCATCTGGTATTACAACAACGCCCAGGGGCGGCCCGAGAAGAAAAAGATCATCGCCCGCGAAAACGCCTACCACGGCGTGACGATCGCGTCCGGCAGTCTCACCGGCATTCCGATGGTGCATGACGGCTTCGACCTGCCGATGGCGCGGGTCCTGCGTACCGGCTGCCCACTGCATTACCGTTACGGCCATGACGGCGAAAGCGAGGAAGACTTCGCCAGCCGCCTCGCCGCCGACCTCGAAGCATTGATCGAACGCGAGGACGCCAACACCATCGCCGCCATGTTCGTCGAACCGGTGATGGGCGCCGGCGGCGTCATCGTTCCGCCCGCCACCTACTTCGACAAGATCCAGCCGATCCTCAGGCGCCACGACATCCTGCTCGTCGCCGACGAGGTGATCTGCGGCTTCGGCCGCACCGGCCATTACTGGGGGAGCCAGACGTACGGGATCCGCCCGGATGTGATCACCTGCGCCAAGGCCTTGTCGTCCGGCTACATCCCGATCTCAGCGATCCTCATCTCCGAGCCGATCTGGCAGGGCTTGAGCGCCGAGAGCGGCCGGCGCGGCGTGTTCGGCCACGGCTACACCTATTCCGGCCATCCGGTCGCCGCGTCGGTTGCCCTGGAAGCCTTGGCAATCTACGAGGAACGCGACATCGTCGGCCATGTCCGCCGCGTCGCGCCGCTGTTCCAGGACCGCCTGCGCGCGCTCGCCGAGCATCCGCTGGTCGGCAACGCGCGCGGCGTCGGTCTGGTGGGCGCCATCGACGTGGTACGCGACAAGGCGACGCGGCGGAAATTCGAGCCGTCGAGCGGCGTCGCGGCGCGCATCGTCAAGGAGGCGGAAGCGCTCGGCGCCATCATCCGCCCGCTAGCCGGCGACGTCGTCGCCTTTTCGCCGCCGCTGATCATCGAGGAGAGCGAGATCGATCTGTTATTCGACCGCACCGCCCAGGCGCTGGACAATGCCTGGGCCTGGGTGGGCGAGAGCAAGCCGGCATGAAGCCGGCGGTAAAACGTTCAGGAGTACCGGGAACCATGGACTATCAGCAATTCTTCGCCGACCGGGTGCAGAACCTCAAGCACGAGGGGCGCTACCGGGTGTTCGCCGATCTGGAGCGGCAAGCCGGCCGTTTCCCCCGCGCCCACTGGCACCGCGGCGGCGGCGACGTTCGTGAGATCACCGTCTGGTGCTCCAACGACTATCTCGGCATGGGCCAGCACCCGCAAGTCCTCGACGCCATGCGCGAGGCGATCGGCCGGTGCGGCGCCGGCGCCGGCGGCACCCGCAACATCTCCGGCACCAACCATTATCACGTGCTCCTGGAGGCCGAACTCGCCGACCTGCACCGGACGGAGGCGGCGCTGCTGTTCGGTTCGGGGTGGATCGCCAACATGACGGCGCTCAGCACCATCTGCAAGCTGTTGCCGGACTGTCTGGTCATCTCGGACGAGAAGAACCACAACTCGATGATCGAGGGCATCGTCCATTCGAAGGCGGAGAAACGCGTCTTCAAGCACAACGATCTCGCCGACCTGGAAGCGATCCTCAAGAAGGCCGGCCGCGAGCGGGCGAAGTTGATCGCCTTCGAGTCCGTCTATTCGATGGATGGCACCATCGCCCCCATCGAAGGCCTCTGCGACCTCGCTGACCGGTACGGCGCGATGACCTTCCTCGACGAGGTGCACGCCGTCGGCATGTACGGGCGGCGGGGCGGCGGCGTCGCCGAGCGGGACGGCCAGATGCACCGCATCACCGTCATCCAGGGCACGCTGGCCAAGGCGTTCGGCGTCGTCGGCGGCTACATCGCCGGTACGGAGGCGATGTGCGATTTCGTGCGCAGCTACGGCACCGGCTTCATCTTCTCGTCTTCCATGCCGCCGGCGGTGGCGGCGGGCGCACTGACCAGCATCCGCATCCTTAAACAGCACACCGAGATCCGCGAGCGGCATCAGGAGCGCGCAGCGACCCTCAAGCGCCGCCTCACCGAGGCACGGATCCCGGTCCTGCCGACGGTCAGCCACATCGTGCCGGTGATGGTCGGCGACCCGGTCGCCTGCAAGCAGGCCAGCGACGCGCTGTTGGAGGAGCACGCCATCTACGTGCAGCCTATCAACTACCCGACGGTGCCGCGCGGCACCGAACGCCTGCGCTTCACCCCCTGCCCGCTGCACACCGACGAAGACATCGACCACCTCGTCGACGCCCTGCAACAGGTCTGGTCGCGGATGAGTTTGCGGAAGGCTGCTTAAAACGCGGCGCCTCTGTTCGGACTCGGGACGTGCCTTGCGGACCTAAAACTGGAACGGTTGGCTGATGATCATCGGCAGGCCGAAGCCTTCTTCGGAATAGGCCGTGTCGGCGCGGACGACGAAGCCCTTGGCGAAGGCGCGCAAACCGAGGCCGACACTGGTCTTCATGCTGGAATGCAGGGTGGCGACGTCGTACTCCGGCGCGACGCGGCCGAATTCGGCGAACGGCACCACCTGCAGCCAGTCGATGCCGAGATTCTCCCGCGCCCAGGCCCAGTTGTCGAACGGGTTCCAGTACGGGATCAGGCGCAGCTCGGCCGCGTAGTAGATCGCCGATTCGTCGCTGAACCGCTGGCTGGGAAATCCGCGCAGCCGCCACAGTCCGCCCAAGGTTGCTCCGGTGTAGGAGGGCAGGCGATTGCGCACCTCGCCCGAGGGAGCGACGTTCCAACTCGGCGAATGGGCGGTCCAGAAATTGAGCGCCAACACCGTTTGGCGAAACCAGTCCGAAGAGCCGAGATCGACATACTGGTCGACCTCGACCTCGACCGCCGTCCACGCGCCGCTGCTGTCGAGGACGCCGAAGTCGTGCGACAGCTCGAAGCGGACGCCCTGACCGCGCGACGGGTTTTCCGGCAAGTCGCGGTTGTCCCAAAACAGCGCCGCGTCGAGGCCGTTGGTCTTGAACTCATTCGCGGCGATGTCGTCGGTGTCGATCTGCTGGTTGCGGTAGAACGGCCGCACCGAGACGAACGTCCGCCCTCTCTCCCACGGCAGCAGCGACGTGCCGCCGGTTGCCCCCCCCGACCAGGATGCCCCGATCCAGCGCGTACTCGGGAATGACATTATCCCGGCCGTGGCCGAGCGGCAGCAGATACTTGAAGCGGGCGCGGGCGAAGTTGTCGAAGCCGTCACCGCTGATGAAGTTCTGCTGGTCCGAGGTGTTGGAGCCGGCACGCTCGCCGGAAAAGCGAGGATTGCCGCTGATGTAGCTCTCGGTGTCGCGGAAGTAGCCAACCGAGAACACCGGATCGATGAACAGCCGATTGAGCCAGGGCAAGCGAATATCCGAGCCGGCGAAAAACACCATGCCGGAGCCGCGGCTGCCGCCGAATGCGGTGGCGACCAGGCGCGACTGCTTTTCCGGAAAGCGGTTGATGCCGTAGACGACGCCCGCCGCGGCGCCGAAGTTCTCGTTGAAGAATGGAAACGGCAGGAACAGGGTTTCCGGCTCCGTTTCGGCCTGTTCCGCGCCGGCAACCGCGCCGTCATCGGCAACAGCCGGCGGGCTCACCATGATTATTAGGAAGAGCCCCAGCACCAACAACGTGGGTAAGCGACTAACCCTCCGGGGCGCCCTAGGCATGCATCGACCACGTATATATTTGCCCCTTATGAGGCGGTCCGGGTCGCCCGAACCGATGAGCCTGCCGCTGCCATGCCCAGGCGCCTTATCCCGCGGGCGCCCCCGCCGAGGTAAAAGCGTCCGCCCTCGCCGGCGCATTGGATCAGTGCGAGCAAATGGGCTCGGGTTCAAGCGTCGGCTAAGGCACCGGGGCGGGCGCGCCAAGCCTCGCTTACGTGGTCTGATCGAGTTCCGGGTTTTCAGGCTCGAGCGGCTGGGGTATGGGGCCCTTGGCGGCGGCGCCGGAACCGGACGCGGGGAGCACATCGCCGCCGCCCGTGCCGCCCTGCTTGATGTAGAGGTGGACGTCGCGTTGTGGGAACGGGATGTTGATGCCCTCCTTGTCGAAGCGCAGCTTCACCTCGCGCATGATGTCCCAGTAGACGGCCCAGTAGTCGTCGGCGTTGACCCACGGCCGGCAGATGAAATTGACCGAGGAATCGGCCATCGCGTGCATCCGCACCACCGGCGCCGGATCGTCGAGCACCTTCTCGTGGGCGGCGACGATGTCGTTGAGGATCTCCGCCGCGCGGTCGATGTCGTCCGAATAGCTGATACCGAACTCGAGGTCGACGCGGCGCGTCGTGACATCGGTGACGTTGGTGATGACGTCGCTCCAGATCTTGTTGTTGGGGAGGATCATTCGCTTGTTGTCGAAGGTTCGGAGGGTCGTCGAGACAAGATTGAGCGAGTCCACCGTGCCGGATACGCCGCCGGCATCGACCACGTCGCCGGTATCGAAGGGGCGGAAAATGAGGATCAGGATGCCGCTGGCGATGTTCCCCAGCGAGTCTTGCAGGGCAAACGCGATGGCGAAGCCGGCGGCACCGACGATGGCCAATAGCGGGCCGGTGCTCACCTCCAGCGCGCTCAGGGCCATGATGACGGCGATACCCATGATCACCCAGCGCGCGAGCCCAACGAGGAAGTCCTCAAGGATCTGCGATGTGCCTCCCCGCCCCCGCAAGCCCCGGCGGACACCGCGGCTGAACAACTTCGAGACGACCCAACCGGCGAGCAGTATGACGACAACAAGGGCGAGATTCTGCGCCCAGCGGATGCCACCCTGCTCGGAGGTCGCCGTTTCCCTAAAAAAGATCCAGGCCGACGACGCATCGTCGACTTCCACGTTCAGTCCGCTGACGCCGCTGATGTAGAGGCGGTAATCCTGGATCGCCGCCTGGGTGTCGCCATCGTCGGCGTGCGTCTTGGCGAACAGCTCGTCGACGACGGCGGTGAGATTGTCGACCAGCAGCGTCCGTTCCTCGCGCAGTGCCGCCGCTTCCTCAAGCAACGCGCTGCGTTCTTCCTCGGAAGGGATTTGCACCTCGGCTGCCCTGGCGGCTGCCTCCGCCGCCTCCTGGGCCTCCACGCGTGCCTCCTCGAGCGCCTCTTCCGCCTCGGCGATGGCGGCGGCGTCGCCTTCGGCCCGCGCTTCCGCCAGGGCGGTTTCCGCCGCTTGGACCGCCGCGCTCGTCGACTCGACCGCCGCCTCGGCGTCCTCGATTGCCTTCAGCGCCGCCGTATGTTGGCGCGCCTTGACCTCCACTTCGGCGATTTCCTGTGCCTTCTCCTGGACAAGCGCCTGCCACGCCTCGGCTTCGACGATGAGTTCGTCCTTGGTCAACGGCTGCAAAAGCAGCTCGAGTTGGTTTGCGGGAATGGTCGGATCGTCGGTGGTCACCGCTTGCGGCTCCTGGCCCTCCTGGGCGAATGCCGGCGACGGGGCGCCGCCGACGCCGATCACAGCAAGCCAGAGGACGAGAAAAGCGCCGAACAGGCGCCGCGCACGGAGTGGCCGATCGCGTTCCAGTGGGCCGCACACGCCATGTCGGTTCACGGCGCGGGAGGTTGACGATGTGACGCCCATGTCCTTGTCCCTTTTGCCGGTCATGCGATACACGAGGAGTACAGGCGAAGGTTGCTTTTCCCGTCTCGCCAACGCCACAAACGGGACCGGCAATCCCATTCCTGCGGAAAGTGCCACGACCCTAGATGACGTGCCGCAATGGATCAACCCTCAGGGAGGGATGCACCCCACGTGAATCAGAGTGTCCTCTCAACCTCCTTGCCATGACATATGATCGCAATGCGAGAAGGTTAAGATGACAGGTCCATCAGTCGCCAGCGGGCATCGGTTGACCCGCCGCTTTGCGACGCGAGCCATCCGCCAGCCGCGCCTTAACCCGCCGCCCGGTTTCTGATATAGGCGGTCGACATGGCTCTCATTTCGAAGTCCCTGTCGACGAAGGCGAAGAAGCGGGTGGCGGCGCGCAATGTGTTCCGCCCGAATGGCAAGACGCGGCGCGCCTTAACCGCGCGCATCGTCGGACGCTACATGCCGCTCGGCGCCAATTCGTGGGACGACTACACATTTGTCGCCGAGGACGGCGAGACAATCTCGGTGTTTCCCACCGTCAGGATACAACTGGAACCGACCGGGGCGCGGTTTCGAATGCGCAGACGCGGCACGGTCGTCGTCGCCGATTGGATTCCGACCCCGGAAGAGAAACAAGCACTCGGCGACAGCGCCGACCACCGCGCCGCGTTTCTGAAAGACTACATCGCCAGCGCCGCCAACAAGCCCGGCTTCGGCGCCGGCGCATTCATCGCCAAGACGCTCAATCGCTGATCACGCCGTGGCCCGCGGCAAAAGAAAAGGCCCGCGCGGGGCCTTTGAGGAGGGTAAAGTTATCGTATTTGGCTTTTGCGCATGTGGCCTAGTGGTGCTTGGCCGGATCGTACTTGAACGAGGCATGGACGCGGGCGCGGTATTCGGCGACCTTGTTGTCCACCATCCGCATGTCAAGAAGCTCGACCTCGGCGACCCGCAGGTCCTCCAGGTGCTTGGCGGCTTCCTCGACGGCATTTTTCGCCGCTTCTTCCCAGGAAGTGGCGCTCGAGCCAACGAGACGAATGACGCGATAGTTGCTCATATGCCTTCTCCCTCATCCCGTGCCGCGCCGGGTTGACCCGGTGACCGCCGCGTGAGGCCGGCATCCATCGCCCGTCCGACGCGGCGGCATCGGCGGCGCGTTCCAACTGATAATCGATAATTATACTACAAAGATCAGGGCTTTTCTACCGTTGGTTTCGGCCGGAAGTGGGACGGCGGGTGAGCGGGCCGGATCGCGGGCGTTATCCGCCGGAGTCATAGCTGCCCGCCGGCCGGCCACCGGCTCAGGCGCGTTTGGCGTCGACCGTCTTCGGCAACCGGGTATCGGCCGCCATCTCCGGCAGGACGAGGCGCAAGCCATTGGCGAGCTCGACCCAGCCGCCCCACAGGTCCGGTTTCTCGCGGTCGACGATGGGCTCCTCGAGATCCTTTTTGGCGATGTAGGCGGAGAAGCTGTCGCCGTCGCGGCCAATGGTGACCTTCATTTCTTACTCCTTTGACTGTGTCTTCCGTCGAACGCCACGTGGGATGCGTCCGCATCCCACGGCTTCGCGCCTGCGACCTGGGCGGCGCTCGGTCGCGCTCGGCCTCTTGTCATTCCAACGCCGGCAACGCCCTACTCCTCCAGCGGTTCGAGTTCGAATGCGCGCATGCCGACCAGGCGGCCGCTGTCGACGAAGTCCACCTCATAGATGTAAAATCGCTGCAGGAACTCGCCGATGCGGGCGACATAGCCCATCTCGCCCGCCTCGACGATGATGTCGCCGGTGCGCGTGCCGTAGACGGTGCCGTCGCTGCGCACCGCCTGTTTGGCCGCCACCTTTTGGCCCTCGCGGAACACCGGAGGACGGTACACCTCGATCGCTTCCTCGCCGGTGCGCATGGAACCGGCCAAGCTCAGGCGGCGAGCTTGATGATGGCGTCGGCCGGACACTCGTCGACGCAGGCCGGCGAGTCGTGCACGCCCGCGCACTCGGTACATTTCTCGGGATTGATGGCGAACACATCGCCTTTCTCGCGGATCGCCTTGCTCGGGCAAACGAATTCGCAGGAACCGCAGGCGGTGCAGTCAGCGGCAACGATCATCATGGCCATGGGTCTATCCTCCTCTTCGTTGAAAGTCTGGGACGGATCGCAGTCAGGCCGAAGCGGCCCGGGTCCTCGCCGCGTGGACATCGAGGAAATGTCCGGCGACGGCGGTCTCGATGTAGTCGAAGGCGTGCGCGTCGCTGACCGCGATGCCCGCTTCGGCAAGACGTTGTTTCGGGCAGCGGCCGATCTTGGCGCAAACGAGGGCACCGACGCCCTCCAGGGAGCGAATGGCGTTTTCCAGCACGTCGTCGTCGCCATCGCCGCCGGTACAGTAGCGGTCGGCGCGACGGATGCCGACGAAGCGGACGCCGGAGCGATCCACCTCGTAGACGTGGAACTCCTCGGCATGACCGAAATGCTGATTGACGCGACCGCCGCCCTTGGTGCAAGCGGCAACGAGGAGCGTTTCCCCCTCCGGACCGTGCGCCAACCGCGTCAACGCATCGTCGAGCGCCGCCCGCCGCTGCGTCCGTTCGCGTTCGATGACGCGGCGGTAAGCGACCCGCTTGGCGCCGTCGACCTCGATTTCCTCCGGCAGCGAGTCGAGGGAGAATTCCGCATTGACATCCTCGCCGAGCATCCCGATCGCGTCGGCCCGGCACTGCCGGCAATGCCGCATCAGATTGGCATCGCCGTCGAGCGACTCCTGTAATGCCTGCAACTCAGCCGGCGATGGCCCCCGCTGGCCGCTGAGGCCGAAATAGGTGCCGTGCGCCGGATCGGAAATCAGCGGCATGATGTTGTGTAAAAAGACACCGCGCGCCCGCACCACCGCGTTCACTTCCTTGAGGTGGCCGTCGTTGATGCCGGGGATCATCACCGAGTTGACCTTGACCAGCACGCCAGCGGCAACCAGGGCATCCAACCCCTCAAGTTGGCGGCGCAGCAGCAGGGCGGCACCCTCGACGCCTCGCCAGCGGCGGCCCTCGAAACCGATCCATTCATAGATGCTGGCGCCGATCTCCGGATCGACGGCGTTGATGGTGATGGTCACGTGGTGGATGCCAAGCGCAACGATGCTCTCGACGTGATCCGGCAGCGCGAGGCCATTGGTCGACAGGCAGAGCTTGATGTCCGGCAGAGCGTCGCGGATGCGCCGGAACGTCTCGAAGGTCTTGGCGGGATTGGCCAGCCCGTCGCCGGGGCCGGCGATGCCGACCACCGACAATTGCGGCAACCGCTCGGCGACCGCCATCACCTTGCGCACCGCCTGATCCGGGGTCAGCCGCTCGCTGACGACACCGGGGCGGCTTTCGTTGGCGCAATCGAATTTACGGTTGCAGTAGTTGCATTGGACATTGCAGGCGGGCGCCACGGCGACGTGCATCCGCGCGTAATGGTGATGCGCCTCCTGGGAATAGCAGGGGTGATCCTTGATCTTGTCCCACACCTCCGACGGCATCGCCGTTGCGTCCTTTGCCGACCCGCACGAGCTGGTGGAGGGACACGCCTTGGCGTCGGCGGATATCTTGTGCGCGGCGCCGGCGGCGGTGCGCGCGATCGCTTCCAGGGGAATGACGGTGCTCACGGCGGCGCTATCCTCTTCGATCAACGGCCTCTCGCGGGCCGGGCGGGAAAATGTCGGGCGGACCCGATGCGATCCGCGTTACGCAGATGCTTAGCAACCGCCGTGCCAAAACGACAACCCGTTGAAATAAGGTATTTTTCAGCCTGGACAGCGGTTGGCGTGGGCTGTGCGAGACGCGACACTCTGTCGCACACCCGACATGGCGGAATGCCCGTGACACGGGGAAACAGCTTTTAGAGGCGCTTGATCTCGATGTTGTACTTGCGAAGCGCGTAGCCGATCTGTCGCGGCGTCATGCCGAGCATTCGCGCCGCCTTGGCCTGCACCCAGCCCGCCTTCTCCATCACCCGAACCAGACGCTCGCGCTGCGGCAGCGCATCCAAGTCCTTGAGGTCGTCGAGCGCCTCCCATTCGCCAAACGCGTCCACCTCCTCTTCCGCCGCCGGATTGACGCCCGGGATGGTGGCGCCGACCGTTTGCGGCGCCAGCGTCGCACAGGGGCAATAACCCGACTGGCATGGGAGTTGGATGTCGTCGATGACCTCGCCCGTTGTCATCGTGGCGACTCGCGTGACGCAATTTTCAAGCTCGCGGACGTTGCCGGGAAAGCCGCAACTGGTCAGCACGCGAATGGCCTTGTCGGTGAAGCGGAGCTTCCGTTCGTTCTCGCGGTTGAAAACGTCGAGGAAAAATTCGGCGAGCGGTGGAATGTCCTCGCGCCGTTCCCGCAGCGCCGGGATGAATACCGGGACGACGTTGATTCGGTAATAGAGGTCGGCACGAAACTCGCCCTTCGCCACCGCGTCCTCCAAGTTGCGGTTGGTAGCGCATATCAACCGCACATCGACTTTCAGCGTTTTCGTCCCGCCGACGCGCTCGAACTCCCTCTCCTGCAGCACGCGCAGCAACTTGGCCTGGAAGCCGGGCGAAATTTCGCCGATCTCGTCGAGAAACAGCGAGCCGCCGTTGGCCAATTCGAAACGCCCCTTGCGGTCGTGAGTCGCGCCGGTGAAGGCGCCCTTCTCGTGGCCGAAGAGTTCGGATTCCAGAAGACTGTCGGGCAGCGCGGCGCAGTTGACGGTGATGAAGGGCGCGGCGCGGCGG
>CAYWRP010000007.1:711-89163 GCA_964460955.1 uncultured Rhodospirillaceae bacterium | reverse complement strand
GAACGATCGCTGGAGGCCCTGATCCATGGGCTCCGCTGCACCAAGGGAAGGGCTCCAGCGGGTTGGCGAGGCCGAGGCCGCAGACCACCAGGTCCGGCGCCGCCGCCCGGCAGCGGTCCAACTGCCGTTCGACGTCCTGCCCCTCGCTGATCGTCGCGTCGGTCGCCAAAAGCTCGAGTTCGCGGGCTAGCAGGCGGCGGTGCAGGTAGGGGGTGCCGACCTCGACCAACTCCATGCCGAGTTCGCGCGACAGGCACCGCGCCAACGGGATCTCCAGTTGCGAATCGGGGAAGAAGAACACCCGCTTGCCGGCGAGATCGGCGCGATAGCGGGCCAGCGTCGACGCGGCGCGTTCGGCATGCGGCCGGATGGTCGCCTCGAAATGCCCCGGCGCGATGCCGAAGGCGTTCGCCGCCGCGCGCAGCCACAGCGTCGTGCCTTCGGCGCCAAGCGGAAAGGGGGCGGGGATGTGGCGGGCGCCGCGTTCTTCGAGCCCGCGCGCCGTCTCGCCGAGAAACGGCTGGGCGAGGAGAAAGCGGGTGTTGGGGCCGACCGGCGGCAGCTCGTTGGACCGCCGCGGCGGCAGAAAACGGACCGTCTCGATGCCGAGCGCGGTGAACAGGCGGCGCATCTGGTCCTCGACGACGTCCGCCAGCGCGCCGACGACGAGCAGCGAGTCGCCGGCGTCGGCCGCTTCCGCCGGCAACTCCGGCACCAGCGCCGTCAGGCAAGCATCCTCGCCTTGGGTGAAGGTCGTCTCGATGCCGCTGCCGGAATAACTGAGCACCCGCACGGCCGGCGCGTGTGCCGTCGACAGCCGGGCGGCGGCGCGCGACAGGTCGAGCTTGATGACCTCCGAGGGGCACGAGCCGACGAGAAACAGCAGCCGGATGTCGGGGCGGCGGGAGAGCAGCTGGGCGACGACGCGATCCAGTTCGTCATTGGCGTCAGCGAGGCCGGCGAGATCGCGCTCATCGATGATCGCCGTGGCAAAGCGGGGTTCGGCGAAGATCATGACCCCGGCGGCGGACTGAATGAGGTGGGCGCAAGTGCGCGAGCCGACGACGAGGAAGAAGGCGTCCTGGATCTTGCGGTGCAGCCAGACGATCCCCGTCAGGCCGCAGAACACCTCCCGTTGTCCGCGTTCGCGCAGCACCGGGGGATCGTCACCCCGGTCCCGTCGCGCGCCGCAGGGTGCCTGGGCGACCAGGGTGGTCATTCGGCGCACCGCGCTGTGGGGGCGATCGGCGCAGCGTCGGCGTTCCCCTCCTGCTCCTGAAGCCGGGCGGCGCGAAGCTTGAGCAGGAACTGGGTGGCGTTGACGACGTACGCGGCGTAGGCGGCGAGCGCCAGCAGCATCTGGCCATGAGCATCGAGGGCGCCGCTGACGAGCGCCACGAGGTACGCGGTGTGCAGGGCAATGACCAGCATGCTGACGACGTCTTCCCAGAAGAAAGAGCGCGCGAACAGATACTTGCCGAAGACGTCACGCTCCCACACCGAGCCGGTGATCATGATCGCGTAGAGCACGCCTGTCTTGACGACGATGGAGCCGGTGGCAAGGGCCAGGCCCTCGCCGGTCGCCAGATAGCGCAGTACGAGACCGAGGCTGACCAGGAAGACGAGAAACTGCAGCGGCGCCAGGATGCCCTGGACGACGGTCCACGGCGAGGCATCGCGGCGGACGCGTTCCTCGGGGGTGTAAAGTCCCCGCCGCACCGGCGGCGGCGCGAGCGGATGGGGCCCGTGCGGATGCCGGTCGCAGACGTGATGGATCCGTCCGGCATGCGCCGGCCAAGGGCTTGAATCCACGGCGTCGATGCACTTATCCAGGGTTTCTCCAACGCTAAACGTCAATAGCATTTGACATCCCCTCTCCAGGCTCTTGTAATGGCCATCTGACGGTCGAACCCCGAGTCGTTTCGACGAAGCCGGCTCTGTTTGGTTCGTCCCAATGAAATCAAGGCGTTACCGTAGGTAATTGTTAAAATGAATGGCCCTACGTTCTTCCCGACATCGGCCACGGAAAAAGAGCCTATTCCCGCACTCCGGATGTGTCAAGCCAGAATGACGTCATTCAAACTTGACATCCCCATTGAGTGTGGCGTTAATAATCTCAACCTGAGATCAGCTCTTCACGGATGTTCGCGGGGGTACGAGGGCCGTCACTCGGCGATCACGCCGGGCACCAAACAAAAAAAGTGTTGGTATTCAAACCTCGTATCTCTTTTCGGGAGGGAGTTAAAAGATGGCCTGTTTGAGACAGCAAGTGCTAGAGCGATCTCCGTGGGGCGACGTGACGGTCGAGGACGTCGTCAGGGCTGAGCCCATTACCCCCTGTTTTTGCAAACCCAAGGTCGATCGGGACCGTTTCCGCGTCAACATCGAGGACACCGTTCGCCGCGAGATCATTCCGCGGCTTCTGGAGCGGCGGAGTTCGGATGTCGTGCCGCTGCGCCCGCGCGCCAGCGACGGCGATCCGCCGGCGGTGACCACCTCGGATATCGATAACTTTGCCGATATCCTGCTGACATCGCAGCCGAAACATACCGTCCGTTTCATCGAGACCAAGCATGCCCGAGGCCTGCCGCTGGAGTCGGTCTATCTCGACCTGCTGGCGCCGACGGCGCGCCGACTGGGCGATCTCTGGCAGGAGGATTTATGCGATTTTTGCGAGGTGACCATCGCCGTGTGTCACCTTCACCGCATCGTGCGGGACTTCAGTCCGACTTTCCTGAGTGCCGCGCCGCATCCGACGATTCATCGAACCGCCTTGCTGGCCCCGTGCAGTGGCGAGCAGCACACGTTCGGGATCTACATGGTGGCGGAGTTCTTTCGCCGCGCCGGTTGGACGGTCAGCATCGGCCGTTCGGGAAAGGCACGCGATCTGGTCGAGGCGGTGCGCAACCAGTGGTTTGCCGTGATCGGACTGTCATTAAGTTGTGACAGCCGCATCGACGAGCTCGCGGCGACCATCAATGCCGTCCGCCGCGCCTCTCGCAATCCCTTGATCGGCGTTCTCGTTGGCGGACGCGTCTTCAACGATCATTCGGACCTGGTCCACCTTGTCGGTGCCGACGGGACGGCCTTCGACGGCCGCCACGCGATGCCGACGGTGACAGACATGGAACAATTTCTACCAGCGACCCCGTGACGCCGGGGCCGGCGTTGTCTTTCCACAACGTCATCACGCTGGGGCAAGAGCTAAGGAGTGGACAGCCGGGGAAACCCTGCCCAGGAGTGATGGCGGAACTCAGCAAGCAGTTCAGGGACCCGGCGATTTCGCTTGGGGATCTCGACGCCGAAGCCGCGGCGAGGGTGATCGCGGCCACCGCCGACATGGCGCTCATTCTTGATCCGGAAGGTCGGATATCGGATTTCGTGTTCGACAATCGGGAACTGGCCCACGAAGTGGGTGCCACGGACACCTGGATGGGCCGGTCGTGGACCGAAACGCTGACCTCCGAAAGCCAGCCGAAGGCCGAGGCGTTGATCAGCGATGCCGCCAACCTCACCCCGTCGCGTTGGCGGCAGGTCACGTATCTCAGTGTCGGCAGCAAGAACGTGCCGATCCTCTGTTCGGCGGTGCAGGCGCGCGAGAAGGGGCCGATCGTCGTCATCGGTCGCGATCTGCGCACCGTCGCCGCCCTGCAGCAGCGCCTCGTCGACACCCAGCAATCGATGGAGCAGGACTACGCCCGGCTCCGCCACATGGAAACCCGCTACCGGTTGCTGTTCCAGATGTCTTCCGAGGCGGTGCTGATCCTGGATGCGGCCAGCGACCGCATCATCGAAATCAATCCGGCGGCGGCCGCCCTTCTGGGCGACGCCGGGCGCTTGAGCGGGCGCCCGTTCCCGCAGGCGTTCGACGACCACGGCGCGCGGTCGGTGGAGGCGTTGCTGGAGGGCGTGCGCATGACCGGCCGCGCCAACGAGATCCGCGTCCGCCTGCCCCACCGCGAGCCGGAGCAGGAGTTTACGGTCACCGTGCACCTGTTCCGCCAGGAGGGCAAGTTGCTGTTCCTGGCCCGGCTCAAGCCGCTGGAGGCCGAACCGCCGGACGACGTCACGTCGCGGGAGTTGACGATCGCCGAGGTTCTCGAGCAAGGCCCCGACGGCTTCGTCGTCACCCTCGGCGACGGCCAGATCGTCACCGCCAATACGACCTTCATCGCCATGGCCGAGCTGACGACCGAGGACCAGGCGCGTGGCGAGGTGCTCGACCGCTGGCTCGGTAAGCCGGGGGTGGAACTCAGCGTGCTGCTGGCGACGCTGCGCCAGCGCGACACCGTGCGCCTGTTTCCGACCTTGGTATACGGCGAATACGGCACCACCACCGAGGTCGAGGTGTCGGCGGTCGCCGCGCGGCTGCGCGATCAGTTCCGCTTCGGCTTCGCGATTCGCGACATCGGCACCCGGCCGTCGATCGCCGCGCCGTCGGGCTACGAACTGCCGCATTCCGTCGACCAGATGGCGGAGCTGGTCGGCCGGCTGTCGCTGAAGGAGATCGTCCGCGAGACCACCGATGTCATCGAGCGGCTGTGCATCGAAACGGCGCTGCAGCTATCGCACGACAACCGGGCGCTGGCCGCCGAGATGCTGGGCCTGAGCCGTCAGAGTCTCTATGTCAAACTGCGCCGTTTCGGACTCATCGGCCCCGATAGCGGTGCCGAAAGCAGCGGTTAGGGTCGCCATGACAACACTCAACGCGCCGGCCCTGTCGACGGTCGTCACCCTGCTGAAACCGATTACCTGGTTCGCGCCGATGTGGGCGTTCGCCTGCGGCGTCGTCTCGGTCGGGCCGTCGGGGCCGGAAATGTGGCTGATGGCCGCCGTCGGCGTCCTGCTCGCCGGGCCGCTGGTCTGCGGCACCAGCCAGGCCGTCAACGACTGGTTCGACCGTCATGTCGACGCCATCAACGAGCCGGACCGGCCGATTCCGTCGGGGCGCATCCCCGGCCAGTGGGGGCTGTTCATCGCCATCGGCTGGACGGTGGTTTCGCTGGCCGTCGCCGCCCTGCTCGGCCGCTGGGTGTTGGCCGCCGCCGCCGTCGGCCTGGCGCTCGCCTGGGCCTATAGTGCGCCGCCGATTCGCCTGAAACGCAACGGCTGGTGGGGTAACGCCGCCTGCGGCGCCTGCTACGAGGGGCTGCCCTGGGTGACGGGGGCGGCGATCATGGCCGGCACGCTGCCCGACTGGCCGGTGTTCGTCTTCGCCGGCCTCTACAGCGTCGGCGCGCACGGCATAATGACGCTAAACGACTTCAAGTCGATCGAGGGCGACAGCCGCACCGGCATTCGCACCCTGCCGGTGCAGCTCGGCGCCGCCACCGCGGCGCGGGTCGCCTGCGCAGTGATGGCGCTGCCGCAGGTCGTCGTCGTTGTTCTGTTGCTGCTGTGGGGCGCGCCGATCCACGCCCTGCTCGTCGGCCTTCTGCTGGCCGGGCAGATCGCCCTGATGGCGCGCCTGCTGCACCGGCCGCGCGAACTGGCCCCCTGGTACAACGCCACCGGCACCAGCCTCTACGTCCTCGGCATGCTCGTCACCGCCTTCGCCATGTATTCACATCTCCAGGTCCCCGCATGACTGATCTCCTCGCGCCACGCCCGCTCGGCTGGGTCGGCATCGTCCGCCTCGGTCTCGTCCAGATGTCGCTGGGCGCCATCGTCGTGCTGACGACGTCGACGATGAATCGGGTGATGGTCGTCGAGTGGGCGCTGCCGGCAACCTTGCCGGGGCTTCTGGTTGGCTGGCATTATGCCTTGCAGGTGCTGCGGCCGCGCCTGGGATACGGCTCCGACGTCGGCGGCCGGCGCACGCCATGGATCATCGGCGGCATCGCGGTGCTGGCGCTGGGCGGCATCCTCGCCGCGGCGGCCACTGCCTGGATGGGAACCGCGCCAATGGCCGGCACTGTCCTCGCCGTCGGCGCCTTCACCTTGATCGGCCTCGGGGTCGGCGCCGGTGGCACGGCGTTGCTGGTGTTGCTCGCCAAATCGGTGGCGCCGGAGCGCCGCGCCGCGGCGGCGACGACCGTATGGCTGATGATGATCGGCGGCTTCGCGGTCACCGCCGCCGCCGCCGGCAGCTTCCTCGACCCGTTCACCCCGCTGCGGCTGGTCGCGGTGACCGCGACGGTGGCGGCCACGGCTTTGGCGGTGAGCACCGTCGCCGTGTGGGGCGTCGAGCGTCGAAGCGCCGCGTGGCTGAATGCCGCGCCGCTGCCCGCCGAGGCCGTGGCGGAGGCCAATCCGCCGGTGCCGTTCCGCGAGGCGTTGCGCGAGGTCTGGGCCGAGCCGCAGGCGCGTCGTTTCTCCATCTTCGTATTTGTCTCGATGCTCGCCTACAGCGCCCAGGACCTGATCCTCGAGCCCTTCGCCGGAACGGTGTTCGGCATGACGCCGGGCGAGTCGACGCGGCTGACCAGCATGCAGCAGGGCGGCGTCCTCGTCGGCATGCTGCTGGTCGGATTCGTCGGCAGCCGGTTCGCCGGCACCCCGTTCGGCTCCCTGAAGAATTGGACCATCGCCGGATGCATCGCCTCGTCGGCGGCTCTCCTGGCTTTGGCCATTGGCGGCTATTTCTCGGCGACCTGGCCGCTGCGCGAAACGGTGTTCGCGCTCGGCGTCGCCAACGGCGCGTTCGCCGTCGCCGCCATCGGCTCGATGATGAACTTGGTCAGCAATGGCCGGGAAAAGCGGGAAGGACTGCGGATGGGCCTTTGGGGAGCGGCGCAGGCGATCGCCTTCGGCCTCGGTGGGTTCGCCGGCACCCTTGCCCTCGATATGGCCCGGCTGGTGCTGGAATCGCCGCAAAACGCCTACGCGATCGTCTTCGGCATGGAAGCGGTGCTGTTCCTCGTCTCGGTATGGCTTGCCGTGCGGGTCGGTCAGATAGCCGCCGCCCGAAGGCAGCCGGTGGAACCGGTGCCACCCGGCGAGGCCTTGGCGGGCGAGGGGGCGGGCGGCTGACGCGCGTCGGCGGGACGAGACAATGGAGGGGATAAACCCCGTAAACGATCACAACTGGGGCAACACGGTTTCAGGAGAGGATAAGCGGCAATGACAGAGACATTCGATGCGGTGGTAATCGGCGGTGGGCCGGCCGGCGCGACCGCGGCGACCGACCTGGCCCGGCTCGGCCGGTCCGTTCTCCTGCTCGACAAGGACGGGCGGATCAAGCCCTGCGGCGGCGCCATTCCGCCCCGCCTGCTGGCGGACTTCGAGATCCCGGAGTCGCTGCTGGTCTCGCGGGTCGGCGGCGCGGCCATCGTCTCGCCGTCGGGGCGGCGCATCGATATGCCGATCAGCGACGGCTACGTCGGCATGGTCGACCGCGATGTGTTCGACGAATGGCTGCGCGCGCGGGCCGTCGCCAGCGGCGCCGAACGGCGGGCAGGAACCTTCACCCGCCTCGACCGCGACGCCGACGGCGTTGCCGTGATCCATTACCGGCCGCGCGAGGATGGCAAGGCCGCCGAGCCGACCTCGGTGCGCGCCCGCACCGTCATCGGCGCCGATGGCGCCAACTCGGCGGTCGCCCGCCAGGCCATGCCGGTGGACGAGCAGGTGCCGCACGTCTTCGCCTACCACGAGATCCTCGAGACGCCGGCGGTGATGGGCGATTACGATCCCGCCCGCTGCGACGTCTATTACCAGGGGGCGCTGTCGCCGGACTTCTATGCCTGGATCTTCCCGCACGGCAAGACGATCAGCATCGGCACCGGCACCGCCTGCAAGGGCTTCTCGCTCAAGGACTCCGTCGGCACGCTGCGGCGGATGACCGGGCTCGACACCGCGCACACCCTGCGCCGCGAAGGCGCGCCGATCCCGCTGCGGCCGCGCAAGCGCTGGGATAACCGCAACGACGTGCTGCTCGCCGGCGACGCGGCGGGAGTCGTCGCGCCGGCGTCGGGCGAGGGAATCTATTATGCGATGACCGGCGGCCGGCTTGCCGCCGAAGCGATCGATCTTCGGCTCGCCAGCGGCGACGCCCGCGATCTCGCCACCGCCCGCAAGCAGTTCATGAAGGCGCACGGCCGCGTCTTCTGGGTCCTCGGCCTGCTGCAGAAGTTCTGGTACACCAACGACAAGCGGCGGGAACGCTTCGTCAGCATCTGCGCCGACGAGGACGTGCAGCGGATCACCTGGGAAGCCTACATGAACAAGAAGCTGGTGCGCTCCCGGCCGGCCGCGCACGCGCGGATCTTCTTCAAGGACCTCGGCCACCTGCTCGGTCTCGTACCGTCGCGTTGAGCGCCCCGAAAGCGGCAATACGACCCCGCTTGGAAGCACCGCCGCCCTCTCCGGGGATGTAACCCGCCGCGCCGAGCGGCGTTTACACCTATGGGGTGCATTAAGGTGGATGGACCTGCTATGTGTTGGCGGGTTTCCTTCTCCACTTCAACCATCAGGGTGCGCGTGACATGTCTTCCAGCTTCGATACCGCGATGGCGCTGCTCGCCTCCGTGTTCGGGTTTTCGGAATTCCGGCCGGGCCAGGAGGAGGTGGTGCGCGCCGTCCTCGCCGGCGAGGACGTCATGGCCGTGATGCCGACCGGCAGCGGCAAATCGTTGTGTTACCAGTTGCCGGCCCTGGTCCGCCCGGGCCTGACCGTCGTCGTCTCCCCGCTGCTGGCCCTGATGCGCAATCAGGTCGACCAGTTGCGCGCCTGCGGCGTCGATGCGGCGAGCGTCAACTCCGCCAACGACGCGGCGGAAAACCGGCGCATCCTGGCCTCCCTCGGCGACGGCGGGCCGAGACTGCTCTATGTCGCGCCGGAACGCCTGACGCGGCCGGAAACCATCGCCGACCTCGGCCGCGCCGATGTGCGCCTGCTGGCGATCGACGAGGCGCACTGCGTTTCCCAATGGGGCCACGACTTCCGGCCGGAATATCTGGCGCTCGGCGAGGTGCGCGAACAGTTGGGCGGCGTGCAGACGCTGGCGCTGACGGCGACGGCGGATGCGCCAACACGCGACGACATCCTGAAGAAACTGTTCAACCGGCCACCGCGCACCTTCGTCCGCTCATTCGACCGGCCCAACCTGTGGCTGGAAATGCAGCCGAAGGCGCAGGCGAAACGCCAGTTGCTCGACTTTCTCGCCGCCCGCGACGGGGAAAGCGGGATCATCTACTGCGCCTCGCGCAAGCGTTGCGAGGAGATCGCGCAGGCGCTCGCCGCTGCCGGCCACCGGGCGTTGCCCTATCACGCGGGAATGGACCACCGGCGGCGCGACGTGCATCAGGACGCCTTCCTCAAACGCGACGGGGTTATCATCGTCGCCACCATCGCCTTCGGGCTCGGCATCGACAAGCCGGACGTCCGTTTCGTCTGTCACGCCGACCTGCCGAAGAACGTCGAGGGCTACTACCAGGAAATCGGCCGCGCCGGCCGCGACGGCCTGCCCGCCGACACGCTGACCCTTTACGGCCTCGACGATATCCGCCTGCGCCGCGTGCAGATCGAGGAAAGCGAGGCGGCGGAGGAGCGCAAGCGCATCGACCGCCACCGCTTCAACGCCCTGATCGCCCTGTGCGAGGCGCCGCGCTGTCGCCGCCAGACGCTGCTCGCCTATTTCGGCGAGCCGTCCGAGCCGTGCGGCAATTGCGACCTGTGCCGCGGTACGGTCGAGGTATTCGACGGCACGGTCGAGGTGCAGAAGGCGCTGTCGGCGATCCTGCGCACCGGCGAGCGGTTCGGCACCGAGCACCTGATCAGCATCCTGACCGGCGAGGCGACGGAAGCGGTTCGCCGGCATGGTCACGACGCGCTGACGACCTTCGGCTGCGGGCGCGACCGCAAGGCCGGCGAGTGGCGATCGATCATCCGCCAGGCCTACGCCGGCGGCGCCGTCAGCCTCGATATCGTCGGCCACGGCCGCTGGACGGTGACCGAGGCCGGCCGGCGCGTTCTCAGGGGCGAGGCGCGGATGGAGCTGCGCACCGACGTGCTGAATCCCGCCGACGGCAAGAAACAAAAGCCGGCCGGCAAGGCGCCCGAGGCCGACGATGCCGATCCCGACCTCCTCGCCGCCTTGAAGGCGACGCGGATGGAGTTGGCGCGGCGGCAGGGCGTTCCGGCCTATGTCATCTTCGCCGACCGCACGTTGATCGAAATGGCGATCCGCCGGCCGACGAGCCTGGAGGCGATGCGGGCGGTGCACGGCGTCGGCGAGGCCAAGCTGAATCGCTACGGCACGGCGTTCCTCGACACCTTGCGCCGACCGGCGGCCTCGGCGGTCGCCATTCAGGCGGCCAACCCGGACCCGGACGCCGACGCGGCGGAGGCGCCGCCGGCCAACGCCGGCCAGCCCTGGACGGCGGACATGGACCAGGAGATCGCCGAATTGTGGCGCGACGGGACCTCCGTGGCGACCATCGCCGAGAAGGTCGAGCGCACGGTCGGCGCCGTCTCCTCGCGGCTGGTTCGCCTCGGACTCGCCGAAACGGCGGACGGAGCCAAGCGTGGCGCGCATTGAAGGCCGATAAACGCCCGTAGGCGCCGGCCGCGCGGGTTGGCGTAACAAGCGGGGAGGGGGCGATGCTGGGATCGGACAAGGAAATGGAAAGATCGTGAACGGGCTATCGACGACGGCGGCGAGCGCCGATCAGCGGGAAAGGCTTAAAGTCCTGCTGCGCGACCTGGCGATGATCTCGGGCCGCGAGATGAAACTCGCCTCGGGGCGGACCAGCGACATCTACTTCGACATGAAAATGGCGATGTTCCACCCGGAAGCCCTGGCGCTGATCGCCGATGCGGTGCTGGCGGTGCTCGTCGAGGAGGCGGCGGCGGCGGTCGGCGGCCTCGAACTCGGCGCCGTTCCCATCGTCAGTGCCGTGGTGTGCCGCAGCCATCCCGGCCATCCGGTGACCGGCTTCCTGGTCCGCAAGACGGTGAAGGAGCACGGCACGCAGAAAAAGATCGAGGGCCACTTCGATCCCGCCGTCCCGGTTGTTGTCCTCGACGACGTGACGACGACCGGCGGCTCGACCCTGGACGCGGTGCGCGCCGTGCGCGCCGCCGGCGGCACGGTCAAGGCATGCCTGACCATCGTCGACCGCGAGGAGGGGGCCGTCGCCAACCTCGCCGCCGAGGGCCTCGACTTGCGCGCCCTGTTCACCAAGGCGGATTTCCGCCCCTGAGCCGACGCCGCCCCGCTTTGCCCGGCGTGACATCAGGCGCAGGGCCGGCGTACAATCACGGTCACGGATGGCCCGGCAGGCCGACATCTGACACGCGACGCCGCATCGAACCGTTGCATTGGAGGGCCCGTGCCAAAGGTTCGCATCGTTGCCAACTACTGCTCGAGGGGCTATCAGCTGCTTGACGAAGCGGCGCGGGCGGCGGGCGACCTCGACGTCAGCGACCAACTCAAGGATCGCCTGCGGGCCTGGAACGACCGCTACGAGGACGGGTGTCATCCGCTTGACTACGAAGACGTCGGCGGCACGCGGTTCGATTTCGTCGCCTTCGCCAAGGAAGGGCTCGAGATCGCCAAGGCGGTCAAGCGGGAGCTGCCGGGCTGGACGGTGACCTATTGGGACGAGGCTGTAGACTGGTATCTGGCGCGCGACCCCCGCCACTACCATCCGGGATGCGCCGAGGTCGAGATCTCCCTCGATGACGCCACCGAGGCATCATCGCGGCGCAAGCGCGCCTAGCCGGGGGTGCCGACGGTGACTTGGCGGCGGATGACGTGGGTTTCGGCGCCGATGGGGCCGGCGGCGCGCTCCAGCCTCGCCTCGCCGAGGTAGGTCCCGGCCGGCCAGGGGCCGCCGCGGCGCTTGAGTCCGGCATAAAAGACGTTGCGGGAGATGCGCTTGTCCACCGTTGTCCGTTCCTCGAAGATGACCGCGCCGTCGGGGCCAGTGATGCGAAACGCGATGCTGTCACCCGGGCGCGGCCAATAGGTATCGATCCAGAAGACGAGCGCCGGCGCGTCCGCGGGCAGCGCGTCGCCATCGAGGACGCCTTCGCGGATCTCCCGTGTCCCGGGAACGCCGGCGGCGAAGCCGGCGTTGTGCACGATCGCCGACTGATAGGTCAGCGACTCCCGCACCTCCGGCCGCCACAGCGGCGTTGGTCCCCAGCCACATCGGGAGTCGCGTTGCTCGCCGATGAAGGGGT
The DNA here is from genome assembly GCA_964460955.1 of uncultured Rhodospirillaceae bacterium. Taxonomy (GTDB): domain Bacteria; phylum Pseudomonadota; class Alphaproteobacteria; order Rhodospirillales; family Defluviicoccaceae; genus Defluviicoccus. The sequence goes on along the minus strand of CAYWRP010000007.1, from coordinate 77,033 downwards.
CGACGGGTTGGCCATCCTTGAACACCGAGAGGTCGACGTGGGGAAACTCGGTGCTGCCCGATAATCCCACATATCCAAGAAAATCTCCGGCGCTGACCCGGTCGCCTTCGCTAACGGCGATGCTGCCGTTGCGCAGATGGCAGTAAAGGCTGAACCAGCCGCCGCCGTGTTCGATGCGCACGCCGTTGCCGCACTCCCGCCCCTTGACGGCCTCCGCGCCAATGGTATCCACGCTGACGTCCGGCATGCCGTCGCGAACGCCGCCGACAATGCCGTCGGCAGCGGCGATGACGCGCACGCCCTGGCGCATCGCCCGCCGGTCGCGGATGCCGAAATCGGTGCCCTTGGCGCCGTCGTAGGAGAGCCAGCCGCACCTGTAATCGAGCCGCCCGGGCCCCGGATCGGCGTCCGGGTACTGGACGATCCAACACGTCTCGCCGATCTCGCAGTCGATCGGCAGGCCGAGGATGGGTGTCTCGTCCGCCGCCGCCCCACCGGCCGCGCCGAGACCGGTGGCGACAAGGCAAGCGAAGGCGAGGCGGCGAAGGAACGGCGTTTTCATGCGGCGGTCCGTCGGCTCGATCAGTATCGGTTGAGAGTAGGCGAAAGGCCGCACCGCTCGCAACCGGGGGAAACATGACGTGATGATGACAAAAGGGATATTCCCGTGAACTCGCCGTTGTCGATACTGGTTTCGCCAGGCCGCCTCGGCTAAGGTGCCGCCGCGCGCGCCACCGCGCCCGCGTTTCCGGCGACTTGCGCGGCACTTGGCGGCAATCGATGCCAGGAATGCCCGCATCAGACCGAGCGGAGTACAGCAATGGATGAATTCCAGGGATACTACCTCGAAGACCTCAGCGAAGGCATGACGGCGGCCATCGGCAAGACGATAACCGAGGCCGACGTCGCCATCTTCGCGGGTGTGTCGGGCGACAACAACCCGGTGCACGTCAACGAGGAATATGCCAGCCGCACCATGTTCCGCGGCCGTATCGCGCACGGAATGCTGGGCGGCGCCATGCTCTCGGCGGTCATGGGCACCAAACTGCCGGGGCCGGGGGCGATCTATGTCAGCCAGACCCTGAAGTTCCGCGCGCCGGTGCGCATCGGCGATACCATCATCGCCCGGGTGACCATCAAATCGATCCGCCGCGACAAGAAGTTCGTCACCTTCGACACCGTTTGCATGGTCGGCAAGAAAACGGTGATCGATGGCGAGGCACTGGTCATGGTGCCGACGAAACACGAAGCGGAGGCGCCGTCCGTCCTCTAGGCGCGCGGTCACCCGGGCGTCGCCGGGCGGGGACTTTTTTTCTCCCTTGACCCGCCGCGTCCGGACCGCCACCAATTCACCATGCATGTATTCTATCTGGACCACGCCTTGCCGGGCGACTGTCGAGGCGCCGCGGTGGCGGTCGGTAATTTCGACGGTGTGCACCTCGGCCATCGGGCGGTGATCGAGGAGGCGGGGACGCTGGCCCGCTCGATCGGCGCGCCCTGGGCGGTGTTGACCTTCGAACCGCACCCGCGATCCGTTTTCGCGCCGACGGCGCCGCCGTTCCGCTTGACCCCGTTCGAGGCCAAGGCGCGGCTGATCGAGGCATTGGGGGTCGACATCCTCGCCGTCATCCGCTTCGACCCAGCGTTCGCCTCGCTTTCCGCGCATGCCTTCGTGAAGACCGTCATCCACGAAAAACTGGGCGCCCGCCATGTTGTCTGCGGCCATGACTTCGCGTTCGGCAAGGGGCGCGAGGGGACACCGGAGCACTTGCTGCGGTTCGCCGACGAATTCGACTTCGGCTTCGCCTGCGTGCAGGAAATCCGCGATCCCGACGGCGAGGCGTACTCGTCGAGCCGCATCCGCGCCTATCTGCGCGACGGCGATCCGCGAGCGGCGGCGCGCCTGCTGGGGCGGCCATTCGAGATCACCGGGCGCGTCACGCATGGCGATCGACGCGGCCATCAGCTGGGATTTCCCACCGCCAACATCGCGCTCGGCCAGTATCTCGAACCGGCGCGCGGCGTCTACGCGGTGCGTGCCGCCTACACGGACGCGACGTCGCTCAGCTGGATGCCGGGCGTGGCCAATCTCGGCATCCGTCCCACCTTCGCCGGCGCCACGGAAGCGCGCCTCGAATGCCACCTGTTCGACTTCCACGGCAATCTCTACGGCCGGGAGCTGCGGGTCCAACTGGCGGATTTCCTCCGCCCGGAACGCAAGTTCGATGGCCTCGATGATCTCAAGGCGCAGATCGCCGCCGACAGCGCCCGCGCCCGCGCCCTGCTGGCCGAAACCTCACCCATTGCTTCATTCGGGGGAACCTGAGATCCGTGTCTGAGCAAACCAAGGTCGACTACAAGTCGACCGTCCTGCTGCCGAAAACGCCCTTCCCGATGCGCGCGCAATTGCCGGAACGCGAGCCGGACCTGCTGGCGCGCTGGGAGCGGCTTCATCTCTACCGCACCCTGCGCGAGCAGTCGCGCACGCGCGAGCAGTTCATCCTCCACGACGGCCCGCCGTACGCCAACGGCCATCTGCATATTGGCCATGCGCTGAACAAGATCCTCAAGGACATCATCAACCGCTGCCAGCAGATGCTCGGCTACGATGCCAATTATGTGCCGGGCTGGGACTGCCACGGCCTGCCCATCGAGTGGAAGATCGAGGAGAAGTACCGCGCCGCCGGCCGCGACAAGGATCAGGTGCCGGTGGTCGAATTCCGCCACGAATGCCGGGAATTCGCCGACCACTGGATCGACGTGCAGGCAGCGGAGTTCAAGCGCCTCGGCGTCGTCGGCGACTGGGAGCATCCCTACACGACGATGAACTTCGCCGCCGAGGCGCAGATCGTGCGCGAGCTCGGCAAATTCCTGATGAGCGGGGCTTTGTTCCGCGGCGCCAAGCCGGTGATGTGGTCGGTGATCGAGCGCACGGCGCTGGCCGAGGCGGAGGTCGAATACCACGATCACACCTCGCCGACGATCTTCGTCCGCTTTCCGGTGCATGAGGCCTCGACGCCGGCCCTCGATGGCGCCTCGGTGGTGATCTGGACAACGACGCCATGGACGATGCCCGGCAACCGGGCGATCGCCTTCGGGGAGGGCATCGGCTATGCCGTCTACCGGGTCGATGCCGTCGGCGAGGCGAACCTGGCGCGGCCGGGCGAACGGCTGGTCGTCGCCGAGGCGCTGGCCGAGACGGTGCGCGCGCAGGCCGGGATCGCCGAGTGGGAGCGCCTCGAGTCGGTCGACGGCGCGGCGCTGGCGGGCACCCTCTGCCACCATCCGCTGCGTGGCCAGGGCTACGACTTCGCGGTGCCGATGCTGCCGGGAGGCTTCGTCGACGTCGAGACCGGCACCGGATTCGTGCACATCGCGCCCGGGCACGGCGTCGACGACTGGGAACTCGGCGTCCGCCACGGCGTGCCGGTGCCGGAGACGCTGGGTCCGGACGGCGCGTTCCTCGATGCGGTGCCGCTGTTCGCCGGGCGGCGGGTGCTGCGCGAGGACGGCAAGGACGGCGACGCCAATGCCGCCGTCATCGAGGCAATCGCCGCCGCCGGCGGCCTGCTCGGCCGTGGCCGGCTGGTGCACAGCTATCCGCATTCGTGGCGGTCGAAGGCGCCGCTGATCTTCCGCAACACGCCGCAGTGGTTCATCAGCATGGAGAAGACCGGCTTGCGGGCGGCGGCGCTGGCGGCGATCGATCAGACGCGGTTCGTGCCGGCGTCCGGCAAGGCGCGACTGCGCGGCATGATCGAGCAGCGCCCCGACTGGTGCGTCTCCCGCCAGCGCGCCTGGGGGGTGCCGATCACCGTTTTCGTCGACAAGGCGACCGGCGAGCCATTGCGCGACCAGAAGGTGCTCGACCGCATCGCCGACGCCGTCGAGGCGGAAGGCGCCGACACTTGGTTCGCCTCGCCGCCGGAACGCTTCCTTAGCCTCGACCACGACGCCGACCGGTTCGAACAGGTGATGGACATTCTCGATGTCTGGTTCGACTCCGGCGCCACCCACAGCTATGTGTTGGAGTCGCGCGACGACCTCGGCTGGCCGGCTTCGCTCTATCTCGAGGGCAGCGACCAGCATCGCGGCTGGTTCCACTCCTCGCTGCTGGAGTCCTGCGGCACCCGCGGCCGTGCGCCATACGAGGCGGTGCTGACGCATGGCTTCGTGATGGCCGAGGACGGCCAGAAGATGTCGAAATCTCTTGGTAATGTCACCTCGCCGCAGGATGTCGTCAAGCGGCACGGCGCCGACGTCCTTCGCTTGTGGGTGGCCGGCTCCGACTATTCGGAGGATCTCAGGATCGGCCCGGAGATCGTCAAGCAGCATGCCGATGTCTACCGCCGCTTCCGCAACACCTTCCGCTTTCTGCTCGGCAATCTGCACGGCTTCGATCCGGACGCGCGGGTGGCGGTCGACGACATGCCGGAGCTCGAGCGCTGGGTGCTGCATCGGCTGACCGATCTCGATCGCGGGATACGCGACGCCTGCGAAAGCTACGAGTTCCACCCCATCTTCACCGAGCTGCATACGTTTTGCGCCGTCGACCTGTCGGCTTTTTACTTCGACATCCGCAAGGACTCTTTGTACTGTGATCCGGTCGATTCGCCGACGCGGCGGGCGACGCACACGGTGCTCGACACGCTGTTCGACTGCCTCACCGCCTGGCTGGCGCCGTTCCTCTGCTTCACCGCCGAGGAAGCCTGGCTGGCGCGCCATCCGGGAGAGGAAGAAAGCGTGCATCTGCGCCGTTTCCCCGAATTGCCGGCCAACTGGACCAATTCCGCTTTGGACGACAAGTGGGCCGTGGTGCGTCGGCTGCGCCGCGTCGTCACCAGCGCCATCGAGATCGAGCGCACGGCGAAGCGGATCGGCGGCAGCCTGCAGGCGGCGCCCACGGTCTACATCGACCGGCGCTACGCCGAGGCGCTGGACGGCGTCGATCTCGCCGAGCTGTTCATCACCTCAGATGCCCGCATCAGCACCGGCGAACCGCCGGCTGATGCGTTCACGCTGCCCGACGTCGAGGGCGTCGCGGTGGTCGTCGAGTTGGCCGCCGGCGAGAAGTGTCAGCGCTGCTGGAAGGTGTTGCCGGAGGTTGGCCGCCAGCCGGAATATGACGATCTGTGCGCCCGCTGCGCCGACGCGGTCGGCCGGCACCTGGCGGCCGCCGAGTAGGCGCGGCGCCGCCCCATGGCCTTGTCATCGGTATCAAGATCCGGCTTCGCCCTTGCCGGCCTCGTCGTCGTCCTCGACCAGCTGACGAAATGGATCATCGTCTTCCACGTCATGAATCCGCCGCGTCTCATCGAGGTGACGCCCTTCTTCAATCTCGTCATGGGATGGAATCGCGGTGTCAGCTTCGGCATGTTCAACAACGATGCGGCGGCGACCGTGTGGATCCTTTCCATCGTCGCCATCGTCATCATCGGCGTGCTGGCGGTGTGGCTGATTCGCGCCCACAACCGGCTGCTCGCCGTCGGCCTCGGCCTGATCATCGGCGGTGCGTTGGGTAATCTCATCGACCGCCTGCGGTTCGGCGCCGTCGCCGACTTCCTCGACTTCCACGCTTTCGGCTATCATTGGCCGGCGTTCAACGTCGCCGATACGGCGATCACCCTCGGCGCGATCTGCCTGCTCGTCGAGACGTTGTTTTTGCACGACAGACGGTCTACAGATTCCATGGGTTCGTCGAAATAGAAGGGTTGAGATGAGACGCCGAATTCACCTTTGCTTGTCATTGGCCGCGGTCATCGGCCTTGCCGCCTGCGGCGACGCGCGCGAGCAGTTGGGACTGAGCAGGCAGGCGCCGGACGAATTCGCCGTTTACCAGCGGGCGCCGCTCAGCGTGCCGCCGGATTACGGCTTGCGGCCGCCGGTGCCGGGCTCGCGCGACAACAACCTGATGACGCCCACCGACGATGCCCGCGGCGCGCTGCTCACCTCGACCCCCGACGCGCCGCCAGCGACGCCGACGCCGCCGGCCGGTTCGGCGCATTCGCGGGGCACCGTGGCGCTGTTGAGCCGCACCGGCGCCTTGGATGCGGATCCGGAAATCCGTGCCAAGATCAACCGTGAGACGACCATCCTCGCCGAGGCGGACCAGAGTTTCACCGAGCGCTTGATGTTCTGGTCGACGCCCACCGCCTATGGGACAGTCGTCGACCCGACGGCGGAGGCGCGGCGGATTCAGGAGAACCAGGCGCTGGGCCGGCCCTTGAACGAAGGGGTGACACCGACCATCGCCCGCAAGCAGCGCGCCATCCTCGAAGACATTTTCTAGACCACGGCGGCGGGGGCCGCCACCGCCGCCGTTGCGCGGCTCGCGTCCCATTTCGCAAAGAGTGTCGACAGTGCCCATATCCTGCGCGGGATGCCGCCAGGGCATGGTTGCCATGGAACCATCGACGGCGTTCGAGCGTATACTGGATTGCGTGTGTCGGGGCTGGATTGGAGACGGTTGGAAATGCCACGGAATGATGATCGCCGCATGCCATCCTGGTCGGCGGGGCCAACGCGCGCCGTAGCGGCCCTGCTCATCTGCCTCTTGCTGGCGCCGCGTGCCGCGCCCGCCGCGGTATTCGACCCCGAGGTGGCGACGCTCGATAACGGCATGAAGGTTGTCGTCGTCTCCCATCACCGCGCGCCGGTGGTCAGCCACATGGTGTGGTACCGGGTGGGCGCCATGGACGAGCCGCCCGGCAAGTCGGGCATCGCCCACGTGCTCGAACACCTGATGTTCAAGGGCACCGAAAAGCACCCCGACAATACATTTTCGCGGATCGTCTCGCGCCTGGGCGGCGAGCAGAACGCCTTCACGTCCAGCGACTACACCGGTTACTACCAGAACGTCGCCAAGGATCGGCTGGGGCTGATGATGGCCCTCGAGGCGGACCGGATGACCAACCTGGTGCTGACCCCGGAGACGGTCGAACCGGAGATCGATGTCGTCCTTGAGGAACGCCGCCAGCGCATCGACAACGATCCGGCGGCGCAAATCAACGAGCGCGCCGGCGCGGCGATGTTCCTCAATCACCCATACCGGCGGCCGATCATCGGCTGGGAAGGGGAGATCGCTGCCTTGACCGTCGACGACATCATGGCGTTCTACCGCGCCTGGTATTCGCCCAACAACGCGGTGCTCGTGGTCGCCGGCGACGTCACCATGGCCGATGTGCTGCCGCTGGCGGAACGGTATTACGGGGCGATCCCGCCGGCCGTGCTGCCGGAACGTCCCGTCTTCTTCGAACCCGAACCGCTGGCCGAACGCCGCGTCGAGCTTGCCGACGCCCGCGTCCATCAGCCGAACTGGAGCCGCCGCTATCGCGCGCCTGGGTACGGCCTGGGCGCCACGGCAAACGCCGATGCCCTGCAGGTGGCATCGGAAATCCTCGGCGGCGACGCGACGAGCCGGCTCTACCGGCTGCTGGTTGTCGAGGCGGGGCTGGCCGTCTCGGCCGGCAGCTGGTACGACCCGTCGCGCCGCGGGCCGGGCGAGTTCGTTGTTTACGCAAGCCCGCGCCCGGGGGTTTCCCTGCGGGAACTGGAAGCCGGGGTCGACCGCGTGCTGGCGGATTTCGCCGCCGACGGGCCGACCGACGCGGAGACGACGCGGGCGACCCGAGGCCTGCGGGCGCAAGCGGTGTACGCCCGTGATTCGCTGTCGCGCGGAGCCTTCGTTCTGGGCGAGGCGTTGGCGATCGGCCGGACGGTCGACGACATCGAAAGCTGGCCCGAGCGCATCGCCGGCGTTGACGCGGCGGCGGTCTCCGAGGCCATCCGCGACGTCCTCACGCCGGTCGGGACGGTGACCGCGCTGTTGCGGGCGCCCGCCAAGGAGCCGGAGCAGGCAATCCAATGAGGGGGGAATGGCGGCGGTATCTTGCCGCGATCGTCGTCCTTGGCGGCCTGCTCGGCGCCGCCGCGCCGGCCTCGGCCGTCGACGTGCAACGCGTGCGGGCGGGCGGTGTCGAGGCGTGGCTGGTCGAGGATCACGGCAATCCGCTTATCGCCGTGCATTTCGCCTTTCGCCACGCCGGCGCCGCCGCCGACCCGCCGGGCAAGGCCGGCCTGGCGACGATGGTCTCCGGCCTGCTCGACGAGGGCGCCGACGATCTCGATTCGCGGGCATTTCAGACCGCGTTGTCGAATCTGGCGGTGCGGCTTTCCTTCGACACCCGTTTGGACAGTTTCAGCGGCCGCCTGTCGACACTGACCGAGCATCGCGACCGGGCGTTTGATCTGCTCCGCCTCGCACTGACGGCGCCACGCTTCGATCCCGAAGCCATCGAGCGTATCCGCGGCCAGTTGGAAGCGCGGCTGCGGCAGCGCACGGAAGATCCGGACGCGCGCGCCAACCGCCGCCTTTTCGAGGCGTTGTTCGGAGACCACCCGTACGCGCGGCCGCTCGACGGGACCCTCGAGACGCTGCCCAGCATCGCCCGCGACGACCTGGTCTCCTTTGCCAATCAGCGGCTGTCGTTGGACAAGCTGGTCATCGGTGTCGTCGGCGACATCACCGCCGGCCAACTGGCCGGTCTGTTGGAAACGACGTTCGGCGGCCTGCCGCGCACCGATCCGCGCATTGACGCGGTGGATACCGAGCCGCGCTCCGATGGGGCGATAATGATCGAGCCGGTGGACGCCCCGCAGAGCGCCATCGTCTTCGCGCAGCGGGGGCTTAAGCGCGACGATGCGGATTTCATCCCGTTTTTCGTCATGAACGAGATCCTCGGTGGCGGCGGACTGACATCGCGGCTGTTCCAGGCGGTGCGCACCGAACGCGGGCTCGCCTACTCGGTGTACACGGCGCCGGTGCCGCTCGACCACGCGGCGCTCTACGTCGGCGGCGCCGGCACTATTAACGAGCGGGCGCACGAGACGGTCGCCGTTATCCGCGATCAATGGAGGCTGGCGGCGGAGGAAGGGTTCACGGCGGGAGAGGTGGCGGACGCGAAGACGCACCTCACCGGCTCGTTCCCGCTCCGCTTCACCTCCAACGGGAGTGTCGCCCAGATGCTGGTCACCATGCAGATGGACAACCTCGGCATCGACTACATCGATCGGCGCAACGGCCTGATCGAGGCGGTCACGGTCGACGACGTCAATCGGCTGGCCCGCGCATTGCTGGACCCGGCGGCCCTGACCTTCGTCGTCGCCGGCCAGCCGACCGGGTTCGCCAGCGAGTGACGACCTTGACCGAGCCGGCCCGGCTGCTCTGCCTCGCCACGGCGGTGCCGAAGCACGCGATCACGCAAACCGAAGTGCAAAGGCGCATCGGCGCGGTGTTCCGCGAGGATCCGGAGGCGGTGGCGCGCATGCTGCCGGTGTTCGCCAACGCCGGCATCGATACCCGCTATTCCTGCATGCCGCCCGACTGGTACGAGGTCGACCACGGTTGGTCGGAGAAGAACGCGCTGTTCCTCGACCATGCCATCGATCTCTTGGAAGTGGCGACGCGGCGCTGTCTGGATCAGGCCGGTCTGGAGGCGGGCGACGTCGACGGCATCGTCGCCATCTCGACTTCCGGCGTCGCGACGCCGAGCCTGGATGCTCGTCTGATGACGCGGCTGCCGTTCCGCCGCGATGCATGGCGCCTGCCGGTGTTCGGTCTCGGCTGCGCCGGCGGCGCCCTGGGCCTCGCCCGCGCCGCCGCGATGGCCCGCGCCGCGCCGGGCGCACGGGTGCTGTTGCTGGTCGTCGAGCTGTGCGCGCTGACCTTCCGCCGCAACGACCGCTCGTCGAGCAACATCGTCGCCACCGCCCTGTTCGGCGACGGCGCGGCGGCGGCGATCCTGTCGACGGCGGGGCAGGGGCCGGCGATTGCCGCCACCGGCGAACACACTTGGGAGCAGTCCCTCGACGTCATGGGATGGGGGGTCGCCGACGACGGGCTGGAGGTGATCTTTTCGCGCCAGATCCCGGATTTGATCCGCACCCGCTTTCGCGCCGTCGTCGACGCGTTTCTGAGCCGCGCCGGGCGTCGACTCGGCGATATCGAGAGCTTCCTCTGCCATCCCGGCGGCGCCAAGGTGGTTGACGCGATCCGCGAAGCCTTGGGCCTCAGCGAGCAGGACCTGCACCATTCGCGCGGCGTGCTGCGCGACTTCGGCAACATGTCGGCGGTCACCGTGATGTTCGTCATCGAGCGCGCCCTGCGCGAGCGCACCTTGCGCGGCCCCGCCCTGGCGAGCGCCGTCGGCCCCGGCTTCACCGCCGGCTTCGTGCTCTTCGAAGACCGGTAGCCGGCGATGACGGTGCTGGACGCCGTGCTGGCGTTCGTCGTCGTCCAGCGGCTGGCCGAGCTCGTCTGGTCGCGGCGTAACGAAGCCAGGCTGCGCGCCGAGGGCGGCATCGAGCATGGCGCCGGGCATTATCCGCTGTTTTTCCTCGTCCACGGCGGCTGGTTGGCGGCGATGTGGTTGATGATCCCCGCCAACGCGCCTGTCTCGCCGTTTCTGCTCGCGGTGTTTTTTCTTCTCCAGGCGGCGCGCGTCTGGACCATCGCCACCCTGGGCCGCTACTGGATGACGCGGCTGATCACCGTCGCCGACGCACCGCTGATCCGCGGCGGCCCCTACCGCTGGATGCGCCATCCCAACTACGCCATCGTCGTCCTGGAGATCGCCATCCTGCCGCTCGCCTTCGGCGCTTGGCCGATCGCGCTCGCCTTTTCCGCCGCCAACGCGCTGCTGCTCGGGTACCGCATTCGCCTGGAAGAGCGGGTCTTGGCCGCGCGCCGTTGACATCAATTCGATAATTTTATAATTGTAGAAATATGGAAGATAAGGAAGCCGTAACGGCGCTCGGCGCCTTGGCGCAGGAAAGCCGGCTGGCGATTTTCCGCCTCCTGGTGCGGCGCGGCCCGACCGGACTGCAGGCGGGCGAGATCGCCGAGGCGCTGGGGTTGCCCGCGTCCACGCTGTCGCACCATGTCGCGGCGCTGGAACGGGCGGCGCTGCTGCGTTCCTGGCGGCGCGATCGGCGCATCTTCTACGCCGTCGATGTGGAAGGCACCCGCCGCCTGGTGGCATTCCTCACCGAGGACTGCTGCGGCGGTCATCCGGAAATCTGCGGCTATGGACAGGGAAGGGACCGCGATGACGACGACGATCTACCACAATCCGAACTGCGGGACGTCGCGCAACGTGCTGGCGATGATCCGCAACTCCGGCGAGGAGCCGACGGTGATCGAATACCTGAAGACACCGCCGACCCGGACTGAGCTGGTCGACTTGATCGCCCGCATGGGCATTACGCCGCGCGCGCTGCTACGCGAGAAGGGGACGCCCTACGCCGAGCTTGGCCTCGACAATCTTGAACTCAGCGACGATGCGCTGATCGACGCGATGATGGAACACTCGATCCTCATCAACCGGCCGATCGTCGTCACCGATCTCGGCGTCAAGCTGTGCCGGCCGTCCGAAGCGGTCCTGGAAATCCTCCCGAACCCGCAACGGAAGCCGTTCGTCAAGGAAGACGGCACGCCGGTCGAAGCGCGGTAAGAGCGGGAGGAAGAGCCAATGGCCGAAGGTAGGTACAACGTTTTATTCCTCTGCACCGGCAACTCGGCGCGCAGCATCCTGGCGGAGTGCGTGCTCAATCGCCACGGGCAGGATCGGTTCAAGGCGTTCAGCGCCGGCAGCCATCCCGTCGGTCGCGTCAACCCGTACGCGCTGGATCTGCTGAAGAACCAAAACTACGCGACCGAGGGCCTGCGCTCCAAGGACTGGGCCGAGTTTTCCGGGTCGGATGCGCCGCGGCTCGATTTCGTCTTCACTGTTTGCGACAACGCGGCCAACGAGGTCTGCCCGGTGTGGCCGGGGCAGCCGATGACGGCGCATTGGGGCCTCCCCGATCCGGCGGCGGTAGAAGGGCTGGAAGCGGTCAAGCGCGCCGCCTTTGCCGACTCCCTGCGTATGCTCACGCAGCGGATCAGCATTTTCGCCAACCTGCCGTTGGCGTCGCTCGACAAGCTCAGCCTGCAAAAGCGCCTCGACGAGATCGGCACCATGAGCACCGATACCGATACAACAGCCGCCGCGCCGTAGCGACACGCGGCCTCGCCCGTTTGCGGGGCGCTGCCGTCCTAAATCTATCGATCTGGAGAAAACATGACCTCAGAAGAAATGACCGCCCCGGCGGCGGAAACACCGGAAAACCGCGCCGCCCGTGGTGGGCTCGGCATGTTCGAGCGCTACCTGACGGTCTGGGTCGCGCTTTGCATCATCGCTGGCATCGCGCTCGGCCACTGGTTCCCGGCAGTGTTTCAGGCGATCGGCGGCGCCGAGGTGGCGCAGGTCAACCTGCCGGTGGCGGTGCTGATCTGGCTGATGATCATCCCGATGCTGTTGAAGATCGACGTCGCCGCGCTGCATCAGGTCAAGGAACACTGGCGCGGCATGGGCGTCACCCTGTTCATCAACTGGGCGGTCAAGCCGTTCTCGATGGCGCTGTTGGGCTGGCTTTTCATCGGCTGGCTGTTCCGCCCCTACCTGCCGGCGGACCAGATCGACAGCTACATCGCCGGCCTGATCATCCTTGCCGCCGCGCCCTGCACGGCAATGGTGTTCGTCTGGTCGAACCTGTGCGACGGCGAGCCGCACTTCACGCTGAGCCAGGTGGCGCTGAACGATGCGATCATGGTCGTCGCCTTCGCGCCCATTGTCGGCTTGTTGCTGGGGCTGTCGGCGATCGTCGTGCCTTGGGATACCCTGGTGATCTCGGTGGTGCTGTTCATCGTCATTCCGGTGATCATCGCCCAGCTGTGGCGCCGTGCCCTGCTGCGGCGCGGCGAGGCGGCGCTGCAGAAGACGCTGAAAGCGATGCATCCGGTCTCGCTGGTCGCGCTTTTGGCGACGCTGGTCCTGCTGTTCGGCTTCCAGGGCGAGCAGATCCTGGCCCAGCCCTTGATCATCCTGCTGCTGGCGATCCCGATCCTGATCCAGGTTTATTTCAATTCGGGCCTCGCCTACCTGCTCAACCGGCAATTCGGCGTCGCCCACTGCGTCGCCGCGCCGTCGGCCTTGATCGGTGCCTCAAACTTCTTCGAACTCGCCGTCGCTACCGCCATCGTCCTGTTCGGCTTCAACTCCGGCGCCGCGCTGGCCACCGTCGTCGGCGTCCTCGTCGAGGTGCCGGTGATGCTATCGGTGGTGAAGATCACCAACGCCACCAAGGGCTGGTACGAACGAACGGCTTAATAATCTATCGAGATCCAAACCAACATCGACTACGGCGCTCATCATTGGAACCGCGGGATCGGAGGGTAACGAAATGCGGTCTATCAATAAAGCCTTTGCGTTGGCGGCAATGGTCGTTGCATCGCTGTCACTGGGGGCGTGTGGCGAGGAGCAGGCACCGCAAAAACCCCAGGCCCGCGTCGAGCCACCGCCGGCCGGGCAGCTCTGGGTGCGTGGCGCCGGGGCCACCTTTCCGGATCCGCTGTACCAGAGGTGGGTGGAGGAGTATCAGGCGAATAATCCCGGCGTCTGGGTGACCTACGAGCCGGTCGGTAGCGGCGCCGGGGTCAGCCAGTTCATCGCCGGCTCCGTCGACTTCGGGGCGAGCGACGCCGCGATGACCGACGAGGAACTGGCGCGCGTCGACAGGGGCGCCCACATGGTGCCGGCGACCGCCGGCATCGTCGTCCTCGCCTATAACATCCAGGGGTTGGAGGGCGAATTGCGCTTGCCGCGCGAGGTTTACGCGAACATCTTCCTCGGCAAGATCACCAAGTGGAACGACCCGCTGATCCAGGACGCCAACCCCGACCTCGAGCTGCCCAATCGGACGATCCATCTCGTCGCGCGCCAGGACAGCAGCGGCACCACCTTCGCCTTCACCAATCATCTCAGCGCGGTGAGCACCGCTTTCCGCGTCGCCGGGCCCGGGGTCGGTAAGCTGGTCGACTGGCCCGGCAATACCATGCTGGCGCCCGGCAACGAGGGTGTCGCGCAGCGGATCAAAATCAGCGACGGGGCGATCGGTTACATCGGCTACGAGTTCGCCCAGCTCCTCGGCCTGCCGATGGCGACGATGGAGAACAAGGCGGGGCGGTTTGTGCGCCCCGGCCTCGGCGAGGCGCAGGTCACGCTCAAGTCGACGGCGGACCAGATGCCGGAAAACCTGCGCCAGTTCATCGCCGATCCGGAGGACGAGGCGGCCTACCCGATCGTCACCTATACGTGGCTGCTTCTCTATGACACGTATCCGAACGAGCGGAAAAAGGCGGCGGTCAAGGACTTCGCCACCTGGGCGCTGACCAATGGCCAGTCTTATGCCGTCAATCTCGGCTTCGTGCCGCTGCCGCAGGACGTCGCCGTCCGCAGCCTATTGAAGATCGACGGGATTTGACGGGGCCTACACACCGCGTCGGGCGGATCAGCGTTCGCGTATCCCGCCACATGGAATTGAAGGGCCTTCCGATGCGGCGGGATATGCCTGATGGCTATTCCGCCGCGGCCCCCATGCCGGCTCTGACGCCACGCGCGATGCGGTCGCCGGTCTCCTGGTCGATGTTGCGCCAGTACTGGAAGGCGCGCTCGAGCACCGGTTCGGTAACTCCCTTCGACAGGTGCCCGACGACGTTGGAGACCAACCGGTCGCGCGCGGCCTCGTCCATCACCTTGCGGATCAGGTCGCGAGGTTGGCTGAAGTCGTCATCGTCCCGGCGTACGGTGTAGGCATTGCGCACGAACTCGCCCTCGGCGCTCCAGGTGGCTGCCTCGGGATAGCGCTCGGGATCGGCCCGTGGACCGCCCTTGCTGTTGGGGGCGTAAACCGGATCGGCGACGTTCTGCACCCGCATCACGCCATCCTTGCTGTAACTATGAATTGGGCATTGCGGCCTGTTCACCGGGATCTGCTTATAGTTGACGCCAAGGCGCGCCCGGTGCGCGTCGGCATAGGAAAATACGCGGGCGAGCAGCATCTTGTCCGGGCTGAATCCGGTGTCCGGCACCTGGTTATTGGGCTCGAAGGCGGCTTGCTCGATCTCGGTGTGGTGGTCGGTCGGATTGCGATCGAGGGTCAGCTTGCCAACATCGAAAAGCGGGTAGTTCTCGTGCGGCCAGACCTTGGTCAGGTCGAACGGGTTGATCCGATACGTCTCGGCGTCCGCAAATGGCATGATCTGCATGTTCAAAGTCCAGCTCGGATAGTCGCCTCGCTGAATCGCCTCGTAAAGATCGCGGTGGTGATAATCGCCGTCGGCGCCTGCCAGGCGGTCGGCCTCTTCCTGGGTCAGGCATTTAATGCCCTGGTCAGTCTTGAAGTGGTACTTGACCCAGAACTTCTCACCCTTGGCGTTGACCCACACGGGACACTGCCGCATTCGGCGTCGGTCCATATCATTCCCACACAGCCTTCGAAGCCGCAGCGGTTCCGGAGGCCCGGAAACAAGAGGCAAAATTGGTATCACTCGAGGGAGATTGACATGTTTACCGACCGTCAAGGCAATACGCTGTCCGGGGCCACGGCGGACGCCGTCGAACCATTCGACGAGGCCGTCCTGGCATTGAATATTTATCGCGGTGATCCGGTCGCGTTGGCCGACTGCGCCATCGAAATCGCGCCAAGTTTCGCGATGGCGCATATCTTCAAGGCCTATCTTTTCGCGATCGCCGTGGAACCCGAGGCAACGGCGCAAGCGCGGGCCACCGTCGCAACCGCGAGAATGCTGCCTCTGAATGATCGCGAGAAGTCGCACATCGCGGCTCTTGACCATCTGCTGGCCAACAACTGGACCGACGCCGCGTTGGCGCTCGACGCGCACAATATGCGCCATCCGCACGATCTCGTCGGCCTGCAGATCGGCCACCTGTCGGACTTCTTCCGCGCCAATGCGCGCAACATTCGCGACCGCATCGCCAGGGCTCTGCCGAAATGGTCGGCGGATCGGCCGGGCTATTCGATCGTGCTTGGCATGCATGCCTTCGGCCTGGAGGAATGCGGCGATTATGCCCGTGCCGAGGCGGCGGGCCGGGAAGCGGTGGCGCGTGAACCGCTTGACTGCTGGGCGCACCACGCGGTCGCCCACGTCATGGAAATGCAGGGCCGCGCCGACGAGGGTATCGCCTGGATGCGGGTGCGCGAGCCCCACTGGTCTGGCGATGACAATCTTTTCAAGATCCATAACTGGTGGCATAAGGCACTGTTCCATCTCGATCTGGGACAGATCAAAACGGTGATGGACCTGTATGAGAACCGGGTGCGCGGCGACAGGAGCCCACTCCCGGTTGATTTGGTGGACGCCTCGGCGCTGCTCTGGCGGGTCCATCTCGCCGGCCACGATGTCGGCGACCGCTGGGTCGAGGTCGCCGAATGCTGGCGCCCGCACGCCGACGGCCGATTGTACCCCTTCAACGACTGGCATGCGGTCATGGCGTATCTTGGCGCCGGATGGGGCGGCGAGATCGACCGCCTGATCGACCTCTACCGCGAGGATGCGCCGCGGCGAACGAGACCGCGCATTTGGGCCCGGACGACGGGGCTGCCGCTTATCGAGGGGTTCGTCGCGTTCTGGCGGGGAGACTACTCTGTCGCCGTCGAACGGCTGTACCGCGCGCGATACATTGCCAACAGCTTCGGCGGAAGCCACGCCCAGCGGGATATCATCGACTGGACGCTGACCGAGGCGGCGATCAGGGGCGGCATGCGGCAGACGGCCGAAGCGCTCGCCCACGAACGATTGGCGTTGAAACCGCACAGCCCGATCAACCGGGGATTCCTCAACAGGGCTGGACAAATCACCGCGCGAACCGGCCTGGCGGCCTGACATTGACTCCAGGCAGTTTCCTTCCCAAATTCGCCCCAGGATTTGGGCCAGGAGGCTGGGAATCGCGAAGGTTGACGCGTCTCTTTTGCGGCAATCACCGTCGGAGGATGTCGGATGGCGAATGCGCATCCGAGCAACGCGATCATGCTGCTTGAGCGAGACCATAAGGTCATGGCGGCCCGGTGGGACGCGTTGTCGCGGGCGCTCGACCGCGCCGCCGACCGCCGCGCCGTCCGCGACTGCATCCAGGGACTTATTCACTGCGCGCAAGAACATTTCCAAAACGAGGAATGGGCGATGCGCGAGCTGGCATTTCCGGATTACGTCAAGCACAAGGCCGAACACCGCCGCCTGCTCGACGAGGCCGATGACATGCTGCGGAATTTCGACATCACGTTCAACGAAGGGGATTGGTCCGCGTTGGGCGTGTATTTTCGCCATTGGCTGTCGAGTCACCACAAGCGATTCGACAACTCCTTGCACAGCCATGCGCGGCGAATGAAAAAAGGCGCCTGAGCCCGCGCCGGGCGGATTCGGAGCGAAAAGCTAAAATTCGCCGAATTGTTGCGGTGTCTTCCTCCGTCGCAATACGCCTGCCGGCTATTTCAGCGGTCGCCGGTTCAAAGCGATGCCAGGAAGGCGTCGACGCAGCGATCGTGCCAGGTTTCGCGGTGGTCGCTGGCGTGGAAGCCGACATGGCCACCGCCCGGCAGCAGGACTACGTGAACATTCGCCGGCGGGTCCTGTTCCAGGGCGGCGTAGGGCGCGGCCGGGATCCAGGGGTCATCGCGGGCGTGGATCATCAAGGTGGGCGTGCGGATCCGGTGGACAAGCTTGGCCCCCGCCGTCCGCGCGTAATAATCGTCGGCGCCGGCGAAGCCGTTGCGCGGCGCGATGAAGCGATCATCGAAGTCGCGGACCGTCTTGGCGCCAGCGATGGCGCGGCGTTCGTCCGCGCTCAGGCGCGCGCCGGGGGCGGTGCTTTCCGCCTTCATATGGCGCAACAGCCGGGAATGATAGATAGCGTTGCGCGGCGCCATCAGGCAGCGTGCGGCCTGCGCGGGTTCGATCGGCGCCGAGATGGTCACGGCGCCCCGGATCGGCAATCCGTCCGCGTCGTGCGCCAACAGGTTGAGCAGCACGTTGCCACCCAACGAATAGCCGACCAGGAACAGGCCCTCGGCGGCGAGGTCGCCGTCCAGCGCACGCAGGGCATCGCGGATATCGGCCGAACAGCCGGCATGGTAGTGGCCGCCGCAGGTTTGCCGGGAAGGCCCGGCGCCGCGCAGATTGAGCCGCAGCACCCGCCGCCCGCGCCTGAGATGAAAGGCGGCGCTGCGCCGCACGTACGCGCTGTCCTCGCTGCCGGTGATGCCGTGGATCAGCGCCACCAGGGGACCGTCGACGGCGCGCGATGGCCTATCCAGCATCGCCGCCAGCCGGTCGCCGCTGCCGTCGGAAAGAGGGAAATGGAGCCGTTCGGAGGCCGCCGGCAAGTCGACCCGCCCGCCGACCAGCAGGTTGCGCAAGGTCTGCAGATCGCCGCCCCACCACGGCGCGCGCGCCCGAAAGGCACGCGGAAACTCAAAGCCGCTCATCAACTGAACTCCCGCCAACCCCCGCGATCCCCGCGCCCGCGCCGTTCCCCCATCTCCGCGCTTTCTTTCAGGACGCGGGCTTGTAGGGCTGGACGTTGAATTCTCCGGCGCGGGCGCGGATCATCTGGCTGTCGTGCAGCGCCTGCATGCGCAACAGCAGATCGGCCTTCACCCCGAACGCAAATTCGATCCGCATTGCCATTTCCGGCGAAAGCGCCGATTTCTCGTTGAGGAAATCGGACAGGGTGGCGGTGCGAACGCCCAGCAGCTCGGCCGCCTTTTTGATCGACAAGTGAAGTTCGTCGATAACTTCCGTTCGGACGAATTCGCCCGGATGGACCGGCGGCATGCCCATCTTGAGCTTTTCCCTGGCCATCAGTGATAATCCTCCAAATCCCGGCGGATTCGAAGCGAAGCATCATCCGCCGCATGATTTTCGAAGTGTAGAGCGGCGTAGGGCGGGTCTAAAGCGGAGCGTGACCCGCCGCATCGTTATCCGCCGACGTCTTCGTCCATCCACCCTCGCGCCGCACCGGAGTCACGGTAAAAAAACAAAAAAACCGCCGGCCCCCGTAAACTTCGATGGGCGAAGCGGGGTCGGGCGCCCTTTTCTGTGCCGAGCCAACCCTCCGGCGGGTTACGCTCCGCGTCGGACCCGTCCTACGCATTGGTAATCTGCATACGGGAAGTCACCCCCGATCTTCGGCAGGAAGGATCGTCGCCAGTTCTTCGTCAATGCTCAGATCATGGGTGATAGCGAGCGTTGCCACATGCACGCCAACAGTCGCCCGTAACTCTCCTAACGAAACAAAGAATCCGCACTCGTCCATGTCCTGATAACGGCGGCTCAACCGCCTGGACAGATTTGGAAAGGATGTGTGTGGCTCATTGAGAAAACGGCGGCAGGCTGCGCGAATGGCCTTGATCGGTCCAACCGCTTTCGATTCCTCCGGAAGCTGCTGAAGTGTTGCAGTCGACTCTTCCCTAATTTTCAGCAACGATTCCGTTACTTGATGTTCGATCTCAAGGTGGTAAGGGTTAAATAGGGCGCGTCTGTCTTCCAAAAACGTCAGGAAGGCGCTGACGATCTTGCGTTCATCAACAGGTGGTTGCCACTGCAAACCGCCAATCGGCGTTGAAATTCCTGTGATGCGCTGGGCGATGTCTTTTGGCCGGACCTTTTTCATAGCTGGAGTACTATCTGATCACTGCGAGCACGGATATAATCAGAGTGGCGATTGCCACGGCCAAAGAGCCTACAGCAATCCAGTTGGATCTTCTGGCCTGTATGATTGCCTTTTCAGAGGCTTGACGGCGTTCTTCGGCAAGAATCATCTCACGACAGTCCGGAGCCCCGACCCCGTTATGAGCTTCGACCAATTCTCGGGCACTCATCTTGGAAAGTTCTTCGAAGAACGAAAATTGACTCATGATGGCCAATTTCGCGATGTGTGGATGACATTGATAATCAGCACGATATCCCCCTCGATCCGGTAAACCGTTTTATAGGGTAATCCCTTGATTGAAAATTCTCTTGTCTCGGGAAGTAGGCCGGGACGGCCAAGGCGCGGAAAATCGGATAAATACCGATTGACTTGTAAAATCCGGGAAATGAGTTGGTTGGCGGTTTTTTCGTTATCCTGCGCTATGTAATCCCGAATTTTTTCGAGATCCTCGATCGCTGTTGATCGGTATCTAATAATCAATGCCGAATTTTTTCCAGGTTTCTTGTTCTGTCAGGAACTCATCCGGGTGTTCATCGGCATGTTTCAGCGCGGCTTCGATCTTTGCTCTTTTCCACGCCGAATAGGCCGGGTCCGTCGATTCCGGCTGTTCGGTCGTTAGTTCGTCTATGGGGATCGATGTCTGTTTAACGCTCATGATCAAAATATCGGTTGTCGTCGCCGGATATTATATTACGAAAAAATAGTGTTGATGAAGCTTGATTTCCACACGCACCGTTATTGAGACAACCCGCCGATGTCCGGTCCCTTGCCGAGAACCGGACACCGGTGTCGATCGGGATACGCGCTACTCGCCCAAGTCCTTGATTTCGCTGTCGAGGCGGAAGCGGGGGGAGGTGACGTAGGTTTCCATCGACTGCAGGCGCTGCTCGATCTCGCGAAACCGATGCCGCAGTTCGGAGAACGAGCGCGCCGGGTCGACGCGGACGTTGCGCCAGAACTCCTGCTCGTCGGCGTTGGCGTACATCTGCTCCGGCGCCTTGGGGATGACGATGGTGGCGATCAGGTAGAGGACGATCATCGTCGGCGCGAACATCAACAGGGCGACGAACAGCAACAGCCGCACCGCCCAGCGCTCGACGCCGAGGTACTCGGCGACGCCGGCGGCGACGCCGAACAGCACCCGGTTGTCGCGGCTGCGGTAGAGCCGGCTCGGGCTCGGCTGGCGCTCGCGCTCGGCCCGGCCGGCGGCGCCGCGTGGCAACCGGGGACCGGTGGGAGGGTCGGGATAACGGGTCATATCTGCTTCCTCCAGTCGGGCGCCTCGGCATCGAGAATCCGCTCCAGCGTGTTGATGCGGCTCTCCAGCCTCGGCGCCACTTCCCACAGTTCGGCCAGCATCTGCTCGTCCTCGGCGGTCAGCACCTTCGCCGTCCGCCAGCGGGTGACATAGTGGCTGATGATCCACACCGGCGCGACGATGACCATGAACAGGATCAGCGGCAGTTCGATGAAGTCGGGCATCACGGCACCTCCTTATACGTTTGTCCGCTGCACTGTTACTCCCGCGGCCCCGTTCCTGTCTCGCCCGCCAGACGCTTTTTCATCTCCGCCAGCTCGTCCTCGATGCGGGCATCGGTCTCCAGCTCGGCGAATTCCTCGTCGAGGCTCTTCGGCCGGCCCATGTCGTAGGCCTCGACCTGGCCCTCGACGCGGTCGATGCGGCGTTCGATGTGCTCGAAGCGGGTGAAGGCATCGTCGACGCGGGTGTCGTAGACCTTCTGCCGCGTGCGCAGGCGGTTGGTCGCCGTGTCGTGACGGGTTTCCATCGCCTTCTGCCGCGTCTTGGTCTCGCGCAGCTTGGTTTCCAGCTTTTCGATGTCGGCCTCGCCCTTGTTGATCGCCGAGCCCAGCGCGTCGTAATCCTCGCGCAGCGCGGTGATCGCCTCGGCCAGCTTCGCCTTCTCGATCAGCGCGGCGCGCGACAGGTCCTCGCGGCCCTTGCGCAGCGCGATCTCCGCCTTGCGGGTCCATTCGGCCTGCGCCTCCTCGAAGCGCTTCAGCTTGCGCTCGATCTCCTTGCGCTCGGCGATCGACCGCGCGGCGGCGGCGCGCACCTCGACCAGCGTCTCCTCCATCTCCTGGATGATCAGGCGGATGATCTTGCGCGGATCCTCGGCGTCGTCGAGCATCGCGTTGATGTTGGAATTCACGATATCGGTCAGTCGTGAGAAGATACCCATCTGTGTAACCCTCTTGTTCGGTTCGTAATTCTTCGTGACCCGGCGGCGTGCCGCGTCGCTGTCCTCTAGAAGCAGGCTGCGTGCCAATTCGGCGATTTTTCGTTAACCGCATGATTTGGCCTGATTTATCCGCCGCGCGGCGGAGACGAGCGGTTTTCGGCATCTGAGCGTAAAAGCCATTTATTGACGAATAAAGTCAATCAGTGACATATAAACTCACATGGATGAATACCGTGAAACCAGACTGCCGCCGCTGCTCGGCCAGTCGCGGCCGTTCCTCGAGGTACTCGAGCAGGCCTCTGTCGCCGCGCCGCTCGACCGGCCGGTGCTCGTCGTCGGCGAACGCGGCACCGGCAAGGAGCTGATCGCCTCCCGTCTGCATTACCTGTCGCGGCGCTGGCCGCGGCCGTTCGTCACCGTCAACTGCGCGGCGCTGCCGGAGACGCTTTTGGAAACCGAGTTGTTCGGCCACGAGGCGGGCGCCTTCACCGGCGCTGTGCGCCGCCGCGCCGGACGCTTCGAGCGCGCCGACGGCGGCACCCTGTTCCTCGACGAGATCGCCACCGCCTCGCCGGCGGTGCAGGAAAAGCTGTTGCGGGTCGTCGAATACGGCCAGTTCGAGCGCCTCGGCGGCAGCCAGCCGCTGACCTGCGACGTGCGCGTCGTCGCCGCCGCCAACGTCGACCTGCCGGCGGCGGCGGATCGCGGCCGGTTCCGCCACGACCTGCTCGACCGCCTCGCCTTCGAGGTGCTGACGATGCCGCCGTTGCGGGCGCGCGGCGACGACATCCCGGTGCTGACCGAGCACTTCGGCCGCGCCATGGCGGTGGAGTTGGGCTGGGCGCGCTTCCCCGGCTTCTCCGAGCGCGCCCTGGCGGCGCTGACCGCTCATCCCTGGCCCGGCAATGTGCGCGAGCTGAAGAATACGATCGAGCGCGCGGTCTACCGCTGGTCCGACGAGGACCGGCCCATCGACGCGCTGATCCTCGACCCGTTCGCCTCGCCGTATCGGTTGGCAAGCACGCCCAGCGGGGAGGAGGCGGCGGCAACCCCGCGCGGAGATGGGGCGGAGTTACCGTCAACGGCGCACGAAAGCCTCGACGCCGTCGTCGCCGCCTTCGAGCGCCGCGTCCTCGTCGAGGTCCTGGAGGCGGCGCGCCACAACCAGCGCCAAGCGGCAGAGCGGGCCGGCCTCGCCTACCACCAGTTCCGCGCCCGCCTGCGCAAGCACGGCCTGCTCGGGCCCAGAGGCGAGGCCGAACGCGACAACGGTTGAACAATGGCCCGGAATTGGGAACACTGGCCGGCACCAAAACACGCGACGGGGAGGAGCGGATGGAATCGACGGCGACCCCGCCGGTGATCGGCGTCATCGGCGGCAGCGGCATCTACGAGATCGAGGGCCTGGAGGGGGCTGGCTGGGTGTCCGTCGCCTCGCCGTTCGGCCAGCCGTCGGACGACCTGTTCATCGGCTATCTGGGCGGCCAAAAGCTGGTGTTTTTGCCCCGCCACGGCCGTGGCCACCGCATTCCGCCGTCGGAGCTCAATTCGCGGGCCAACATCGACGTCCTCAAGCGCGCCGGCGTCACCGAGATCATCTCGCTGTCGGCCTGCGGCTCGCTGAAGGAGGCGCTGCCACCGGGGACCTTCGTCCTCGTCGACCAGTTCATCGACCGCACCTTCGCCCGCCCGAAAAGCTTCTTCGGCACCGGCATGGTCGCCCACGTCGGCTTCGGCCATCCGGTGTGCGGCCGCCTCGGCGACGCCCTGGAACGGGCCTGCCGGTCGCTCGACATTCCCGTCGCGCGCGGCGGCACCTACCTGGTGATGGAGGGCCCGCAGTTCTCGACGCTGGCGGAATCCGAGCTCTACCGGTCGTGGGGCTGCGACGTCATCGGCATGACCAACATGCCGGAAGCGAAACTGGCCCGCGAGGCCGAGCTCTGCTACGCGACGGTGGCGATGGTCACTGACTACGACTGCTGGCACCCGGACCATGACCACGTCAGCGTCGAGACGATCATTCACGTCCTGATGGCCAACGCCGACAAGGGCCGCGCCCTGGTCCGCGAGGTGGCGCCGCTGCTGGCGACGCGCGAGACCGCCTGCCAGCAGGGCTGCCACACGGCGCTTGGCACGGCGCTGATCACCGCCCCGGAAGCGCGCGACCCGGCGCTGCTCGCCAAGCTGGATGCCGTCGCCGGGCGCGTCCTCGGCCACACTTGAAAGCCGGGCGCGGGGACATCCATGCGCATCGGCGACCGCCATTACCGCAGCATCTGGCTCGCCGCCGACGGCGAGACGGTGGAGATCATCGACCAGACCCGGCTGCCGCACGCCTTCGAGATCGCCCGGCTGCGTAGCGTCGACGACGCGGCGGTGGCGATCCGCGTCATGCAGGTGCGCGGCGCGCCCTTGATCGGCGCCACCGCCGCTTACGGCCTTGCGCTCGCCATGCGCGCCGATGCCGCCGACGCGGCCCTGGATGCGGCGTACGCGCTCTTGCTGGCGACACGGCCGACGGCGGTGAATCTGCGTTGGGCGCTCGACGACGTCGCCGCCATCCTCCGCCAGTTGCCGGCCGACCGCCGCGTCGAGGCCGCCTACCGCCGCGCCGGCGAGATCTGCGACGACGACGTGGCGACCAACGCGGCGATCGGCGACCACGGCTTCACGCTGATCGAGGACGCCTGGACGGCCAAGGGGCGCCAGGGGCCGGTCAACGTGCTGACCCACTGCAACGCCGGCTGGCTGGCGACGGTCGACTGGGGCACCGCGCTGGCGCCGATCTATAAGGCGCATGACGCCGGCATCCCCGTGCATGTCTGGGCCGACGAGACGCGGCCGCGCAACCAGGGCGCCAGCCTCACCGCCTGGGAACTCGGCCAGCACGGCGTGCCGCACACGGTCATCGTCGACAACGCCGGCGGCCATCTGATGCAGCACGGCCTGGTCGATCTGTGCATCACCGGCACCGACCGGACGACGCGCACCGGCGACGTCTGCAACAAGATTGGCACCTACTTGAAGGCACTCGCCGCCATCGACAACGGCGTGCCGTTCTACGTCGCGCTGCCGGGGCCGACCATTGACTGGACCCTGCGCGACGGGCTGCGCGAGATCCCCATCGAGGAGCGCGGCGGCGACGAGGTCACCGCGATCTCGGGGCTCGCCGCCGACGGTAGCCTGGCCACCGTGTCGCTGACGCCGGCGGGGAGCCGGGCGGCCAACTACGCCTTCGATGTCACGCCGGCGCGGCTGGTCACCGGGCTGATCACCGAGCGCGGCGTCGCTCCGGCGACCGAGGCGGGCCTGAGCGCGCTCTATCCGGACCGGGCCTGAGGCCGCCGATGCCGTCGCAGCCGCTCACGCTTTACACCGTCGGTCATTCGACGCGGCCGCTCGCCGACTTCATCGCCCTGTTGCGGGAGGCGGGCGTCACCCGCCTGATCGACGTGCGCTCGTTCCCGCGCTCGCGCACCAACCCGCAGTTCAACATCGACACCCTGCCAGCGGCGCTCGCCGAGGCCGGCATCGGCTATCGCCATGCGCCGGAACTCGGCGGCCGGCGCGGCAGGCAGCGGCTCGACGGCGGGTCGCCGAACGCGTTCTGGCGGAGCGACAGTTTCCGCAACTACGCCGATTACGCGCTCGGCGGCGAATTCCGCGCCGGCCTCGACGGCCTGATCGGCGAGGCGGCCGGCGACCGATGCGCCCTGATGTGCGCCGAGACCGCCTGGCAGCGCTGCCACCGGCAGATCATCACCGACTATTTGCTGGCCGCCGGGACGGAGGTGGTGCACCTGATCGAGCCGGACCGGCGCGAGAAGGCGGTCTTGAACGCGGCCGCCGCGCGGCAACCCGACGGTACCCTGCATTACGTGGCGGTGCAGGGAACCCTTTTGTAACGCCACCGCAGGATAAGAGGGACAAGGCGATGGACAATCGCTGGTCGGAGGCGGACGCCGAAGCGGCCGTCACCCGCTACACGAAGCAGGGGGTGAGCTTCGATCTCGCCATGCGCACCTATTCGGCGCGGCTGCTGGGCGCCGACCCGCGGCTCGTCCTGCACGGCGGCGGCAACACGTCGGTGAAAACGACGCTGACCAACCCGCTGGGCGAGGAGGTCGATGTCTTGTGCGTCAAGGGCTCGGGCTGGGACATGGCCAGCATCGAGCCGCCCGGCCATCCGGCGGTGCGCCTCGAGCCGCTGCGCCGGCTTGCCGCCCTCGACGCGCTGTCGGACGAGGAGATGGTCAACGCGCACCGCGCCAACCTGCTCGACGTCACGGCGCCGACACCTTCCGTCGAGACGCTGCTGCACGCCTTCCTGCCGCACAAGTTCGTCGACCACACGCACGCCAACGCGGTGCTGGCGATCACCGATCAGGCCAGCGGCGAGGCCATCTGCCGCGAGCTCTACGGGCCGCGGATGGTGTTGGTTCCCTACGTCATGCCGGGCTTCCAACTCGCCAAGCGGGCCAAGGAGCTGTTCGAGCAGTCGCCCGACGCGATCGGCATGATCCTGCTCAAGCACGGCATCTTCACCTTCGGCGCCACCGCCCGCCACGCTTACGAGCGGATGATCGAGATGGTGACGCTGGCCGAGGAGCGCGTCGCCGAGGCGGGGCGGCGGACGGTCGCCGGCGTTCACCTGCCGCGTTCCGTCGCCGGCACGGCGCGGCCGCGCTCGTTCACGCCGGTGAAACTTCCCGAACGCCTGGCGAGCATCACCGAGGTGGCGCCGTTCCTGCGCGGCCTCTGTGCCATCGATCGCGGCGACGGCGCCTACAAGCGCTGGATCCTCGAGTTCCGCGGCGGCGACACGGTGGTCGAGTTCGTCAACGGCGCCGATCTCGGCCGCTACGCCCAGCAGGGAACGGCGACGCCGGATCACGTCATCCGCGTCAAGCCGAAGCCGCTGATCACCCCGCCGCCCGACCGCGACAACATGGATGCCTTCATCGCCGGCGCCCGCACCGCGCTCGACGCCTACATCGCCGACTACCGCGCCTATTTCGACCGCCACAACGCGCGCCAAGCGCGGCCGAGGAAAGCCCTCGATCCGATGCCACGGGTGATCCTGGTGCCGGGGGTGGGCCTGTTCGGGCTCGGCGCCTCGCCGCCGGCGGCGAAGATCGCCGCCGATCTCGCGGAAGCCAACATCGATGTCATCCGGGCGGCGGAAACGGTCGGCCGCTACACGGTGATCCCGGAGGCCGATGTCTTCGACATCGAGTACTGGTCGCTGGAACAGGCGAAGCTCGGCAAGGCGGCGGAAAAGCCGCTCGAGGGCCGGGTCTGCGTCGTCACCGGCGCCGCATCGGGGATCGGCGCGGCGACCGCCCGCGCCTTCGCCAAGGCGGGCGGCGTGGTCGCCGCCATCGATGTCGACGCCGACGCGACGCGGGCCATCGGCCGCGAGGTCGGCGGGCTCGGCCTGCGCTGCGATGTCACAAAACCGGCGGACGTGGCGCATGCGTTCGCCGAGATCATCGAAGCCCACGGCGGCATCGACGTCGTCGTTTCCAATGCCGGCGCCGCCTGGCAGGGCCGCATCGGCGATGTCGCCATGGAGACGCTGCGCGAAAGCTTCGAGCTCAATTTCTGGAGCCATCAGGCGGTGGCGCAGGCGGCGACGCGGGTGATGCGGCGGCAAGGCACCGGCGGCGTGCTGCTGTTCAACGCGTCGAAGCAGGCGTTCAATCCGGGGCCCGATTTCGGACCCTATGGCTTGCCGAAGGCGGCGCTGGTCGCCCTGATGCGGCAGTACGCCCTCGACCATGGCGCCGACGGCATCCGCGCGGCGGCGGTCAACGCCGACCGCATCCGCTCCGGCCTGCTCACCGACACCATGGTCGCCAAGCGGGCACGGGCGCGCGGCGTCTCCGAGCAAGCCTACATGCGGGGCAACCTGCTCGGCCGCGAGGTGACCGCCGAGGACGTCGCCGAGGCCTTCCTGGCGCTGGCGCTGGCGGAGAAAACCACCGCCAGCGTGCTGACCGTGGACGGCGGCAATATCGCCGCCGCGCCGCGCTGACGAGCCGACCAGGCGCCTGTTAAAACCCGCAAAATAATTGCCGCGAAGCGGTTGGGAAAGCCGGCGCGGGGTGCTAGGCTCGACCAGAGGGTAACCGTGTGCCCCCACAACGCGGAAACAGGAATGAGGGTGAGATGATGAAAAAAACAGCAGCCCGTGTCCGTGGGTTAACTGGTATCATCGGCGGGGCGCTGGCGAGCGGCGTGCTCGTTGTCGCGCTGGCCGGCGCCGGGACCGCCGCGCCGGCGACAACCGAGGTGGTCAGCTACGAGCTGGATGTCGAACCGATTCTGGAGAGCCGGTGCGTCAGTTGCCATCAGCCGGGCGGCGAGGGCTATCAGGCGAGCGGCCTCGACTTGACCTCCTACGCGGGGCTGATGAAGGGGACCAAGCATGGCTCGGTGGTCGTTCCCGGCGAGCCGTTCACGAGCAATCTCAACGTGCTCATCGAGGGCCGCGCCCATGTGCAGATGCCGCATGGGGAGCGAGCCCTGCTGAAACCGCAGCAGCAGATCATCCGTGACTGGGTCAAACAGGGCGCGAAGAACAACTGACGGCCTTTCGGCCCGGCGACGCAAAAGGCCCCTTCATGGAAGAAGGGGCCTTGGCGACGCCGCGATCGAAATCGGCGCGAGAGGTCAGTGAACGTCCGACCAGATCTTGCGCTTCAACGCATACAGCATGCCCGTGAAGACGAACATGAACAGCATCGCACTGATGCCGTAGCTCTTGCGCTGCTCCAGTTTCGGCTCGGCGGCATAGTGGAGGAACGTCACCACGTCGTGTGACATCTGCTCGACCGTCGCCGGCGTGCCATCGGCGTACTCCACGAAGTCCTCGTAGAGCGGCTGTGCCATGGAGATCTGATGGCCTGGATAATAGTCGTTCCAATACATGCCGCTCATCAGCTCGAATTCCTCGCCATCGTGCGTCTGGCGATACTCCTCGAGAAACTCCTGCGGCGGTTCGTCCCGGTAGCCGTTCAATAACGCGTAGACGTAGTTCGGACCGTCGACGCGGGCCTTGGTGATCAGCGATTGGTCCGGCGGATAGGCACCATTGTTGACGAACCGCGCCGCCTGCTCGTTCGGATAGGGAGCGGGGAAATGATCCGAGGGCCGACCCGGCCGGAAGAACATTTCACCCTCGTCGTTCGGGCCGTCCTCGATCTCGTACTCGGCGGCGATCGTCTTGATCGCCTCCTCGCTGAAACCGATTCCCGCCAGATTGCGGAAGGCGAGGTGGCTGAGGCCGTGGCAAGCGGAGCAGACTTGCTGATAGACCTGAAAGCCTCGTTGCGCCGACGCCCGGTCGAAGGTGCCGAAGATGCCGTCGAAGCTCCAGTCACGCTGCGGCGGCACCGGCGCTTCGGCCGCCTGGGCGGCGCCGCCGGCGATCAACGCGCCGACGGCCATTGCGATTAATCGGGTCTTCATTCGGCGGGTGCTCCTTGCGGCTGGATGCCGATGCCGGTGGGCGTGGTGGCTTGGCTGATGCTGGTCGGCAACGGTCTCGGCTTCTCGATGTATCCCAGTAGCGGCAGGATGATCAGGAAATGGGCGAAGTAGTAGAAGGTCGCCGCCTGACCGATGGGGATCCACAGCCCTTCCGCCGGCATCGCGCCGACATAGCCGAGCAAGATGCAATCCGCGACGAAGATCCAGATCAGATACTTGTAGATCGGCCGGAAGGTGGCGCTGCGCACCGGCGACCGGTCGAGCCAGGGTAAGGCGAACAGGATCAGGATCGAGCCGAACATGGCGATGACGCCGAGCAGCTTCGCCGACAGGAACCAGATGTCGAAGGTGATCGCCCGCAGGATGGCGTAGAAAGGCAGGAAGTACCATTCCGGCACGATGTGCGCCGGCGTCACCAGGGGGTCGGCCGGGATGTAATTGTCCGGATGACCGAGATAGTTCGGCGCGAAGAACACGAAGCCGAAGAACACCAGTAGGAACACGCCGAGCCCGAACGCGTCCTTGATAGTGTAGTAGGGCGAGAACGGGATGGTGTCCTGCGGCCCCTTGACGTCGATGCCGAGCGGGTTGTTCGACTTGGTGGTATGCAGCGCCCACATGTGGACAAACACGATGCCGAAGATGACGAACGGCATCAGGTAGTGCAGCGAGAAGAAACGCTGCAGCGTCGCGTTGTCGACGTTGAAGCCACCCCACATCCAGGTGACGATGGCGTCGCCAACCAACGGGATCGCCGTGAAGAGCTTAGTGATGACGGTCGCCGCCCAGAAGCTCATCTGACCCCATACGAGCACGTAGCCCATAAATGCCGTCATCATCATCAGGATAATGATGACAACGCCACTCATCCACAGAACTTCCCGCGGCGACTTGTAGGATCCGTAATACAGGCCGCGGAATATATGAATATAGACGACGATGAAGAACATCGACGCGCCATTGAAATGCAAGTAGCGGAGCAGCCACCCATAATTCACGTCGCGCATGATCCGCTCGACACTGTCGAACGCGTGGTCGGCATGCGGCACGTAATGCATCGCCAAGACAACCCCGGTGGCGATCATGATGATCAGGGTAATGCCGGCGAGCGAACCGAAATTCCAGAAATAGTTCAGATTCTTCGGTGTGGGATAGTCCACGAGTTCCTTGTTCATCATCGTGAAAACGGGCAGACGCTCGTCCACCCATCTCACGAAGGGACTTTGCCATTCCTTATTTGACATGCTGCAGCCCTTACTAGCCGATTTTGATGTGCGTATCGTCGGTGAACTGATACGGCGGGATGACCAGGTTCAAGGGCGCCGGTCCCTTGCGGATGCGTCCTGCCGTATCGTAGTGCGAGCCGTGACAGGGGCAGAACCATCCCCCGTAGTCGCCCTTCGGATCGTTCGGCTTCTGACCGAGCGGAATGCAGCCGAGGTGCGTGCAGATGCCGATCTGTACCAGCCAATCCGTTTGTTGAACGCGTTCGGCGTCCGTTTCCGGATCGATCAACGTACTCACTTCGACGCTGCGTGCTTTTTCGATTTCCGCTTCCGTCCGATGGCGGACAAACACCGGCTTGCCCTGCCAGACGACGGTGATCGACTGTCCGACCTCGACGGGGGCCAGATTGACCTCGGTCGTCGCCGTCGCAAGCACATCGGCGGCGGGATTCCAGCTGTCGATGAATGGCCACGCGGCCAGCGCCGCGCCGACGGCGCCGACGGTGGTGGTGGCGATCAGCAGAAAATCGCGACGTGTTTCCTCATCGTCCGCGGTCTTGGCGGAACTCGGAGCGTTCTCAGCCATGGTTGGTCCTCTCTTCCAGGCGACAAATAGTTTTCGATCGAAGCGACATAATCGCCTCCCATTGTGCACCTGCGAATACCCCCATTCAAGATGGGAACATTCCAGAACCCCCTGATTTTTTCCCGCTGATCCGCTCGCGCCAGTGACGCGCGCTTCTAAACGGTTGCCTCGCGCCCGCGGACCGGGACTTCCGGTCAGGGCGTGGGCACCGTTAACTCCCTTGTATAATCATATGTTGGGAAGGGGTAAACTACGATCCAAGATTTTTCGTCACATTCGTTCCGCATTGCCCGCGAGCCCGCCGTTCCGTTGATCCGCCTTGCCCTCTATCAGCCCGACATTCCGCAGAACGCCGGCTCGATCTTGCGCACCGCGGCATGTTTCGGGGTCGGCGTCGACATCATCGAGCCTTGCGGCTTCACCTTCGCGGAGCGCCACTTTCGCCGCGCCGGCATGGATTACATTACGCTGGCGCGCTTCGAGCGGTTTTCCTCGTGGCAAACCTTCCGCGAGGCCCGTTGCGGTCACCGCCTGGTCCTGTTGACGACGCAAGGCGCTGTCCCCTATCTCGATTTCACCTTTGGCGAGCGGGACGTCCTGGTGTTTGGCCGTGAAAGCGCCGGCGTGCCGGCGGATGTACATGCCGTGGCCGACGCGCGGCTCTATATCCCGATGGCGGGCGGCGCGCGGTCGCTCAATGTCGCCGTCGCCGCCGGCATCGTCGCCGCCGAGGCGTTGCGGCAGAGCGGGGCCTTTCCCGGTCTCGAGTCCCCACGGGAGGAGCGAGGAAGCGATGGATGAGACGCGGCGCACGCGGGCCAGCGGCTGGTTCGGGGAACTGCGCGACCGCCTTGTCGCCGCCTTCGAGGCGATCGAGGACGCCGCCGCCGGCGGGGTCGGGGCCAGGTTCGAGAGAACGCCCTGGCGGCGGTCGGGCGGTGGCGGCGGCACCATGGCCGTGCTGCGGGGGACTGTGCTGGAGAAGGCCGGTGTCAACGTCTCCACCGTATCCGGCGAATTCGCCGAGGCGGTGCGGAGCCGCATTCCCGGCGCGGCGGAGGATCCGCGTTTCTGGGCCTCGGGCGTCTCGGTGGTCGTCCATCCCAGGTCGCCGAAGGTGCCGGCGGCGCACATGAACACCCGGATGATCGTCACCACCCAGCACTGGTTCGGCGGCGGCGCCGACTTGACGCCAGTGTTTGCCCGCGCCGACGACACCGCCGACTTCCACGCCGCGCTGCGGGCCGCCTGCGAGGCGCATCCGCCCGGCGACTATCCGCGCTTCAAGGCCTGGTGCGACGACTATTTCTATCTGCCGCACCGGGGCGAGGCGCGCGGCGTCGGCGGCATCTTCTTCGACGATCTCGACAGCGGCGACTGGGCGGCCGATTTCGCCTTCACCCGCGCCGTCGGCGAGGCCTTTTTGCAAATCTATCCGGCGCTCATCCGCCGCCGGATGGGCGAGCCGTGGACCGACGCCGACCGCGCCGCGCAGCTCGTCAAGCGCGGCCGCTACGTCGAGTTCAACCTGCTCTACGACCGCGGCACTCAGTTCGGCCTGCAGACCGGCGGCAACCCGGAAGCCATCCTGATGTCGCTGCCGCCCGCGGTCGCGTGGCCTTGAGGGCCCGCGAGGCGATCGTTTGCCTTGAGCGATCATGCGCGGTTCTTGGCTCGGCACGAGAGGATTTCCGCCTCGTAACGCGCTCCGTCTCGCCGCCGCGCATCGAAGCACCATGACCGGCGAAATCGCGTGTCGATAACACGCGGCCGTCGACGGTCATGTCACGGGGCGGCGCAGTCGATAGAGGGTGAATTTGCGCGTGTCGACGCCGGTCCGCTCCAGCCGCTCCAGCGCATCCAGCCGCCAGCCCTGCCGGCGCAGTGCCCTCAGTGTGCGCGCCGTTTCGCGGCGGTATTTGCGCTGTTTCCACCAGTTCCGGTTTTCGGTGACCAGGGTGATGTTTTTTCGCTCGAAGGCCATCGGTGGTAAGTCCCAATCGTGTCTTGCCGGGGGTGTTACGCGGCGGCATCGCGATCGGCCGACAGGCCTGCGGATTCCGCCTCGCCGGGACGCCCTCGGCGCCGGCCGCTTCGCCGGCCGTCACCGATCCCTTTCGAACGGATTGACGGCTCGTTTCGATCTTGTTATGTTCGATTTTTGTTTTTGGCGATGCGCTTTATCGCCCGCCAATGCCGGCAGAGCGCGTCAGTTATTCACTTATATTAATCGGTTATAGGCGATTCTGACGACAATTGACGACATTTGACGACACCGGGCGGCGAAAATGATGACATTTGACGACATTGCGCCTTCAATGAAACCAATGGTTTACAGGCAAAAATGACGACATTTGACGACAAATGACGACACTTTTCGCAGCCCTTCGTGGGGGGGCAAAATATTATTTTATATCAATAAGTTAGAGAGAGTGGGCGTCAGGGGGGGCCGTGTCCGGGCGGCTCAGCGGCAATCGGTCTCGCCGGCGATGCGCGCCTTCAGGAAGGCCAGGCAGGCGGCACGGTCGGCTTGGTAGTCGCCGGCCTCCCACCACGTCTCCACCGCCCGCAGGTGTTCGCCCACCGCCGGGCCCTCGGGGACGCCCAGCGCGACGATGTCGGCGCCGGCCACCGGCAACGCCGGCCGCCGCCAGGTGTCGATGACGTCGAGGACTTGCGTCCAGGCGGCATGGTGGGCGCGCGGCGTGCGTGTCAGCTCGTCGGCCCAGGCGAGCAGGGCGAGGTCGCGCGCCCGGTCGCCGCCGAGCCGGTAGATGGCTTGGTGCAGGCGGTGCGGGGGGGCGTCCGCGTCGACCGGCGGCTGCCGCATCGCCAGCGTGATCAGTTGGCCGGTCTCCGCGTTGGCCAACCGCAGGCGTTCGGCCATCGCCTTGCAGGCCAGCGCCGGGGCGTGGGTCAGCGCGGCGAGGCGGCGGATCCAGTCGGGCGCAATGGTCGGCCGCTTGATCGCCCGGCTTTCCAGCCAGACCAGCGAGCGCAGGCGGTCGACGCCGAGCGGCTCCGGAACCAGGCGGGGCAGGACCCGCGCGTCGCGCATCAACGCCACGGCCTCGGTGGGATCCGGCGCCAGCAGCGTCTTCATCAGTTCGACCCGCAGCCGCTCGCCGGACAGCGTGTCGACCTCGGCGGCGTGTGCCCGGCAGGCGTGCAGGCCATCGGTGTCGATCGGCGGCTGGCCGAACTGGGCGTGGAAGCGGAAGAAGCGGAGGATGCGCAGGGCGTCCTCCTCGATGCGCCGGCCGGGCGGGCCGACGAAGCAGACCCGGCCGTGCGCCGCGTCGGCGATGCCGTTGAAGTAGTCGTAGATGTCGCCGTCCGGCGTGCACGACAGCGCGTTGACGGTGAAGTCCCGCCGCGCTGCGTCGGCCCGCCAGTCGTCGGTGAAGGCGACGCGGGCGTGGCGGCCGTCGGTCTCGACGTCGACCCGCAGGGTGGTGATCTCGAACGGCTGGCCCTCGGCGACGGCGGTCACCGTGCCGTGGTCGAGGCCGGTGGGAATAACCTTGATGCCGGCATCGCGGAGCCTTTGCATCACCGCCTCGGGCTCGAGCGGCGTCGCCAGGTCGATGTCGGTGACGGGGCGCTTGAGCAGGGCGTCGCGCACGCAGCCACCGACGAAGCGGACCGCGCCGCCGTCGGCCTCGAGGG
This sequence comes from uncultured Rhodospirillaceae bacterium, assembly GCA_964460955.1. GTDB lineage: Bacteria > Pseudomonadota > Alphaproteobacteria > Rhodospirillales > Defluviicoccaceae > Defluviicoccus. The sequence goes on along the minus strand of CAYWRP010000007.1, from coordinate 42,247 downwards.
CGGCGATGACGGCGCGGGCGGCGGGCGAGCGCATCCATTCCGGCGGGTGCAATTTGCCGACGCGGCCGTCTTTCGGCAGTTCGGCCACCGCGTCGCCGACGCGCCAGAAGCCGGCGCCGCTCACCGCCCAGGCTCCGCGACGCGAGGCGAGAGCGCGGGTGTGGCTAGTCCCCGAACCGGCCCGGCACGACGCGGTCGTTCTCCCAGGTCGGCGGCTGATAGGTGCCGCCGGGCTCGGTGCCACTGAGCGTCGCCGTGATGATCAAGCCGGCGGCCATCAACGTCGCGCCGCCGGCGATTAACCAGAACCATGGGCCCTCGCGGAGCAGTTCCGCAAACGATGGCTTGTTACCGCGCGGCCGCGTCAACCAGGCCCAAAGGATGTAGACGAGGGTCGGCAGCAGCAGCGGAAGGAGATATTGTAACACGATCCGTGTCACCGGTTTGTTAAGACCTCGTAGAGATTGATCAGCATGCCCGCCGTCGCTCCCCAGATATAGTGCCGATGGTAGGGGATTGCGAAGAAATGGCGGACGACGCCGTCGAACTCCTCCGAGCAGCGGCAGTGATTGACCGGATCCATCAGGAACTCCAGCGGCACCTCGAACACCTCGTCGACCTCTTCCGGGTCGGGAGCCAAGGCCAAGGGTTCGCCGAGGAAACCGATCACCGGCGTCACCACGAAGCCGGTCCGGGTGATGTAGGTGGGCAGGGCGCCGACGACGGTGACGGCGTCGCGGGGCAGGCCGATTTCCTCTTCCGTCTCCCTGAGCGCGGTGTCCACCGGGCCGGTGTCGTCCGGCTCCATGTGGCCGCCCGGGAAGCTGATCTGCCCCGCGTGATGCGCCAGATGGCTGGTGCGGCGGGTGAACAGGACGCCAAGGCCCACGGGGCGGTCGATCAGGCCGACGAGCACCGCCGCCGGCCGCAGCGGCCGCAGCGGTTCCAGCCCCTCGTTGAGGGCATGATCGCCGCGCTCGACGGCGACATCGATGCCGTCCAGGGGCTTGGCGGCGATCGCGCCGTGGGCGCGGAAGGCCTCGGTGAGGCGCTGTCGATCGAAGCGGATCTTCACGCGTCCTCGAGCGCCCCCAGCTCGAAGAAGTGGCCGCTGCTCCACACCCCGAGCACGCGGCGGCCGTCGCGTGTCCGTTCGACGCCGCGCGCCACCAGGTCGTAATAGACGGCGCGCGCGACGCGCGCCGTCAGCTTGCGATCGAGGCTGAGGTAGGGTGTCGGCTCGCCGGTGTCGGGATCGGTGTTGACGAAGAGAGGGTGCGCGGCGTCGACCGTGACGATCTCGTCGACATTGGTCCGCAGGCTGATCACCGGGTCGGCCGCGTCGCCGTTGATGAACATCTCGACGGCGATGAACGGCGCATCCTCGACGTCGACCTCGCCCATTTCCACCGGCGTGATCAGCCAGTGGCGACCGTCCGCGTCGCGCCGCAGCACCGAGGCGAACAGGCAGACGAGTTCTTTGCGCTCGATCGGCGAGCCGTGATAGTACCAGACGCCGTCACGATCGATGCGGATGCCAAGATTTTCGTGGAAGTGCCGTTCGCCGCTGCCCCGTGTGGCGCCGCCGGGACCCCGCGCCGCCATCGCGTGCTCGAGATTGGTCGGCAACTCGTGCGTAACTTTGGTTTGCTTGTCGGTCATCTGATCCGAAATAAGAGGGGTACGATACCTGGACAATAGGTGGCCGCGTAGTGTGATGACGACAACCGTTGATACCGACCATTCTGCGCTGATCGAGCGTCTGGATCAACTCGCCGACCGGATCAAGAGTGCCCGTCAAGCCGTCGGCGAAGTAATCTTCGGCCAGCATCAGGTCATCGAAGAGACTCTGATCACCCTGTTATGCGGCGGCCACGTCCTGCTCATCGGCGTTCCCGGCCTGGGCAAGACGCGCCTCGTCGAAACCCTCGGCGTCGTGTTCGGCCTCGATGAACGGCGGGTGCAGTTCACCCCCGACCTGATGCCGTCGGACATCCTCGGCTCGGAGGTGCTGGAGAGCTCCGACCTAGGCAAGCGGGAGTTCCGCTTCATTCGCGGCCCGATCTTCTGCCAGCTGTTGATGGCCGACGAGATCAACCGCGCCAGCCCGCGCACCCAGTCGGCGCTGCTGCAGGCGATGCAGGAACAGCGTGTCTCGGTCGCTGGGCATTACCACGCCCTGCCGACGCCGTTTCACGTGTTGGCGACCCAAAATCCGCTGGAGCAGGAGGGCACCTACCCGCTGCCGGAAGCGCAGCTGGACCGTTTCTTCATGCAGGTCGACGTCGAGCATCCCGACCTCGCCGCCGAACGGGAAATCCTGTTGGCGACGACGGGGCCGAAGGATGCCCGGCCGCCGCGGGTACTGGATGCCGAGCGGCTCCTGGAGGCGCAATCGCTGGTCCGCCACCTGCCGGTCGGCGAGAGCGTCGTCGAGGCGATCCTCGAATTGGTGCGCGCCGGGCGGCCGGAATCGAGCGACATGCCCGAGACAACGACCCACGTCCTGTGGGGGCCCGGGCCGCGCGCCTCGCAGGCCTTGATGCTGGCCTGCCGGGCGCGGGCGGTGATCCAGGGCCGCTTCGCGCCGTCGCTGGACGACGTGCGCGCGCTGGCGCATCCCGTGCTGCGCCACCGGATGGCGCTGACCTTCGCCGCCCGCGCCGAGGGGGTTGGCGTCGGCGACATTATCGACACGCTGTGCGCACGCATTGGCTAGCATCGACGCCCGATTGAAAGGCCCCACCACCGGCTCTGGGGCGGACGCGCCCCGCCGGCGCACGATTCCTTCGCCGCTCGCGCGTGCCGAAGGCGAGGCGGCCGGCCTGCCGCCTCTGCTGGTCGCCGCCGAACGCGTGGCGTCGACCGTCGCCCAGGGCGTTCACGGCCGCCGCCGGGTCGGCCAGGGTGAGACGTTCTGGCAATTCCGGCGCTACGAACCCGGCGATTCCGTGCAGCGCATCGACTGGCGGCGCTCCGCCCGCTCGGACCGCGCCTATATCCGCCAGACGGAATGGGAAGCGGCGCAGAGCGTCTGGCTGTGGCGGGACACTTCGCCCTCGATGCGTTACAGCTCCGGCACCTCGCTGCCGCCGAAGCGCGAACACGCCGACATCCTGCTGCTGGCGCTGGCGTCGCTCCTGGCGCGCGGCGGCGAGCGCGTCGCCCTCCTGTCGAAAGGCGGCGCGCCGGGACCTGGCCGCGCGGCCCTGGAGCGCATCGCCGCGCAAATGGCTCAGGATGAAGCGATAGCGGAGAATGTGCCCCGCCCGGAGCCGCTGCCGCGTTACGGCCACCTGGTCCTGTTCGGCGACTTCCTGTCGCCGCTGGAACAGATCCGGGCGACCGTGCAGGCGTTCGCCCGCCGCGGCGTTTCCGGCCATCTGGTGCGCCTCATCGACCCGGCGGAGGAAATGTTCCCGTTTTCCGGGCGGGTGGTGTTCGAGGGGGCGGAACGCGATGGGGAGGTTCTGTTCGGCCGCGTCGATGCGGTCGGCGCGGACTACCGGCAAGCGTTCATCGCCCATGCCGACGGCCTGAAAGCGCTGGCCGGCGCCATCGCCTGGCCGCTGATCACCCACCGCACCGACCGCCCCTTGCAGGCGACTCTGCTGGCGCTCTACATGCGGCTGGCGGAGACGATCGGACGGTAATGGCGATGATCAGCTTCGGCGCACTCGGTTTCGTCGCTCCCTTTGCCCTCGCCGGGTTGCTTGTCCTGCCCGTCATCTGGTGGCTGATCCGGGTGACGCCGCCGGCACCGCGGCGGGTCGTCTTCCCGCCGATCCGGTTCCTGCTGAACTTGCGCACCACCGACGAGACCGCCGACCGGACGCCGCCCTGGCTGCTCCTGCTGCGCCTGCTCATCGCTGCGTTGATCATCCTCGGCGTCGCCCGCCCGGTCTACGTCGCCGATCCGCTGCCGGCCACCGACGATCCGCTGCTGTTGATCGTCGACGACGGCTGGGCGGCGGCGGGGCAGTGGTCCGGCATCAAGTCGGCCGCCGCCCAGGCGCTGGATCGCGCCGAACGGCAGGATCGGCCGGTGATCCTCGTCACGACATCCGCCGCGCCGCCGGACCGTCCGGCACCACCGCCGCGACCGATGACCGCCAACCAGGCGCGCGACGCGCTTGCAGCAATGAGGCCGAAGCCGTGGGCGGTCGACCGGGACCGCGCGCTCGCCGACCTGCGGGACCGTCTCGCGCAAGTCGGCATCGCCGCCGCCGAGATCGTCTGGCTGACGGATGGCCTGCGCGGCGGCGCCGCCGCACCCGACGCGTCCGCGTTGCTCGACACGCACTTGCGGGGACTGGGGCCGCTTTCCGTCGTCCGCCCGGAATCCGTCGACCTGCCGGTCACCCTCGACGCGGCTCCCGGGAGCGGCGGCGCCGAAGGTCTCCAATTGACGGCGCGCCGGGCCGACGATCAGGGCGTCCGCACCGTCCAGCTTCGTTTCGCCGACGATGCCGGGCTGCCCGTCGCCACCCGGTCGGTCACCTTCGAGCCTGGCGCCGACGCCGTCGACGTCGCCGTCGACCTGCCCAGCGAGTGGCTGAACCGGGTCGAGCGGGTCGACATTGTGGAGGAGCGGACCGCCGCCGCGACCTTGCTGCTCGATAGCCGCTGGCGTCGCCGCCCGGTCGGCCTGGTTGGCGGAACCGCCTTCGATGCCGATCAGCCGTTGCTCAGCCCCTACTACTATCTGCAGCGGGCGTTGGAGCCGGTCGCCGAGTTGCGTCCGGGCGACGTGGACGCGCTGCTGTCGCGCGCGCTGTCGGTGATGATTACCGCCGACATCGGCGCCTTCGACGCGGTGCGCGCCGAGGCCATCCGCCGCTGGGTCGAGCAGGGTGGCATGCTGATCCGGTTCGCCGGCGTTCGGCTGGCCGAGAGCGGCGGCGCGGATGGCCTCACCCCGGCGCCGGTCCGCCAAGGTGTCCGCGATATCGGTGGGACCTTCGCCTGGCGCGGCAGCGGCCGGTTGGACGAATTCGCCGCCGAGAGCCCCTTCGCCGGCTTGCGCATCCCCGAGGACGTCATCGTCCGCCGTCAACTTCTGATCGAGCCACGCGAGGGCGATGGGGTCGCCAGTTGGGCGCAACTCGACGACGGAACGCCGCTCGTCTCGGCGCGGCGCGCCGGCGAGGGCTGGATCGTTCTGTTCCACGCCTCGGCCAACGCCGAATGGTCGAACCTCGCGCTGTCGGGCCTGTTCGTCGACATGCTGGAGCGGCTGGTCGCCCTCAGCAAGGGTGTGGAAGGCGCCGCCGGCCAGGCGACCCTGTCGCCCAAGCGGGTGCTCGATGGGTTCGGCGCCCTGACAACGCCGGCCTCCGAGGCCCGGCCACTCACCGCCCAGGCGCTGGAGGCGACGCGTCCGGGGCCGGAGCACCCGCCAGGGTTCTACAGCGACGGCAAGCTCACGCTGGCCCTCAATCTGGCCGCCGCCGAGCTGTCGCTCACCCGCCTCGGCCGGCTCCCCGATTTCGTCACCGAGAAGGCCTATGGTCTGCCAGCGGATTGGGAAGCGCGCCCCTGGCTGTTCACCGCCGCCGCCGTCCTGCTGCTGGCCGACCTCGCACTCAGCCTCTTTCTGCGCGGACTCATCCCCGGCGTCGCGGCGGGCGCTCGGCGACCGGCCAAGGTGGCCGCTCTAATCCTGATCGTCGGTGTCGCCATGGCGACGCCGCCGCCCGCCGTTGCCGATGGCGAAGACGCGGCGATTCCGCCCGCCGTGCTGTCGACTCGTTTGGCCTACGTCGTCACCGGCGACGCGCAAACCGACGCCGTGGTCCGCGCCGGGCTGGAGGGGCTCGGCGTCATCATTAATCTCCGCACCGCCCTGGAGCTGGAGGCGCCCATCGGCGTCGATCCGGCCACCAACGAACTCGCCTTCTATCCGCTGATCTACTGGGCCGTCGATGGCGGAGCGAGCGCCCTGTCGCCCGCCGAGTCGCGCAATCTGGCGACGTACATGCGCAACGGCGGCACCATCGTCTTCGACGTCCGGGCGCGCGGCGGGGCCGACCGGGCCGACCTCCGCCGGATCGCCGCGTCGTTGGACCTGCCGCCGTTGATCCCGCTGCCGACCGAGCATGTCCTGCGCCGGTCCTACTACCTGCTGTCGGATACGCCGGGCCGCTGGACCGGTAACACGGTGTGGATCGAGCGGACCAGCGAACACGTCAACGATGGCGTGACAACGGTGATCGCCGGCAATCACGACTGGGTTGGCGCCTGGGCGGTCGACGAGGCGAGACGCCCGCTGCTCGCCGTCGTCCCCGGCGGCGAGGAGCAGCGGGAGATCGCCTACCGGTTCGGCGTCAACCTGGTCATGCACGCGCTGACCGGCAGCTACAAGGCGGACCAGGTGCACATGCCAACGATTCTGGAGCGGCTCGGCCTATGAGCGGCGAGATCCTGTTCGACCCCCTAATTCCCTGGCCGTGGATCGCCGTGATCGGCGCGGTCGCGGCGGTGTTGATCGTTTACGTGGTCGCGCGGCGCGGTCGCGGCGGCCTGTTGCGAGCGCTGGCGATGACGGCGCTGCTCCTCGGTCTCGCCAATCCCCGGGTGGTCCTCGAGGAGCGGACGCCGCGGAGCGATCTGGCGGTCATTGTCGTCGACGACTCGCGCAGCATGGCGGCGACGGACCGCGACCGGCAAGCCGAGGCGGCGCGCCGGCGGATCGTCGATGGCCTGCAGGGCGAGAGCAATCTCGAGGTTCGGGTGGTGCGCGCCGGCGGTGACGCGGCGATGGACCGCACCGACCTGTTCGGCACCGTGCGCCGCATCGCCGCCGAGGACGTCGAGGGGCGGCTGGCCGGCCTGGTCGTCATCACCGACGGCCAGGTGCACGACGCCCCGGCGGCGCCGCGATTTCCCGACCTCGGCGCGCCGGCGCACATTCTGCTCGCCGGCCGCCGCGACGCGCGCGACCGCCGCCTGGCCATCGACGCGGCGCCCGCCTACGGGCTTGTCGGCTCCCGGGTCGACATCAAGTTTCGGGTCGAGGACCTGATGCCGTCGAGCGATGGCGCCGCCGACGCGGCCGCCGAGGCATCCAAGAAGGCGCCGATCCCCGTCACCGCCTTCGTCGATGGAGAAGCGGTTCAGGTGCTGCGGGTGCGCGCCAACGCTCCGGCGACCTTCTCGCTGACTATTCCGCGCGCCGGCGCCTCGGTCGTCGAACTGGCGGTGCCGGCGGAGGCGGGCGAGATTTCCGCCGCCAACAACAGGGCGGCGATGATCGTCAACGGCGTCCGCGACCGGCTGCGCGTGCTCCTGGTTTCCGGCCAACCGCATCCCGGCGAGCGCACCTGGCGCAATCTGCTGAAATCGGACCCGGGCGTCGACCTCATCCATTTCACCATCCTCCGCCCGCCAGACAAGCATGATGTGACGCCGTTGCGCGAACTGGCGCTGATCGTCTTTCCGGTGCAGCAGTTGTTCGAGGAGAAGATCGACGAGTTTGATCTGATCATCTTCGACCGCTATGTGCTGCGCGGCGTGTTGCCGGCGCAGTATCTGCAGCGGGTCGCCGACTTCGTCGCCGATGGCGGCGCCTTGCTGCTGTCGGTGGGGCCGGAGTTCGCCGGCCCGCGCAGCCTGGCGCGGACGCCGCTTCGCACGATTCTGCCCGGCCTGCCGACAGGGCGAACCATCGAGACGCCGTTCCGTCCCGCCGTCACCGACGTCGGCGGCCGCCATCCGATCACCCGCACCCTCGGCGCCGCGGCGGAGGACACCCGAGACGACGGCGCGCCCGCCTGGGGCCGCTGGTTCCGCGCCATCGACACCGACACCGCGCGCGGCACGGAAGTCTTGAGCGGGCCGGAGGGCGAACCGATCCTGATCGTCGACCGGGTCGGCGAGGGGCGGGTGGCGTTGCTGACGAGCGATCACCTCTGGCTGTGGGCGCGCGGTTACGACGGCGGCGGACCGCACGCGGAGCTGCTGCGGCGGCTCGCCCACTGGCTAATGCGCGAACCGGATCTGGAAGAGGAACGACTGCGCGCCGAGATCGATAACGGCCGCCTTCTGGTCGAGCGCTACAGCATGCAGCCGGGCGGCGGCCAAGTGACGATCACCGCCCCCGACGGTTCGCTTCGCCAGGTGGCACTGGAGGACGGCGCGGACGGGGTCGCGCGCGGCGAGATTGCGGCGCCGGCCGCCGGGGTCTACCGGGTCGACGACGGCGACATGCGGGCGATGGCGGTCGCCGGAACGATCGATCCGCCGGAATTGCGCGACCTCAGGACAACCGACACCCACCTGCGCCCCTTCGCCGAAGCGACCGGCGGCGCGGTTTTCTGGCTTGAGGACGGCATCCCGTCGGTGCGCCGGGTGTCGTCGGGCTGGGATACGGCGGGCGGCGACTGGATCGGCCTGCCGCGCGGCGCGGCCCACACCGTCACCGGCGTCAACGAAATGCCGTTCCTGCCCGGTTGGGCGTTGCTGCTGGCCGGGCTCGGCGGGCTGCTCGGCGCCTGGTGGCGGGAAGGGCGGTAACGCGGGAGCCCGGTGGCGCGGGCAAACCGGCCGTCCCCATCCCGGGAATGGATCAACGAGGAGGTCAGCAACCATGGGATTGCTCGTCGATGGCGAATGGCGGGACCAGTGGTACGATACCAAGTCGACCGGCGGGCGCTTCGTGCGCCAGGAAAGCCGGTTCCGCGACTGGCTCAGCGATGACGGCTCGACGCCGTTCCCTGCCGAGGCCGGGCGCTATCATCTCTACGTGTCCTACGCCTGCCCGTGGGCGCACCGGACGCTGATCTTCCGAGCCCTGAAGGGGCTCGAGGAGGCGATCTCGGTCAGCGTCGTCGAACCGTTGATGCTGGAAAATGGCTGGGAATTGGCGGACGGCGCCGATCCGGTCAACGGCGCCCGTTACCTCTTTCAGGTCTATCAGCGGGCCGATCCGGCCTATACCGGCCGCGTCACGGTGCCGGTGCTGTGGGACCGGCGGACCGGCACCATCGTCAACAACGAGTCCGCCGCGATCATTCGGATGTTCAACGACGCCTTTGCGTCGGCCGAGGGGGACGGCGTCGATTACTACCCGGTGCCGCTGCGCCCGGAGATCGACCGGACCAACGCGTTCGTCTACGAGGCGATCAACAACGGCGTCTACCGCACCGGCTTCGCGACGACGCAGGAGGCCTACGAGGAGGCGTTCGAGAACCTGTTCGCGGCCCTCGACGATTTGGAGGCGCGGCTCGGCGGGCAGCGCTACCTCGCCGGCGACCGCCTCACCGAAGCCGACTGGCGGTTGTTCACGACGCTGATCCGCTTCGACGCGGTCTATTACGGCCACTTCAAGTGCAACCGCCGCCGCCTCGCCGACTACGCCAACCTCGGCGGCCTGACCCGCGAGCTCTACCAAACGCCGGCGGTGCGAGAGACGGTGCGTTTCGACCACATCAAGCGGCATTACTACGGCAGCCACCGGACGATCAATCCGACCGGCATCGTGCCGCTGGGACCGGATCTCGATTTCGACCGGCCGCACGGCCGCGGCGCGGCCTGAAAACCCCGCCACTTCAGCTTGAATGCGGCCGCCGGGCAGCGCGGGATCTTGTCTTCCGCCGTCCAACGCCCATTTGAGAGATGTCATCGAAAGCTGGTAAACGCGGTGGGTGGACATGCGCATGATCCGGCGGCGTGACAGGGGCTCTTGGGGCGCGTCGGCCGTCATGGCGGTGTCGCTAATGCTGGCCGGGCCGCCCGTCGGTCGAGCCACGGAGCCCAGCGCCGGTGAACTCATTCCCGAACACGCGGCGATCGCCGCCGGAAAGCCGTTGTGGGTCGCCCTGCGGATTACCCTCGACGACGGCTGGCACACCTACTGGCGCAACCCCGGAGACGCCGGCGCGCCGACGACGATAGCCTGGGATCTGCCGGACGGCTTGGCGGCCGGGCCGATCGTCTGGCCGGCGCCGAAACGCTACGGGACCGGGTCGCGGGTCAGCTTCGGCTATGCGGACGAGGTGTGGTTGCTTACCCGCATCGACGCGGCGGCCGATCTTGCGCCCGGGCAGACCGTCCGCATCGCCGCCGAGGCCGAATGGCTGGCCTGCGCCGATATCTGCATCCCGCAATTCGGCACTTACACGATGGACCTGCCGGTGGCGGAAAGCCGCGTCGCGGGCGACGGCCACGGCGGCTTCGCCGACGCCCGTGCCCGCCTGCCGGAGGCGGTCGCCTCTCCAGCCACCTTCGAGATGTCGTCTGAAATCATCGATGTCGCCATTCCGCTGTCACGGCCGCCGGGTCAACCGTCGGATGCGTGGTTGTTTCCCGTCGCGGACGGGATCATCGACTACGCGGCGACGCCGACCGCGCGTATCGATGGCGACACCTTGCACCTCACGGTGCGCCGCCACGCGAGCGCCATCGCCGCGCCACGAGCGCTGACCGGTGTCGTCACCTTTACCGACGGCGGCGCCCCGCGGGCGCTGGCATTCGAGGCCAAATCTCCAGACCCCGCCAACTGAGCATCGTTCGAGAGGAGACAGTCCATGTCATCGACAGTTTTCCCAGGCAATCACGTGTTCCCGCGTCAACGCCACGCGACCGCCGGTCTGTTCGGCCTCGCCGCCCTCGCCTTGGTCGCCTTCGGGCCGGCGCCGGTCGCCGCCGCGCCGGTGATCGGCGAGGCCGCGCCGGCCTTCTCCGGCACCTATACCGCTGGCGAGACGCACAGCCTTGCCGACTTCAGGGGCTCGACCGTTGTCCTCGAATGGACCAACCATGAATGCCCGTACACGATGAAGCACTACGAGACGGGGGCGATGCAGGCCCTGCAGCAGGAAGCGACCGACGACGGCGTCGTCTGGCTGTCGATCATTTCATCCGCCCCCGGCACCCAGGGCTATGTCGAGGCGACGGAGGCCGACCAGCTCACGGAAAGCCGTGGCGCCCATCCGAGTGCCGTCATCCTCGACCCGCAAGGCACAATCGGTCGCGCCTACGATGCGCGGACGACGCCGCACATGTATATCATCGACCCGGGGGGGACACTGGTCTACATGGGCGCCATCGACGACGATCCGAGCGCCCGCGGCAACCCGGCCGAGGCCAACAACCATGTCAGCGCGGCGCTGCAAGAAATGGCCGACGGCAAGCCTGTTTCCGTCGCCTCGACGCGTCCCTACGGCTGCAGCGTCAAGTACGCCAACTGAGCTCGGGCGTTTCGCGCCGATGGGCTCACGGCGGCCCTTTCCTGACGGGGTGGGCGCTGGCGGGATGGGCGCGTGGCGCCGGCGGAAGGCAGAAATCCGACAGTCGGCGACCCGTTTCGGAAAACCCGTTCAGCCGTGACGTTGTTGGTGCCCACCGCCAGCACCACGGTCAGCGTCACGCGTAACCGCGAGAGAACGCCTTTCAGGCCGGCTGCAGCGTCACCCTGCTATCGGCGGTGGCCTGATCGGAGAACGACGTGACCATCATGTCGGCGGTCATCGGCAGCATCGCATCGATCGCCTTCTGCAACAGACGCGAGGACATTTTCCAGTTCAGGAAGACGGTTGCATGGGTGCCCGCGCCCTTCGGCGTAAACGTCCACTGAATGACGAAATTGCGGAACAGGCGGTCATCCGACGTGATCTCGATGCGGTTGGGATAATCGAGTGTCGTGCGTGTCTTGAACCGCTTGTGCACGGGGCCGAATCCCACCTCCTGGAAGGTGCAATACGTCGTGTCTTGGCGATAGAGAATGCGCGCCGACTTCCACATCGGCAGGAATCTCGGATAGCGCTCGACGTCGGCGACGATGTCGAACAGCTTTTCTTGCGGTACGTCGACATAGCGGGACATACGGAAGGTCGTCATGGCGTCCTGGCTCGTTTTACCCATTCCTCCGTTCGCACCATAACCGATTTTTCCGACCATGATGAGGAAAAATCGACCGCCGCCGACTCGCCGCCACTGTGTCGACGCCGCGGAGCCGGCTTTCGGCGCGGAATGTCGGGGAATTCAGCCGAACTGTTATTCCCCGCCAGCAATATGGTTTTCGTAGGCCTTCTTGTCCATCAGCGAGCCGGTCTGCGCCGGATCGCTTGGCTTGACCTTGAAGAACCATCCGTCGCCGAGGGGGTCGCCATTGACCCGTGCCGGGTCGTCGGCGAGGGCTTCGTTGATGGCGACGACCTCGCCGCTGACCGGGGCATACAGTTCGCTCGCCGCCTTGACCGATTCGATGACGCCGCATTGTTGGCCCTTGGTGACGGTGGCGCCGACTTCCGGCAACTCGACGAACACCACGTCGCCGAGTTGCTGCTGCGCGTAGTCGGTGATGCCGACCGTCGCCGCATCCCCGTCGATGCGCACCCACTCGTGGGATTCTGTGAAGTACAGATCAGCCATGGTTTGATCACTCCTCGCTTATTTGGCGAATCGATGTTTGACGAAGGGGAGCTCGACGACTTCGCCGGTGACCTTCTTGCCGCGCACGAGAACCACGACATCTCGCGCCGACCGCAGGAATTCGCTGTCCAGATAGCCCATGGCGATGGAAGAGTCGACCGTTGGACCATATACGCCGCTGGTCACGGCGCCGACGTGCCATCCCCAACGATCGGTGATCTCGCAGCCGGTCCTGGCGATCGTTCCGCCGTTAAGCCTAATGCCGATGCGCTGGCGTTTCGGACCTTCCATCAGTTGGCGCAGGATCACCTCGTCGCCGACGAAGTCTCCTTCCTCCCGCCGTCGGCGCTGGATGGTCCAGGCCAGATCGGCCTCGACCGGGGTCGTTGTCGCGTCGATGTCGCGGCCGTGCAGGCAGAAGCCAGCTTCGATGCGCAGCGAGTCGCGGGCGCCGAGCCCGCCCGGCAGCACTTCCGGCTCATCCAGCAGAAGCTCGGCGACCTCCTCGGCGTTGTCGGCCGGCACGGCGATCTCGAAACCGTCTTCGCCGGTGAAACCGGAGCGCGCGACGACGCAACTCACGCCGCCGATTTTCAGCTTTTCCGTCGTCATGAACAGGATCAGGCGGCTTGCCGGGGCATGGCGCGCCAGGACGGTGGCGGCGCTCGGACCCTGCAGCGCCAACAGGATCCAGTCGTCGATCAGCCGCAGGCGGCAGGTCGCCGGCAGTTCGGCGCGTAGGTAGGCGAGGTCGGCGTCCCGTCTGGCGGCATTGACCAACAGGGTCTGCCCGGAGCCGCCCTGAACCACCAGCAGATCGTCGATGATGCCGCCCTCGGCGTTGGTCATCAGCGTGTAGCGGACCTTGCCGGACGACATCGAGCGGATGTCGCTGACGACAAGCCGTTCGAGCGCCGCTCCGTCATCACCGGAGACGACGATCTGGCCGATGTGCGAAATGTCGAACAGGCAGGCCTGCGTCCGTGTATGCCGGTGCTCGGCGATGATGCTGCCGTAATGCAGTGGCAGCAGGTAGCCGGAAAACTCCGTCATCTGCGCGCCGTGTCGGCGATGCAGCTTTTCAAGCAGTGTTCGCCGAGGTGGCGATGCGGCAATATCGGTCATCGGCCGGCGCGGCTCCTGGATGAGGCGAACCGCCGTCGCGGCGATGCACGGCTCGGCAATGCGGTCACCGCCGGCCCTCCAGTACCTCGCGATTGTAATCGAGGTCCGCCTGCGTCAGCTGAAAGCCGAGGACCACCTCATAGCTGTCGACATCCGAGGTCGCCCGCCACGGCAGGTCGACGGTCACCGGCGGGTTGTCGTCCCGGTAGATCAGCTGCCGGCGGTTTCCCTCGAAGCGGAGCGACACCGGAAACGTGGCCTTGTTGAGGATCGTCGAGCCATCCTCGACGACGCTGACGAAGTAGGTAAACTCGGCTTGGCGGCTTTCGTTGGCGGGCCCGCGACTGGCGCGAATCTCCGGCACCACGGCGACGAGCAGCACGCTCTCGCCGACCTCGTCGGTCACGACCCGACAGCCGGCGAACAGGTCGGTCACCTCCGCTCGGTAATCGACATCCAGCAGGTCGCGCCCGGTCTCGGAGGCGAAGCGGGTCAAGGTGGCGGCGTCCGCCAGGACGGAGACGCGCGGGCACCCGACGCTGGGCGCTTCGTTGCCATCGCCGCTGCATCCGGCGATGGCGGTGGCGAGGAGGAGGACCGCCACACCAAGGGCGGTTCCACTGGGCTTCCGAGGCAATCGCGCGTTCACAGGGTGGAATGCGTCCCGTCGCAGAAGGGTTGGCTGGCGGTTCGCTTGCAGCCACAAAGGAAGACCGTCTCCGAGGTCTCGGCGGTGAAGATCATCGGCGCCATGCCGGTGCCCGCGTGGCTGCCGTCGCAAAACGGTTGCGTCGCGCTGCGCCCGCAGGCACACCACGCATATTTGGTGCCGGCTTCGACGTCGACGGGGTAGGCGTTTTTTTGCGCGATAACGGGGTCTGTCATGATGATACTCTTCGCGACGCGGCTCGGCGGGGCAAGCTCGGCGTCGATCGGGATTTTACCAGTCGTCTCATGGCGGGGACACTAGCGTCCCCGCATCGAATGTGACAAGAGAAGCGATGGCCGTCTATACCGACATCACCGACGAGGAGGTCAGCGCGTTCGTCGCCGACTACGAGATCGGTGACGTGATCGCCTGCAAGGGGATCGCCGAGGGGATCGAGAACTCCAATTTCCTCCTCGTCACCGATCGCGACACGTTCATCCTGACGCTCTACGAGAAGCGGGTGCGGACCGCCGACCTTCCCTTCTTCATCGCCCTGATGAAACACTTGGCGCGGCGTGGGGTTCCCTGTCCGACGCCGGTGGCCGCGCGCGACGGCGAAGCCCTGCGCGACCTCGCCGGCCGCAAGGCGGCGATCGTCACCTTCCTGCGCGGCATGTGGCCGCGGCGGCCGACCGCCGACAATTGCCGCCGGGTCGGCGAGGCGATGGCTCGCATGCACCTCGCCGGGGCGGATTTCCCGATGACGCGGCGCAACGACCTGTCGGTCAACGGCTGGCGGCCGCTGTTCGAGGCGAGCGCGGCGCACCAACGCGGCGTCGAGCCGGTCCTGGCGGCGGAGGTGGAGACGGAACTGGCCTTTCTGGAAGCCCATTGGCCGCGGCAACTGCCGACCGGGGTCATCCATGCCGATCTGTTTCCGGACAACGTCTTCTTCAACCATGACCGCCTGTCCGGGCTGATCGATTTCTACTTCGCCTGCACCGACTTCCTCGCCTACGACATCGGAGTCTGCCTCAACGCCTGGTGCTTCGAGAACGACGGCAGTTTCAACATCACCAAGGCGCGGCGGCTCATCGACGGCTATCGATCGGTGCGCCGTCTCGATGCGGCGGAGGTCGACGCCTTGCCCGTCCTCTCCCGCGGCGCCGCCATGCGCTTTTTGTTGACCCGCCTCTACGACTGGTTGCACACCCCGGCGGATGCCTTCGTCACCCCGAAGGACCCAATGGAGTATGTCCGCAAGCTGCGCTTCCATCGTCAGGTGCGCGGCGTTGCCGCTTACGGCTTGGATACCGCCGATGAGCGGTGACGACCGGCGGGTCGAGGTGTTCACCGACGGCGCCTGCCTCGGCAATCCCGGCCCCGGCGGCTGGGGGGTCTTGTTGCGCTGGCGTGGTGTCGAGAAGGAACTCTCGGGCGGCGAATCGCATACCACCAACAACCGCATGGAACTGATGGCGGCGATCGAGGCGTTGCGGGCGCTGAACCGGCCCGCCAGGATCAGCCTCTATACCGACAGCATGTACCTGCGCGACGGCATCACCCGCTGGATCAATCAGTGGAAACGCAATCAGTGGCGCACGGCGGCGAAGAAACCCGTGAAGAACGAGGATCTCTGGCGGCGCCTCGACGGGAGCCTGCGGCACCACGATGTCGAGTGGCATTGGGTGCGCGGCCATGCCGGACACGTCGAGAATGACCGGGTCGACAAGTTGGCGCGGGATGCGGCGGAGCGCGCCAAGCGGGCGGCGCGATAGCCTTCCGGCGGCGTGCGGCACAGGGGTCAAGACTGTCGCCGTCCAGCCTCTCCGCCACCGCAAAGACCGCAAAAAAGGTAGTTTTTATTGCGGTGCGATGTTATCCTAAAAGTTGATTACAGGATGGATGCCTTGAAAGAGGCGGACGAACACCGGAAGGCCGTGAGGACCGATGAGCACTTTTATGTGGAGCGATGCGATGTCACTTGGAGTGCCCGCGCTCGACACCGACCACAAGTGCCTCGTCAAGATGATAAACCTGCTCGACGAGGATAACGAGGAAACGTGGCGCGCGGGTATCGACCCGATGCTCAAGGCCTTGCTGCTTTACAGCCGATTTCATTTCTCGCGCGAAGAGCGGGTGATGCAGGCCTGCGATTTTCCCGGCACCCGCTTCCATGCCGCCGAACACTGGAACTTCATTCGCGAAATTCAGCGCTTGCGTCGTCAACAGGAGGAGAGCGGCCATATCGTCAAGCCGACGCGCGGACTGATACGCTCTCTCAGGGGATACCTCACCGATTGGTTGTTCCATCACATCCTGATCCAGGACATGGCGTTCAAGCCCTATGTGAGCGAACAAGAGGGAATCGAGGATTACGCCCGCGCCGCCGCGCCGCCGATGAAGGTGGCGGAGATCGCCGTCGGGTTGGCCCGGGCCTGACGGGCGATAACGCCTCCGGCCTCGCGAATCAAAAAAGGCGCGCCTCCGCGACGCGCCTTTTACTTTTGGTTCGGGAATGCAATCGGGTGCCGGCCGCCGTGGTCTAAAGCGTCGCCATCACCGCCTCGGCGCTGGTTTTTTCGAGAGCGCCGCCGTCGACCGCCAGGCTCTTGACGATCCCATCGTCGACAACCATCGCGAAACGCTGACAGCGCAGGCCGAGGCCCTTGCCGTTAAGGTCAAGCTCTAGCCCGGCCGCCTTGGTGAACGCCGCGTCGCCATCGGCGACCATCATCACCTTGTCGCCGACGTTCTGATCCTTGCCCCAGGCATCCATGACGAAAAAGTCGTTCACCGCCGTGCATACGATGGCGTCGATGCCCTTTTCCTTCAGCGCGTCGGCGTGCGCCACGTAGCCCGGCAGATGCTTTTCCGAGCACGTCGGCGTGAAGGCTCCCGGAACGCCAAAAAAGGCAACTTTCTTGCCGGCGAACAGATCGTCCGTGCTCACCGGCTCGGGTCCATTGTCTCCCATGCGCATCAGCGTGATTGACGGCATGCGTTCACCCACCTGTATCGTCATGATCGTCCCTCTTCCTCTCGGATTGACCCCTAGATGATCGCCTTCCCTTCCGCGGACAAGGCATCTCTTTGACATATGGTCAATCGTTACCGGTTTGAAAGCCACCGTCTTTCGGTCGGCGGGTGACACCGTCGGTCAATTAAGATTGGGGCACCTGCGCCCGCTCCAGCGCATCGATGACCAGCGACGGCGTCAGCAACTCGGGCAACACCTGTCCTTCGGGAGACCCTGGCCCATAGACGGCATCGAACGGGATTCCGTATCGGCCGTATTGCGACAGGAAACGGGTGATCCGATCGTCGGGCCGTGTCCAGTCGCCGCGCATCGCCACCACTCCCTCGGCGCCAAGCCGCGATTCGATCGCCTCGCTGGCCAGCACCGCGCGTTCGTTGACCTTGCAGGTGATGCACCAGTCGGCGGTGACGTTGACATAAACCGTGCGCCCGTCGGCGACCAGCGCCGGGATTCGGCCGGGGTCGAACGCTCCCCACGGGCCGGCCTCGCGCTCCGCGTGGGCGGCCGGTGGCTCGGCCGGACCGGCAATGGGAACGGCGCCCGGGATGAGGAATGCGCCGGCGACCGCGGCGGCGGTCAACGGCCACCGCCAGCCGGCGATATTCGGCCGCCTTTGCGCGACAACGAACACGGCGGCGATGGCGACGCCAATGCCCGCCAAGGCCAGCGCCGGCGACAGGCCCATCTGCGCGGCAAGCACCGTCAGCAGCCAGACGGCGGTCGCCACCAGCGCCAGGGCGAGGACGCGCCGGAGAACCACCATCCACTTGCCGGGGCGCGGCAGCCGCGTCGCCACCGCTGGGAAAGCGGCGATCAGGAGGTAGGGCAGCGCCAGGCCGATACCCAGGGCGAGGAACACGGCGAGGATCTCGCCGGTCGACCGCGACAGGGCGAAACCGACCGCCGTGCCGACGAAGGGCGCCGAGCAGGGCGTCGCCAGCAGAGTGGCGAAGGCGCCGGTGAGGAAAGGCGCCCACAATCCGGGGGTCTCCGCCGCGCGGGCATCGGCGGCGGCGACCGCCTGCGGCAGGCGGAAATCGAACAGGCCCCACAGGTTGCAGGCAAACAGCACCAGGATCACCACCATCGCCGTCAGGAACCATGGCTGCTGGAACTGGATGCCCCAGCCGACGGCGCCGCCGGCCGCCTTCAGGCCGGCGAGAATGGCGGCCAGGAGAAGGAACGAGACGATGATCCCGGCGGACGAGGCGAGGAAGCTGATGCGCACCGCGCGCGGCGCGCCGCCGCCGTGGCCGACCACGCTCAACACCTTGAGCGAGAGGACCGGTAGGACGCAGGGCATCAGGTTGAGGATCAGGCCGCCGAGGACGGCGATCGCCAGGATCGGCAGGATCGAGACGCCGCCGGCGGCCTCGCCCGCCTCGGCGGCGCTTGTTACCGCGGCCGTGCCGACGACCATTTGCTGCTCCGCGCTTCGCGCACCGTCGACCAGGGTAACGCGCAAGGCGAGGCTGGGGAGATCAGGCGCGTCATCGTCGATACGGGTAACGGGGACGGTCAATTCGGCCGTTGTCGCCGCCGGCTCGACGCGGACGGACGGTCGGTCGAAGACGAAACTGGGCGGTCCTTCGATGAAGACGTCGGGATTTTCCAGCGGCCAGTCGGCATTGACCGTCAGGCGCAGCGCGTCGGTCCCGGCGGTATCCACGGGCGTCAGGGCGGTCAAGGTCAGGCCGTGGCGCGCACCATCCCGTGGCACGTTGTTGGCGAAGCGGTCGATGAGATGGGAGAATTCGCTGGGCGTCGCCGGGCCGGGCGGCACCCTAAGCGACACCGCGGCGGTGAAGGGGATGCAGATCTCGTCGCAAATCATGTAGTCGACGTCGGCGCGCGCGGTCAGCGCCTCCCCCGGCCTTGCCAGGGCGACGGTCAGCGGCAGCACGACTTCGTCCCGATAACCAATGGTGTCCAGGCCGGCAACCGAGAAGCGTTCCGGCGCCGGCCAGGCGGTCGTCACCGAGGCCAGGTTGTCCGAGCCCGACCAGTCCGGACGTGGTGGATAGCCGGCATCTCCCGGCGACCGCCAATAGGTCTTCCATCCCGGCTGCAATCGGATGTGCAAGCCCAGGAGCACCGTCTCCGCGTTGCCGACGCCGTCGACGGCGGAGACCAGGCGGACGGCGCTGTGGTCGGTCTCGACCCAGGAAGAGGCGGTCGCCGCCGTCGCCGGTGGCGCCAGCCACAGGGCGGCCGCGAAGGTGAGTGCCAAGGCGGTAGCGACGGAGCGGAGGAGTTGCGAGGATGGGAGGGCGGAGGGCAGGGACATGGTTCGATCAGATCTCGCTGATGGACGAGCACTTGAGGTCTATATAGGCGGCCGCTAAGTGACTTGGCCAATCACAACCGCGTTCGGCGCGTTTAATCCGGGCCAAATTGCGGCCAAGGCGCTATACTGGGATTTTGGAACGGCTGATACCTACATGAAAAAAGAGTGAAGGTGAAATAGGTATGTCCGTGGTGGAAAACGAAAATGGTTATCTGGAAGGTCAACTCCTGGTCGCCATGCCGGGGCTGAGCGACCCGCGCTTCTCCAAGTCGGTGGTGTTCATGTGCGCGCACAATGCCGAGGGCGCCATGGGCTTGATCGTCAACAAGATGCTCGAATCGGTGACCTTCGCCGAGATCCTTAAACCGCTGAATATCGACAACGTCGCCGCTGCCGCGGATGCCCCGGTTCACTTCGGCGGCCCCGTGGAAACGAGCCGCGGGTTCGTGCTGCATTCGCCGGATTATAGCAACGACGGGACGATTCTCGTCGGCAACGACGTCGCGCTGACGGCGACCGTCGACATCCTGCGGGCCATCGCCGGCGGCACCGGACCTTCGAAGCATATCATGGCGCTGGGCTATGCCGGATGGGGGCCGCAGCAGCTGGACATGGAAATCCGCGCCAATGGCTGGCTGCACACGGACGCCGCCGTCGATCTCGTCTTCGGCGGCGACAATGACGTGAAGTGGGACCAGGCGATGTCGCGGATCGGCATCGATCCCTGGATGTTGTCGGAAGCTGCCGGGCACGCCTGACGGCGGCCGACCTTACGCTTTCGCGAAGGCGCGGTCAGGCGGCCAGCCGGCCGATGATCCGTTCGGTCGGCTCCAGCTTGCCAACCGGGCCAAGCGCGGCAAGCGTCGGCGTCCGCGAGAACAACCGGCCGGCCAGGTGCATGACATCCTCGGCGGTGACGGCTTCGATGCGGCTCAGAATCTCCGGGTTGGGGATTGGCCGGCCGAACACCATCAACTGACGCGCCAACTGCTCGCAACGGGCCGAGGTGCTTTCGGATGCCATCAGCAGGCTGGCCCGCACCTGCGCCCGCGCCCGGGCGATCTCCTTGGCATGCACCCGCTCGGCGACACCCACCAGCTCGCCGCAGACAACCGGGATCAGCTCCGCCACCTCATCCGCGCCGGTGCCGGCGTAGACGCCGAACAGTCCGGAATCCCGGTAGCTGGAGGCGAACGAGTAGATCGAGTAGACGAGGCCGCGTTTTTCGCGGACCTCCTGGAACAGGCGTGACGACATGCCGCCGCCGAGGATCGTAGACAGCACCGACTGGACGTAATAGTCGGGGTCGTCGAAGCCGACCGCCGGAAAACCGAGAATGACGTTGACCTGTTCCAAATCGCGGTCCTTGCGCCACTCGCCCCCCGCGTAATGGGCCGGCTCGGCGGCGACGCCGTTGACCGTCGGCACCTCGAGGAAGGCGTTTTCGACCAGGGCCACCAGCGCGTCGTGGTCGACCTTGCCGGCGGCGGCGACGATCATCCGCGGCGCCGCGTAATGGCGCCGCCAGTAATCGATCAGCGAATCGCGGCTCATGCCGCCGACGCGTTCGGGTGAGCCGAGGATCGGCCGGCCCAGCGCCTGGTCGGGAAACGCCGTCTCCTGGAAACGGTCAAAGATGATGTCTTCCGGCGTGTCCTCGGCCTGCATGATTTCCTGGAGGATAACCGTGCGCTCCCGGCGCAGCTCTTCGTCGTCCATGGCGGCGCGCAGCAGCAGGTCGGCGACGAGGTCGACCGCCAGCCCGATATCCTCGGCGAGGACGCGCGCGTAGTAGGCGGTATACTCGCGCGACGTATGGGCGTTCATGTGCCCGCCGACCGCCTCGATCTCCTCGGCAATAGCGCGCGCGTCCCGCGTCGGCGTGCCCTTGAACATCATGTGCTCGAGCAGGTGCGACACGCCGTTCAGCGGCGCCGGCTCGAAGCGGCTGCCGGTTTCGATCCACACGCCGACGGAGGCCGTTTCCACCGAGCTCATGGTGTCCGACGCGACGCGCAGGCCGTTGCTCAAGGTGGTGACGGCGACGGATGTCATGCTGGTTCTCCCGTTTCGTGCATTGTTTCGATGATCACTGATTTGAGGGCGTCGATTTCGACCGGCAAGGCGCGACACCGTTCCGGCTTGTCGTAAAGATCGGCGAGGTGGTCGGGAAGTGGCGGCCGAATGCCCATCGCCGCCTCGACGGCGTCGGGAAATTTCGCCGGATGGGCGGTCATCACGGTGACCAGCGGACGGCCGCCGCCGTGCCGCCGGGCGCCCGCCGCAGCGACGCCGACCGCCGTGTGCGGGTCGATGAGAATGCCCGATTGTTCGTAGACGGCGCGGATCGTCGCCGACGTTTCCTCGTCGGAGAAGCGGGCGGCGAAGAAATCCTCGCAGGCGCGGCGATGCAACGTGTTTTCCATCGTCAACACGCCGTCGCGGCGGAAATCGGCCATGGCGGCGGCGGTCACCTCGCCATCACGGCCGAACAACTCGAACAGGTAGCGCTCGAAGTTACTTGAGATCTGAATATCCATGCTCGGGCTGATCGTCGGCTGCACGCCTTCGACGCGCATCTCGCCGGAGAGGAAAAAGCGGGTTAGAATATCGTTGCGGTTGGAGCCGATGATCAGCCCGCCGACCGGCAGGCCCATCAGCCGCGCCACGTGGGCGGCGAAGACGTTGCCGAAGTTGCCGGTCGGCACCGAAAAATCGACCCTGGTGGCGCCGTCGCTCAGCTTCAGCGACGCCCAGGCGTAGTAGACGACCTGGCCGGCGATCCGCGCCCAGTTGATGGAATTGACCGCCGACAGGCTGACCCGATCGCGGAACGCGGCGTCGTTGAAGGCCGCCTTCACCAGGTCCTGGCAGTCGTCGAAGGTGCCGTCGACGGCGATATTGACGACGTTGGGCGCGTCCACCGTGGTCATTTGCCGGCGCTGCACTTCCGACACGCGGCCCTTCGGGTGGAGCATGAAAACCATCACCCGGTCGCGCCCACGGCAGGCCTCGATGGCCGCCGCGCCGGTATCGCCGGAGGTGGCGCCGAGCACCGTCATCCGCGTCCCCCGCTTCGCCAGCACGCGGTCGAACAGCCGGCCGAGAATCTGCAGGGCATAGTCCTTGAAGGCGAGTGTCGGCCCGTGCACGAGTTCCAACAGCCACTGGCCTTCGTCGAGGCGGCTCAGCGGCGCGATCTCCGGATCGGTGAAACGGTTGTAGGCGTCGCGGGTGATTTCGGCCAACGCCGCCTCGCTTTCGTCCGGCTCGGCGAAGCGGGCGAGGATGCGGGCGGCGAGACCGGGATAGGAAAGCCAGCGCATGTCGGCGATCTCGCCTGGCGTCAAAGCAGGCCATGCCGCCGGCACGTAAAGGCCGCCGTCTCGCGCCAGTCCGGTCAGAACGACATCGTCGAAGGTCAGGGTCTCTGCGCGCCCCCGGGTGCTGACGTAGTCCATGGCTCGTATCAATTCACAGTTAACGATGTTGTGTGATCGGGCAACCGCCTTGGCGCGGCTATAGCGCCGATCGCGACCGTCTCGCAAGCGAAGTCGCGTCGGCCGCGCCCGCCGCTCACGCCTCGCCGTTCAGGTAGCGGCGCGTCAGATGGTCCTTGAACGGCTGCGTCGACAGCGGCGCGCCGGTGACGTCGACGAGCAGATCATCGGTTGGCAGGCGGCTGGCCTGGCGGTGTACCTTCTCGCGCAGCCAGTCGACCAGCGGGGCGAATTCTCCGCACGCGATGCCATCGGCGATCTCCGGGCGCTGGCCGACGGCGGCCTGGAAAAGCTGCGCCGCCGCCAGCGCGCCGAGGGTGTAGGTGGGGAAATAGCCCCAGGCGCCATCGAACCAATGAATATCCTGCAGGCAGCCCAGCCGGTCGTCCGGCGGACGCAGGCCGAGCAGCCTTTGCATGGCGTCGTTCCATGCCGCCGGCAGGTCGTCGACCGCCAGATCGCCGGCGATCATCGCCCGTTCCAGGGTATAACGGAGGATGATGTGCGCCGGGTAGGTGACCTCGTCGGCATCGACGCGGATATAGCCGGGCTCGACCTGGATATAGTGGCGATAAAGGTTGTCGGGCGACCAGGCATCGCCGGCGCCGCCGAGCGCGTCGCGCATCAGCGGCGCGGCGAAGCTTAAGAACGCCCGCGAGCGGCAGACCTGCATCTCGACCAGCAGCGACTGGCTTTCGTGCAGCATCATGCCGCGCGCCGCGCCGACCGGCTGCGACCGCCAGTCGACCGGCAGGCCGCGCTCGTACAACGCGTGCCCGGTCTCGTGCATCACCCCCATGAAGGCGGAGCGAAAGTCCGCCTCGTCGTAGCGCGTGGTGATCCGCACGTCGTCCGGGGTGCCGCCACAGAAGGGGTGCAGGCTGATATCGAGGCGGCCATGGTCGAAATCGAAGCCGAACCGCCGCATGAAGTTGACGCCAAGCGCGCGTTGTCTCTCGATGGGGAACGGACCCGGCAGCGGTAGCGGCGGTTCCTGGCGCGCCTGGCGCTCCCGCACCTCGACGAGGAAGCCGGGCAGGAAGGCCGCCAGATCGGCGAACAACACATCGATGGCGGCGGCGCGGCCATCCGGCTCATAGGCGTCGAGCAGCGCGTCGTAGGGGTCGAGGCCGAGGGCGTCGGCCTTCGCCGCCGCCTCCTCGCGCACGAGGTCGAGGACGGTCGCCAGCGTTGGCCGAACGGCGGCGAAATCGCCATCGGCGCGGGCGCGCCGCCATGCCGCCTCGCAGGCCGAGCAGGCGCGGGCCAGCGCTTCGACCAGCGGCGCGTCGACGGCGCTGGCGTGGCGCCACGCACGGTCCATCTCGGTGACGTTGGCGCGCCGCCATGCGTCGAGGGTGGTGTCCGCCTTGGCCTCGGCGAGCAGGTCGGCGGTGTCCTGCGCGGTGAGGATCTCGTGGCGGACCGCCTTCAGCGCCGCCAGCTGTTCGCCGCGCGCCTCGGCGCCGCCGGCCGGCATCATCGTCGAAAGATCCCAGTGCAGGATCTCCTCCGCCTCGCTGAGACGGTTGAGGCGGCGGAAGCGGTTTTCCAGCGTCGCGTACGCGGTTTCCGGCATGCGTCGGGCTCGTTCGCTACACCAGCGTCGACAGCGCGTTGTCGACCAGCAGGGCGAGGAAGATGAAGAACAGATAAAGGATCGAGGTGAAGAACAGCCGGCGCGCCGGCCCGGTCTCCGCCGAGCGGGAGACGCCATAGGCGGCGCGGAACAGCAAGACGCCGAGGATCAGCGCGGCGACTCCGTAGAAGGGGCTGGAAAGCCCGATGACCAGGGGCACGAACGTCGCCGGGATCAGCAAGGCGGTGTAGGCGATGATCTGCCGTCGCGTCGACTCCTCGCCGGCGACCACCGGCATCATCGGCACCCCCGCATCCTCGTAATCGCCGCGGCGGAAGAGGGCCAGGGCCCACGAGTGCGGCGGCGTCCAAAGGAAGATGATGAGGAACAGGCTGATCGCGCCGAGACCGACGTCGCCGCTGGCGGCGGCCCAGCCGATCACCGGCGGCAGGGCCCCGGAAGCGCCGCCGATGACGATGTTCTGCGGCGTCCTGCGTTTCAGCCACACGGTGTAAATGAAGACGTAGTAGACGATGGTCAGCGCCAGCAGGCCGGCGGCCAGCGGATTGACCAGCAGCGCCATGCCGGCCACCGAACCGATTCCCAGCAAAAGGCCCCAGACCAGCGCCGCCGCCGCCGATATCCGGCCCGCCGGCAGGGGGCGGTTGCGGGTGCGCACCATGACGAGGTCGATGTCTCGGTCGTACCACATGTTGATCGCCCCCGCCGACCCGGCGCCGAGCGCAATGAAGACGATGGCGATGACGGCGGTTGCCGTGTCGACGGTTCCCGGCGCCAGCACGAGGCCGATCACCGCCGTGAACACCACCAGCGACATCACCCGCGGTTTCAACAGGATGGCGTAGTCCTTGAGTCGGAACCTCGGTTCCGCTTCCTCGGTGGGGACGATGGCGGGGATTTCCTGCGAGGGGGTCGCCGTCACTCTGCTCTCCAAACTGGTTTCTTGTTGCCGGGGCCAGCGGCCCGGAGGTCCATGGCGTGGTGCGCCCTGTCCGGCGCGCGCAAGAGGCCGTTCGCCGCGATAATAACGAATATCACGCCGCCGATGACGGCGATAGCGCCGCCGACACCGTTCATCGCCATGCCGGCGATCTGCGCCAGGCCGTCGAGCGCTTGCGCCTCGCCGGCCGCCTTGCGCGGCGCGCCGTGGCCGCCGGCGATGAACAGGCCGAGACAGGCGACAAGTTGCCCCCAGCAGAACAGATGCAACTGCCACAGCATGGTTTTGCGCGCCCGCACCACGCGATCCAGGCGGGGGAGAACCACCGTGTAGACGGTGCCCATCAGGGCGATGGTGACGCTGGCGATGACGCCGTGATAATGGGCCGGGGTGCGCGTGTCGGTGCCGTCGACGAATAGGCCCAATGCGCCGCCGACGCAAAACAGCAGGAGCGACAAAGCCAGCGCGGCGAAGGCCGGATTGCCCCACGGCAACGGCCAACGCGCGGTGCGCAGAATCGGCCAGGCGGCGATCAGCGCCGAGGGCCCGAGGGTATATTGCAGGGCGGTAAAGGCGCGGGTCTGCGTCGCCGTGAAGGGCTCGAAGACAAGGTAGGACAGCGGCGCGATGGCGGCGGCGAGGACAAGCACGCCGACGCCGAGGCGGATCGGTCGCCGATCCGGCGCGCGGTCGCCCGCGAAGGTCCGACCGAGCAGCAACCACGCCAGGATGACGATCAGCGTGTTGACGATCTGCAGCACGTGGCCGCCGCCCCACATCAGGTATTCGTTGAACCCGTGGTCGACCGGGGTGCCGACGACTTGCATCCAGGCGGCGGCGAAGCAGACCAACGCCGCCGTAAAGGCGAAGCAGGCGGCACGCGCCACCAGCGGCGGCGCGTCGAGCGGCGCCGGCGAGCGGCTGATCGACAGCAGGGCGCGGACGCAAGCCACGGCGACGGCGGCCGCCAGGACGACCAGCCCGGCGTAGTAGAGCGGATCGATGATCGCCGGCACGTAGTTGTTCAGCGTCGGCAGGCCGCGATCGAGCAGGGCCGGCACGAACAGCAACGGAAACGCCACCAGAACACCGGCCGGCGCCAGCCGATCCGCCCAGCCGGCATCGCCTCGCCCGGTGGCCGGTTGGTGACGCAGCACGGCAAGCAGGGCGCCCAGCATTGCCGTGAACCAGACGACGAACGAGAAGACGACATGGATGACCAGCCCCTTGTGGAAGAACGCCGCCGGCCAGGCGACAACGTTTTCCATCCCCGGGGTGCGCGAGGCGGCGAGCAGGAGGGCGAACACGCCGGCGACCGCCAGGGCGGCGACGGCAAGCCCGGTCCAGGCACGGATGACGCCGTCGGCGCGGCTGGCGGCTTTTAGCGGGATCGCCGCTCCATCCTCAGGCATAGGGCCCCGCCGGATCAGGGAACAGATGGATGGCCATGGCGTAGACGACGACGCCGGAGACGGCGACGAACATCCAAAGCGGCCACGTCCAGCGGGCGAGGCGGCGGTGGCGGTCGAACTGGCGCATCGCCGCCCGCCAGACGGTCAGCGGCACCATCAAGGTGATCACCATGGCGGCAATGATGTGCGTGATGAGGATGCTGAAGTAGATCGGCCGCACCACCCCTTCGCCGCCGAATTTCGCCAGCCCGGCGTTGAAATGATAAATGAGATAGCTGACCAGGAACGCCGCCGAGACCACCAGGGCGGCGACCATGCTCTGCATGTGACGGTCGCGCCGGCCGGCGCGGATGAAGGCGTAGCCGAAACCGAGGCAAACGATGGTCAGCCCATTCAGCGTCGCGTTGACGTGCGGCAGATCGGTGATGGCGAGCATCGACGCAATAATCCGAAAGCTTGGGCCTCCCGCCGGCCCCTACTTTTTTCTGGGTAGCCTAAGAGGACCCGACGTTAACGATGATGCCGAAATACATCACGGCCGCCGCGGCGGCGAGAACGACGGCCAACAGGACATTTTTTGTCAAGGCTATTCCAGGTCGGAAGGGTGCGTTGTTCCCATCCCTCAATCATCCTTTTCCAGGATTGGTGCAATAGTAGGACTAGTTATCGAGATTGCATCATACCGAGTTGAGAAAGAAAATCAATCGTGGATCGACGCGGTGGCAAAGGATTACCGAGTGCGAGAGAAAATGCTTTTCAACCCCAAGTTAGGCATGGTAGGGAAGCGTATAGTTGTGTCGTGGGTAGGGTTGTGCGCGAGCCCCTCGCGGGACGTGGCCTCGACAGGCATGGCCACTTACCCGCGATTATTGCCGAAAATCGTGTGTGCAATTGAGAAAAGTACAGGTAATTGGGAAGGATGCGATGGTGGGTAGGCTACGCAACGTGACGCTGGCGGCTCTGGCGACGCTCATCGGCTTTGGGTACGACGTGCTTGCGGCGGGCAGATCCGAGCCGTGGCAAATCAACCTACAGGATCCGGCGTCACCCGTCATGGAGCGGGTGCACGACTTCCACAATTTCTTATTGATTATTATTACCGCCATCGTCCTGCTGGTGCTCGGACTGATGGCCTACATCATTTTCCGTTTCAATGCTAAGCGGAATCCGGTCCCCTCCAAGACGACCCACAACACGCTCCTTGAGGTCGTTTGGACCGCCGTCCCCATCATCATCCTTGTCATTATCGCCATTCCATCGATGAAGCTGCTGTATTTCCACGACAGAGCGCAGGAATACGACATGACGCTGAAGGTTACCGGGCATCAGTGGTATTGGACCTACAGCTATCCCGATCACGGCGATTTCTCCTTTGGCAGCTTCCTGATACCGGACGAAATGCTCGAAGAAGGGCAGCCGCGACTGCTCACCGTCGACGAGCCGGTGGTGCTGCCGGTGGATACCACCGTCCAGCTGCTGCTGACATCCAACGACGTCATTCACAATTGGGCGGTTCCCTCGCTCGGGGTGAAGATCGACACCACCCCGGGGCGCATCAACGAGCGCTGGGTGCGGATTACCAAGGAAGGCACGTACTACGGCATGTGTTCCGAGCTGTGCGGCGTCAATCACGGCTTCATGCCGATCGAGATCCATGCCGTCTCCGAGGAGGAATTCGCCCAGTGGGTCGAGGAAGCCCAGGAGAAATTCGCCGCCGCCGACCGCCCGAACAGAGAGGTCGCCCGCGCCGAGACGGCGCGGTAGCGTAACGGCATCGCAGGGCACCGCGCGGCATTCACCCGCGCGGCCCCGTCGGGTATTATAGGCAACGAGCCAGATATAAGAGGGTCGATCAATGGCATACGGTGCGACCGCCGGACACGAAGGACATGCGCACGATCACCATCCCACCGGATGGCGGCGATGGGTCTATTCGACCAACCACAAGGACATCGGCACGATGTACATCATCCTGTCGATCATCGCCGCCCTGATCGGCGGATTTATGTCGTGGTACATTCGCCTCGAACTCGCGCAGCCCGGCATCCAGTTCATCGACGACTTCCAGTTCTACAACGTGCTGGTGACGGCGCACGGCTTTCTGATGGTCTTCTTCGTTGTCATGCCGGCGATGATCGGCGGCTTCGGCAACTGGTTCGTGCCCTTGATGATCGGCGCCCCGGACATGGCGTTCCCGCGGATGAACAACGTCAGCTTTTGGCTGCTCGCCGCGGCGCTTTTGATGCTTTGCCTGTCGCTGTTCGTCGGCAGCGGCGTCGGCACCGGCTGGACCGTCTATCCGCCGCTGAGCAGCATCAATTTCCATCCCGACGCGGCGGTCGACTTCGGCATCCTGGCGCTGCATCTGGCCGGTGCCTCGTCGATCCTCGGCGCCATCAACTTCATCGTCACCATCTTCAACATGCGGGCGCCCGGCATGACCATGCACCGCATGCCGCTGTTCGTCTGGGCGATGCTGGTCACCGCGTTCCTGCTGCTGCTGGCCCTGCCGGTGCTGGCCGGCGCGCTGACGATGCTGCTCACCGACCGCAACTTCGGCACCACCTTCTTCGTTCCCGAAGGCGGCGGCGACCCGGTGCTGTGGCAGCACCTGTTCTGGTTCTTCGGCCATCCAGAGGTCTACATCATCATCCTGCCGGCGTTCGGCATCATCAGCCAGCTGGTCTCCACCTTCTCCAAGAAGCCGGTGTTCGGCTACCTCGGCATGGCCTACGCGATGGTGGCGATCGGCGTCGTCGGCTTCATCGTCTGGGCGCACCACATGTTCACCGTCGGGCTTGGCGTCGATACCCGCGCCTACTTCACCGCGGCGACGCTGATCATCGCCGTGCCGACCGGCATCAAGATCTTCAGTTGGCTGGCGACGATGTGGGGCGGCTCCATCGAATTCAAGGCGCCGATGCTCTATGCCATGGGTTTCATCTGGCTGTTCGTCGTCGGCGGCGTCACCGGCGTCGTGCTGGCGAACGCCGGCATCGATTTCGCCCTGCACGACACCTACTACGTCGTCGCCCACTTCCATTACGTGATGGCCATCGCCGCCATCTTTGCCATGTTCGGCGGCTACCTGTACTGGGTCAGCAAGATGTCCGGCTACACCTACTCGGAGCCGCTGGCGAAGGCGCAGTTCTGGGTCTTTTTCATCGGCGTCAACGTGCTGTTCTTCCCGCAGCACTTCTCCGGCCTCGCCGGCATGCCGCGCCGCATTCCCGACTATCCGGATGCCTATGCGGGCTGGAACCTGGTGAGTTCGGTGGGCGCGGTGATCACCATGATCGGCACCTTCATGTTCCTCTACCTGATCTGGCATACCTATCGGCGGGCGCGGCCGGCGGAAGCCAATCCTTGGGGCGAGGGCGCGACGACACTGGAATGGACCGTCCCGTCGCCGGCGCCATTCCATACCCACGAGGAGCTGCCGGTGATCGGTCCCAGCGGCCACCACCATCCGAAGCCCGCCGAGTAGGCGCCGACCAACGATTTGACCCGGATGACGCGGAGGCGCTGCATGGAAAGATCCGTTCCCAGAAACCGCAAAACGGTGACCGCCGTCGTCCTCGTCGGTGTCGTCGCCGGGATGGTCGGCCTGTCGTTCGCGTCGGTGCCGCTGTACCGCATCTTCTGCCAGGTGACCGGCTATGGCGGCACCCCCAACACCGAGTCGGTGCAGCTTCCGGACACGGTGTCGGACCGTGCGGTGACCGTGCGGTTCGATTCCAACGTCAATTCGGCGCTGCCGTGGCGGTTCACGCCGGAACAGCGGCTGATGCAAGTTCGCCTCGGCGATGAACGCCTCGCCTTCTATGAGGCGGTCAATCGGGCCGATCATGCGGTTACCGGCACGGCGACGTTCAGTGTCACGCCCTACAAGGCGGCGCCCTATTTCAGCAAGATCGACTGTTTCTGTTTCACCGAGCAGACGCTGGAGGCCGGCCAGCGCGTTTCCATGCCGGTTTCCTTCTTCGTCGACCCGGCGATCGCCGACGATCCGAACACGCGGGATATCTCGACGATCACCTTGTCCTACACCTTCTACGAAAAGGACGGCGCCCGGGCCGGCGCGTCCGAGGACAGTCAGGCGACGCGAACCCCGCCGGCGGCGGAGACGCCCGAAGCCCGGGTCGCGGTGCGCCTTTCGAACTGATTTTTAAGTCCGAGCAGCAGCGGGAAGTCGAGGCAACGACAATGGCAAACCAAACGAAGACGCACCCCTTCCATATGGTCGATCCGAGCCCGTGGCCGGCGCTCGGCTCACTGTCGGCGCTGATCATCGCGCTCGGCGGCATCTGGTTCATGCACGACGGGCCGTGGTTCCTGCTCGCCATCGGCTTCGGCCTGCTGTTCTTCACCTTCTTTGGATGGTGGCGGGACGTCGTCCGGGAATCGCTAGCCGGGGTGTTCCACACCGATGTCGTTCAGTCCGGGCTTCGGGTCGGTGTCCTGTTGTTCATCGCCTCTGAGGTGATGTTCTTTTTCGCCTTCTTCTGGGCCTACTTCGACGCCAGCCTGCCGTTGATTAGCCGCACCGCCAGCGAGGTCTGGCCACCCGAAGGCATCACGCCGCTCAACGCCTGGACTCTGCCGTTCCTCAATACCCTGATCCTGCTCACCTCCGGCGCCACGGTCACCGTTGCCCATCACGCCATCCGCGCCGGTGACCGCCGGCAGATGACCATTTGGACCGGCCTGACTGCGCTGCTTGGCTTCATCTTCCTCGGCCTGCAGGCCTACGAGTACGGTCACGTGACGTTCAGCTTCACCGACGGCATCTTTCCGTCGACCTTCTTCCTCGCCACCGGTTTCCATGGCTTCCATGTGTTGGTCGGCGCGTGTTTCCTCACCGTCTGCTTCCTGCGCGCCCGTGACGGCCATTTCACCAAGGACAAGCACATCGGCTTCGAAGCCGCAGCCTGGTACTGGCACTTTGTCGACGTCGTGTGGCTGTTCTTGTTCGTCGCCGTCTACTGGTGGACAAGCGCCGGTTACCAAGGTGCGATGCACTGATCCGCGGTCGGCAACGGGCCGCGGACCAAGCCTGGATCGGCATGGATAGTCTCGAAACCCAACGCCGCTCGACTGCCGCCATCCTGTTCGATGCCCTGTGTGGCCGCTGTCCGCGATGCGGAAAGGGGCGCCTGTTCGCCGGCTACCTGCGGATCGCGCCGGCCTGCAAGGCGTGCGGCGTCGGTTTCGCCGGTCATGACTCCGGCGACGGTCCAGCGGTGTTCGTCATTTTCCTGCTTGGCATCGTCGTCGTCGGCCTCGCCGCGTTGATGGAACGGTTCCTCGCGCCGCCTCTTTGGCTGCACGCCCTCGTGTGGATCCCTGTTACCCTGGTCGGCACCGTCGCCCTGTTGCGACCGTTGAAGGGGCTGCTGATCGGCTTTCAGTTTCGCTACCGATCCCTCGACGAGCCGGCGAAACCGGGCGGCGCTTAAAACACCCGCCGGCGGGCGATAAAAATAATTGACAAGCCCGCCGCCGTTTCGTTGAATATCATAAACAAAAATCCGGCAATATTTGGGAGGTTTATTTCATGTCGAGCGGTGTATCCGCGCCCGGTGTCCGTCGGCGTTCCTCCGAGCACGTGACGATGTGCTCGGAACAGCCAACCTCGTTCACCATTAACCATGTCGAAAATGTCGACCGTTCGGGTCATTGGCTGGCCCAGGGTTGGCGCGATTTCCTGGCCGCGCCGATGATCAGTCTTGCTTACGGGGTGGCCTTCATCCTCATCAGCGCCGGCCTCGTGTTCGGGGTTTCGCGGCTCGGATTGGGCTCGATGATCCTGCCCCTGGCTGGCGGCTTCCTGATCCTGGCGCCGATCCTCGTCGTCGGCCTCTACGATGTCAGCCGACGCCTTGAAAAGGGCCACGCGGTGTCATTTTCGGACGTCTTCGGGGCCTTCCAGCGCAGCGGCGGCCAGCTTTCGGCAATGGGCGTCGCCCTGTTGATCTGCTTTCTTGTCTGGATCGAGATCGCGCTGTTCCTGTTCATGATCTTCTTCCATCAGACGCCGCCGTCGTTGGAACGATTTTTCACCGAGGTGATTTTCTCGCTGAACGGGGCGATGCTGCTCGGCGTCGGTACCGTGGTCGGCGCCGTGTTCGCGGCGATCGTGTTCTCCATCTCCGCCATCTCGGTTCCGCTGATCTACGACAAGCCGATCGATTGCGTCTCGGCGATCCGCATCAGCCTCCTGGCGGTGCGCCAGAACGCCCAGGTCATGTTCGGCTGGGCGGCACTGGTGGCGATGATCACGGCCGCTTCGGTGGTCGTGCTGCCGGCCCTGGCCGTGGCGCTGCCGGTCCTCGCCTACGCGACGTGGCATTGCTATCGTGACCTGGTGGATTACAGTAAGTCCTATGCCGAGGACGTCGCCTGAACGCCAGGAATTAAGCCGACGCGCCTCGTTGGCGCGGGCGGCGGCGACACGAAGGGCCGGTGGCTGCTGGCGATCGGCGGCCGACCTGACAATATCCCGCCGCGTTAGGCGGCGGGACAAAGAAACGAACCGGACGGGGGCGAGGAGGCAAGATTGACCAATGGCGCGGCCGACGCCGACGCAGCGGCGAAGGCCGAATGGGAGGCTTTATTCGCCCGCGGCAGGCGTCTGACGCAACAGTTCGCGCAACAGCGGCAAGAGGCGCCCACTTTCGAGATACTCAGCGGCGATATCGTGCGGGCGGTGTTCGGCGAGATTTCCGCTTATTTGAAGGACCATCCTGAAAAACTCGCCGCCGCGCAACAGCGCCTCGCCGGCGACTACGCGAAGATCTGGGCGTCGATGCTCACCGGCGCCAACGGCGGCGCGGAGCCGGTTCCGCCGCCGCTGATCGCGCCGGATCCGGCCGACCGCCGGTTCAAGGATCCGCTCTGGTCCGAGAACCGGGTGTTCAGCGGCTTGATGCAGTATCACCTCGTCACCGCCAAATGGCTCGCCGAGTTCATCGAAAGCCTGGACGAAATCGATGCGCATACCCGCCGCAAGGCCGCCTTCTTCGCCCGGCAGATGCTCAGCGCGATGGCGCCGACGAATTTTTTGCCGACCAATCCGCGCGTCATGCAGGAGACGGTGGCCAGCGGCGGCGCCAACCTGCGGCGAGGATTGAGCCGCATGCTGGATGATCTGGAACGGGGCGACGGCCGGTTGAACCTGACGCTGGCCGACCCGGATGCGTTTACCCTCGGCGACAACCTCGCCGCCACCCCCGGCAAGGTGATCCACGAGAATGCGCTAGCGCAGATCATCCAGTACGCGCCGGCCACCGAGCGCGTCCACCGCCGGCCGCTGCTGATCGTGCCGCCGTGGATCAACAAGTACTACGTGCTCGATCTTCAGGCGCGCAATTCGTTCGTTCGCTACGCGGTCGAGCAGGGCCACACCGTGTTCGTTCTCTCCTGGATCAACCCTGACGAACGCCTGGCCGATAAGCGGTTCGAGGATTATCTGCTGGAAGGGCCGATGGCGGCGCTCGACGTCATCGCCGAGGTGACCGGCGAGGAAAGCGTCAACGCGCTCGGCTATTGCATCGGCGGCACGCTGCTGGCTTGCGCGCTGGCGCGGATGGCGGCGCACGGCGACGACCGCGTCGCTTCGGCGACGTTCCTGACGACCCTGGTCGATTTCGCCGACCCCGGCGAACTCGCCGTGTTCATCGGCGAGCGGGAACTGGAGCTTCTCGACCGCCATATGGAAAGCACCGGCTACCTCGACGGCGCGCAAATGGCCCAGGTGTTCCAAAGCCTGCGCGAAAACGACCTCTTCTGGTCGGCGTTCGTCAATTCCTACCTGATGGGCAAGGAACCGCCGGCCTTCGATATTCTCTACTGGAATGCCGACTCGACGCGCATGCCGGCGATGATGCACCGCTTCTATCTGCGGGAGATGTATCTCAACAACCGTCTCGTGCAGCCGGGGGCGATTACCCTCGCCGGCACGCCCATCGACCTCGCGGCGATCACGGCGCCGACTTACATCCTGGCGACCCACGACGATCACATCGCGCCATGGACCTCCGCGTATGCGGCGACCCGGCACTACGCGGGGCCGAAGCGGTTTGTCCTTGCCGGGTCGGGGCACATCGCCGGAGTGATCAATCCGCCGGCGGCCGGCAAGTACGGTTATTGGCTCAACGACGCCCTGCCGGCCTCGCCCCAGGCGTGGCTTGACGGCGCGCAGGCTCGAACAGGCTCATGGTGGCCGGACTGGCGCGACTGGCTGGCTTCGTTCGGAGGCGGCGATGTCGCCGGCCGCGTCCCCGGGGCGGGCGCGTTACCCGCCATCCAGGATGCGCCGGGTCGCTACGTCATGATGCGCTATTCGGCCTGAACCGTTCATCGGAAACGAAACCGGCCGCCGCGCCGCCGGCCGGGTCGTCATCCAGTGAGCCGACGCCGTTACGAGTCGACCAGCGTGCCGAACGGATCGATGGTTTCCTCGTCGTCGGTGGCTTGCGCCGCCGCGGCCGTGGCTTCGTGCCAGAACGGGGTGGCGTTCACGAAGCGATCCCAGGAACTCATGGTCCGCTTTTCCCGCTCGCTGGCGATGTGCGTGTGCCACCCGATAATCAGGCCGGTGGCGTAATCGAACGCCGACGCCTTTCGGTTCGGCACCGCCTTGACCAGCGTCTTGATGAGCTGGCGGGCGACGAAGATGTCGTTGTCGACGCCCAGCGTCTCCTGCAGCGTCTTGACCGTCGCCAGATAGGTGGCAGCCTGGTTCTTGCGGAACAGCGTTTCGAAGAATTCGATGCCGTAGCGCAGTTTCTTGATCTGGATGCGCAGGCTGTGGCGTTCCTCGGCCGACAGGCTCTCGAAATCCGCTCCCGCCTGCTTGACGGTGTCGCATAGCTCGTCGAGGAGGTGGCGGGCCAGTTCCGTCGCCGGCCGGTTCAACTGGCGGCGTCTCTCCATCGGGACGTCGCCGTCATGCCAGCGATGTCCCTTCGCCCAGGCGCCGAGCAGCATCGTCAGCCCCAGGTAGCGTTGCGTCTTCAGCGCCGCCTGCGCGCGGACGTAAGCCTTGTCGCGCTGCTTTTCGGCCGCCTCGTGGAGCAGGGCCAACGCCTCGTTGTCGGTGACGTGGCCGATCACCGGCCCCAAGGTCTCGTCGACGAAGATATCCCAGTCGCGCGCCGGCCCCATTTCGGTGATCAGCCACCGCAATTCGCTGTTGAGGTAGCGCCGCTGCTCGTCCGGAATGTACGGGCGGTAGAGGGCGAGGCTGGACCGCAGCCGCCGTGCCGCGACGCGCATCTGATGCACGCCTTCCTCATGCGCGCGCGCCAACACGCAGGCCTCGTTGGCCCGCAAGTGGTCGACGCCGCGGGTGACGATCTCGGCCAGCGCGTCGTCGGCCGTGGTCGAGGGTAGCAGCATCGGCTTCTTCGCCTTGCGCCACTGCGGCGCCGGCGTCGGTTGCGGGGTGTCTTCGGAACCGTCGGGGCTATCGGGTTTGCGCATCGATGGGGTGGGTGTCCTCGTCATGTCCTCGAGCGACCGCCTCGGCGCAGGCACAACCTGCGTTGTCGCGGACCATTACTGACGTTCCGGTGCCGAAAACGCCCGAAAACGCCATTGTCATTTAACTGTAATATTATAGATGTGTGGCAAAAATTGCAAATGGGGGTCAGATCTCAGACCCTGGCAATCCGTCTCCAACCGTTAAAGGTTGCCCATGGGCGCCGCAGGCAGGTAACGCGCGCGGATCCGCCGCATCAATTGGTCCCGCACCTGTCGGTAGGCGTCGAGACGCGTCTCGCGGCTGCCTTCTGTCAGCGTCGGATCGAAGGTGTTCCAGAAGACGACCTCGCAGGCCATGGTGCGCGTCATCTCCATCGCATGGTGCTGCGCCTCGGGCGACAGCGTGATCACTTCGTCGAAGGAATCGTCCTCGAGATCGGCGAACGACTTCGGCCGGTGGCGATGGATCTCGATGCCGATTTCGTCCATCACCTCGACGGCGAACGGATCCAGGGTGCCGCGCCGTACCCCGGCGGAGTCGACGTAGAGCTTGTGACGCAGAAAGTGTTTCAGCAGTCCCTCGGCCATGGGCGAGCGCACGGCATTGAAGCTGCAGGCAAAAAGCACGGCGGAGACGATGAGCGCCATCGCTGCGCCCTACACCCGAATGTGCAGCACACAGACGAGGGTGAAAAGCCGACGCGCCGTGTCCTGATCCATGCGTACCTTCTCCGCCAACACGTCCCGCAGCAAAGCCGCCCCTTCGTCATGCACGCCGCGCCGCCCCATGTCGATCGCCTCGATGCGGCTCGGCGGTAGTGTCTTGATCGTCTTCAGATAACTGTCGCAGATGGCGAAATAGTCCTTGATGATCGAATGGAACGTGGCGATCGGCAATCCGAATGACGTCAGCCAGGCGTCTTCGTCGTCATGGACGGTGAACACAAGCTGGCCGTTGGTGACGCTGAGGTGCAGGATATAGGGGCCCTGAAAGCCGCCCGTCGGCTCGAAGTGATTGTCATCGAGCAGGCTCTGCAGGGCGATCCGACGCTCATGGTGGAGCTGCGGACTGAGCCGGATGTTCTCCGGCTCGTCGAGAAACACCTTGGCGATGTAATGCGGGCTGTCGTTCGACGACGGCGCCAAGGCGGACCCTTTGCGTCAGCCGCGCCGGTTGAGGCGGATCGCCACCGAGCGGGCGTGGGCGTCGAGGCCTTCCGCCTCGGCGAGGGTCGTCGCCGAGGCAGCCAGTCGCGCCAACCCCTCGGCGTCGCAGCCGAGAAAGGTGCTGCGCTTGACGAAATCGAGCACGCCGAGCCCGGATGAAAAGCGGGCGCTGCGGTTGGTCGGCAGGACGTGATTGGGGCCGGCGACGTAATCGCCGAGCGCCTCCGGCGTTTGGCGGCCCAGAAACACCGACCCGGCGTTGCGCACCGCCGCGAACAGCGCATCCGGCTCGTCGACCGCCAGCTGCAGATGCTCCGGCGCGATCCGGTCGACCAGGTGCGGCGCGGCGGCCAGCGTCTCGACCACGATGATACAGCCGTGCGTTTCCCAGCTGGCGCGGGCGGTCTCGGCGCGGCTCAGCGTTCGCAGCTGGCTGTCGACGGCGGCCTCGACGGCATCGGCGAAGGCGTCGTCGTTGGTGATCAGGATCGACTGCGCCACCGCGTCATGTTCGGCCTGCGCCAACAGATCGGCGGCAATCCACGCCGGGTCGTTGTCGCCGTCGGCGACGATGAGCACTTCCGATGGCCCGGCGATCATGTCGATGCCGACGGTGCCGAACACCGCCCGCTTGGCGGTGGCCACATAGGCGTTACCGGGGCCGACGATCTTGTCGACGGGGCGGATCGTCTCGGTGCCGTAGGCCAGCGCGGCGATGGCCTGGGCGCCGCCGATCCGGTAAATCTCGTCGATGCCGGCGATGCGCGCCGCCGCCATCACCAGCGGATTGAGCACGCCGTCCGGCGTCGGCACCGTCATCACCAGGCGCGGCACGCCGGCGACGCGCGCCGGCAGGGCGTTCATCAGCACCGACGACGGGTAGGCGGCCATGCCGCCCGGCACGTACATGCCGACGGCGGCGATCGGCCGCCATCGGTAGCCGAGCCGGATGCCGTCGGCGTCGGTGTAGTCGAGGTCGGCCGGCAGCTGGCGCACATGGAAGGCGCGGATGCGCTCGGCGGCGGTCTCCAGCGCGGCGATGTCCTTGGCATCGCATCGGGCGACCGCGGCGTCGATCTCCGCTTGGGAGATCCGCATCGTCGCCGGCGTCAGGGCGAAGCGGTCGAAGCGTTGCGTATACGCGCCAAGGGCCGCGTCGCCGCGCGCCCGCACCTCGGCGAGGATCCCCTCCACCGTGGCGCCGACGTCCGCTTGCGGGTCGCGGCGGACCGCCAGCAGCGCCTGGAACCGGTCCTCGAAATCCGCTGCCCGCCGATCAAGCCGCACGGGCATCGAGGGCGCTCCGGAACCGTTCAATCCAGGCTCTCATCTCCACCGGGCGCGTCTTCGTGGTAACCCGGTTGACGGCCAGGCGCGAGGTGACGTCGGCGATGCGTTCCACCTCGACCAGGCCGTTGGCCTTCAGCGTCGCCCCGGAGGAGACAAGATCGACGATGCGCGTCGTCAGGCCGAGCACCGGCGCCAGTTCGACGGCGCCGCTCAGGCGCACGCATTCCGCCTGCACGCCGCGGCTGGCGAAGTGGCGGCGGGAGATTTCCGGATACTTGGTGGCGACGCGGACGTGCCCCCAGCTGCGTGGATCGTCGCTGTCGGCCAGCTCCGCCGGCTCGGCGACGGAGATCCGGCAATGGCCGATCTCGAGATCCAGCGGCGCGTACAGCTCTTGGTAGTCGAATTCCATCAGCACGTCGCTGCCGACGATGCCGAGGTGCGCGGCGCCGAAGGCGACGAAGGTGGCGACATCGAAGCTGCGCACGCGGATGATGTCGAGATCCGGCCGGTTGGTGGCGAAGCGCAGCTGCCGGCTGTCGTCGTCCTCGAACGACGCCTCGGGAATGATTCCCGCCGCCGCCATCAACGGCGCCGCTTCCTTGAGGATGCGGCCCTTGGGGACCGCCAGGATGAGTTTTTCCGCCTCCACGCGCTCGCTCCTTATCGGTGGTTCGCTCGGCTCCGGGAGATAGCGGTTTTTCGCCGCCGACGCCACCGCCCAACGCCCCGTCAGCGCGGAAAATCAGTCGGCGATCCGCTCGATGTCGGCGCCGCAGGCGCGCAACTTATATTCCAGCTGCTCGTAGCCGCGATCCAGGTGGTAGACCCGGTTGATCACCGTCTCGCCTGATGCCGCCAGTCCGGCCAGCGCCAGCGAGACGGACGCCCGCAGGTCGGTCGCCATCACAGGCGCGCCGGAAAGCCGGCTCACCCCACGGACGATCGCCGACGCCCCGTGGACGTTGATGTTGGCCCCCATGCGGCAGAGTTCCGGCACGTGCATGAAGCGGTTCTCGAACACCGTCTCGGTGATCATCGCCGCGCCTTCCGACAGCGCCATCAGCGTCATGATCTGCGCCTGCATGTCGGTGGGAAAGCCGGGGTAGGGCTCGGTCATGACGTCGACGCCGCACATCGGCCCGTTGGCGAGCTGGACGTGCAGGCCGTCGTCGATCTGGCGGATGCCGACGCCGGCGGCGCGCAGGATGTCGGCGACCGACTTGATCATGTCGAGGCGGCCGCCCTTCAGGGTCAGTTGGCCGCCGGTCACCGCCGCGGCGACGGCGTAGGTGCTGGTCTCGATGCGGTCGGGAATGGTGCCGTGGTGGGCGCCGGACAGCCGCTCGACGCCGCGGATGCGCAGGATGCTGGTGCCGATGCCGTCGATCTCGGCGCCCATGGTGACGAGACAGTTGGCGAGATCATCGATTTCCGGCTCGCGCGCCGCGTTGGCGAGAACGGTTTCGCCGTTGGCTAGCACGGCGGCCATGAGCAGATTCTCGGTGCCGGTGACGGTCGGCGACGGGAAGGTGACATGCGCGCCGGTGAGGCCGTTCGGCGCCCGCGCCTCGATGTAGCCGCCGGTTAGTTCAATCTCGGCGCCGAGTTGGCGCAGTGCGTTGAGGTGGAATTCCACCGGCCGCGTGCCGATGGCGCAGCCGCCGGGCAGCGAGACGCGGGCGCGGCCGGCGCGCGCCAAAAGCGGCCCGAGAACCAGCACGGAGGCGCGCATCTTGCGCACCAGGTCATAGGGCGCGGTGACGTCCTTGATATTGGCGGCCGAGAGCTCCAGCGTCTGGCCGACCGGATCCTCCTCGCGGATGTTGGTCTGGACGCCGAATTCGTCGAGCAGGCGGACCATGCTCATGATGTCGGCGACGCGCGGAATGTTGGTTAGGGTAAGCGGCCGGTCGGTGAGCAGGCAGGCGGCGATCAGCGGCAGCGCCGCGTTCTTGGCGCCGCTGATGGCAACCGTGCCGGTGAGCGGCCTGCCGCCGCGGATGACGAGTCGATCCATTCACGTCCCAAATCGATGGCCCACCGGCGGCGGCGCCGGTGGATACGGCCGCGCGATGCCGGAGGCGAGAGGAGAAGGCTTCATTGTGATGGCAAAACGGGGGAAATCAAGACCGCCCGTCGCCGCCGGATGGCGTCTCCGCGTCCGCGTCGCCGCCGTCCTTGGCCGCCTCGGCGCGCATGCGCTGCTGCACCTTGCGGCGTTTCAGGTTTTCGCGCAGCGCCGAGCCGAGGCGTTCGGCGCGGCCGGATTTGCGGGATTGCGGCGGCGGTGGCTTGGTCGGCATGGCGCACTTTTTGCCGCTTGTTGGCCGCCGCGTCAAGGATGCTTGCCAGTCGGCCCGCCGCTATGGCATCGTGCGCGCTCCTCAGGCGCACAGCCACGAGCCGCGGTAGCTCAGGGGTAGAGCACACCCTTGGTAAGGGTGGGGTCGGTGGTTCAATTCCACTCCGCGGCACCATTACATTGCAATCACTTACCGGAAGTTTTAGAGGTATTCAATCGCTTCATTTGCGCGCAATTTGCGCGCACCGACTGGGTCGGGGACTCATGCAGATCCGCAAGAGACGTCTTCCAACTCGCGAAAAGTTTGTATTGCGCTTCCTTTTTCATCCGAAAATTCGTAAATCGCCATCGCTCTAAAACCGT